>NZ_CAKLBO010000026.1:0-533 GCF_920984695.1 Pedobacter sp. Leaf132 | reverse complement strand
TTGCTCTTCTTTTTTAACTTCTTCCAATATGTCAAAGAACTTTATTAAGGTATAAGGCTGAGGGTATAAAGGTGTAGGGTTTAATGGCCCCAACCTAAGCCTATAGCTTATTCCTTATTAGTAAAAATCATGGAGTCGAACCATTCAGTATCTTTAAATACTTTGCCCCATCGGCAATTTCTTCTTTTTCTTAATCTTTATGTCAATGTTGTCTACCTATCCAGGTAAGGCTTTATTAGTTTTTTAAAAGCTTTCTGCTTTGTTGTGCGGTTTGTATAGGCTATAGGTTTACCTTAAGCCTTCTACCTTTTAACCCTCAACCTTAAATAGTGGAGAATAACGGAGTCGAACCGTTGACCTCCTGCGTGCAAGGCAGGCGCTCTAGCGCCAATCGCTAAAACTCTCTGTGGAGAATAACGGAGTCGAACCGTTGACCTCCTGCGTGCAAGGCAGGCGCTCTAGCCAGCTGAGCTAATCCCCCAAAGGATTTGATTTTGTAGTCCCGTCCAGATTTGAACTGGAGACCCCTACAT
>NZ_CAKLBO010000025.1:0-782 GCF_920984695.1 Pedobacter sp. Leaf132 | reverse complement strand
TCCTAGGGTAAAACCGATAACTGGGGCTAAGTCGTAACAAGGTAGCCGTACCGGAAGGTGCGGCTGGAATACCTCCTTTCTGGAGCAGAGTTGACTACTCGCTGCGCAACATGATACTCTAAAAAGTTATAGGTTTTAAGTTATAAGTTATACGTTGATAAGGCGTAAGACTACATAACAAACCAACCGGATAACAAAAAAACTAAAAAGAAACACCCAGAAGAAATGACGGTTGTCCCAATAACCAACAAGACATCGGCACTGACAGCTAGGTAAGCAAAGGAAGCGGTAGCGGTAATATACTAACCCGCAACAATAGCAGCCTAACAGAAAGTCCCGTAGCTCAGCCTGGTTAGAGCACTACACTGATAATGTAGGGGTCTCCAGTTCAAATCTGGACGGGACTACAAAATCAAATCCTTTGGGGGATTAGCTCAGCTGGCTAGAGCGCCTGCCTTGCACGCAGGAGGTCAACGGTTCGACTCCGTTATTCTCCACCGAAAGAAGTGAAAAGTTGAAAGTAAAAAGTTGAAAGCTTTTGGCTGAACACTTCAAAACAGAAAAACAATTACCTGGATAGGTAAACAACATTGACAGATTGAAAGAAAAAGAAGAAACGCCATTGGGGCACATAGAAACGGTTCGAGTCCGCAGTTTTTTACTAATAAGGAATAAGCTATAGGCTTAGGTTGGGGCCATTAAACCCTACACCTTTATACCCTCAGCCTTATACCTTAATAAAGTTCTTTGACATATTGGAAGAAGTTAAAAAAGAAGAGCAA
>NZ_CAKLBO010000024.1:0-1213 GCF_920984695.1 Pedobacter sp. Leaf132 | reverse complement strand
TGTGCACTTCCCAAAATTCAGACCATTTAAAAGTAGAATTCTAGACCGAGCGCAGCGAGGCTATTAGAAAAACTATTAATTTTAATTGGCAATATGAAAAGAATCAAGTTTACGGAATCCCAGATTGTAAAAGCAATCAAGGAACATGAGAACGGCAAAAACGTGCATGATCTCTGCAGAGAGTTAGGAATAAGCACTGCAGCCTTTTACAAATGGCGTCAAAGGTATGGGGGAATGGAAGTCAAAGAACTATCGAAATTAAAGGCGTTGGAAGAAGAAAATGCACGTTTAAAAAAAATGTATGCGAATCTCAGTCTCGTGCATGAAGTTTTCAAGGAGGCTGTAGAAAAAAAGCTTTAACGCCTGACGAGAAAAGGGATTTAGTGGATGAAATGGTAAAAAGGATCAGCCATCGTCAGGCCTGTAAATGCGTTGGATTAAACCGAAGCAAACATTATTATCAGCATAAACGACGCGATGACAGTGAAGTAGTTGATGCGCTTTCACTTCTTGTTGAAAAGCACGTCTCCATAGGCTTCTGGCAGTGTTACTACCGATTGCGTCGAAAAGGGCTTAAATGGAACCATAAAAAGATTTACAGGATTTATACCTCAATGAGGCTTAATATCCGCCGCAGGGCAAAAAAGAGGCTGCCAGAAAGAGTCAAGAAGCCTTTGTCTGTACCAGAAACTATAAATGAGGTATGGTCCATGGATTTTATGAGCGATGCGCTTTGGAATGGAAGGAAATTTAGGTTGTTGAACATCGCTGATGATTACAACAGAGAGATGCTAGTTATGGAGATAGATTATTCACTGCCGTCGTTGCGGGTTATCAGAGCGTTGGATGAACTAAAACAATATAGGGAGCTCCCCAAAAAAATAAGAATGGATAATGGACCGGAGTTCATCTCGCATAAGTTGGATGAATGGGCAAAGGAAAACAATGTTGAACTAGTTTTTATCCAGCCAGGAGAGCCAACACAGAACGCATATATTGAAAGATTGAATGGAAGCATCAGAAGAGAATTATTAAATGCCTACATATTTCACTCCCTGGATGATGTAAGGGAGAAAGTGGAGGAATGGATGGTGGACTACAATTACCATCGACCACACCAGGCATTAAACTTCAAATCTCCTGTAGATTTATTGCAGGAAATTTGAGGACAAAATTATACTTTTGAATGGTCTGAAAAACAGGGGAGCTTACA
>NZ_CAKLBO010000023.1:0-1305 GCF_920984695.1 Pedobacter sp. Leaf132 | reverse complement strand
TGGAATTGCAATAGTACACTAGAGATTTTGTTTCGTCAGATATTTTTTTTTGAGATGCATTTATTTAGATTCCTCTGGATGCAATTTATGCGGCTTTTTTGCTGTTCCTCATCGTTTTTTCAAACTCTAAAGGAGTCAAATAACCTAATGAGGAATGGATTCTTTTCCTATTGTACCAAACTTCTATATACTCAAAGATCGCCAGGTATGCTTGCTTTTTAGTTTTGAAGGTTTTTTGATAAACCATCTCAGTCTTCATCGTTTTGAAGAAACTTTCTGCAACTGCATTATCCCAACAGTTTCCCTTTCGGCTCATACTCTGGATTATTGGTGATCCCACCAACTGCTGCCTAAACTCTGAACAGGCATACTGAACCCCCCGATCAGAGTGGAATATTAGCGTATCTCCAATTTTCCTATTGGCCCTTGCCATCTGGAATGCGCTGACCGTTGTGTTCTTGGCCTCCATATTATCGCTCAGGGCCCAGCCAATCACCTTTCTATCCGCAAGATCGATAACCGTTGTCAGGTAAACCCATCCGGCCCCAGTACGGATATAGGTAAGGTCCGAGACCCATTTTTCTCCTGGTCTTGAAGCCGAAAAATCTCTGTTAAGAACGTTTTCTGCTACGGGGTGCACATGATCTGAGTCCGTCGTACTTGTCCATTTCTTGCGTATAACACTCTGTATACCCGCTTTGCGCATTATCCTGGCTACCCTGGGCCTTGAAGCGTGAATGCCTTTCTCAGCGAGCTTGGCAGCAATCCTCGGACTCCCGTAGACTTTCTTGCTGGCATGGTGCAACTCACAGATCTCCTCCAGCAACGAGTCGCTTTCAGCCTCACGTTTACTCTTGGGGTGCTTTAGCCAATAATACAAACTACTGCTGCTAACCTGAAATACCCTACACATCATTTCAACTGGAAATATTCTTCGGTGCTCTCTTATAAATCCGAATATCTCCCGTCTCCCTTGGAAAAGATGCCGACCGCCTTTTTTAAAATATCGCGTTCCATTTGGGCATCTTTTAGCTCTTTTCGCAGCTTTTTTATCATTTTCTGGTCTTCAGTCAATCCGGCTACTACTTGACTGGAATCTGATTCCCGTTGTCTCCATTTACTCAAGAGAGTCTGGCTAACGCCTAACTCATCAGCTACCTCTTTTACAGATCCTTTTGTGTAAGAAAGCTCTACTGCCATCTTCCTGAAGGATTCATCAAACATTCGTCTGCTCATATAATCAAATTTAAAAGTTTCTTTCTAAATCTGACGACTAAATTCCTCCAGTCAAATGTAGCAACTCCA
>NZ_CAKLBO010000022.1:0-1447 GCF_920984695.1 Pedobacter sp. Leaf132 | reverse complement strand
CCTACCGTGTACCCACATCTTTATTTTTATTTTTGTTTCATGTTTGGAACAGATTACAGTAAACTTTTTAACGACCTTAGGTTATCTAGACGAGGAGAAAGCCTATTAAATAAATTACGTCAGGATCCCTCCACAAGTATTCAGTCGCTAGCAAGCTGCCGAGCCGAGCAAAAAGCGTTTTACAGGTTTTTAAATAGTTCAAAGGTAAAGGAGGAGTTACTTTCCTCAGATATGGGCTTTCGCTGTGGAAAAGCTGTCAAGGACAAAGTCGTTTTATGTATTCAGGATACCTCAGAGATAAATCTAGCTAACCACAGCAACCGACTGAGAGCATCCAGCGGTGTAGGACCAATTGATGCAGTCAAAAAAGGCATTGGCTTTAAGGTACACCCCTGCCTTGTTGTAGATGCCTATACCTGTTTTCCTTACGGTTATGCAGGCATTGATCTCTTTAACCGTACTGGCATCAAGCTTGTAACGGGTTATGAACGCAGCAAGATGTCCGTCCAAGACAAGGAATCTGCAAAATGGCTCAGGGGAAACCAGCGAGCTGGCAATTATCTAAAGGATGCAGCATCTGTTATTATCATACAGGACCGGGAAGGCGATATCTTCGAACAGTTTACTACTGGTGCGCTGGCTGACAACTCATTTCTGATTGTACGCAGCCAGTACGACCGAATATTGACTTCTGAAGGAAGACTATTAGCTACAGTAGCTCAGGAACCCTGCAGGGGAACCTATACCATCCTAGTAGATAGGGATAGTCATAAAAAGACCGCCACAAGGGAGGCACAAATAGAGATTCGCTATAAAAAAGTTCAGTTTAAACGTCCAGACCGTAGACCCAAAGATGTACCCGAGATCTCTGCTGATGTATTTGTAATAGAAGCCAGGGAGGTAACCGAAAATATTGCAGACCCAATTCATTGGAGGCTAACAACCACATTGCCGGTAAATACAGTAGAGGATGCCCGTCAGGTGATTGAATGGTATACCTGCCGGTGGATGATAGAGGAATTCTTCAGGGTGCTGAAAAAGGAATGCTATGATATAGAAAGCAGTGAGCTGGAACAGGGATGGGCTATACGAAAACTGACCTTGTTGATCATGGACACGATATTGAAACTGTTTCAGATGCATATTGCCTACGGCATGGAGGAAGGAGAACCACCGATATCCAGTAGCATTGCATTCAGCGATACAGAACTTGAATGCCTAACTGTAGTAAATACCAGGCTACAGGGGAAAACACAATTACTGTCTAATCCCAAACAAATATCAGAACTAAGGGGGGCAACATGGGTAATAGCAAGGTTAGGTGGTTGGAAAGGTTATTCATCACAGAGGAAGCCTGGTGCAACAACCCTAATACTCGGTCTCCAAAAATTCTATAATATCTATTTAGGATTCGAAATCCAAAAAGATGTGGGTACACGGTAGGCTT
>NZ_CAKLBO010000021.1:0-1460 GCF_920984695.1 Pedobacter sp. Leaf132 | reverse complement strand
TTTGAAAAAACGATGAGGAACAGCAAAAAAGCCGCATAAATTGCATCCAGAGGAATCTAAATAAATGCATCTCAAAAAAAAATATCTGACGAAACAAAATCTCTAGTGTACTATTGCAATTCCAAAGATTATGTTTTGGCAAAGGGGAATATTTCTATATACGGTTCTTATAGAATCATAATCGACAAAATCAAGGCAATTAGTCCGTCCTCGAAAATTATTCTCATGACGCCAATGCAACGTGCTGATTTTTATCAAATTTCAAATCCGAGCAATATGGCGTATGGGTCGTATAAAACTAAGGCAGGACAATCTCTTGAACAGTTTGCTATTGCTATAAAGGACATTGGAAGGATTGAAGACCTAAAAGTTATCGATTTATTCAATGATCCCTCATTACAAGCAAAAAAACTAATAAAGTTTGAAAGATTGAAAATTCCAGGAAAAGATAAGTATAAGAATTACCATTTTAAAGACGCTATGGGTAAACCTTTTGATCCGAAAACAGATGATTATCCTTATCCAAGCGAAGCAGAAGGGATGACCTATGACGGACTACACCCATCTGATAAGGGTAATGCTGTCATTGCAAAACGCTTACTCGAGGTATTAAAACCGATAAGCGTCACCAAATAATGATGGAAGCCCTTTAGCAGCTAAACTTTTAGTCAAGTTGTAACCTAATATTGGAAGAGTAAAGCTGAATCAATTAGAAATAAAAATTGTTAGCTATAAACTGCTAAACTTCGACAAATCATCAACTAGTTTGTTGTCAGTTCGTTTCGATTTATAGTTATTGTACACATGAGAATATTTAAAATTTTAATCTATACATTACTGCCACTCTTTTGTTTAGCATGATAAGTGTCCTTATGTTGATCGACAATGCCGTTCCTTGTCGGTTTAACAAGTTTTCATTTTCCAAGAAGTTCGGTGGAAGTTTGTGCAAGACTTACAAATCCTGCTATACAAAATAAAAGAATGATTAAAATCTTCATGTTTTTCTTTCTGTAATTTGACAGATATTTATATTTGAACAACGATGGAATACTGCAATAATTTGTCTCAAAGAAGCAGGCTTATCTCGTCTTTGACATATTCGTCAATGCTGGCTGTTCTTTTAAGATCTTGACCAATATAATTTTGCTTACATGTAGTTGTATTTGTAATTATTTTTGATCTGCTGATAGGCTATTCTTAACTTTTAGGTATTAAAATTCTTTTCAATGGAATTGGTAAAATAATTTCTCCAAAACTAGTTGAACTCGGAACTGACAAAGTTTTCTAATTAAGGTATGCATGGATGACTATATTTGTAAATGGTATAATAAGCCTGTAAGCTCCCCTGTTTTTCAGACCATTCAAAAGTATAATTTTGTCCTCAAATTTCCTGCAATAAATCTACAGGAGATTTGAAGTTTAATGCCTGGTGTGGTCGATGGTAATTGTAGTCCACCATC
>NZ_CAKLBO010000020.1:0-2156 GCF_920984695.1 Pedobacter sp. Leaf132 | reverse complement strand
TTTCAAGGGGGTCAATTTGGATCGGCGCAAAGGGGTCTTTTTGCTTTGGCGAACCTTATCAAATTAACTCGGCAAAGGGGGGCTTTTTAAAGTGGCGAAGAGGGGTCAATTTGAAGCGGTTTATCCAATATGTCGTATAATTAGTTAATGTTAGCTTGTAAACTGAAACAAATTTCAGGAACTTTAAGGCTACTAACGGTGACTTCAGTCACTGAACAAATAAAATCCTTGAGCCTTACTGTAGCAGTTCCTTTGTTAGGATAAATCCACCCATAATAAGAACGAACCAGCCAAATCCCTTCTTTAATTTTGATCCATCGAACTTTTTACTTAAAAATATTCCAACAAAGAGTCCGGCCAGCGCTATACCAGTAACTGTAAATAAAAAGAACCATTCAATTTCAAAATGTCCCAAGTCGCCCGTAAAACCTACCAGAGAATTCATTGCAATAATCAGTAAGGATGTTCCTACAGCCTCTTTCATTGGCAAACCTAAAAGAATCACAAGAGTAGGTATAAGTAAGAAGCCACCACCTGCGCCCAAAAGTCCCGTAGCAAAACCAATGCCTACACCATAATAAAGTAATTTCAAAGTATGCCCAGAATATGCACGAGATTTTGTTTCTATGACTGCTTTATCCTTGATCATGGAGAAGGAAGCAACTAGCATGAGTAGCGCAAAAAGCACCATAGTTACCATATTTAAAGTAACTTGAAAGCTACCAATAGAAAACAAGTGTTTAGGTATGATAGGAACTAAGAACTTCCTTATAACAAATACAGTGGTAATTGAAGATAGACCAAATAACAGGGCGATTTTGATGTTGACCAGATTATGCAGGAAGTTTTGATATGCACCCGCCAAACTTGTTGTTCCCACAATAAACAAGGAGTAAGATGTGGCAAGAAGTGGATTAACGCCAAAAAGATATACCATCACGGGGACTGTGAGAATTGACCCACCACCACCAATAAGTCCGAGCGATATACCGATTAATGCAGAAGCTAAATAAGCAATGATTTCCATATTGTAAAGTGTAGTACAAATATGGGTTGTAAAACATGCCAGGATGGTGACTTGAGTCACACTGCAGATTATTTAAGGTATTCGATGTAGCTGCGATGAAGGATAACCTTTTTTTGCTGTTCCATTTTCTTTAGAAGACGGGAAATTACCTCTCTTGAAGAGTTCAGATCATTTGCGATTTGACTATGTGTAAGCATTAGTACCCTCGTATTGAGATCATGATTTTGCTTTTCAAGGTATAATTCTAGTCTTTCGTCCATCGCTTTAAAAGATATATGGTCAATAACAACTAGTAATTCTTCAAATCTTGATCGATAGGTTTCTAAGACAAAGTAGAACCACGTCTTATAAGTTTTCATCAGTTCGTCCATCAGCGTAGTAGGAACTGCCAAGACAGTAGTTTTATCTACTGCACTTGCCTTGATTTCACTGGTTTGTTGCTTTGTAGAGCAAATCATAGAAAGCGCACAAGCACTTCCAGGATGAATGTAGTACATAAAGAACTCACTTCCGTCCTCGCCTTCACGGTATAGCTTTACTAATCCATCGACAACCAACATCGTAAAACGCATATATTGCCCGGTATTCATTAATAGATCCCCTTCATTAAATTCCTTCAAAGTCGCATTTTCGGCAAGTACTTCAATCAATCCAGGCTCAAACTGAGGAAAGGATGCACGTAAATATTGCCTAATTAATTCGTGATTCATAGTGCATGAGTTTTAAATCAAAGCTAAAAATAATATCATCCCATTATTCTGTTTAATATGGTCTTCTATCTTAAGTATGGATACATCAATTAGATAATTTTTCCCGCCGCCTCACATAGCTAGTAAATATGATCACTAATATTCAAATGTGAAGCAAGGCATATGAACAAAATATGTATATCGAAAAATGTTCATCGGAAGTTTGTGTCTCACAAAAGGAAAGTATTCCTCCCCTACTGTATATTTTTGTTTCAGCTGTAAGACGAATTCGCCCAATTACGCCAAAGAGAAAAATGGAATTGCAATAGTACACTAGAGATTTTGTTTCGTCAGATATTTTTTTTTGAGATGCATTTATTTAGATTCCTCTGGATGCAATTTATGCGGCTTTTTTGCTGTTCCTCATCGTTTTTTCAAAC
>NZ_CAKLBO010000019.1:0-2656 GCF_920984695.1 Pedobacter sp. Leaf132 | reverse complement strand
TGGATAAACCGCTTCAAATTGACCCCTCTTCGCCACTTTAAAAAGCCCCCCTTTGCCGAGTTAATTTGATAAGGTTCGCCAAAGCAAAAAGACCCCTTTGCGCCGATCCAAATTGACCCCCTTGAAATCGCAGATTCGTTTGTGCTGAATGGTTTATAGGAATATGTTTTTGTTTAGCTTTTAGCCGAACAAAAACTGCTGATTACAATGTCCAATAAGCCTATCAAAATGAATAAACTAAGACAGATCATCCGTCTATACAATCAGGGAACCGGGACCAAGCGTATCCATGCAATGGTATCCACTTCACGTAATACCATTAAAAAGTATATTCGCATCTGGCAGGCACTTGGCATCAGCTATGAAGAGTTTAATGCCAAGAGCGATAGCGATCTGGCCGTCATTTTCACCACACCTGTGGCCAGAATCTCCAGTGCACCCCGGATGCAGATTCTCCAAACACTATTGCCTGATTACTGTAAAAGATTGAAGAAAAAGGGTGTTACAAGGGAATCTCTCCACGAAGAATATGTGCAGAAACACCCTGACGGATATAGCCGTTCACACTTTAATAACGCCATAATGGTCTATCTGCAGCTATCCAGATCGGTGATGCATATTGAACATAAGGCTGGTGATAAGATATATATCGATTTTGCCGGTAAAAAGCTATTTCTTATCGGGAATGATAATACGAGGCAGGACGTAGAGGTATTTGTGGCGATACTTGGTTGCAGCCAGCTCACCTATGTTGAGGCTGTGGCCTCACAGAAGAAGGAGGATCTCATCGTCGCCTGTGAAAATGCACTTCGCTATTTCGGAGGTGTACCAGAGGCGATCGTGCCCGACAACCTTCGCTCCGCTGTTACAAGAGGAAGCAGGTATGAGGCGGTACTGAACGATGAGTTTGCTGCATTTGCGGAGCATTACGCAACGACAGTTATTCCCGCACGTGCCTATAAACCTCGCGACAAATCACTCGTGGAAGGAGCTGTGAAACTCATTTATAGAAGTATCTACAACAAACTTGATAATCGCCGTTTTGAAACCCTGGAGCAGCTCAATGCAGCAATAGCGCCTCTGCTCGAAATCCATAACAACAAGCACTTTTCTGGTAGAAACTACTCACGCAGGGAACAGTTTGAGGAAATCGAACGTGAAGCACTTGCCGTGCTTAATCCAGTTCGATATGAGGTGCATAAGCAGGTGATGGTTACCGTAATGAGAAACGGGCATGTGCGGCTGGGTGAGGATGTTCACTACTATAGTGTTCCATATAATTATGTTGGCAAAAAGGTGAAGTTGCTGTACACTTCCGGCTCTGTAAAAGTCTATTACAACTATACCATGATAGCTTTTCATTCAAGAGTGCGAACAAAGCACCATTATACCACCCAGGAAACCCATCTGGCGCCACAGCACCGGTATATCTCAGAATGGACCCCTGAGAACTTTATACGGCAGGCAGAAGAAATCCATAGTGATGTTGCCATTTATATATCAAAGGTGCTTGAGTATAAGGGACATCCGGAGCAGGCCCATAAATCCTGTTCGGGCATACTGAACTTTGCACGTCGTGTTGGAACGGTCCGGCTAACAAATGCCTGCCGTTGGGCAGATAATCTTGGACAGTATAACTACCGCATAATTGAGGAGATCCTGCGAAAACAGCTTGATCAGCTATCTGCAGAAGAACAGACAATAGAGATCCCTGAGCATGGAAACATCAGGGGTAAGGAATATTACCAGTAACAATAAACAGCAATTAGAAATGAACAATGAAACATTAGAGAAAATGAAACAGCTAAGGCTGTTTGGAATGTACGATGCATTTAGGACCAATCTGGAATCATCTGTAAAGGAATCGCTGACCACTGATCAGTTTATATCGGTACTGGTTGCAAGCGAGTGGGATGACAGGCGCAACCGTTCGGTGGACAGGACAATTAGGGCGGCTGCATTCCGATATAAGGCATCTCTTGAACATATTGATTACTCCATTGAGCGAGGCCTCGATAGGAACCAGGTGCACAGACTTGCGGCCCTGGATTTCATTAAGGAGCACAAGGATCTTTTTATAACCGGTTCCACAGGTACCGGAAAAAGCTATCTGGCCACCGCCCTTGGATATCAGGCATGTCAGAATGGATACAAAGTTCTGTATGTCAATACCGCTAAGCTTATGGGGCAGCTAAAGTTGGCGAAGGCTAAAGGTACCATCCTGGCAGAACTCAAAAAGATTGAAAGGGTTGATCTTCTTATTCTTGACGACTTCGGACTTCAGCCCTTCGACCCACAGTCAAGGGTTACTTTACTGGACATCATTGAAGATAGGCACCAGAAGCGTTCAACAATAGTTACATCACAAATACCAGTGAAGGAATGGTATGATATAATTGGTGAGAAAACAATAGCAGATGCGGTTCTTGACCGTATCGTTCATCACTCATTGAGAGTTGAATTATTTGGTGAATCTATGAGGAGGAGAAACTCTAAGATTGAAAACGTATTTTTGTAAAATAACAGTTGTTAAACAGGACTTGAAAGATCAATTCTAAAATGCCATTTAGTACAACAACTTCTGCTTTTTTCAAGCAACAACTCTGGGGGTCAATTTAAAATTGGCGAAAGGGGGTCAAATTTATTGGTATATGCA
>NZ_CAKLBO010000018.1:2079-5512 GCF_920984695.1 Pedobacter sp. Leaf132 | reverse complement strand
AAAAAGCTTATAAACAAAGAAAGCCTTGCAACAATTGTTACAAGGCTCTTCTTTTAAGATTTGGCACCGACCTACTCTCCCACGTGTTACCGCAGTACCATTGGCTCTGGTGGGCTTAACTTCTCTGTTCGGAATGGGAAGAGGTGGACACCACCGATATAGGCACCTAAATGTTTTAATATAAGTGTTAAGTTTTACGTTTTAAGTGATACGTTTTCACGTATTACCTATAAATATAACCTACAACTTAAATGACATATTATTGAAAGAAGTTAAGTTTTGAAGAACAAACAACAGTATGTTGCTTTTGAAAGCTTCGGATGATTAGTATTACTCGACTATGCTGTCACCAGCTTTACATCTATAACCTATCAACGTAGTCATCTTCTACGGTCCTAAATGGAATTCTCATCTCGTGGCTAGTTTCGCACTTAGATGCTTTCAGCGCTTATCTATTCCCAGCGTAGCTACTCTGCAATGCCCCTGGCGGAACAACAGATTCACTAGAGGCTAGTCCAACCCGGTCCTCTCGTACTAAGGTCAGCCCCACTCAAAATTCCTACGCCCACAACAGATAGGGACCGAACTGTCTCGCGACGTTCTGAACCCAGCTCGCGTGCCACTTTAATCGGCGAACAGCCGAACCCTTGGGACCTTCTCCAGCCCCAGGATGTGACGAGCCGACATCGAGGTGCCAAACCTCCCCGTCGATATGAGCTCTTGGGGGAGATCAGCCTGTTATCCCCAGCGTACCTTTTATCCTTTGAGCGATGGCCCTTCCATGCAGAACCACCGGATCACTATATCCGTCTTTCGACCCTGATCGACTTGTAGGTCTCACAGTCAAGCAAGCTTATGCTATTGCACTCCTCATACGGTTACCAAGCGTATTGAGCTTACCTTTGAAAGCCTCCGTTACCTTTTTGGAGGCGACCACCCCAGTCAAACTACCCATCAAACAATGTCTCCCGTTTGTACGGGATTAGACACCGAATACAGAAAGGGTGGTATTTCAACGTTGACTCCACGACGCCTGGCGACGCCGCTTCATAGTCTCCCACCTATCCTACACATCCTGTATCCAATGTCAATGTTAAATTGTAGTGAAGGTGCATGGGGTCTTTCCGTCCCGTTGCGGGTACCCGGCGTCTTCACCGGGACCACAATTTCACCGAGCTCATGGCTGAGACAGCGCCCAGATCGTTACACCATTCGTGCAGGTCGGAACTTACCCGACAAGGAATTTCGCTACCTTAGGACCGTTATAGTTACGGCCGCCGTTTACTGGGGCTTCGATTCAATGCTTCTCCTTGCGGATGACATCCCCTCTTAACCTTCCAGCACCGGGCAGGTGTCAGGCCTTATACTTCATCTTTCGATTTTGCAAAGCCATGTGTTTTTGTTAAACAGTCGCCTGGGCCTTTTCACTGCGGCTGACATTACTGCCAGCGCCCCTTCTCCCGAAGTTACAGGGCCATTTTGCCGAGTTCCTTAGCCATGATTCACTCGAGCACCTTAGAATCCTCTTCCCGGATACCTGTGTCGGTTTGCGGTACGGGTTTTTATAACCTGAAGCTTAGCGGTTTTTCTTGGAAGTCTGTTTACCTGCTCTATCCACTCATCCGAAGACTCGCGGTACTATTAGTTTTCAGCTAGGTCGGCGGATTTGCCTACCGTCCCAATACCTACAACCTTTAACGAACTATTCCGTCAGTTCGCGGCAGTGTCACTACTCCGTCCCCACATCGCAGTTATAAAAAGTACTGGAATATTAACCAGTTGTCCATCGAATATCCCCTTCGGGTTCTCCTTAGGTCCCGACTAACCCTGATCCGATTAGCGTTGATCAGGAAACCTTATCCTTTCGGTGGGCGGGTTTCTCGCCCGCCTTATCGTTACTTATGCCTACATTTGCTTTTCTATACACTCCAGCACCCATTACCAGATACCTTCACTGTATATAGAATGCTCCCCTACCGATATATTTCAATCCCATAGCTTCGGTGATACACTTAATGCCCGTTTATTATCCATGCCCGATCGCTCGACTAGTGAGCTGTTACGCACTCTTTAAATGAATGGCTGCTTCCAAGCCAACATCCTAGCTGTCTGTGCAATCGGACCTCGTTAGTTCAACTTAGCGTACACTTGGGGACCTTAGCTGATGGTCTGGGTTCTTTCCCTCTCGGCGCGTGACCTTAGCACCCCGCGCCTCACTGCAGACCATATTTCATAGCATTCGGAGTTTGTCTGGATTTGGTAGGATTTGACTCCCCCGCACCCAATCAGTAGCTCTACCTCTATGAAACTTAATGTCCACGCTGTTCCTAAAAACATTTCGGGGAGTACGAGCTATTTCCCAGTTTGATTAGCCTTTCACCCCTACCCACAGATCATCCGGAAACTTTTCAACGTTTATCGGTTCGGTCCTCCAGTACGTGTTACCGCACCTTCAACCTGTCCATGGGTAGATCACAAGGTTTCGCGTCTACCTCCTCTGACTATACGCCCTATTCAGACTCGCTTTCGCTTCGGATCCGTGTCTTAAACACTTAACCTTGCCAGAGAAGAGTAACTCGTAGGCTCATTATGCAAAAGGCACGCCGTCACACAACTTGTATGCTCCGACCGCTTGTAAGTACACGGTTTCAGGTTCTATTTCACTCCCCTGTTCGGGGTTCTTTTCACCTTTCCCTCACGGTACTGGTTCACTATCGGTCTCTCAGGAGTATTTAGCCTTACCGGATGGTGCCGGCAGATTCCCACAAGGCGTCTCCGACCTCGCGGTACTCAGGATACTACTAGGCTAACATTCTATACGTGTACTGGGCTATCACCATGTATCGCCGGGCTTCCCATCCCGTTCCACTTCTGTTTGTTAATGCCACATCGTAGTCCTACAACCCCCACTTTGCCGTAACAAAGTAGGTTTGGGCTCTTTCCCTTTCGCTCGCCACTACTCAGGAAATCATTATTATTTTCTCTTCCTCTGCTTACTTAGATGTTTCAGTTCGGCAGGTTTGCTCATTATATGTGACTGGTCTTCAACCAGCCGGGTTGCCCCATTCGGAAATCTTCGGATTAAGTCCTATTTGCAAATACCCGAAGCTTATCGCAGCTTATCACGTCCTTCATCGCCTCTGAGAGCCAAGGCATCCCCCGTGTACTCTTTCTTACTTTCTTCTACTTATACGCCTTTTGCGCCGTATAGTATGCTTTTTTGCTCTTGTTATGATGTCTCATACCTCGCTTTGTATTGCTACGCTGCTCGGTGAGCACAAACAAAACAGTCGCCTATTGTTGTTTGCTCTTCTTTTTTAACTTCTTCCAATATGTCAAAGAACTTTATTAAGGTATAAGGCTGAGGGTATAAAGGTGTAGGGTTTAATGGCCCCAACCTAAGCCTATAGCTTATTCCTTATTAGTAAAAATC
>NZ_CAKLBO010000018.1:0-1982 GCF_920984695.1 Pedobacter sp. Leaf132 | reverse complement strand
AACTTTTTAGAGTATCATGTTGCGCAGCGAGTAGTCAACTCTGCTCCAGAAAGGAGGTATTCCAGCCGCACCTTCCGGTACGGCTACCTTGTTACGACTTAGCCCCAGTTATCGGTTTTACCCTAGGACGCTCCTTACGGTTACATACTTTAGGTACCCCCAACTTCCATGGCTTGACGGGCGGTGTGTACAAGGCCCGGGAACGTATTCACCGCGTCATTGCTGATACGCGATTACTAGCGAATCCAACTTCATGGGGTCGAGTTGCAGACCCCAATCCGAACTGTGAATGGCTTTATGAGATTCGCATACTATTGCTAGCTAGCTGCCCTCTGTACCATCCATTGTAGCACGTGTGTAGCCCCGGACGTAAGGGCCATGATGACTTGACGTCGTCCCCTCCTTCCTCTCTGTTTGCACAGGCAGTCTGTTTAGAGTCCCCATCATTACATGCTGGCAACTAAACATAGGGGTTGCGCTCGTTGCGGGACTTAACCCAACACCTCACGGCACGAGCTGACGACAGCCATGCAGCACCTAGTTTCGTGTGATTGCTCACTTATTCATCTCTGAATAATTCACTAACTTTCAAGCCCGGGTAAGGTTCCTCGCGTATCATCGAATTAAACCACATGCTCCTCCGCTTGTGCGGGCCCCCGTCAATTCCTTTGAGTTTCACTCTTGCGAGCGTACTCCCCAGGTGGAATACTTAACGCTTTCGCTTAGCCGCTAACTGTATATCGCTAACAGCGAGTATTCATCGTTTAGGGCGTGGACTACCAGGGTATCTAATCCTGTTTGATCCCCACGCTTTCGTGCCTCAGCGTCAATAAAACCATAGTAAGCTGCCTTCGCAATCGGTGTTCTGAGACATATCTATGCATTTCACCGCTACTTGTCTCATTCCGCCTACCTCTAGTTTATTCAAGCCCATCAGTATCAAAGGCACTGCGATAGTTGAGCTACCGTCTTTCACCTCTGACTTAACAGGCCGCCTACGCACCCTTTAAACCCAATAAATCCGGATAACGCTTGGATCCTCCGTATTACCGCGGCTGCTGGCACGGAGTTAGCCGATCCTTATTCTTCTGGTACATTCAGCTCTCTACTCGTAGAAAGGTTTATTCCCAGATAAAAGCAGTTTACAACCCATAGGGCAGTCTTCCTGCACGCGGCATGGCTGGTTCAGAGTTGCCTCCATTGACCAATATTCCTTACTGCTGCCTCCCGTAGGAGTCTGGTCCGTGTCTCAGTACCAGTGTGGGGGGTCATCCTCTCAGATCCCCTAGTCATCGTCGCCTTGGTGGGCCATTACCCCGCCAACTAGCTAATGACACGCATGCCCATCTTAATCCTATAAATATTTGAACATTGGATAATGCTATCCTGTGTTTTTATGCGGTGTTAATCCGAATTTCTTCGGGCTATCCCCCTGATTAAGGTAGGTTGCATACGCGTTACGCACCCGTGCGCCACTTTCATATCCAGCAAGCTGGATAATCTCGTTCGACTTGCATGTATTAGGCCTGCCGCTAGCGTTCATCCTGAGCCAGGATCAAACTCTCCATTGTAAAATGTGTTGTAAGATTCTGACCAGTTTTAACTATCGTTAAAAATAGTCTTCTTTTTTTAATTATGTCTGTCAGACATTTGACTTTAAAATCAAGCTCCGGTATTCTGTACTTGAATCCGTACTTCATTACCTCGCTTGCGCTACATTGACATCTCTTTTAAGAACTTGTTCGGCCCGGTACCTCGCGGCGGCCTTTTATATATCTTCGGGTTTCAGTTTCTGATGGTCTTATTCGTCCCTCTTCAGTTTCTTCCGTTTCAATCTCGTTTTTTCTATCTTCCCGACATCCGCCGTTCTGATTTTTTTACCCTTCCTTTCGGTTGGGAGTGCAAAGGTAAGAATCTTTTTTTAACTTCCAAATAAAATAAATTTTATTTCTTCGTCGCCTTTTTCTTCTTAATCCCTCTTT
>NZ_CAKLBO010000017.1:0-7431 GCF_920984695.1 Pedobacter sp. Leaf132 | reverse complement strand
TCGGTTGGGAGTGCAAAGGTAAGAATCTTTTTTTAACTTCCAAATAAAATAAATTTTATTTCTTCGTCGCCTTTTTCTTCTTAATCCCTCTTTCAATATCGCTCTTTTCAGAGCTCCGATTCCTTCCCAAGCGGGTTGCAAAAGTAGAAAACTTTTCTCAATCACCAAATTTTATTTGAAAATAATTCCGGCAACCTTATTTCATCTTTTCAACCTTTTCCCCTTCCTCCGAAGCGGGATGCAAAAGTAGGAAAATTATCCGCTTGCACAAAGCCAGGGCCGCTTTTATTTGGATGGACAGTGGTAACTGCATGGATTTCAGTGAGAAAAATTATTGGCGTAAGCAAACTTTTTCAGGACGTGGTTTGTTTAAGGCGGGTTTCTGTGGTAAATTGATTGTTCAGGGTTACCGGTGATTGCATAGGCGCCTATCTTTCCCGCTGATGTTCGCAGATAAAATTATCGCAGATTGAAAAGGATTTTAAAGCTTAATGTATAAGTTTTCACCACCTAAGACAGCTAAGGTCACTTAAGTTATTTTAAAAATAGATTTTAAGGGAACAGTTTGTACAAATAAGGATTTAAGTTCATCTACGTTGTAAGTCGGTTTTAGTTTACCGGTGATTGCATAGGCGCCTATCTTTCCCGCTGATGTTCGCAGATAAAATAGCGCAGATTGAAAAAGATTTTAAAGCTTAATGCATAAGTTTTCACCAACTAAGGCAGCTAAGTTATTTTAAAAAATAGATTTTAAGGGAATAGTTTGTACATATAAGTAATTAAGGACATGTAAGTAGCGAGTATAAGCTCCATGCCTAAGTACTTAATACTACATAGTAAGAACCTATCCACTAAGACTAGTTTACCATCTAAGGTCATCTAAGTTATAAATCTGTTTTAGGTTGATGGTTGCAGGTGATTGCAAGGTGCCTATCGTTTCCCGCTGATGTTCGCAGATAAAATAGCGCAGATTGAAAAAGATTTTAAAGCTTAATGCATAAGTTTTCACCACCTAAGGCAGCTAAGTTTAAGATGTATATCGTTAGCACTTAATAAAAGACTAAATCCACAATCTAAGGAATCTAAGGTCATCTAAGTAGCGGGTGTAAGCTCCATGTCTTGATACTCGATACTAAATACTATATACTAACTACTGATTGGAAAACGGACAGACGTAAAATAAACCCGGGCGGAATGAAAAACCCGCAGGGAAAGCGCAGCGAACCGAGGATTTGAAATGCAGAACGGGACGAACTTTAATTGGAAAACAGGAACTTGCTTTTCAAAAAAAGATATTAATTATGTCTTAACCTATAAAGCAGATAAGAACATTTAAGTTATACAGGCCCTGCTTTTGATAATTGAATATTGATTTTGGGAATTTGGCTAATACTGTCCGGTACTTAAAAGCACTAAAGTACAAGCTCTCATTGGTTCGATATTGTGTTGATCTAAAAGTTTTTCGAACTCATAATTTTCTGTACCGGGATTGAAAATCACACGCTTTGGCTTGGTATCAATAATATAATGATAGTATTGTGGTTGTAAGGCAGGGCCGATATATAATGTAATGGTGTCTATATCTGGATGAGTTTGGCCTTGTTTTTCGATTTCTACGCCTGCAACTTCGCCGCGTTTTATACCGATATTAACTATTTGGTGGTTAAACCTGGTGAGCATGTGTGCCGCTTTATAAGCGTAGCGTGAGGGATCTGTTGAGGCTCCGATAATGAGTGTCTTTTTCATAAACTAAAATTTTGAGAGAATAGCAATTTGTCCGGAGTGGTAAGCGTGGTGCTGAACCAAACCATTTAATAATACTGCATTTGTAACTCCTGTTCCTAAAGCCGCATTTCTTTCGTCAATTGTTTTATTATTCCAATCATTGGGTTTTATATTTTCACAAATTCGAATCAATTCTTCATTCGCAATTTTAAAATTTACAATAATTTTTTCCCATGCCTGTGGAGATTTTTCCTGAACTGGTGGCCAATCGCCCATTTCTGGTTCCAGAGCTAAATTTCCATTCAATCTGGATGAAACTTCTTCTGTCCACGCGGTTAAATGCAATGCGATTTCGGCAATGGAATGTGCATCTGGAATAAAATGTTGAAATGCTTTTTCGGGTTCGACATTGTTTAGCGTTTGCATAACATGATTTCCATGCCAGGCATCCCCATTAAAAGATTTTTTTATTTCATTGGTGATATCAAACATAGCTTAAGAACAAGTTAAAATATTTAATGTTTGCTATTTTGCATTCAAAATGGCGTTTGCACAATTTATACCATCGATTGCGGCAGATACGATTCCGCCAGCATAGCCAGCGCCTTCTGCGCAAGGATATAAACCTTTAATTTGCGGATGCTGATAAGTTTCCTTATCACGAGGAATGCGAACAGGTGATGAAGTACGACTTTCTACACCAACCAAAATGGCTTCGTTGGTATAATAGCCTTTTATCTTTTTGCCGAACAATGGCAAGGCAGATTTTAAACTATCTGAAACGAAAGCGGGTAAAATATTATCGAGCATAACACTTTTTGTACCGGGGAGATATGAATTTTTAGGCAAATCGATTGATAGTTTATTATTTACAAAATCCATCATTCGCTGTGCTGGGGCAACCAAATTTCCGCCACCGGCTTCGAACGCCAGTTTTTCTATCTCTGATTGGAAATTTAGCATGCGTAAAGGATCATATCCCAGAACATCATTTAAAGTTACCTGAACAACAGTACCAGAATTAGCGTAGGGATTATTTCTTTTAGAAGGCGACCAGCCATTCACAACAATTTCATTTTCGCCTGTGGCGCAAGGTGCAATTATACCACCCGGACACATACAGAAAGAAAATACTCCACGAGCGCCAACTTGCTCTACTAAACTATAATAGGCGGGCGGTAAAAACTCGGAGCGTGTATCGCAATGGTATTGTGCTGAATCGATAATTTGTTGCGGGTGCTCTATACGTACGCCTAAGGCAAATGGCTTTGCTTCTATTAAAATATTTTTGCTGTGCAGCAATTCGTACACATCTCTGGCCGAATGACCGGTTGCCAGGATGATGTTATCTGCATGTAATTTATCTTCAAAATTTATTTCTATGCCTTTTATTTTACCAAATTCAATGAGTATATCTGTCATCTGGCTATCGAACATCACTTCTCCACCAGCATTTAAAATAGTGTCTTTTATAGATGTGATGATATGTGGCAATTTATTTGTGCCAATGTGTGGTCTTGCATCCACAATAATATCTTTTTCGGCACCGTGATCTACAAAAACTTGTAATACCTTATTTATATCACCCCGTTTGTTAGAGCGGGTATATAATTTACCATCTGAGTAGGTGCCGGCACCACCTTCGCCGTAGCAGTAATTAGATTCGGTATTTACAACGCCTTGTTTATTAATTGCGGCTAAATCTCTTCTACGCTGTTTAACATCTTTACCTCTTTCGATAATTATTGGTTTTAAGCCATTTTCGATGCATTGCAAAGCGGCAAATAATCCGGCCGGACCAGCGCCAATAATTAAAACGGGCTTAGCATTACTGACATTTTGATAGTTAACCTCATGAATTTCTACCTGAGGAATTTCATCGATATAAACTTTTATTTGAAGACGGTAGATAACTTTTCGAGACCTTGCATCTATTGATCTTTTCAGAATTTCGAAGCCATGAATGCGCTTTTGTGGTATTTTTAAGGCTTCTTCGAGCTTTTGATTGATGGCCTCAACTTGCTCAACCTGATGTGGGAGCAGGGTAATTTCGATATCTTTTTGCATACAACCTGTCAGGTTTTTATCCTGAATTGTAACAAAGGTACATCAAAATTTTGAATGCTCTCTTTACTAGATTCTTATAAAAATTAATTAGCTATTAATCAATTAAAAAGGAATCAAAAGTTTATGGTAATTAAACCTTATCCCCTAAACCCAGAATGCTCAAATATCCATATCAGCAATTCAAATGAAGTATTTATTTATTTCTATTATAATAAAAACAACAAACGCAAACAGGTAAAATTCAGAGCTGGCCTGAACAAAGTTGGTTTAACCAAAAAAGAGCGCGAAAAACTTATAAAAAGCTTATATAATAATGTTCATGACTTACTAACTTCCAAAGTCTATGATGGAAAAAATTTTAATGAAATAAGAAAAGCAGAAAGAATGCCATCTTATGATGAAGCAGCAGCAGCTTATATTGAAAACCGTAGGCAATTTTTATCACCAAAGACAATAGCAAATTATGAATTAGGTATCAAATTCTTCAAAAATTATCTTAACGAGATTGATATGCCCTACATTCTGCTAGATTACATAGATGCTGAATTGATTGAAAATTACCTGATTTATGCAAAGAATTATATTTCAATTCGATATAAAACAAGACTGTCAAAATTCACAATTAAAGAATATAAGGAAAGATTAGGTGCTGTACTAGAATTTTGGACTACAAAAAAAAGAGTTTTAGAATTTAACCCTATTAAACATATAAGATTAGGTTATGAAATAAGAAGGGAACAGAATGATAACACAACAGTTTTCACCATTGAGCAGCTACAAAATATATTCAATTATGTAAAAGAGCATAGGAAACCTCCTTATTTAACTTTTCTTCTTTTAATATACTACACCCACTTAAGACCGATAGAAATTTGCAGACTAGAACTCAAAGATTTTGACATGAGCAAAAAGATGATTTACCTAAAAGCAGCAAAAAGTAAAACCAGAATAGCGAGAAAGGTGTCTTTGGATTTACCAATATATAATCACTTGGAAAGCATTGGTGTTGATTTTAACAATAATTCATTACAAAATTTATTTCTGTTCAGTACTGCTGAAAATGGAAAAATCTGCTACTTGGGGCGAGAAATGTATAAGCATAAAAGTATGTCGTACAGTTTTAGAACCATGCTTAACGATTTGGGAATAGACAATTCTTTCACAAAATATCATTTAAAACATACAGCTAATGTTCATGAGATTGTTTATGAGGGTATGTCATTTGCGGAAGTTCAAATGAAGAATGGACACACACTCAGTAAAACAACAGAAGTATATTTGAGGGATTTAAAAGAATTTTATTTAAACAATAAAGAAAAGGAGAAAGAACGCATTATTAAATTTGAGTTATAACTAGCGAGAAATTTTACTATATCCAAAACTTAATCATATTTCTTTATTTAAGGGGATAGTTTGAGTTTTGGATATTAATGTTACAGCTATCCACAATTTTTTGAAATTGCAAGATTAATGACTGATATTGTTCTAAGACATTTGCTTGCTTTGAAAGTTGTTCTTGAAAGTCTAAGATAGAACGTTCTGCATCGTTTAATTTCTTTTTGTCAAGGTAATAATCTAAGTATGCATGCGCTTCCCTAGCAGTTTCACAAGATGCATCGATTTCTTTGACAAGTTTCCAAAAATCAGAAACAACAGTCAATCTGGGTAGATTTTGAAAATCTAAGACAACTTGGACATCTGATCCTCTAGATATAGTTAAAGACTTTAAATAATCGGATGAGGTTAATTGAAGATTCAAGACCTCCCACTTAGACAAAGTTATTTTGCTTAAAGCATTTCCTTCTTTGTCTGTAAAAGCAACTAGTTCTTCTTTACAATATGAACCATACTGCCCTCTATATGGCACAATTAAAAAACATAGAACATATTTTGGCTCTGTGATTACAGCCTGAATTATATCACTATTTCTATCTACAGCATCGTCTTCTGATATTGAATAAAAAAGGGATGATAACTTTATATTAGGGTCACCACTTCTTTTATTTACACAAGATAAATTTATTAATCTCTGAATGTTCTTAACTCTATTCACTAAAATCTGGTTTTATTTTATTATGGAAATCAAATATCCAAAAAAATTTCTACTCTCCTTATATACAGGACATGTATAAGTTTTGGATATAGTGAAATTAGGAATTAGAAATGTGAATTGGAAGATAGCCCTTATAAAAAGTAAGGAGGAGTAATGAGAGTTGATGTAGACTTTAATCAAAGAAACCATTTCCTTTTAATTAAAAGATAGTTGGAAGCTCAGCAAAAACCAGATAAAATTTGGAGAAAAATTGAGAAAAACTCAATAATATTTTCGTGTAAATTCTAACCTTTACCTTTAGGAGGGCTGCCCGCAGGGCGTTACCAGAATTAAGTTTAAGAACAAGCAAAAAGTGAGAAATATAGTATGCTTGTGGTTCGAAATGTTAGCATAAAGATACGGAAAATTTACGACATTCTGTCTGTGATTACATAGTTTTTGGATCTATTTTAAAATAATTTACTCATTTTAATTTATTAGGCCATATCCAAAATTCAATCTTATTCATTTAAAATTAATCGGTAAGATTTGCGAATGGTCGCGCAGAAAACATTATTGCAAAATCTTTAATTAATTGTTTTTCAATAGTTCTTGGATCATCATTAACTAAAGATTTCCAACAAATAATTAAGTCCGCAGAGTTCTTTAACTGCCAAATCAACCTCCCTCCATAATGCCCAATATTTTTACCCTGACCGAAGCCAAAATATTGTTTTAATCTTGAGTATAATGTTGCCTTACTGCTTTCACTGCCTGCCTTTCCGATGTATATAACGAGTGAGTTTTCAACCCAATTGGTTTTTAGTTCGTCAAGAGAAACGTTCGGGTTTTTTCCTTTAAAGTGCCCGCCTGTTCCAATTTGCAAATATTCTTCTTTTTTAAAATTTGGATTTAAAACGAGATAAACACCTTTGTCTTTTGGAATGGATGAACAGTCTGTGAAAAGGTCACCTATTTTCTTAAATCCTGAAAATCCTGCTTTTTTTAAATCATCAATATTGTTGAAGTTCATAATTTTGTTAGCTGACTTAATTACCAATGGTATCATTTGATAATATTAAGAATTAAGATATCTTTAAATTAACTATATAATCGGTTCCATTAAGATTAAATTCTATTTTGTCATTCGTTTGTTCAATAATGCTCAAATCACCATAATCAAATTCTTTATGGTGATTGGGACATAGGAGAATTATATTTTCTGCTATTTCTTGTCCTTTCTTATGTTTTGGATTGATGTGAGCAGCTTCCACATATCTAGAACCATCTCTTTTTTTAATGAATTTTTTACAAATTTGACATTCAAAATTTCGAAGTAATTTTATTAATGCTATTGTTTTGTTATTTCTTTTGTATTTCTTTACATTAACAATTACTTCTTCATCCTCGAAATTTGTATTTTTTTGTAACTCTGCTATTAGTTCATCCCTACTTTTCTCCTTTTTAAAAAAATCAACTAATGGAATTGCAATAGTACACTAGAGATTTTGTTTCGTCAGATATTTTTTTTTGAGATGCATTTATTTAGATTCCTCTGGATGCAATTTATGCGGCTTTTTTGCTGTTCCTCATCGTTTTTTCAAACT
>NZ_CAKLBO010000016.1:0-34119 GCF_920984695.1 Pedobacter sp. Leaf132 | reverse complement strand
GGTGGTTGGAAAGGTTATTCATCACAGAGGAAGCCTGGTGCAACAACCCTAATACTCGGTCTCCAAAAATTCTATAATATCTATTTAGGATTCGAAATCCAAAAAGATGTGGGTACACGGTAGGCTTATATCGGGTTTAGACACGAGGGTTCTTCGCCCAGACATTAAAAAAAGCGAAAGTTTTTGCCATTTAGCCCCGGTTGCAGCGATACCCTGCAGCAAGTAGGGAACCAACTGCGAAGCCTGTCTGCCGGACAGGCAGGCGTATATGCGAAAAACGGGAAGCAACTTTAAAAATTGTACTGTTTTTGCGCTTCAAAAACTAAGGTTTAATGGCTTTATCTATTTCATTTAACAAACCATTTTCGTAAGCATCTTCGGTTAGTTCCCAAAACATAATGCCGTTTAGTTTCTGGTCTATAACATACTTGGTTTTCAAAGCTATAGATTTTTCATCATCAAAACTGGCTATGCGCTTGGTTTGGGCATTGTAGTAATAGGGCGCTTTAGCCACATCGTCCCAAAAATATTTATAGCCATTTGCTTCGGTAAACTCTGTTTTAAAAGATTTTGAGGCAATGCCACGCAAAAATTTAGTGGGTTGGTACAAGCCGTTATTTGCATCGGTTGTGTTTTGAAAAATTCGGGCGTAAAACGCAGCACCTAATGCAATTTTATTGGCCGGAACACCATAAGCTTTCATCGCATTTATTGCAAAATCTGCAGAAAGTTGTTGCTGAGGTGTGGAGTACAATGGCGTATGGTGACCGCTAACGGTAGCGTATCCGCTCACTAAATCGTAACTCATTAAATTAATGCGGTTAACTAAAGGCATTACCTTGTTCCACTCAAAGCAAGAATCTATGCAGTTTTTGGTTCCGCCTGCGGCGAAACTAATTTCAGCTTTTTTGCCCAGGCTTTTGCGTAATTCTTTTACCAATTCGGTAAAGTTTTGCTTATCGGCTTCTTCATATCTATGCCCCGGATGCCCAACTACTGCAGGATATTCCCAATCAAGATCAATACCATCTGCTTTAAAATAATCTAGAAGCGTTTTGGTTGTTTTGGCGAAAGTTTTTCGGCCGTTGGCCCTGCTAAAAACTTCAGAACATGGCGCACAACCACCCCAACCACCTAAGGCAATCATAACTTTTAAATCTGGATTGCGTTTTTTTAAACCAACCATTTTTTCGATAAGGGAAGAATCTTTTGCAGAACTGATGTGAATACTATCGCCTTTCAAATGTGCAAAGCTATAAATCAAATGGCTTACCTTTTCAATAGGGAAACTATCGATTACGGTACCATTACCGGTATAATAAGCGATAACATTTGGTTTAATTGATTTTTGTGCGCTAAGCTTCGCCGTGATGGCTATGCAAACAATAAATAATAAGATAGGTTTTAATAGATTTTTTATCATTTGCAATTATTTTTTAATCTGTTTTAGTATCGTCTTTAATTAAATTTTGCAGTTGATTAAGCTCTGCCACTTTATCGGTTGCACCTGCGTTTTCATAAGCAGAAATCAAATTTCTCAAAACCCTGCGGATAATATCAGTGTTGCTGCATGGACGATAATATTCGGGCATTGGTTCTAAATTTAGCTGACGTAAAAACTGATCAACATCGTGCTTGCCGAAAATATTGCCACGATTAAAGGCATTGATATAAAAGAGCACACCGTATTCTGTGCTTTCCTGCTTGCTTTCATCAATAAAGCCAAGTATAAAATGCTGCGGTAAATTAATGCCGTAAATTGGTAAATCCAGCTTTTGCGCAAGGGTAGAGTATATAATCGCAAGCGTAATTTGATTGCCTTTTTTACTTTCTAAAACTTGACTCAGGTAAGAATTTTGCGGGTCGTGGTGGTTTTTTGTGTTACCGCCAAAGCCGTATTGCTGATAAAGGATATGGTTTATTAGTTTCACTTTCTCAACCGAACTCATTTCGTATTGTAAACCAAGCCAAATATCACGCTTAATTTCTTCAAGCTGATTGATAACTTTCTGCTCGTCTAAATCGGGATATTGATAACGATTAATGATTAAAGCGCCTTGTAATAAATCAAAAGCGCCACTTAAGTACCATAGATTTAAATCTTCTTTTACGGTATTAAATTGTATTTGATGAACGATGTTCTCGATTCTTTCCTGCATTAAACCATCAAAAGATTGCTCCCAGGCGTTTTCCAGAAAATGAATAACTTCTCCGCCATACTCTAAAAGTTTCTTTTCTACGTGCTGGTAAACTTCCTGATCAGGATCATCAAGTAATTTTACTAATGCGCTTATCTCTGCGTTATTTTCCATAAAAAATACATTGGTTTGCGGCGTTTAATTACTTTTGCAATATATGATAATTCAATTTATTACAGATTATTTAAAACACCGTTTAACGGCAAAAACCCGACATGGAACGCACTCGCCATTCGTTTACAAGCTTGCCGACGATGTAATTTACGATTTTACCGAGAAATCTGAATATGAAAATATAGAAGCACAACGAAAAAAACTTTTTAATGACGATTCTGAAATCACGGTTACCGACCTTGGCGCAGGTTCGCACTTAAATAAAAATAACGTAAAAAAGGTAAGCCAAATTGCTAAAAATGCACTTAAAAGCCCGCGGCTTGCTAAATTGATTTATCGCCTTGCAAAAAATACAAAGCCAAAAACTGCAATAGAATTAGGTACTTGTTTAGGCATTACCTCTGCTTATTTATCGGCAGCCAATCCCGAAGCACAAATTATAACTATTGAAGGTTGTCCACAAACGGCAGGCGTGGCAAGCAATAATTTTAAAGATTTGGCTTTGAATAACATCGAACTTCATGTAGGTAATTTCGATTTAATTTTACCTGACATTATTGCCAAGCAGCCAACTTTAGATTTTGTGTACATTGATGGCAATCATAGAAAGGATGCAACTCTAAATTATTTTAAATGGTGCTTACCAAAAGTTACAGAAAATTCTTTGCTCATTTTTGATGATATTTATTGGAGCAAAGGCATGAAAGAAGCTTGGGAAGAAATCAAAAACCATCCTGATGTTACCGTTACAGTAGATTTATTTTGGATAGGATTGGTTTATTTTAAAAAAGGGCAGGCAAAAGAACATTTCAAATTAAAATTTAAGCAATAAAATTTAATGGAAACTGAACCAAAATTGACCGGCATACAAAAAGTTTCGGCGTTATATATTTTATTGCTGAGCTTAGGCACCGGATTGCTTGCTTATTTTGGTTCTTTTTTGTTAAATATGGATGGTTTAACACGCATTATGTTCGGTTGGGATGTATTTTGTGTGATTTTGATATCGCTTCATTGGTATATGTTTTTTAATACAACAGCATCAGAAACACACTTAAAGGCAAAAAAACAAGATGAAACCAAAGGTGAAATCTTCGTAATTGTAGTTGTTTCTACCTTTGCCGGGATGTTAGCGGTTATTCTGCTATTGCTCGATAAAAACATTAAAACGCTCGACTTGATAATTGCAATATCTGGTATGTTTTTATCCTGGTCGCTGATGCATACTACTTTTGCAATGCGTTATGCTCATTTATTTTATGGCGATAGTAAAACTAAAAAAGGTGGTTTAGAATTTCCTAATGAAGATGCACCTGATTTTATAGATTTCGCCTATTTTTCTTTTGTTATCGGGATGACTTTTCAGGTTTCTGATGTCGAAATCTCTGCTCGAAACATTCGCAGATTGACCTTATTGCATAGTATAATTTCTTTTATTTTTAACACTGTAATTGTTGCGCTAACCATTAATGCGCTTGCAGGTTTAAGTAAGTAGGTTTTAAGTTTTACGTTATAAGTTATAAGTTTTGGGTTTGTTAAACTTGTAGTTTGTGAGTACGTACAAAATAGCCTCCGTTTCTTATTGTCGCTAAGTTCAAAGATTCCTCGGCTTCGCTCGGAATGACGGTTATGGGTTTTTGTTGTCTCTAAAACCTTGGTTCCTGTCTCAACAGATTCTACGTCTTGCTAAACAGTCCGTTAATTTTAAACCCGCAGCCCCGAGTTTTTTCTACGAGGGCTACAGCGAATGGCGGGACTTCAAATCGCCAAGAACGACTGAAATTCGTTTTCAATAAATTTTAATTGTCTGAAAATCAGGTAAATAATATTTTAAACTGATTTTTACGTTTAATAACTTATTTTATAGTTGTATAACTGAAAAATAAGTTATAAGTTTGAGTTATGGAAGAATTAACCAAAACGGAAGAGCGCATTATGCAGGTTTTATGGAAATTAGAAAAGGCATTTGTAAAAGATATTATTGATGAATTGGATGACGAGCCAAAACCACCATACAACACCATCTCATCAATTGTTCGTTTGTTGGAAAAGAAAGGCTATGTTAATTATAAAGCTTATGGCAAAACCTACGAATATTTTCCATCCATCAGCAAAGAAGATTATGCTAGAACCACATTTTCTAAAATGATTTCGGGGTATTTTAATAATTCGCCTGCAAGTTTGCTATCCTTTATGGTGAAGGAAGAAAAATTGAGTGACAAGGATATAGAAGAGATTAAAAAGATTATTAACGAAAACTCGAAATCATGATTTTACTCTATTTGCTAAAGGTATCGGCTTGTACATTAATATTTTTTACAGCCTATAAATTATTGCTTAGTAAGCTTACGTTTTTTAAGCTTAATAGGATTTATCTACTGAGTACACTTTTCATCAGCTTTGCTATTCCGGCGATAACGATAGAGCATCAAAAAGAAGTAATTATTCATCAAGCTGCACCAGCTCAAAATATAGTTTATAGCAATGATAACGGGTTTGAGAAGGATTTTGTAGGTGATGAAAAGGCTTTTATTAAACTGAATTGGGCGCAAATACTAGAATACGGATACTATTTTGTTATTGCTGGATTATTAATTCGGAATTTATTTTTGATGGGTTACATAGGGCGCATTTTAAAGAAGTTTACGATTTCAAAACACGCTTCAATTATTACTGTAAAGTCTGATTCCAAAATCAAAAACTGTTCTTTTTTTAACAAGATAATTATTGATGCTGCTTTGAAAAATGATGAACGAGCATTGGTGATTAAGCACGAATTGGTTCATGTTAACCAGGCTCATGTTATTGATAAACTGATTGTAAATGCGGTTGCCTGTATTTTATGGCTAAACCCGGTAATCTATTTTTGGCGAAACGAGATTTACAGCAACCATGAGTTTTTAGCCGATGAAGAAACGGCTGATTCTGCGGATAAAAAGCAATATGCCTCCTTGCTCTTGCAATTGGCCATGCCATCGAACAATTTAATTAACAGTTTTAGTAAGCTTCCATTAAAGAAAAGAATTATGATGATGTATAAAAAACCAAATTCGAATTTGCAAAAATCCACCTATCTGATTGCTGTTCCAATAATTTCTTTTTGCTGTCTGGCTTTTGTAAATCAGAAAGAAATTGTTACAATGAAAGTTGTTGCTCAAAAAAATGCAGGTAAAAAAGATATTGTTTCGGTTAATAGTGAGAACACAATTTCACCTGATATTAATGAGATTGCTCGTACGGCTGCGAATAGAATTAAGGAAGATACCCTTACACGAACTAACCATAACTTTTTGAGTGGTGTTGCAGATAACAACTTAGGTTTAAATGCGCCAACTGAAAATGTAGAAATCAACGCAGAAGTTAAAAAACTCAATTTAGCCAAGGATTTAGTTTTGGTTATTGATGCCGGCCACGGCGGGCAAGACGGTGCATCGAAAAGTCAATCGGGGATTAAAGAAAAAGATCTGAATTTAAAAGCAGTCCAAATTCTTAAAGAGGAAGCTGAAAAAAGAAATATTAAAGTTGTACTGACTAGAGATAAAGATAAATTTATACCACTAAGAGATAGGTTACCAAATGAATCTGCTACTGCTTTTATCTCGATTCATCATAACAGTATGCCAAGGGCAGATTTGAAAGTTCCATTTGAGGGGATTGAGGTTTTTGTTTCTCAGTTAAATCCAAATATTAAATCAGCTGAACAGTTTGGTACTGACGTTTTGAAAAGTTTAAATCAACTTAATGGTATAGAAGTACGCGATTCGTTGAAAAATGCGAACCTATTGGTTTTGAGAGAATCAAAAGTTCCGGCTTTGGTTGTAGAACTTGGAAACATTAGCAGCGAAAAAAGCCTTGCTTATGTTAGCGACGAAGCTAATTTAAGACGAATCAGTAATCTGATATTAGATGGCTTTTTGAAATTCTCGAAGTCTTAAACTATCATGTTTTTCTTAGCTTTAAGTAACTGATGCACAAAATCTTTGCTTTTATATTTTTTTTTAGCATTGCCTTTAAAGCCAAAGCCCAATTCAAAATTGCTGGTGAATTAAGCTTAAATGGTAAGAATGTTGCAGAAGTAACTATAAAACTAACTGGTGATAAAACTAACAAAATAACCCAAAGTGATACTTTAGGGCGATACATTTTTAAAAATTTAGCTCCAGGTAATTACACCATTGATTTTTCTTCAATTCAGACGGGCAAAAGCAAAATTTCTGTCCTGCTACAAGCTGATACCCTTATCAAAACCACCTTGGAACTTGTTTCTAACAATCTTCAAGAGGTTCAGGTAAATTCAAGAAAGCAGTTAATTGAAAGAAAAGTTGACCGTATAGTTTACAACGCTGAAAATAGTGTGGCTGCTATTGGAACAGATGCGCTGGAATTATTAACTAAAGTGCCTGGTGTAAGGGTAATGAATGATAGGATTTCTTTAGTTGGAAAGGGTGCTGTTAATGTTATGGTTAACGACAAACTGATTCAGCTCTCCGAAGATGAACTTTCGAATTACCTAAAGTCTATTTCATCAGATAATGTTGCCAAAGTTGAGGTTATAACCAATCCTCCTGCCCGATACGATGCACAAGGAAATAATGGATTAATCAACATTGTTTTAAAGCGAAATAATACCGAAGGTTTTAAAGGCTCGGTAAATATGAGTTACTTCCAGGCAACCTACCCAACCTTTGCTACGGGTGGAAATCTAAGTTTTAAAAAAGATAAGCTAACATTATTTTCAAACTTTAATATCCGCAAAGGTTCATTGGTTCCTTTTGAGCAAAGCGATGTTTTTTATCCTCTTCAAACCTGGAATGTGGTAAATAAGGATAGAAATTTCAGAACAGTTCCAAGCATACAAATAGGTGTAGATTATCAAATAACAAAAAAGACTACAGCTGGCGTTTCTTATAATGGCGGATTGACTGATTTTCATTCGATCGAGAATATCAAAACAACGATTTTTAATTCCGCTGGAAGTATTGATTCCTTTCTTAATTCTGATGCAAACGCTAAAATTAAATCGAATTTTAATACAGTTGGCTTTTACCTCAAGCATAATTTAGATTCGGCCGGGAAGCAGTTGATGATAACAGGAGATTGGTTTAAATATACTGATAATAGAAATCGGTTTTTTAACAATACAAGTTACGCAGGTAATGGTCTATATATTGCAAATTCGCTTGCCGAATACTTATCAGAAAGCAATCAGAATATAAATTTATATACGCTAAAAGCTGATGTTGATTTTCCTTATAAGGCTTTTAATATTGCTTTTGGCGCAAAAATCAGCTTTATTCAAAACCAAAGTGGTTTGGCATTTTACAAAAAACTTGACAATGTCTATCAACCAGATTTAAATCAGCTCAATCAATTCGATTATAACGAAAATACTCAGGCACTTTATTTGAATTTAAATAAGAAAACTAAAAAATTCGATTTTCAGTTTGGCTTAAGAGGAGAATATACCCAGCTGAGGGGCAGCTCTGCTAACCAAAATAATAATAGTCGCTATTTTCAGCTTTTTCCAACTGGTTTTATAACTTATAAGTTGAATGAAAACAGCTTGTTTTCTGCAAATTACGGTCGGCGGATTAATAGACCGGCTTACCGAAAATTAAATCCTTTCCGCTGGTATAGCAATCAGTTTGTGTATGCCGAGGGAAATCCCTTTCTTCAGCCATCATACAGTAATAACATAGAGTTATCGCATACTTATAAAGATGTATTTACCACAACTTTATCTTACAACAAAATTTCTGATGGTTACAATGACGTAAATTTTGTTGATGCAAATTCGAATTCGCAGGTTTTAAAACCTGTTAATTTTATTAAAGGTTACAGTTATCAAATGAGTAATTCAATAGTTTTGAATAATTTGAAATGGCTGCAGAGTGTAAACCAAGTAGATGTTTTTTATAATTTATCTCAATCGAATATTCCGCAAACGGTTAGAGATTTAAGTGGCTTCGGTGCGTACTTTTCTACTTCAAACCAATTTATCATTAATAAAAAGAAAACATTTTTTACTGATGTAAATTTCTGGTATCAGTTTCCTGCGGTTGATGGATTAAATAAAAATAAAAGCCAATATAATCTTGATTTGGGATTTAAGGCATTGCTTTTAGATAAAAAGCTGCAATGCGCTATTAATTTTACAGATGTGTTCAAAACAAATAAATTCCGCTACAGTAGTTTGATTAATAACATTTTGCAAACTTATAATAACTATTACGATAATCAGCAATTGCGATTAAGTGTTCGATACAATTTCGGAAATCAAAAAATTAAACAAGCAGAACGAAAAGCAGGAAATGAAGAGGAGCGAAGGAGAAGTAATTGATGGAAGGTGGAAGATGTAAGAGGTAAGATGGGTGATGTAAGATGTAAGATGGGAAATGGAAAATGGACGATTTGCCCGTCATTGCGAAATCAATTCTTCATTGATTGAAGTAATCTCATCGTCAAAAATATTTTTTCAGAGAAGATTGCTTCGTGCCTCGCAATGACGACAACGCTAAAAATACCCTTATATTGATTTTGAATTTTACATCCCTTAAAAGGCTTCCGAAATGCTAATATAAAATCCACTCTGGCGTTTTTCATTAAGTCTTTTTTCGCCAACGCCATAATCTAAACGTACACTAATTCCTTTTTCAGGATCGAAGAAATACCTAAAGCCTGCGCCATAATTTGGCTTGAATGAATTGGTTGAAAATTCATCAAAACCCCAAACGGTTCCTGTGCCTGCAAAGGCGGTAGCGCCAAACCGGTTGTTGTAGCGGTAGCGGAGTTCGCCTTGAAAAGCCAGTAAATTTTTATCGCGATACCTACCACCGTAATAGCCTCGCATTATTTCATCATTACCCATTTGCGGTAATAAATAAACAGGAGTATTGTTGCCCATTACCGTATTGTATAGTCCTTGTACGCCAATTACAAAGCTCTTGTTCAATCGCCAGAAATTTCTAACATCAACTTTTATCTGGCTTCCGATAAAATTACCTTCTGAAAAAATATTTGGTGCATATTGGTATGTTCCTCTGGCAAAAAAACCTTTTGTTGTGTAATTGTTGTTGTTTCTTGAGTCGTAACCTTGTGATAAACCTAAGTACAAAACGCTTCCGGTTCTGTTACTGTAATATGGATTGGCATTAAAAATACCATCTGCAACCACATCTTTGTATTCATAGTTTTCAAAGCCTAACGATACGCCTGTGTAGACCTTTGGTAACAATTGTTTTTCGGCTTGTAGTAAAACCTTAATTTGCTGCTGAATTAGTTTATCCTCATTCTGTTCCTGAGTATTGTTTCCAACGCCGTAGAAATTAAAAGGCATACGTTTAAATCGTAATTCGCCAATGTAATGAAGCTTATTTCCTTTGCCCCAAATGTCAACTAATGAACTCATGTTATATGCTTTCAATGTTGAATAATTTAGGTTTAAGGTTAATGATGATGGACGATTTGTGGTGTCTAACCTATCTGCATAAAAACCTACAATAGCACCTACACCAAACTGAAAGCCGGTTTCTTGTGCATAACCAAAAGATGGGATTGGTAAAAAACTGGCTTTGCGTGAAGTGTCTTTCTCGTTAGAAAGCAGTTTTTTAATCAGTTTCATTTGGGCGAATGAACTTCCAGATAATAGAATAAATAGTAAGAGGAAATAAATTTTTTTCATCGGCGCAAATTAAATCATTTTTTATTTAAGATTTATTTGTGCGGATTAAGGCTATGAATTTATGACGGTGGCAAGGCTTTCTGCAAATTTTAGTAAAAGCCATGCCACTTAAACCGGATTGACGGGGAAAGCGCCCGATTTTTTTTCGGGCCTTGTACCAAAAAGCCGGGCTGCTTTAACCTTTGCATACTGAGATTGCTTTCCAAATCTTAATAGCGCATCTTAATTTTAATCAATAAAGACATAAGTTTTATCGTTTCGGGCTAAATGCCTACTTTTGCGCAAAATAACACAGAACAAAATGAGCAATACAAGAGGACCAATATCTCAGTTCATGGAGCGTAATTACCTCCATTTTAATGCTGCAGCTATGATGGATGCGGCCAAAGGTTACGAAACGCATTTAGATGAGGGTGGTAAAATGATGATCACACTTGCTGGTGCAATGAGTACTGCAGAATTGGGTATTTCACTTGCAGAGATGATTCGCCAGGATAAAGTGGCTATAATTTCTTGTACTGGTGCAAACCTTGAAGAAGATATAATGAACCTGGTTGCGCACTCACATTATAAGCGTGTACCTAACTATCGCGATTTAAGTCCGCAGGATGAGTGGGATTTGTTAGAAAACCATTATAACCGCGTTACGGATACCTGTATTCCGGAAGAAGAAGCTTTTCGCCGTTTACAAAAGCACATTCAAAAAATTTGGAGTGATGCTGAAGCTGCAGGCGAGCGTTATTTTCCACACGAGTTTATGTACAAAATGTTATTAAGTGGAGATTTGGAGCAATATTATGAAATCGATCCAAAGAATTCGTGGATGTTAGCGGCTGCTGAGAAGAATTTACCAATTGTTGTACCGGGCTGGGAAGACTCTACAATGGGTAATATTTTTGCTTCTTACGTGATGAAAGGCGAATTAACCGCAACTACTGTAAAAGGTGGTATTGAATATATGGGATGGTTAGCCGATTGGTATATTGCAAACAGTGGTGGTAAGGGAATTGGTTTCTTCCAGATTGGCGGTGGTATTGCCGGCGATTTCCCGATTTGTGTTGTGCCGATGCTTTATCAGGATATGGAAATGGAAAATATTCCTTTCTGGAGCTATTTCTGTCAGATATCTGATTCGACCACTTCTTATGGTTCTTATTCTGGCGCTGTACCAAACGAAAAAATTACCTGGGGTAAATTAGATATTCATACACCAAAATTTATTGTAGAAAGCGATGCGACAATTGTTGCGCCATTAATGTTTGCCTGGATATTAAAACAATAATTATATAAATAACAAAACCAAATTGGTTTTGATGATGCCCATTAGAGATGAACTTCGAAAATGGGCATTTTTATTGGAGAATACGCATAAAACTGCATTTGTTTAGAATGATTATAAATTGTATTTCAAGTCAGTATTATGTCATGGGATTTATTAATAAGTTATACTTTTGTTCAAGTTTTGATGGAACTACTTCAGTTTACGCATCAATTTCACAACAAAAAATAAATTAAATAAGTATAAAGTGTTCATTATGAGAGATATCTCGATGATTTTAAAAAACGTTTGGAAGTCGTTATTCCTGTTTTCGGCCATTTCTGCAATAGCGGTTTCTACCGTTAATGCGCAAGATGCTGCGAATGGAAGAACACTTTTCAAAGCAAAATGTACATCGTGCCACGCATTAGATCAGAAAATGGTTGGTCCTGCCTTAACTGGTGTGAGCGATCGTCACTCTGAAGAGTTCCTTTTAAAATGGATTCCTAATTCGCAAGGATTAATCGCTTCAGGAGATCCTGATGCTGTTAAGCTTTTTAACGAAAATGGTAAGGTTGCCATGACTTCATTCCCTGAGTTGGACGAAGAAAAGGTAAAAGACATTTTAGCATACATTAAAGAAGGCGAGCCTAAACCGAAAGGTGATGCTGCTGGTGCAGCCGGTGGTTCTGCTGCTAAAGATGAAAATACTTCAGGCTTATCAATTGCTGGTATTGTAGCTATCGTTGCCATTGCCATTGTTATTTTAGTGATTTTAGGTCGTGCTTCTAAATTATTAGAGCGCTTAATTTTACAAAAACAAGGCATTGAGATTGAAGAAGATGTGCCATTAAAAGTTGGTGTGCGTAAAATGTTCAAGAACAAGAAATTTGTAATGTTCTTCATATTATGTTTAATCATTGCTTTAGGTTCATGGGGTTGGATGGGTATGTGGAACACTGGTGTTCACACAGGTTATCAACCGGTACAACCAATTAAATTCTCTCACGAGTTACATGCAGGTATCAATCAAATCGATTGTCAATATTGCCACAATGGTGCGTTTAAATCTAAAAATGCTACTATTCCATCATTAAATGTTTGTATGAATTGCCACAAAGCAGTACAGGCAAGAGATAATTATGATGGTGAAATTTCTCCTGAGATTAAGAAAATTTACAATGCTTTAGGTTACGATCCTGAAACTCAAAAATACGATAAGAGTAAAGAAAAGCCAATGGAGTGGGTACGTGTACACAACTTACCAGACTTTGCTTACTTCAACCACTCTCAACACGTAGTTGTTGCTGAAGATGCCATTCGTAAGGCAAAAGGATTACAGCCAACTGAGCCTGTATGTTTCGCTTGTCACGGTCCGGTTAATACAATGGAAGAAATTTATCAATATTCTCCATTAACCATGAAATGGTGTATTAACTGCCACAAAGAGACAGATATTTCTGGTCAGAAAAATAATGCTTTCTACGCTAAAGTAATCGAAGCGCATGAGAAAATTAAAAAAGGCGAGAAAGTTACACCAGCGTTATTGGGTGGTTTAGAGTGTGGTAAATGCCACTATTAATTGTAGAGTTTTTAAGAAACGTTCGAATAAACAGTAATATAGCTTAAATGGAAAGCAACAAAAAATACTGGAAAGGCTTAGAGGAGTATAAAAATACACCCGATTTTGTTAAGAATAACAAAAACGAATTTGCCGAGCCACTTCCAATAGAAGATGTTTTAAATGAAGCAGGGTTAAGTACCGTTACCCCACGCCGCGACTTTTTAAAGGCGTTAGGTTTTGGTTTAGGTGCAGTTACTTTAGCAGCATGTCAAACAGCCCCGATTCATAAATCTATTCCTTACTTGGTAAAACCAGAAGAGGTTACACCGGGTATTCCTAACTATTATACTTCGAGCTTTAACGGCCAAAGTATTTTAGTAAAAACAAGAGAAGGTCGTCCAATCAAAATCGAACCAAATCCTAATGCGGGCGAATTTAACGTTGGTACTGATGCAAGAGCACAGGCCTCTGTTTTAGATTTATATGATGTATCTAAATTAAAAGCACCGGTTCTTAAAAATGAAGAAACAACATGGGCTAAAATTGATAGCTATGTTAAAGGTGAATTAGCTAAAGCGCAGGCCGGAGGTAAAAAAATCCGTATTGTTGCTTCAACAGTTAACAGTCCTTCAACAAATGCTGTTTTAGCACAGTTTGTTACAAAATATCCTGCTGCTAAATTAGTTCAGTATGATGCTGTTTCTTATACAGGTATTATTCAGGCTAATCAAAATAGCTTTGGTAAAGCAGTTTTACCAAAATACAATTTTAACAAAGCCGATTTAATTCTAAGCTTTGGTGCTGATTTTTTAGGTACATGGATTAACGGTGAGGAGTTTACTGCTCAGTATACAGCTAACCGTAATTATAGATCTTTAGAAGGCAAAAAAATGAGCCGCCACATTCAGTTCGAAAGTGGAATGAGCTTAACAGGTACAAACGCAGATACTCGTGTTCCTGTTAAATTATCAGAAGAAGGACCGGCTTTAATTGCTTTATACAACGCAATAACTGGTCAGGCTTTACCTGGTGGTACTTTAGGAAATAACGCTACTGCTGATAAAGTAATCAAATTAGCGGCAAAAGAATTAGTGCAGAGCAAAGGCAAAGCATTAGTTGTTTGTGGGTCTAACGATGTTTCTACTCAAATTTTAGTAAATGCTATTAACGCCGCTATCGGAAGTTATGGTACAACAATCGATTTAGATAATCCTTGTTTCTTATATGCAGGTAACGATGCTGAATTTAATGGCTTGGTTGCTGAGATGACTCGTGGTGAAGTTGGTGCTGTTTTATTCTTAAACAGTAACCCTGCTTACGATTATTTGGATGCAAAGAAATTTGAAGCGGCATTAAAAAATGTTCCTGCTAAAATCTCTTTCGCTGATAGAGCCGATGAAACTGCTTCATTATGTGATGCAATTGCAATCAATCATAATTATTTAGAATCATGGGGTGATGCAAATGCTTATGAAGGTTATTACTCAATCGTACAACCAACAATCAACCCTGTTTTCAATAGCCGCCAGGCAGAAGAAAGTTTATTAATCTGGGCCGATGCGCCTATTAAAGAATACTACCAGTTTGTACGTAACAACTGGGAAACCAAAATGCTTCCTGCACTTGGCTTAACCTGGTCGGATGTTTTAGAAAAGGGTGTGATTACTGTGCCAGCAAAACCAGCCGGAGCATATTCATTCACTCAATCTTTAGCGCAGGTTGCTACTGCAATTGCAAGTAGCAGCAAAGCATTAAATAAAGATGTTCAGCTTCAGGTATACGAGAACATTCCAATGAGGGATGGTAAAAATGCTAACAATGCATTCTTGCAAGAATTACCTGATCCGGTTTCAAAAGTAACATGGGATAACTATGTTGCACTTGCACCTAAATTTGCAGAATCATTAAAAGTTAAAGAATTTGATGTTGTAACTGTAAAAGGAAGCAACGGATATTCAGTTGATTTACCAGTTCTTATCCAACCCGGACAAGCGCAAGGTACAGCTTCAATAGCCTTAGGTTATGGCCGTAGTAAGGTTGGTAAAGCGGGTAATGATGTTGGTAAGAATGCATTTCCGTTCGTATCGTTTGTTAATGGTACTATGCAGTATGCTACAACTGTTACGATTACACCAACTGGTGGATATTACGAATTGGCGCAAACACAAACACACCACTCTTTTGAAGGTCGTGCAGTAATAAAAGAAGCAACGTTTAAAGAATACTTAAAAGATGCATCAGCCGGTAACCATAAAGGTGACCACAAAAACTACGACCTTTGGGACGAATATGAAAAACCAGGTAACAACTGGGTTATGGCTATCGACTTAAATGCTTGTACAGGTTGTGGTTCTTGCGTAGTGGCTTGTAATGTAGAAAATAATATTCCTGTTGTTGGCCGTGATGAGGTTCGCCGTCGTCGTGAAATGCACTGGATACGTATCGACCGTTATTATAGCTACGAAACACCAAATGGTGATGTAACAAAAGAAAAAGAGATTGCTAAGTTAGAGGACTTAGATCATGTTTCTGTTGTTCACCAACCAATGTTATGCCAACACTGCGACCACGCTCCATGCGAAACAGTTTGTCCGGTATTGGCAACAGTTCACTCATCGGATGGTTTAAACCAAATGGCTTACAACCGTTGTGTGGGTACTCGTTATTGTGCAAATAACTGTCCGTATAAAGTACGTCGTTTTAACTGGTTTAACTACTGGAATGATTCACGTTTCGATAACTATTTAAATAACGAGTTTACTCAATTAGTTTTAAATCCTGATGTAACTACACGTTCACGTGGTGTTATGGAAAAATGCTCTATGTGCGTTCAACGTATTCAGGCAGGTAAATTAAAAGCTAAAATAGAGAAACGTCCATTAAAAGATGGCGATATTAAAATGGCTTGTCAGGAAGCTTGTTCAGCAAACGCAATCATATTTGGCGATTCAAACGATCCTAATTCAGAAGTTTCAAAAGCTTTACGTTCAGAGCGTATTTACTATGTTCTAGAAGAAATCAACGTGAAACCTGGTATCGGATATATGACAAAAATTAGAAATACAGATACAACAGTACAAGCGTAAGCTTTAGTATAAAGAAAATACAAATTATGTCAGGACATAACGAATCAATACTTAGAGAACCATTAATTACCGGCGATAATATCACGTATGCAAAAATTACGGATGATATTTTGAGCCCGGTAGAAAACAAGCCAAACAAGGCTTGGTGGATTGGTTTCATCGTTTCAGCATTAGGTGCATTACTTTGGGTAGTAGCTGTTAGTTACACTTTTTGGAATGGTATCGGTGCATGGGGCTTAAATAAAACAGTTGGATGGGCTTGGGATATCACCGGTTTCGTATGGTGGGTTGGTATTGGTCACGCCGGTACACTTATTTCGGCAGTGCTATTACTATTCCGTCAAAATTGGCGTAACTCAATTAACCGTTCTGCAGAGGCGATGACAATCTTTGCCGTTATCTGTGCCGCAACTTATGTCGTGTCTCACATGGGCCGTCCGTGGTTAGCATACTGGGTTTTACCTTTACCAAATCAGTTTGGTTCACTTTGGGTAAACTTTAACTCACCATTGGTATGGGATATGTTTGCAATCTCAACATATTTCTCTGTATCATTATTATTCTGGTACACAGGTTTATTACCGGATATTGCTACAATTCGCGACCGTGCTGTAGGTACACGCAAAAAAATCTATTCTATTTTCTCTTTCGGCTGGACCGGAAGTGTTAAAACATGGCAACGTTTTGAAGCGGTATCATTAATTTTAGCAGGTATATCTACACCACTAGTGCTTTCGGTACACACTATTGTATCAATGGACTTTGCAACATCAGTAATTCCGGGATGGCACACTACAATTTTCCCTCCTTACTTCGTTGCTGGTGCGATTTTCTCAGGTTTCGCGATGGTATTAACCTTATTATTGGTTGCCCGTAAAGTATTAGGTCTAGAAAATTACATCACCATGTTCCACATTGAGTCGATGAACAAAATCATCATCTTAACAGGGTCAATCGTAGGTGTAGCTTACTTAACTGAGTTCTTCATTGCATGGTATTCAGGTTCTGAGTATGAGCAATATGCCTTCATCAACAGATCTACTGGTCCTTACTGGTGGTCGTACTGGATGATGATGACTTGTAACGTAATCTCTCCACAGTTGTTATGGTTCAAGAAAATTCGTTTAAGCATCAAGGCTACCTGGATTTTATCAATCGTGGTAAACGTGGGTATGTGGTTTGAGCGTTTCGTAATTATCGTTACTTCATTACACCGCGATTATATTCCATCGAGTTGGGCAATGTTTTATCCAACATGGGTTGATATCAGTGTATTCGTAGGTTCAATCGGACTATTCTTTACTTTGTTCTTATTATTCTTAAGAGTATTACCATCAATTGCAATTGCAGAGGTTAAGTTATTATTAAAAACTGCGTCTGAGCAAGCGAAAATGAAACAGATTAAGGAAGGTCATGAGAATAAAGAGTATGTAGCTGAATACATAGAATCTTTAGAGAAATTTGATAGTGTTAAACAAGAAGATTACGCAAAAATATAACAATGAGTGATATCAAATATATTTTAGGCAGCTTTGGCGACCCTGACGAAATGATGCATGGCATCGAGAAACTTCAGGAAAATAACATCAGCATTTATGATGTTTATACTCCAATGCCTATACACGGAATAGAAGCCAAATTAGGAATTCAAAGATCGAGAATCGATATCGCAGCATTTTGCTTTGGTATTACTGGAACTTGCGCAGCTTTTGCTTTAATTTATTTTTGTGCAGTTATCGATTGGAAAGTAAATATCGGTGGTAAACCATCATTTGCATTGCCGGATTTTATTCCGATAATGTTCGAATTAACAGTATTATTCTGTGCATTCGGTATGGTGTTAACTTATTATGCATCAACCCATTTATTTCCGGGCAGATCGCCAAGAGTAATGGATTTACGTGCTACTGATGATCGTTTTGTGATTGCAATAGATGCACACGAAAATGCATCGCACACTGTAATTGATGGTTTATTAAAAGATGCAGGTGCTTTAGAAGTAAAGTATAATGAAAGGAAGTACATTAGCTATGAATAAGAATAAATTTGTTTATGCCGCGTTTTTAGCTATCGCTTTTGCAGCTACTTTTTCGGCTTGTAGAGATAAACGTAGTACTGGTTTAGAATATGCCAGGAATATGTATGATCCGATTGCTTACAACCCGGATCAGCCAAATAAAAACTTTAAGGATGGTAAAACTGCACAGTTACCTCCTGCAAATACTAAACCTGTAGGTTTTACAGAGTACGATCAATATCCAAATACATTAGAAGGATATAACGAAGCTGGCGCTAAAATGGTTAATCCGTTAGTTGCAGATAGCACTACTCTTGCAGAAGGTAAACATTCATTTGTTGTTTTCTGTGCACCATGTCACGGTGAGAAAGGTGATGGACAAGGTCACTTAGTTAAGATAGAAAAATTTAACGGTGTACCTGCTTACCAAACCGGTGCTTCATCAAGAGGTGGTAATATGGTAGATTTAACGGCAGGAAAAATATATCATACAATTACATATGGTGTAAATAACATGGGCTCGCATGCTTCGCAAATCACGCCAACAGATCGTTGGAAAGTTGTGTTGTATGTTCAACAATTACAAAAAGGACAATAAGTAAAGCAGATATAAATGGGAACTCACAATATTAATTTTAGTGAACAATTTGAGTTTACAGGAAAAGTAAAAACTTTAAGTATAGTTGGTATAGCCTTAGGTGTGCTTGCTATTGCTTACGGTTTTATTGCTGGCGATAAAGTAATGCACGAGCGTACTTTTGCCAACCTGTTACTTATGGGATATTACTTTGCATGCGTTTGTATGTCTGGTATGTTTTTCCTTGCTATTCAATTTGTTGCTCAGGCAGGATGGTCTGCTTCAATTTTACGTGTACCGCAAGCCATGGCTAAAACATTGCCTATTGCTGCTTTAATACTTGTTGTTATTATTTCTGCAGGTTTATATACACATAACTTATATCACCATTGGCATGCTGACGGTTTAACAGACCCAAACAGCCCTAATTACGATGCGCTTATTGCAGGTAAAGCTGTATTCTTAAATGTACCTTTCTTTTTAGGTCGTCAGGTAGTGTTTTTAGGTGTGTATAGCATTTTTGCAATGATGTTTGTAAAATATTCTTACAACGAAGATTTACAAGGTGGTTTAAATTCATACAGAAAAAGCTTTAAAAATGCTTGTATTTTCTTAGTTATCTACGGTTTTACAACGCCTATTTTTGCTTTTGATACAATCATGTCATTAGAAGCGCATTGGTTCTCAACTATGTTTGGTTGGTACAACTTCGCAGCAATGTGGGTAAGCAGTTTAGCTACAATTGCAATCATCTTAATCTTATTAAGAAGAGCTGGATATATGCAATGGGTTAACAATAGCCACTTACATAACTTAGGTCAGTTCATTTTTGGTTTCTCTATCTTCTGGACTTATGTATGGTTTGCACAGTTCTTATTAATTTATTATGCAAACATGCCAGAGGAAACCGTTTATTTCTACAGAAGATTCGAATATTATAAATTCTGGTTCTTCCTTAACCTTGCAATGAATTTCCTTGCACCGGTATTATTATTAATGGATAGAGATAATAAGAGAACTGATGTTAAATTATTATTTGTTTCAATCGTAGTATTGCTTGGTCACTGGGTAGATTATTATCAAATGATTATGCCAGGTGCGGTAGAGGATGGACACAACGGATTTGGTATTATTGAGATTGGTACTGCGATTGGTTTCGTTGGATTATTTACCTTTACGGTTTTAAGCAACTTAAGTAAAAAACCTTTAATTGCTAAAAATCACCCTTTATTACAAGAAAGCTTACATCATCAGCTGTAGTTGATGTTTAAAATAGCGAATATTTAATTATTATATAGAAGTACAGCGTACTACTTTTAAGAAAATGAGTTTAAGAAAGTTTATCACGAATAAAACGACCGCAGCTTTAGCAGTATTACTTACTGTTTTTGCTAACACGAGCGTATTTGCGCAAGATGCAGCAGCAGGAGCTGCCGCGGCACCGAAAGTTGATATGGGTGAGGTTTACAAATCAGTAATTTTTTATGTACTGGTATTCCTGGCCATATGTTTATTCATTGCTATTGTGGGTAAAGCCATAAGAGTTTATGAATTAAGCCGCGAAGCACAAGGTAAACCCGTAGGTATTAACTGGAACAGGGTTCATGCAAGTTTATTTGCATTGTTCTTAGTTTTAGGATTGTATGGTGTGTATTGGGAATATACAGTACACGGTGCAATGTTGTTACCAGATGCAGCATCAGTACATGGAGAACGTATTGATAAGATGTTTAACCTAACGTTAATTATCACAACGATTGTTTTTGTAGTAACTCACATTTTATTATTCGGGTTTTCTTACGTTTATAAATATTCTGCAAAGAGAAAAGCATATTATTATCCTCACAATAATACAATCGAAAAAATCTGGACAATTGTTCCGGCATTAGTTTTAACTGTATTAGTGTTAATGGGTTTCTTAACCTGGAGATCAATTTTTTATAAAGTTGAAGACCCAAATAACAAACCACTTCAAATTGAAGTTACTTCAGAGCAGTTCAAATGGTCAATCCGTTATCCTGGTGCAGATGGTGTTGTAGGTAAGAAAAACTATAAATTAACTACTGCTTCAAATACTTTAGGTATAGATTTTAAAGATTTAAAATCTCGTGACGATTTAATGGCTGATGAAATGGTTATTCCGGTTGGAAAATCAGTTAAGTTGCTTTTAATGAGTAAAGATGTTATTCACAGTTTTTACCTGCCACACTTTAGAGTACAGTTAAACACTGTACCGGGTATGCAAACTATCTTTGAATTTACACCAACCATTACCACTGCAGAGATGCAGCAAAAAACTAACGATCCAAATTTTAAGTACTTATTTTATTGCGCAAAAATTTGCGGTTCTGGTCACTACAACATGCAAAAGGTTGTACGTGTAGTTTCTCAAAAGGAATATGATGAGTGGATTGCAGAGCAAAAACCTTACTTAAATGATGATTTAAGAAAACAATTTAATTTGCCAGTGGCACCTAAACCTGTAGAAGCAGGTTCAGATTCGATAGCTACAGATTCTGCAGCTGTTAAAACAAACCAAATGGCTTTAAATAAATAATATACCGAAGAGCGAAAAGAATTATGTCAACAATAGCATTACACGACGAACACAATCACGATCACGCTGATCACGGGCACCATAAGGAGACTTTGATTTCAAAGTATATCTTCAGTATGGACCACAAAATGATTGCGAAGCAATTTTTAGTAACCGGTATTATTATGGCGGTTATTGCAATGGGTCTATCAATTTTATTCCGTATTCAATTAGCATGGCCAGATAAAAGTTTCCCTTTCTTAGAAACATTTTTAGGAAAATGGGCTGAAGGTGGTCGTATTAAATCTGATTTCTATTTAGCATTAGTAACCATTCACGGTACCATCATGGTATTCTTTGTGTTAACCGCAGGTTTAAGTGGTACTTTCAGTAATTTGTTAATTCCATTACAAATTGGAGCCAGAGATATGGCATCGCCATTCTTAAACATGCTTTCATATTGGTTTTTCTTTACAGCCTGTGTGATAATGATGGCTTCATTCTTTATACAAACCGGACCAGCTTCTGGTGGTTGGACAGTTTATCCTCCATTATCGGCTTTGCCTACAGCAATTCCTGGTTCTGGAATGGGTATGACGATGTGGTTAATCAGTATGGTACTTTTCGTAGCATCATCATTAATGGGTGGTATTAATTACGTAAGTACAATTTTAAACATGCGTACTAAAGGTATGGATTTATGGAAAATGCCTTTAACAATCTGGGCATTCTTCTTAACAGCGATATTGGGTATCTTATCATTCCCGGTATTGGTTGCTGGTGTGGTACTTTTAGTTTTCGACCGTAGTTTCGGAACAAGTTTTTACTTGTCTGATATTGTTATGGGTACAAATATCTTACCTAACGAAGGTGGTTCTCCGATTTTATGGCAACACTTATTTTGGTTCTTAGGTCACCCGGAGGTATATATTGTAATTATGCCTGCATTGGGTATCTCATCAGAAGTTATTTCGGTAAATTCACGTAAACCAATTTTTGGTTACCATGCGATGGTTTACTCTCTAATCGGTATTACCGTACTTTCGTTTATCGTTTGGGGTCACCATATGTTTGTAACGGGTATGAATCCTTTATTGGGCGGCGTATTCATGATTACAACATTAATTATTGCGGTTCCATCAGCAGTAAAAACATTTAACTATTTGGCTACATTATGGAGAGGTAACATTCGTTTCACTCCGGCAATGTTATTTGCTATCGGTTTAGTATCATTCTTTATCTCTGGCGGTTTAACAGGATTATTCTTAGGTAATGCTTCATTAGACATTAATTTACACGATACGTATTTCGTAGTGGCCCACTTCCATTTGGTAATGGGTTCTGCAGCTATCTTCGGTATGCTTGCTGGTGTTTATCATTGGTTTCCAAGAATGTTTGGTCGTATGATGAATGCGAAACTTGGTTACTTACACTTTTGGCTAACATTTATTGCAGCTTATTTAGTGTTCTTCCCATTACACTTTTTAGGTTTAGATGGCGTTCCACGTCGTTACTATGCATTTACTGAATTTGAATTCATGAAGAAATGGTTAACGGTTAACGTATTTGTAACTTGGGCTGCTATTATGGCAGCACTAGCTCAGGTAGCATTTTTATGGAACTTCTTCTACTCAATCTTCAAAGGTAAAGTTGCACCTCAAAATCCATGGGAATCAAATACATTAGAATGGACTGCACCAGTTGAACATTTACATGGTAACTGGCCTGGTGAAATTCCAACGGTTTACAGATGGCCGTATGACTATAGCAAACCTGGTCATGATGAAGATTTCATTCCTCAAACTGTTCCTTTCTCTCAAACAATGAGATCTAATTTACCTCATGATTTTGAAGGAAATACTGAAGCAGAAAAAATACAACAAGATTGGGAACTTGCCAATCCTGTGACAGAAAATAAGGGCTAGTTAGATAGCTTTAGCAAATTTTAAAGGGTATCTGATTAAGTTTCTGCTTATCCGGATACCCTTTTCATCTTAAAATAGATATGATCAGCAGATCAGAACAACGTTTTATCAGGATAAATTTTATAACCATTATCGTTACGTTATTGGTTATACTTGCCGGTGGTATTGTACGCAGTACAGGCTCTGGCATGGGCTGTCCGGATTGGCCTAAATGTTTTGATAGATACATACCACCAACCGATGTTTCTCAACTACCTGCAGACTATAAAGAAAAATATGTGGCCGGCAGATTGAAAAAGAATGAAAAATTTGCTAAATATTTAGAGAGCTTGGGTAAAATGGAATTGGCAGATAGTATCAGGCATGATAAATCTATTACTGTTCCTGAGGAATTTAATCCTTCAAAAACCTGGACAGAATATATCAATCGTTTAGTTGGTGTGCTTGCCGGTATCTTCTTACTGTTAACAGCAGTTTTTTCTTTTACTTACAGGAAGTCTGCTAAAAGAATAATGCTACTGAGTATAGTTAATATATTTGTTGTTGGTTATCAGGCCTGGCTGGGTTCTATAGTTGTTTCTACAAACTTAATGCAATGGGTGGTTACAGCGCACATGCTTTTGGCATTGGTGCTTTTGGCCATTTCTATTTACACGTATAGCTATGCCAAACAACTACATAAAGAACCATCGGTAATTATGTATCGCATAGCCTGGTTAAAAGGATTTTTATTTTTTACGCTCGCGGTTAGTATTATACAAATTGTATTAGGAACTGAAGTTAGGGAAGCAATTGATGTTATTGCCAAATCTTTAATTTCCCGCGACCTTTGGGTTTCAAAAGTTGGTAGCATTTTTTCTTATCATAGAGATTTTGCTATTCTGGTAGTAATTACCAATGGCGTTATATATAAAATGGTAATAGATAGATTTAGCGGAAAAGCAGCGCCTTTGTTAACGGCAAGATTTATCTTGGTTACTTTGGCAATCCAACTTTTAAGTGGATTTGCCCTGGCCTATATTTCTTTACCACCGGTTGCACAAGCATTGCATATTTTATTTTCTACAATGCTATTTAGCTTACAGTTTTATTTGTATTTGTTGGTTTACCGAACAAAAACATATAAACAATAACATTAATAATATTGAAGCAGTTTATTTCAGATTTCTCAAAACTAGTTAAGTTTAGACTGTCTTTTACGGTAGTGTTCTCTGCGTCAATTTCTTTTTTAATTGGGCAGAAAATGCAAGTTGGCCGAGGAAACATTCCGTCAATTGAATGGCAAAACTGGTTAATTTTAATTGCTGGTGGCTTTCTTGTAACAGCTGCTGCAAATTGCTTTAATGAAATTATAGAGGTTGACTTGGATAAGTTAATGAGCCGAACGAAGGATAGACCAATGCCTGCTGGTAGAATGACCACAGGCCAAGGTTTGGTTTTAGGCGTTTTTATGGCCTTTTTAGGCACATGGCTTTTAGGTCATTTAAATTTAGAAACTGGTTTATTATCTGTATTCTCAATTTTACTTTATGCTTTTGCCTATACACCATTAAAACGTAAATCGCCAATTGCTGTTTTTGTTGGTGCTATACCTGGTGCATTACCACCACTTATTGGCTACCTTGCAGCATTTGGAAGCTTAAAGTCGGATTTGTTTTTAGATATAGATTATAAAATTGCAGTTATATTATTCCTGATTCAGTTTGTATGGCAATTTCCACATTTTTGGGCTATTGCCTGGGTTTTGGATGATGATTATAAGAAAGCCGGGTTTAGGTTATTGCCAACTAAGAAAAGAGATAAGACTTCGGCACTATTTACATTTATAACCACGCTTATCCTGATACCGGTAAGTTTGTTACCAATAATATATGGTTTTGGCGGATATTTTATAGCAGTCATATCAATAATTGCTGGCGCAATATTTAGCTATTTGGCTTTCAAATTGTTGGTAAACCGAGAGTTAGCAGATGCAAAGAAAGTAATGTTCTGCTCATTTTTTTATATCCCGGCAGTACAGTTGGTTTTATTGTTTGACTTTATTGCAAAATAATTATTTATGATTTTAACAATGGAAAATACACAAGATATATTCGACCCAAGGCCAAAGAAATTTGTAGTATGGCTTTTTGTCGTTTCATCTACAATTATGTTTGGCGGTTTTACCAGTTACTATCTGGTATTCGCTGCATCAAAAGGTAAGGGGCATGGTTTAGTTTTACCAGATGCTTTTATTTACAGTACATTAATTATTATTGCCAGTAGTGTTACGCTAACATTAGCATCAAGAGCATTAAGAAAATTAAATTTCCAATTGCAACGTAAAATGTTGTGGCTAACAATGATTTTAGCTTTCGGATTTGCTTTTATGCAGTTTGTGGCATGGGGAAGCATGGTTAAAACCGGAGCAACTCTTGTAGGAAACAATGCTGCAATATCATTTATCTATGTAGTGCCGTTAATGCACTTATTCCATATTATTGCTGGTTTAGGTTTTATAATCAGCAGTTTAGTGGGTAGTTATAAAAATATTCCATTGTCAAAAAATAAATTCCGTATGGAAATAACTTCTATTTTTTGGCATTTTATAGATATATTATGGATATATCTGTATGTTTTTTTACTTTTGAACCGTTAAATTTGTTAACAAACTATTATACTATTTCCAAATGAATTCAGTATCACAATTAGATCACGTTAAAACAGGACCATGGAGTGGTGGTCGTTCGCCCTGGTCAGTAGAATATGGTAAAATCATGATGTGGTTTTTCCTCTTATCAGATGCTTTTACATTTTCATCGCTGTTGATATACTATGGTTCTCAGCGTTTTTCAAAATTAACATGGCCTGATCCGGATTTGGTTTTTCAATCAATTCCTGGTGTTATGGATCATGGAGCACCATTAGTATTCGTTGGTATCATGACATTCATTTTGATTATGAGTTCTGTCACGATGGTATTAGCTGTAGAAGCAGGACATAGAAATTCAAAAAAAGAAGTAATAGGCTGGATGATTGCAACTATCATTGGTGGATTTATGTTCTTGGGTTGTCAGGCTTTAGAGTGGACGCACTTATTCCACGAAGGTTTTGGTTGGGGTAAAATTCCTCCAATGGAAACTTTAAAACATTTGTTTTCTGGTGATGTTTCTCTAGTGTCGGCTCAGCAGTTTTCAAACTTATTTTTTACAATAACTGGTTTCCACGGTTTTCACGTATTTAGTGGTGTTATCATTAATATAATCATTTTAATTATGACCATCAACGGAACGTTTGAAAAAAGAGGTCATTATTTGATGGTTGAAAAAGTTGGTTTATATTGGCACTTCGTAGATTTAGTATGGGTGTTTGTATTTACATTCTTCTATTTGGTTTAATTAGTTTATAAAATATTATCATGTCAGAAAATCACTCACATACAGAAGGCCACGAAGAACACGTGGGTCTAAGCAAAGGAAAAATCTGGAAGGTTTTTGGAATATTATTGTTAATCACAGTTATTGAGTTTATTATTGCGCTTTGGGTTTTACCTAATCACTACATGTCTCATGCAGTTGGTAACTTTGTTTACATCGCCTTAACTTTATTAAAAGCATTTTATATTGTTGCATACTTTATGCACCTTAAATATGAGAAACTTGGTTTACAACTTGCACTAACAGTAACATTTATCTTTATTATTTACTTCTTAGTTTTAATGTTGATTGAAGGTGGATTCTTATTCCACCATACACCCAATTTTTAATGAGAAGATTTTCAATAAAGAAGACATTAATCCTGGTAAGCATATTAGCTATACCGGGATTTTTGTTTTTTTACCTTTTACCTCAATTCGCAAAAAACAGGTATAAAACTTTACCAATTTTTGGCGGTAAAAAGGTTGCATCAACTTTTCATACCGTTAGAGGAAAAAAAATACCTGATACGATATACCACACTGTTGAAGATTTTAGCTTGGTAAATCAAGAAAATGAAACCATAAATTGGGTTCCTTTAAAAGATAAAATCGTTGTTTTAAATCTGTTCTACAAATCTAGTTCAGTTAAAGAAATAAATACAAATATCCAGAAGATAGAAGAAGGCTACCAAAGAAATTCATTAATACGTTTTTTAAGCCTATCAGTAGACCCGAACGATAACCCTAAAAATCTTAAACCGCTAGCAGATTCGTTAAATGCCAAACCTGGTAAGTGGGATTTTTTAAGTGGCGATACTTTAAGAACCTATCCATTTATCCGTAGAAGTTTATTGTTAGATATGATTTATCACAATAAAGACGGCAAGCCTAAATTCATTTACGGAAACCAGATTCTTTTAATTGATAATCATAGAAGGATACGTGGATATTATGAAGCTACAAATGCTGAAGCTTTATCTAAACTCGATGATGAAATTAAAGTTTTGGTAGCTGAAGAATTGAGAAATATAAAAGATGGGAGATAAGCAATAAAATTATCTGAAAAAAAATCATGAGTGATAATTCTATAGAAAAGAAATATAATAAATGGATTATTGTACTATCGGTTGCAATACCACTTGTTGTTGCGCTATTGTTTGGCGTAAATTTAAAGAAGTTAGGTTATGATGTTAAACCACTGAGTTTTTTGCCACCAATATACGCAGCAGTAAATGGTTTAACTGCGATAGTATTGGTGTTAGCAGTTTCTGCAATAAAAAATGGTAAACGTAAACGCCACGAAAACCTAATGAAAATTGCAATCTGTTTGTCTGTTGCTTTTTTGGCAATGTACGTTGCCTATCACATGACAGCTGATAGTACAAAGTTCGGCGGAACTGGAATTATCAGGTATGTTTATTATTTTATTCTGATAACACACATTTGCCTTTCGGTAATTATCATTCCATTTGTTTTATTTACATACGTAAGGGCACTTGCCGAGAAATTTGATAAACATAGAAAATTAGCCAGAATTACCTATCCAATGTGGTTGTATGTTGCTGTAACAGGTGTAATTGTTTATTTAATGATTTCACCATATTATCAGTATTAAAAAAAGTATTAATAAGATTATTAAAGCCTCTGAATATATCAGGGGCTTTTTTGATTATTGAAAAATCTTATCATCTATTATAAATAATTATATTCATACCACTCTAAAAATTTAAATTCAAAATTTTAGAGATATATGGAATAAAATTATATTTTTGAAAAAAATTGTCCCCTGATAATTTTATTAACTAACTATTTATTATCTAGTTGCTCTTAATTCGCTAAACCCATTCTTTGGCTTGGCCATCCTGTTTTATTTAGCTTCTGCTTAAACAAAAATTAACCAATTTCTATGCAGAAAATCTACAACCAATTTGTAGTAAGATTGCGGTATGGCCTACTCGGGTTACTTTACTTATTCACTCTTACTACCACAAATGCGCATGCATCAATTAAGTATAACAATCATGCGGATTTTAAAATTCAACAAGACTTTTTAGTCAAAGGGCAGGTAACTGATAAGAAGGATGGAAATCCGATGCCTGGTGTTAGCATTAAAGAAAAGGGAACAAAAAATGCAGTTTCTTCTAATGGTAACGGTGAATATCAAATTAAAGTGAAAGATGGTGCTATTTTAGTTGTTTCGTCAGTAGGCTATAAAAGCATCGAAATATCTGTAAATGGTAGATCTACAATTAATGTTTCACTCCAGGAAGATGCCAATCAATTAAATGAAATTGTAATAACCGGTATGGGTACTAAGGTGGATAAGAGAACATTTACAGGAGCTACCTCAAACCTAAAAGTTACTGATGCTGAGATTGGCGGCTTGCCTGATCCAAGTAGAATGTTGGATGGTAGAGTTGCTGGAGTTGTTGTACAAAACACTACAGGAACCTTTGGTACAGCGCCTAAGATTAGAGTTCGTGGAGCCACCTCAATTTTTGGAAGTTCAAAACCACTTTGGGTTGTTGATGGTGTAATTTTAGAAGATGTGGCAGATGTAAGTTCTGATGCACTTTCATCTGGAGATGCATTAACATTAATCAGTTCTGCTGTTGGTGGTTTAAACTCAAATGATATTGAATCCTTTCAGGTCTTAAAAGATGGTGCAGCAACGTCAATATATGGCGCCAAAGGTATGGGAGGCGTTATTGTAATCACAACAAAAAGAGGTAAGAATGGCGTTAGTTCGCTAAATTATGTTTCTGAATTAACAACTCGTGCTACACCATCGTATAATAACTATAACATCATGAATTCCCAAGAGCAAATGGGTGTTTATCAAATGTTGGAACAGAGAGGATGGTTAAACAATTCTAGTGTATCAAACGCAGCAAGTAGTGGTGTTTATGGCAAAATGTTTCAATTAATCAATTCTGGACAACTCTTAAATACTGAAGCTGCAAAAAATGCCTATTTAAGAGAGGCTGAATACAGAAATACAGATTGGTTTAGTGAGTTGTTTAGCACTAATATTGCTCAAAACCATTCAGTGAGCATCACTTCAGGTTCGGAGAAGGCTCAATATTATGCCTCGTTAAGTGCTATTACTGATCCAGGATGGTCAAAGCAAAGCAAGTTTAAACGATATACTGCAAATTTTAATGCTACGTATAACCTTCGAAACAATTTAAAGCTAACACTCCTATCTAATGGTTCTTACAGAGACCAAAGAGCTCCAGGTACATTAGGGCAATCAACTGATGTTGTTTTTGGTACTGTTGGTCGTGATTTTGATATTAACCCCTTCTCTTACGCATTAAATTCATCAAGAACATTAGATCCTAAAGAAATATATACAAGAAATTATGCTCCATTTAATATTTTGAAAGAAATGGAAAATAATTATATGGATGTAAATGTTGCAGATGTTAAATTTCAAGGCGAACTAAAATGGAAGGCATTAAAAACTTTAGATTTCGGCTTTTTAGCTTCTACTAGATATCAGCAAACATCGCAACAGCACTACATAAAGGATGAGTCTAACCAAGCAATGGCTTACAGAGCAATGGGTACAACTATTATAAGAGATGCTAATCCTTATTTATATACAGATCCAAGTATTTTATATGCTATACCGGTAACTATTCTACCTGCGGGTGGTATTTATAATCGTACAGATTACAAAATGACAAGTGATGATTTCCGCTTTACTGCTCAGTATAACGAAACTTTCGCCGAAAAACATACAGTTGATTTTGTAACTGGTTCTACATTAAGTTCTATTACCAGAAATAATAATTGGAATAGGGGTTGGGGTTTACAATAAGGGTTAGGAGAAATTCCATTTACCGATTACCGTATATTCAAAAGAGCTTCAGAAGAAAATACTGAATATTTTAGAGTTGGCAACACCCGAAGTAAAGAGGTTGCATTCTTTGGTGAAGGTGCTTACACTTTTGATAATAAATATACCATCAAAGCTACTGGTAGATATGAGGGTAGCAATCGTTTAGGTAAATCAAGAACAGCGAGATGGTTACCTACGTGGAGTGTATCTGGACTTTGGAATGTAATGCAGGAAGACTTCTTCCAAAAACTGAATACACCATTCTCCAGTTTAACATTTAAAGCCTCTTATGGTTTATCGGCAAACAGAGGCCCAAGTTATGTAACAAATTCTCAGGCAATTTACTCGAGTTATAACCCTTGGAGACCAACAGCTGCAGACAGAGAAACAGGTTTAGAATTAGATGATTTAGAGAATTCAGAGCTAACATATGAGAAGAAACATGAATTAAATTTAGGTACTAGCTTTAGCTTATTCAAAAATAGATTAGCTGTTGATGTTGATTATTACAAAAGAAATAATTTCGATTTAATAGGGATAGTGAATACGCAGGGATTAGGTGGGGAAATTACTAAATATGGTAATGTGGCTGATATGAAATCTAGTGGTATCGAAGTAAGTGTTGCCGGAACGATTATCAAAAAGGGCGACTTCTCCTGGACATCTAACTTCATCTATACACATACTACCAATAAAATAACTCAATCTGAAAATAATGCGAGAGTAATTGATTTAATTACTGGCAGGGGATATGGTTTGCAGGGTTATGCTGCCCGTTCTTTATTCTCTATTCCATTTGTAGGCTTGCAAAGCGATGGATTACCACGTTTCACCAATAGCGATGGCTCCACAACTGTTTCTGGAGTTTATCTTCAAAATAGAGACAAAGTAGATTTCTTAAAATATGAAGGAACTTTGGAACCAACTCATTTAGGAAGTTTTGGGAATATTTTCGCTTACAAAGCATTTAAATTAAATGTTTTTGTAACGTATTCATACGGAAATGTTGTTCGCTTAGATCCAGCTTTTAAAACAGGATATAGCGATTTGGATGCCAATACGAGAGAGTTTTTTGATGCCTGGACGGTACCCGGTGATGAGTTGAAGACTAACATACCGGTAATTTTAGATACCAGATATTTAAGAAACGATGCTAATTATAGAATTGCCTACAATTCTTATAATTATTCTACAGCAAATGTAGCTAAAGGTGATTTTGTCAGATTAAAAGACATATCACTATCCTATGATTTTCCAAAAAATGGGCTTGCAAAGATTGGAATTGCGGCAGCAAGCTTACGTTTAAATGCCACAAATTTATGGCTTATATATGCTGATAAACAATTAAATGGTCAGGACCCGGAATTTGTAAATGCTGGTGGTGTAGCCCTGCCAATTCCAAAACAATACACATTGACTTTAAGAGTTGGATTTTAATTATTGAATTGAAAATGAAAAATAAATATTTATTTATAGCCATTAGTGCAATTACAATCTTAAGTATTTCTTCTTGTAAAAAATACCTTGATGAATTGCCAGATAATAGAGCAGAGCTAGACAACACGGAAAAAATTTCCAAAATGTTAGTATCAGCCTACCCTCAAAATTCTTACGTTTTAGCAACCGAGCTATCATCAGATAATGTGGATGATTACGGCGAATCAAATCCCTATAGCGATAGAATTAGTCAGCAGTTGTTTAAATGGGAAGATGTAACAGAAACGTCTAATGATGGAATAGACAGATTGTGGGGTTCTTGTTATAGCGCTATAGCTAGCGCTAATGCCGCGTTAGCTGCTATAGAAGCCCAAGGAAATCCAGCTTCGCTTTCTGCACAAAGAGGTGAGGCTTTGGTAGCTCGAGCTTACGGTCACTTTATTTTGGTAAATGTATTTGCTCAACATTATTCGCCAACTAAATCTGCAACTGATTTAGGCATAACCTATATGACCAAATCTGAAACTACTCTCAATCCAAAATATCAAAGAAATACTGTAGCAGAAGTTTATGATTTTATGATTAAGGATATTGAAGAAGGTTTACCATTAATAAACGATGCCTCATATTCAAATGCAAATGCGGCAAAATATCATTTTAATAAATCTGCAGCAAATGCATTTGCTGCAAGGTTATTTCTTTATAGAGGAGATTGGGCAAAGGCTGTAACTTATTCTACTGCTTCATTTAATAATTCGCCATCGGCCTATTTAAGAGATTGGACAACACTTTCAAGTTTTAGTGCAGTTTTTGCCAATATGACCAGAGAATACAATTCTAGTAATATTAAGGCAAATTTTTTAATCAGTACACCAGCATCAGCCATTGGCACTATTTTCGGAAATTATTATACTGGTAGTAGATTTTCACACGGTAATTACATTGCTAGGCAAGAAACTATCTTATCATCACTGACACCGCACTTTAACTATGGAACTGCAGTTCCAGTCTACAGAATTCGTACATACACTTATTCTGGAGCTAATTTGGATAAAGTATTATTGCCACATGCTTCCTACCAATTTGAGTACACAGATCCGGTTGCAGGCATAGGCTATGCTCACGGAGTATTCACAGCATTTACTGCAGAGGAAGCCTTACTAACCAGAGCTGAAGCAAACATTCATTTGAAAAACTACTCAGCTGCTATCGCCGATATGCAACTTTTTCTTAATAATACCTATAATACAAATCCTGTTTTGACTGAGGCAATGATTAACAATTGGGCCAATGGACGAGCATATTCAACTGCAGCAGTATCTACAAGTAAGAAGAAATTTAATTCTGAATATACAATAGAAACTGGTACACAAGAAAATATGCTTCATGCAGTTCTATTTTACAGAAGGGTAGAAACACTACACACTGGCTTGCGTTGGTTTGATGTGAAACGTTATGGTATTGAAATTACCAGAAGAACAATTGTTGCAAATGCTGTAGGACCGATAAGTACAAATACATTAACCGTACGAGACAACAGGAGAGCATTACAACTACCACAAGATGTTATAAGTTCAGGTTTAACCCCTAATCCTCGATAATTATGAAATACAATAAATTTTATATACTTCTACTTTCAGGCGTATTAATTACAAGCGCTTGTAAAAAGGAAAAATTAGATTCAAGCAGCGTTTTTGTTGATTCATCAACTGAGAAAAACCCTTTAGATAATTATATTTATAATAACTATATACTAAATTATAACGTAGATATTTTGTATAAGTATGTAGATAAGGAATCTAATCTGAATTATAATCTGGTTCCGGCGAGTTATAATAGTTCTGTTCGATTAACAAAATTATTTAAATATTTAGGTTTCGAACCTTATGATGATGTAACAGGAAGCAAAGCTTTTATCAAGCGTTATTTCCCAAAACTAATCAACTTTATTGGTACAGCTGCCTATAATAATAATGGAACTAGGATTTTAGGTACAGCAGAAGGCGCAAAGAAAATAACGCTTTATGAAGTAAATGCACTTAATGCTACAACAGGTGTTAATGCCGACTTTTTAACGGATAGCTACTTCCATACTATTCATCACGAATTTCAGCATATCTTAAATCAAACGACTGATTTTCCGTCGAGTTTTAGAACAATCTCCGGAACAGCTTACGTTGATGATGTTTGGAATACTATATATCCGAATAATGCGACAGGCATTGGAGCTGCAATAGCTGCGGGTTTTATCTCTCCTTATGCAAGTAGTGGCGATAAGGAAGATTTTGCAGAATTATTTTCTTTCTACATTACCTTGTCTGCAACACAATTTAACGCAATGTTAAATGTCACCGGTTGGAGTTGCTACATTTGACTGGAGGAATTTAGTCGTCAGATTTAGAAAGAAACTTTTAAATTTGATTATATGAGCAGACGAATGTTTGATGAATCCTTCAGGAAGATGGCAGTAGAGCTTTCTTAC
>NZ_CAKLBO010000015.1:0-77214 GCF_920984695.1 Pedobacter sp. Leaf132 | reverse complement strand
TAAGAAAGCTCTACTGCCATCTTCCTGAAGGATTCATCAAACATTCGTCTGCTCATATAATCAAATTTAAAAGTTTCTTTCTAAATCTGACGACTAAATTCCTCCAGTCAAATGTAGCAACTCCATACTGCACGCCCATTTCAAGGCATAGGTCGGGAGATCCACTCCCGGGAGAACGAGGTCCTATGCTTTGAATGCCAATTGCTACTATGAGCGCTTAAGGAGCTTACGTTGTGCTTTTACAAATGGCCCCTATATACATAATCGTTGGCGAGGCAGAAGAAATGTTAAGTGAAGCACTAACATTCACACATAAAGCTGCAATGGCTGGCGTTCATATCCGACTTGAAGTTTGGCCAAAAATGATACATAATTTTCCGTTATGGCATGCTATTCTTCCTGAAGGAAAAGATGCGATTACAAAGGCTGGCGACTTTATGATTCCCTTGGCTTCGGTATAGACCGTTTGTTACCATGCTGCAAATAATAGATTTTGTTGCATGTTTCAAGCTTTAATTCATTCACAATAATGTGAATCACAGTCAAAAAACATTTTTTGACGGGAAGGTTACTGTATCAACAAATAAGGATAACTATCTCCCACTAAGGTTTGTTTGCAGTGGCAAAAAAAGTTGCCGTTTAAATGTTTGATTTGTTGTTCATGCTAAAAAATTCCATCACCTTAACGCGCTCACACAAACAAAACACTTTTACAGATATCTTCAAAAAGATAAATTTGTAAATATTTGACTTGTATGTCAGTATTAGTCCTTCTAGGCCTTGCAAAATATACTAATGAATTGGGTCAAATACCTGTTTTTTGTGGCTGGTGTTTTTGTTAAAACTTAACACGATGGATTATGTTGAACAATAAATACCAACATATTAAATACAAAAAATTCTACTATGGAATTGTGGTGTTGAGGGGCCATTAATACTGATTGCTCCTTACAGGGTTGAATATTGGAAAAAAAAATATTCAGGGTAAACACGAATCTTTAATAAGTGCAGCGCTAAGCTTATAAGCTACAGCAAAGCAAAATTTTGAAACACCAGATGTGAAGCGATTAGCGAATATAGTTTTAATTTTATGTTGTACAACTCAACTGTTCGCTCAATCCGAGAATGCTGGATGGGTTTTTATCAGCCATAAGCAATCATTAAGTGAAAAGCTAGATATACGGGCAGACTTTCAGTTGCGTTCTGCAGATAAATTGAGTTTTTTATCAGGAATTTTATTGCGTGGTGCGTTGAGTTATAACCTAAACAAGCAAAATTCTATTGCACTTGGCTATGCTTATCTAGGAAGTTGGGAATATGAGCAAAATATTAAAATCAGTTCAGGGGAGCAAAGAATATTTGAACAATACCTGAACCAACATTCATTTGGTAAAATAGAAGGAAATTTAAGGCTCCGGTTAGAACAGCGTTTTATGCAAGAAGACGGTGAAACTAATTTTTCTTTAAGAGGAAGAATTTTTTTAAGTGCTCAAATACCAATATTTGCGATTGAGGATTTCAGTAGAGGTATTTACACAGGTTTACAAGATGAATTTTTTATGAATTTGCAAAATAAAGAAAACGTAAACGAAAGCTTTTTTGACCAAAATAGGCTATTTGTTTCATTAGGATACCGTTGGAACAAAAAGATAGATACCGAATTTGGTTATATGTATTGGAGACAAAAGGAACAAGCAGGCATTATTAATAGAAATATCTGGCAGTTAATGGTTACCACAAGTTTCTAAATAAACTAATATACCTACCTTTGATATTAAACTCGGTATCCTTCACAACCATCCGCCAACTAATTTTCTCATCAGCACGTTCAAAAGTATTCCCATCACCATTAATTTTAGTTCAAGTTCAAATGATCGCTAAAGTTGGCAATAGTTGGTTAATAGGTCAATCAAGTATGGTTTATCCAATAAAACTTTAAGATAATATTAATTATTTTAACAGTCTCAAAAAACGAAGGTATCGGATAATTTCCACTTCGTTCACCGTAATCACCAACTTTCGTTAAACTCATAATATGCTAGTAGATTAGATTGTATTTTAACTAGCGATCAGCCGTCGAAAGTTTCTGTCTATCGACTTCTTAATTTGACTTACAGATTTTATGAAATCTTCCTTTATAAATTCCCACTCCTTCTTACGTAAACATATTGGGTTGAAATCCTGATCGGCTCTTGAAAAATTGGTAAAATTTTTGAGAATCAATTCTAAATTCCATTTCTGAAAAGGAATGTTTTACCTACATGCCTCCTTCCGTAGATTGCCACCAGCTCTTCATCCCCGGATTTTGCTATCTCCAGCAATAACTTTTTTTCTGTTGACCGCCCGATTATTGTTTCCATCTTCTCTTTGTTTGTATGACAACGAAAAGCATTATATATAACTTATGGCGCAGTATAAGATTTGAAAGTGCGCCATAACTATGTTTTTTAATCCACTTATGGCGGGATATTAATTTTTATAATGCGCCATAACTATATTTTTAAATTCAAGTTGGTAGGGCTCTACGTGAAAATGAACTGATGCCAGTAAAAGTTCTGATATCATCAATAACAATACCTGCCCAAATGCAAGCTTGGTAATTTTTACAAATAATCCTTGACTTTGAAAGCAATCCGCTTATTTTTTTTTTAGAACGCTCTTTACTATACCTTATCAGACTAATAAAATGAACATTACTACATTCTTTGGGAAACCGATGAAAACATGAGTAAAGACTTAAATACCGGATTTACTCGAATCAGCTTAGAGAACTGTAACAGTTCGTCTAGAAATTACAGGCGTTGGTCTAGCAGTTACTCATGCTGGTATAATATAAGTTTTTTGCCTGAAACGTTTGATGGACAGCTGCGTCTCAATAACAAACAATAGCAAAAACCTAAAATATAAAAGATATGAAAACTTTAGCAAAAACAATATTCGCAGCAGCATTAACAAGCTTAGTATTAACTTCATTAGCAATGGCAACTTTTGCCGCTGAGCCAGTTAAAGCAGAAACAAAAACTGCTTCATTATCAAAATTTAACAGAATCTGGGTAAGCGGGAATGTGAAAATCGTCTTAACCCAAGGTGACAAACAAAAGATAGAAGGTGAGCGCAACTATGACGTCGCAAAAACTTCTGTATCAACCGACGGAAAAACCTTATTTATCAATTCAGAAGCAACCAGTCAGGTCATACTTAATATCACGGTAAAAGATTTAGAAAGGATTGAAGCTTATGGTCAATCAGTTGTGGTCACCAGCAATTATTTCGATGTAAAATACCTACAGTTATTCTTGAACCAGAGTGCTACAGCGAGGATTAAAGCTAATGCAGGCACTTTATATACTATCGTTAAGGATGAGGCGGTATTAAAATTAAATGGTACTGCCAGTCAAAGTACAATGATCGCGAGCAACTTGAAAAACGTAAAATTAGCCGACTTTGCCAGTCTTAAATCAGAATCATATGCTTCTGAAGCGATCATGGAAGCGCAGCAAAATGCAATGGTTTTAGCAAAATAAAAAATATAGACCAAATTGGTTGAAGCCACCCATTGGGTGGCTTTTTTGCTTTTGGGGTTGGTTTCAAGAAGATGTGAATACTTTTGGTTTACCTCATCCTAAAATTTGAATATAACCAAGATGAAAAGATCGATCAATACTTTATGATTTACTTTAAACTATATAGTTTCTCTTACACCTTTTTTATCCCTAACATCCAGTCTTTCCGTCTGTCCGTTTGGAGAAACCCCGGGATTATCAGCTAAAAAAGCTATTTTTGAGTACATCTTTATTTGAAAAATGAAAGACGAAATTACCAGCAGGAATTTTAAAACCAAATTGGATAGTGAGCTTATCAAAAAATCACAGCGATGTAGAGTAAGAGAGTGTGATGAGGTTAAGGCTGGAAATTTCGAGGCCTACGTTGATGAACTTGATAAAAGTTATGACGTGAGCTTACAGTTAGAAAAAGGTGCCGTGATCAACTCTACTTGTGAATGCAAAAGTAATCTCTCATTCTGCCAGCATAAGATTGCACTTTTAGCTTTTATTTCCAAAGGGATGAAGCCAGCCGCTAAGCTCACTGTCAGCAAAAAGATTGACCCTGTAAACCAAGCCATAGAGCAAGCTGATCCCGTAAAAATCAAAGAATGGGTATTAAAGACGTTGAAAAAAAACAAGGATCTGAGTATTGCTTTTATGAACGAATTCTCTAGTAAATCTGAGAATTATACACCAGCAGAAATTATTGCTTTAACTTATGATACTGTAAAGGCTGTGATAGGTAAAAGACGAAAAGCCGAAGTTGTTGAAGTTAAAAAGATTATCGATCTGTGGACCGAACTGCATAAGCCAATTTTAGTTCGATACTTTGCTGAGCCTGCTAATGAAAATTATTTTATACAGATTCATACTGTAATTGACACTATTGTTGAATACAAATATCGAATACTAACCAATAGTAAAAGGTTGGAGACCTATTTCAAACAAGTCTTAATTCAGGTAGAAGAAGTTGTAGCAAATATTAGAGATGATGAGGCCTGGAATAAGTGCATGACCTATTTTTCAAACGAATTTTTTCTGGATGGGTATGGTGGGATTCGCCGCGAGTACACGAATATGTTTGTGCATATATTTAATACAACCTCAGTCCAGAGGCGTTTCAAGATAGCGGGGATTATAGAGAAAATATATCAGTCCAGGAAGGATGAAAGAGCCGAGGATTCAAAAGAATTATTGCAGTTGTTGCTGCATATGGTTGTAGTCAATAAAAATTTCCTAGAATATAAGGATACATTCCGGCCCATCAGGCATGCTATTGTGTATAATATTAAGCTGATAGATGCGCTAATCGAGCTTGGAGAGTTGAATACTGCAGAGACCTACTGTACTCAGCAAATGGGCGAAAATACCACTTCAAAATATGATTTGGATTATATTGTGAGATTGAAACAGATTTATACCCAAACAAAAGATAATAAGAAACTTGCCGGAGTTCTTTCAAGGGAATTGCTGTACAAGCCTAACTTTGACAACTATACCTTTGTTCTTGCCAATATTCAACCTGAGGCCCAATTTAAACAGTGGAGAAATCAGGTTTTGGCAAATGCAAGACAGCTTGCAGGTTTTCAAAAAAATGCTGCAGATTTTTCTTTAGCGTTAAGAAATTTGGAGGGGGATTTTAAAGGGCTGTTAGCATATCTGGATGAAACTGCAGATTATGATAGTATCGTCCTTTACACCAAGCAGTTAATCCTACATTCGTCAGAAGCATTTATGAAAAGGCTTATTACCAAAATTGATAGTGACCGTGATAATAGGCTGAACATGGATAATCCTGCTAAGCTTGAAGAGATATTAGAAAGGATATATCAAATAGCAGCTTTAAAATATGGGGTAGAAAATCTAATGCTTATAGTGAAGGAGAGAGAAAAGGTTTATAGGACATGGGCCAATTTATTCGTGAAATATGTGGGCAGAAAGTCGTCAGCCAGTTAAGTCTTCTAAGTTTAAATGGTGGAGAAAAAAATCAGAACAGAAAATAAGTTATTTCAACAGCGAGATTTTGCCTTACAATTCTCTAGGAAAAGGTGCGTCGATAAAATCTGAAGAACCAATATCATCATAAATCAAATAAGTAAGATTGTAATTAGTGTAAAGGCCCTAATGATGTTTGGCTCCGCAAAAATTAATCACTACATATCGTCACGAAATTAGCTTATATAGATTAATAATTTGACATAGAATTAGGGTAGATGTTGAAATTCCTGTAACAGAATTAGGGTAAATATTTGCAATTCCTGTAATAGAATTAGGGTAAATGCAAGGTGTTTACCTAAAATTTTGTTTTTTTAGTGGACAAAACAACCTAATAAAAACAGCATTTTGAATCCCTTTTTAATTACCTTGTACTAAGACACAAACAAATCATCCATGGTAACTTCGTTCTGTACCAGACCAATAGAATACATATTGTCTTTGGTGCCATAGGTTGTAACCATGGCTAGGAAAAGTGCTTTTTTAGTTTTACTCTCCCGACGAAATATATCAAGTTTGTTCTTTAACTCAGTCGCATAGGTTTTATCTATGGCAAACTCAGCATTTGAGAACTTCATTTCACATATGCTTATCACGTTATCCTGTCTGTCCAGCAAAAGATCGATCTGTGCACCATTTCCATCTTTAGGAGAATGCCGCCAAGCTGATGTTTCCGTGAACACCCCAGAAATGCCCAGCGCTTTCTTAATATTGTCCGTATGCTTCATGCAGATCCCTTCAAAGGCATAACCACTCCAACTCCTCCAGGAAGACGTCGATGATTTTTTTAGCCATGTGCCTGCACCGGTGGCGCGGGAATGTTCGATAAATTTAAGATAGAAAAGGCTGTATTCATCGCTAAGCTTGTAAATGCTCTGATTGGCATTCTTCTGGAAAGGCAGGTGCGGAGTAATGAAGCCAGACTCCACAAGTTCCTCAAGTAAAAGACTGGTGGTTCCTCCACTCTGTAGGTTGCATTCCGCAATGATTTCGTTTCTTGTTAATCCCGATGGTTTGTCGGCGAGTGCTTTGACTACGGAAATGTGCCTGTCTGCGTTTTCGAAAAGAGAACGGTATAGGTTTGCGAATTCTGTTGATAAGAGACCATCCTTGGTGAAGCAAAGCCTGTCAATGACCTGTGTAGCACTTTCCCCTTTTTTCAGTTCTTTCAGGTAATGGGGGACACCGCCCATTGCCATAAAAATGGTTAGCACCTGGTAACGGTCAATATGGATATTATTACTTTTTAGGTACTGTTCTGTTTCGTGCAATGTGAAAGGTAACAGGCGGATTTTACGCGTTAAGCGATTGTGCAGGCCTCCTTTGCTATTGACAACTTTTTTGATCATCCAAGTAGCAGCAGATCCACAAATAGTAACAATCAGGTTTGGCTGTTGAGAGGCCCATTGGTTCCAAAAATATTCAAATGCAGAAAGAAAGCCAGATTTATGCGAACTTAGCCAAGGGAACTCATCAAAGAAAATTACAGCTTTTCTTTTTTTTAATATAGGGGCTGCAAATTCCTTGAGTTGCCAGAAAGCTTCCGTCCAGTTCCTAGGAGCTGCAGGAGTTAATCCTGAGCCTAATGCATCTTCGATAGCCTTGCTGAAATTGAGTAATTGCTCGCTAGCTTTCGCGTCGTGAACTCCCGACAGTTCAAAAATGAGCTGTTTCTGGAAGACCGATCGGATCAAGAAAGTTTTTCCAACTCTTCTCCTGCCAAACACTGCTAAGAGCTCTGATGAGGACGAAGCAAGCGCCTCTGACAATATTTTCTTTTCCGCTATTCTTCCGATGAGCAATTCCATATTTCTTCTTCCAAGAGATTAAAACAATTTTATCCGCAGCCAAAACATGGTTCAAATATAGTGTTTTGGCTATGGATAAAAAAATATCTTCAGCCAAAACGTATATAAAATGAGTTGATTTGGCTGGATCACTGGGTCAAACCTCCGCTATTTGGATGATGAGGTAGCCAAACATGCTTTTTCACATACGGTGCCACTGAACCAGCTTTCTGCATCGGAATATGATGTCGTATTTTATCCGGGCGGTCATGGACCTATTTGGGATCTGGCCAGGGATAATGACAGCGGGATATTGATATTTGATTTTCTGGATGCTGGCAAACCAGTTGGAATGGTATGGCACGGGCATGCGCCCCTAATCAGTGCGGAAGGCAAGCGTTCAGGATTTTTACGGGTAAACGGGTTGCCGCTTTTAGTGATATGGAAGAAAAGCTGGTGGGCAGAGCGGGCAATGTGCTCTATCTACTGGAGGAGACGTTGGGAAAACTTGGCGCGGATGTGAAAACGGCACTGGTGCCTTTTCTCTCTCATGTAGAAGTGGGTGGGCTGCTGGTAACGGGACAAAACCCGCTTTCGGCCGGACTTACGGCAAGGGCACTGATTGAGCTGCTGGATTAAGAATTGATGTATTGTTTGGTAAAGGCACCATTCATTTGGTGCCTTTACTGTTTTTGATCTTTTTGGTGAATTGATTTTATTTTTGAGATGCGCAACCGGTAATGCTTTTGCTCATTTATGAAATAGAAGGCGCATCCATTTATTTGCTCAGATCGCTGATTTAGATTTTATCAAAACATTATAATTAATAGAGGTTAAATTCACAGTAATGCGCTATATTGGTAGGAACTATTATGTATTCGCTCAATTTTTTAGTCAGTATAACTTGTTTTTTTCTTCTGCTTTTTTCGGTGCATCTTTTTTTTTCTAAAAAAGGAAATCGAACGAATAACATTCTGCTGTCTATTGTTTTCTTTGCCAGATTTGGTCAAATTTTAAATTCTATAACCATTACCGCTGGTGACGAAAGGTTTTTGCCAATACTTTTTCAAAGTTTAACACCACTATACTTTACCGTTCCTGCTTGTTTTTACTTGTATATTTCTGGCTTTTTAACAGATAGAAAGCGAATATCTAAAGTTCAATGGCTTCATTTCCTACCTGCACTGCTGGCTGTCATACACGTAATTCCCTGGCCGGGTGTGCCACCATTAGATTGGCCGCTTATTTCTGATCAATTAGCACAGAATGGATATCTAACACTCAAAGCCAGAAATGGGCTATTTCCTGGATACTTCCACAGCTTTGGCAGAACTATATTGGCATTAACCTATTTGGCTTTATGCTGGAAAGCAATTTATAAATCTGGTATCATTAAATCTGATGCGAGGGTAAATCCAGGTAAAGACTGGGTGCTGTTTATACTCGGTGTGGCAACAATGTTTCAAATTATTGGTATTTCTCCTATTATTTATCTTGCGCTAAATATTCCACTTAATCACACCTACTTTGTTATCTTCAACTGCGTTGCTCTATTACTAGCATTATCTTATGCACTGCACAAACCAAAGCTTTTTTACGGCTATCTTTTGGTTGCCACTACGTGGGATGGAAAATCTTATCTCGTGAAGGCAGATGAGGTACCGGAAATAGAAGTTCTAAAGGAAGAAATTGAACCAGATCAGCCCGCAGCGGTGGTTAAGAAACGGAGTTACCTCTCTACAGCAAAGCTTTCCTCTTATTCTCAACTTATGATACAAATGATGGAAGAGGAGCAAATGTATTTGAAACCAGATCTTCAGATTATTGATTTAGCAACTAAAATTAACATTCCCGTTCATCATTGTTCTTATGTTTTGAATACAAAAATAGGAAAGAATTTTAGGGACTGGATTAACGCTTACCGCGTTGAATATTTCTTAAAACAGTATCCTGTAAAAGGCTCGAGGATGACCATCGAAGCGATAGCGCAAGAATCTGGCTTTAAAAGTCCGGCCACTTTCTATAATGCTTTCAAAAAAGAAAAAGGCTTACTACCAAGCAGTTATTTCAATAAATAACGCATCAATAAACCCTAATGCAGTAGAAATTCATCTAACCATTCAACGGTTAGGGCTTTCAATCCAATACTTTTAATTGCTTTGAGGTATTTGCTGATATTTTTGAGTAAGGAAATTAAATTTAATCTTTTCCACAACCGGCATCCAACTCTAAATTATTTACCAAGCAATATGATAAAAGATTCTACATATCCTTTATTGATACAACCATTGTTTAATTATTTTGAACAGTTCTACCCTTTGTCTGAAAGTTTTATAAATTATCATATCAAAACTTGCACTTTTTTGAAAGTGAAGAAAAACAAGTTTATCCTCTCCCCTCTTGAGGACAATAATTCGATGTACTTTTTAATTAAAGGTTTGGTTAGGGGTTTTGTTAAAGATGGACAGAAAGATATAAGTACATGGTTTGTTTCAGGTAATGAAATGATATCAGCCATAAGAAAACCAAATCAAGGATTAAGACCCTCTTATGAGTATCTACAGGCATTAGAAGATAGTGAGCTAATCTCTATCCCATATCAAAATGTTGATTTTTTATCGCACCTTGAAGAAACCAATATAATAAGAAGAAAACTTTTAGAGATACAACATTATGCGGCAGCTGAAAGGGCAATTTTAGCCAGGATTCCTTCTGCTATGGGAAGGTTTCTCAAATTTGAAAGTATGCAGCCTAACACCAATCAAATACCACTGCGGTATTTGGCAAGTTATTTAGGCATGCGATTAGAAACATTAAGCAGAATCAGGTCAAAATTATTATTGATGCCTACGGCTAGTTAAATTTAATTGCTGTAATAGATGCATGTTAAGTTTTTCTTCGTAAATTAAGGTAATCAAATATTTTCCTTATGAGCGCAATAAAAAAAATTCAGAATTGGGGCGATAGCCACCATCCTGCATGGATTGATGTTTTCCGTGTTATTTTAGGTCTGATTTTAATTTGGAAAGGAATTGCCTTTTGGATTAATCTTGATGCATTTAATTCGCTCATGCGTGGAGCACATTTGGGTGCCGCAGTGTCAATCAGCATTTTTGCCCATTTAATCATATTAATGCATATTGTTGGTGGTTTAGCCATTACTCTTGGCACATACACGCGTACATTTTGCCTGCTCAACATCCCAATACTTGTTGGCGCAACTTTTTTTATCAATTTATCGCATGGCATATTTAAGCCGTATAATGAGTTTTGGTTGTCGCTAATTGTACTCATCGCACTAATCTGTTTTTTAATTGAAGGAAACGGTATTTTCTCGGTTGACAGACAACATGATGAAAGCTTAAAAAAGAGTGGCGAAGCTAAAAAATAATTGAAGTGAAGTTTTCTCTTTTTTAATACGATTTCGTGCGGCCAGGTTATTTTTAATTTTATATTTGCTTAACGCCAAATTATTTTTGGGCCTCTATTTAATTATTAAGAATAATCACCTATGAACGAAAAAATATCGATTAAAGATATAGCAAACCGTGTTGGCACCTCTACAACCACTGTTTCATTTGTTCTTAATGGTAAGGCAGAAGAAAAGCACATCAGCGCAAATATTACTGCAAAAGTGTTAAGCGTAGTTGCTGAGCTTGGTTATCAGCCAAACTCTATTGCCCGCAGCCTGCGCACCGGAAAATCAAAAATAATAGGTTTTCTTGTTGATGATATATCCAAGCCCTTCTTTTCAAACATTGCCGGGGTAATTGACCAGGCCGCCTCTGCTCAGGGTTATAAAATTATTTTTAGCAGTACGGGGAGTGATAAAAAGAGGATAAAAGAAATATTGAGCATGTTTAAAGAACGCTCAGTTGACGGATATATAATTGCCACTGCCGAAGGATTAGAGGAAGAGATAGGTGCATTGGTGAATAGCGGTACGCCCGTTGTTTTGTTTGACAGATATCTACCCAATATTAAGTCAGACTATATCCTCACCAATAATCATGGCGCTACCTTTGATGCCACTACTCATCTTATCGAAAATGGCTATGAAAATATAGCTTTTGTTACCATTAAGACAGTACAGAAACAAATGCTTGAACGTTTAAACGGTTACACCGAAGCTTTGCAGAAAAATGGCAAAAAACCTCAGGTATTAGAGATTAACTACCAGAATTCAGAACAGGCAACATTAGCAATACAGAAATTTTTAGAGGCACATAAGGAGCTCGATGCAGTGATATTTGCATCGAACTATTTAACCATGGATGGCTTGAAGTTATCTCGCTTTGGTAAAGAAAAGCTTTTATCAGGTTTAGCCATTGTGTCTTTTGACGATTTTGAATTGCTGGAGTTTATCAAGCCATCGATAACGGCCATTCAGCAGCCTATACAAGAATTGGGAGAAAAAGTTGTAAAGCAATTATTGAAAAGATTGAAAGCGGATACAAACGATACGGAACGCGAAACCTTTAATATTGATGCCAGCCTTTGCATCAGGCAATCGACTCAGAAAAACACTGTACGCAATTAAGTCCAAATTTATAGATGAGATATCTTTTAGGCATCGATATTGGCACCGGAAGCACTAAAGCAGTAGCACTTGATTTAGCTTATCAACCGATTTGTGCAAGCCAGCACCACTACCCTACTCAATCTCCAAAACCGGGTTATAGTGAGCAGAACCCTGAGCTAATCTGGAATGCATTTTTAAATTGTATAAGTGATTTAAAGTCACAACTTAAAGCAGAGCCAATAGCAATTGGTTTAAGTTCGGCTATGCACAGTTTAATTTTGGTTGATAAAACCAGCTTACCTTTAGCACCAATGCTCACCTGGGCGGATAACCGCAGCGCTGAGATTGCGGATAGATTATTAACCGGTGATGAGGGTTTGCCGCTTTATGTATCAACCGGAACGCCGATTCATACAATGTCTCCGCTTTGCAAAATCATCTGGTTTAAAGAGAATGAACCTGAATTATTTGCTAAAACCGAAAAATTTATTTCGATAAAAGAATACATCTGGTTTAAATTGTATGGCGAGTATGTTATAGATTATTCCATCGCTTCAGCCACCGGTTTATTTAATATTAATGCTTTAAAATGGGATGAGCAGGCACTAGCCCTATGCAATATTACCGGCTCAAAACTCTCCAGGCCTGTCCCCACATCCTATAACGAAACAAGCATTTTATCTAAACATCAAAATGTAATAGAAAAAGCTAACATTACAATTGGCGCAAGTGATGGATGTTTAGCAAACTTGGGCAGTAAGGCAATTTTAGAAGGTGCGGCAGCGCTCACTATTGGTACTTCCGGAGCTTTGCGTGTTGCAAGCCGGCGACCAATAGTGAATACAAACGCCATGACCTTCAATTATATTTTGGATAGCGAAACCTTTATCTGTGGCGGTCCGATAAATAATGGTGGTTTAGCTTTGCAGTGGCTTCTGAAAAATGTGTTTGGAAAAACTGACCTAAATGATGAGGATTACGCCAATTTATTTAATGAAATAGAGACGACTGCCATGGGCAGTAATGGATTGATTTTTTTACCCTACCTAACCGGAGAAAGAGCGCCAATCTGGAATAGCCATGCTTCTGGAACTTTTTTGGGTTTAACCAATCAACACGAACAAAAACATATTGCAAGAGCGGTAATTGAGGGCATCTGTTTTTCCTTGTTTGATGTTTTAGTTGAAATGGAAGCCCATGGCGCAAACATTCAAAAAATTCATGCCAGTGGCGGTTTTGTACATTCAAAAACGTGGATGCAAATTCTGGCAGACATTACCGGTAAGCAAATTTTACTCATTAGCGAAGAAGACGCTTCGGCAATTGGGGCTGCTTATCTTGCGGCAAAATCTATCGGCTTAAGCGAATCCTATCCATCAACAACCAATGATACTTTAGAAATAATTTTACCAAACCCATCGAACCATATTTACTATAAAAAAATCTTTAACATCTATAAAAAAGCATACCTTAATTTAAAAGAATGTATGCAAGAACTTAACCACTCTTAAACCAAATTATGTCTCTACTCATCGTATTACTTGGCATATTGCTACTTCTCGTACTGATAATTAAAAAGTTAAATCCGATGATTGCGCTTCTTTTAGTTGCTATTGTTACGGGGTTGTTTTTAGGGATGCCTGCAGCAAAAGTGATGGCAGCGGTGAGCAATGGTATAGGCAGTACGCTCGGCAGCATGGTAATGGTATTGGCATTAGGCGCCATGATGGGTAAATTAATTGAAGATAGTGGTGCTGCCAAAAAGATTGTTTTCATTTTAATTAGGGCCTTCGGACAAAAAAATATTCAGTGGGCGGTATTAATTACTGGTTTGCTTGTCGGCATTCCTTTGTTTTACAACGCTGGTTTTGTTGTACTTATTCCTTTAGTTTTTGCCATTGCAAGTGCAACAGGATTACCAAAGCTATACATCGGAATACCAATGGCTGCAGCATTATCTGTTACACATGGTTTTTTACCCCCGCATCCGGGCCCGGTATCTTTGGCAGCAATTTTTCATGCTGATGTTGGTAAAACCTTAATTTATGGCCTGGTGTTAAGCATTCCGATTGCAATAATCGCCGGTGTTTATTTTCCCCGGTTGATAATTAAAAAACCTTTTGGCCACGATACTATGCAATTTAAAATTGCCGAAGATGAGCATTTACCATCAACCGCCAAAAGCTTTTTCACCGCCTTGCTACCTGTTTTTTTAATTATAGCGGGCACGGTTGGCACAGCCATTAAAAGTCCATATTTAGCAAAACCAGTATTTATATTTTTAGCCGACCCAACTGCAGCATTGCTTATTGCAGTTTTAATTACGGTACTCATTCAAGATAATCCTATAGCGAAAGCAATGGAATCATGTGTTGAAGGTGTAAAGAGCATTGCCATGATTATTTTAATCATCGCCGCTGGCGGAGCTTTTAAACAAATACTTGTAGATAGTGGCGTAGGCGAAACAGTTAAACTGTTTACCATGGGCTTGAATTTATCGCCTTTATTTTTAGCATGGCTGATAACGGCTTCATTAAGGGCAACGTTAGGCTCTGCTACCGTTGCTGCCCTAACTGCATCAGGTATTGTACTGCCATTTATTGGCATTGGCGCTTCACCAGAATTAATGGTATTGGCTGTTGGCGCAGGCAGTTTAATGTTTTCTCATGTAAACGATACCGGATTCTGGATGTTTAAAGAATACTTCAATCTTAACTTAAAACAAACCTTTAAAACCTGGACGGCAATGGAAACTATCGTTTCTGTACTCGGCTTAATTGGTGTTCTGATAATAAATAATTTTATTTAAGGTTTTTAGACCATCGGAATCGTTACTTCAAAATTTGTTCCCCAACCCATTTGCGATTCTATTTTTATATCACCTTTTAAACTTCTAATATTATCTACAACCATTGGTAATCCCAAACCGTAACCACGCTCACCCATAGTGCCTTTTGTGGTACCCATCTCGCCTGATAGTATTTTTTCAACTGATTGTTCGCTCAATCCATTTCCATTATCAGAAACATTAATGATTAGCGTTTTAGCATCTTCCTTAACTTCTAGTTCGAGTTTTACGGTTACTGTTCCATAATCAGAACTAAACTTAATCGCATTTGATATTAAGTTGCCGGCAATATGCAGCATTTTGTTTTTTGTAAATAACACCCTGGTGTTGGCATTACCAGTAGTTACCTTAAAAAAGATATTTTTGGCTTTAGCCTGTGGCAGATATAGTTTTTCTAGCTTATCTTTAAATGATATCAAATCGAAGCTATCCTCTTTGGGAGATTTCTCCCGATTTAATATTTCTTCTGATAAAGATAATACAGCCTTCGTAGTCTTATCAATCATCTCAATATAATCCAACACATCTTCAGGATTAGATTTATTAACCTTTTTTCGGATAATATCAATAATGCCGGTTATACCTGATAAAGGACCTCTGATATCATGAGCGGTTTTTAAATGATCAACCCTGTAATCATCTAATTCTGATTTTACACTGTGTAATATTTTTAAATTGATAAGCTTCTCTACAACTTCGTTTGCAATTAATTTGAGTAGCTCAATTTTTTCTGGCGATAGCTTTTTAGTCTTTTTATCTAAAACGCATAAGGCACCAATATTATGCCCGTTGGGGGTTGTTAGCGGTATACCGAAATAATACCTTAAGTTTAATGGATTTCTGACATAGAAAAAATCCTTCATCCGCTCATCCAAAGATAAATCCCTGACCTCAAAATGATCTTTCTCCAAAATAGTATATTGACAAATAGATTCTTCTCTGGGCATCTGATCAATATCTAGCCCATAGTTTGAAACCGACCATTGCGTAAATGAATCTATTAAATTAACTAATGAGATATCAGTTTCTGCAATTTTAGCTGCCAAAGCAGTTAAATGTTCAAACTCTTGTTTTAAATTGGTATAATCAGGATCGAAATCAGTGAGTTCAGAAAGCCTAGAAATTTCATTCTCTGGTATCGGGCGGATGTGTTCAAAAGGGGGATTCATGCAAGTTTTTTATATTTCCGAGCGCAAGCCAAATTATAACATATTGTTATTATTCAAAAATATTTCAGTAAAAAAAAGAAAATAGTGTTAATCCAGTGATATTAAGGTATTGATAATTTTTATAAAAGAGGTTTCAAAACAACCCAAACATTATCTGCTAAAATCTTATCGCCTTCTGCTGTTGGGTGAATTCCATCGGCCTGATTAAGCTTTGCCACACCACCAACCTTATCCAAAAGAAACGGAATTAAAGCCGCATTATTCTTTTCAGCAAGCTGTGGAAATATGTTTTTAAAGTCGGATGTATATTTTGCACCCATACTTGGCGGCATTTGCATGCCTGCAATCACAATTTTTACATCCGGATATTTAGCCTTTACCTTATCAATAATGCTTTGTAAATTTTTAGCTGTTTCTAAAACTGGTAAGCCTCGCAAACCATCATTAGACCCTAGCTCCAATACAAAAACATCAATTTTTTGCTTTAATAACCAATCTATACGGGCTTTGCCTGCGGCAGATGTTTCTCCACTTAAACCGCCATTAATTACTTTGTAAGGTAATTTTTCGGCATCTATTTTTTGCTGAATAACTGCAGGATACGCCTCTGTAGGCTCCAATCCATAACCAGCTGTTAAACTTGTTCCAAAAAACAATATTGTTTTAATTGGTGTCGTTACTTCGGCTTTGCCATTTTTAGCCGAATCATTATCTACTATTTTATCTGATTTACTGTTGTTTGAGCAAGCGGCAAAAAGTCCTGCAAAAACAATTAAAGTCATTATGCGTTTTCGTAACATATTTATATTTTCAAGCTCTAATTATCAAAAATCAATATCTTTAACAGGATATACGTAACTAATGTTAGTTTCGTGTTGGTCCTCATACTTAAATATTCAGCCATTGGAAAATATCCTGAACATCCGAAATGTAAGCAAAATTTATCAGAGTGCAGGCCATGAACTTACCGTTTTACATAACATTAACCTTAGCATAAAAACCGGCTCAACGGTTGCAATAACGGGTCCATCCGGAAGTGGAAAAACTACCTTACTTGGGCTTTGTGCTGGTTTAGATAGGGCATCATCTGGTAATGTTGAGCTTGCCGGCGTTTTGTTAGATAAGCTCTCTGAAGATGAGCGTGCAGCAGTGCGTAACCAGCACGTTGGCTTTATTTTTCAAAATTTTCAGTTACTGCCAACTTTAACCGCTTTAGAAAATGTTATGGTTCCTTTAGAATTAAGAGGTTTAAAAAATATTAAGCCACAGGCGATGGAATTACTGGACAAAGTTGGGCTTGCAGAGCGGGCACATCATTATCCAATTCAATTATCTGGTGGCGAGCAGCAAAGGGTTTCGCTGGCAAGGGCATTTTCGAATAAACCAGCAATTTTATTTGCCGATGAGCCAACCGGAAATCTTGATGCAGAAACGAGTGAGAAAATTATTAAACTGCTTTTCGATTTAAATACTGATGCAGGCACAACCCTGGTTATTGTAACACATGATTTAGATCTGGCATCGAGAACCAGCAGGGTTGTAAAAATGAAAGGTGGATTAATCATTGCCGACGAAAATCCGACTTATGCATAATCCATCAAAAAACCTTGTGCCCATTTCATGGATTTTTAAAATGGCCTGGCGGGATAGCCGCAAAAACCGTTCGCGTTTACTTCTTTTTATTTCCTCGATAGTTTTGGGCATTGCGGCACTTGTTGCCGTTTATTCTTTTAAGGATAATTTACAAAGCGATTTAGACAGGCAGGCTAAAGAACTTACCGGTGCCGATTTAATTATCGAAAGCCGCAAGGCGATTAATAAGCAAACGGAAGCCAGGCTTAAAAATATGGGCGATGACCGGGCAACCGAAAGTACATTCGCCTCGATGGTATATTTTATCAAAGACGGTGGTAGCCGTTTGGTACAAATGAAAGCCTTGCAAGGCAATTACCCGTTTTATGGCACCATTGAAACTACGCCAATTAGTGCTGCCAAGAGTTTTTTTAATGATCAGGAAGCCTTAGTTGATAAAACATTGATGCTTCAGTTTAACGCAAAAACCGGAGACTCGATAATTGTTGGCGATTTAAAATTTAAAATTGCAGGCACGCTTGATAAAGCACCCGGACAAACGGGCATTGCAGCCAGCGTAGCCCCAATTGTTTACATACCATTAAAATATTTGGATAAAACCGGGCTTGTAAAAACCGGAAGCCGGATTAATTATAAATTTTATTATAAGTTTAACAGCGATGATAAACTAAATGAAGTAGTTAAAAGTCTGCAGGCAAAAGCAGAAAAAGAAGGTTTGGATATTGATACCGTTGCCGAGCGGAAAGAACAAACCGGGCGCTCTTTCAGAGATTTAAACCGATTTTTAGCCTTAACCGGCTTTATAGCCTTATTACTTGGTTGTGTAGGGGTTGGAAGCGCTATTCATGTTTACATTCAGGAGAAACTTTCTGCCATTGCAACGCTACGCTGCATGGGTTTAAGGGCTTGGGATGCATTTTATATTTATCTGATTCAGGTTTCCTTTATAGGTATAATTGCAGCATTGATAGGTGCCGTTTTAGGCACAGCAATTCAATTTCTGTTACCCATTGTTTTAAAAGATTTTCTACCGGTTGAGCTCAGTATGCAAATTTCATGGTCGGCAATTGGCCAGGGATTATTACTTGGCCTGGCTATATCTGTTCTTTTTGCTTTACCATCGCTACTTTCTGTAAGACGGATTTCTCCTTTAAATGCAATTAGGGCAACATTTGAATCAAATACCAATAAAAAAAGAGATTATCTAAAAGGCTTTGTTTACCTGTTAATGGTTGCCTTTGTTGCAGGCTTTACTTATTTACAGATGGGAAGTTGGTTACAAACTTTGGTTTTCACCGTTGGGATCATGATTGCCTTTTTACTCTTGATGGCACTTTCCAGCCTGTTAATGTTTTTGGTCAAGAAACTAATACCAACCTCCTTAAGTTATTTATGGCGACAAGGTTTTGCTAATTTATATCGCCCGAACAATCAAACCTTAATGCTAACGGTCTCGATTGGGCTTTCAACGGCATTTATCTGTACGCTCTATTTTGTTCAGGGAATATTAATCAATCGGGTAACACTATCATCAGGAACAAACCAGCCTAATATGGTTTTATTTGATATTCAGACATCGCAAAAGCAAGCGGTTACAGATTTGACAAAGTCGTTCAAACTACCATTGATGAATCAGGTTCCGGTGATTACCATGCGCATAGAAGAAATAAACGGAAAAAAAGCTGGTGATGATAGTACAAATACAAGAGCATTTAAAAATGAGCTCCGTGCAACTTATCAAGATACTTTAACCGCAGCGGAAAAAATTATTGAGGGGAAATGGATACCAAAAGTAAATAATGCAAATGATGTAATTTATATTTCTTTAGATCAGAATTTTGCCCGAAGCATTAAAGTAAAGGTGAACGATAAAATCACGTTCAACGTACAGGGCATGCTATTACCAACCGTTGTTGGGAGCTTAAGGGAAGTAAACTGGACAAGGTTGCAGACCAATTTCAGAGTTGTTTTTCCGGGTGGCGTTTTAGAACAGGCGCCACAGTTTCATGTTTTAATGACGAGGGTTCCAAATAGCGAAACTTCTGCCCGCTTTCAGGGAAATGTTGTGCGCAAGTTTCCGAATATTTCTGTTATCGATTTAGGTTTGGTGCTAAAATTATTAGATGAGATACTAAGTAAAATTGGTTTTGTTATCCAATTTATGGCGGGTTTTAGTATGATTACCGGCTGGATAGTTCTTGTATCAGCTGTGCTAACCAGCAAAAACCAACGTATAAAAGAAAGTATTTTACTTAGAACAATGGGAGCAAGCAGGAAACAAATATTAGCCATAAATGTAATTGAATACTTTTTTCTGGGCTTATTGGCTGCATCAGCAGGATTAATGCTATCCTTAGCAGCAAGTTGGGGCTTAGCTAAATTTAGCTTCGATGCGAACTTCATTCCTCCGTTTTTGCCTACGGTTATATTATTTATCAGCGTAATTGCGTTAGTAGTTATAACAGGGTATTTAAGCAGCAGAAGCATATTAAATAAGCCACCACTCCAGATTTTAAGGAATGAAAGTTAATTAAACCGAAATAATTTCAAACTTAGAACCTTTTAGTAATCTGTGTGTTAGATAATTAACATCATTTATGTTAAACCTAAATTTGAAAAACATGATGAAATTTAAACTATACAGCTCATTGGTTGCAGGCGCTATGCTCATTTTTAGCTCTTGCTCTAAAGTAAGCGATGGCGGCGTTGAGGAAACCGGGCCAGAGCCAGCTCCCGGACCTGGTGTAGAAACCAGTGCACCCAACACAAACTACAAACCAGCATTTAGCGGACAAACAAGGGTTGGTAAAGTTGCCACCACCACAGCAATAAAGGGTACAGCAATAGCCACTACCCTATCTTCTCCATGGGGTATTACGGCTTTGCCTGATGGAAGATTATTGATTACAGAAAAAGGTGGAACGATGCGCATTGCAACTACCACCGGCACAATCAGTGCAGCCATCACCGGGCTTCCGGCTGTTAATGCTTCTGGGCAAGGCGGTTTATTGGGCTTATGCATCGACCCACAGTTTAGCACCAACAGAATGGTTTATTGGGTATTTTCGCTTAGTTCAACCGGCGGAAATCAAACAGCGGTAGCCAAAGGCCGGCTTGCCGATAACGAAAAAACCATAGAAAATGCTACCATCATCTATCGTGCAAACCCGGCTTATAATGGAACATTGCATTATGGCGGCCGCATTTTGTTTGATAGAAACGGAAATTTATTAGTTAGCACCGGTGAACGTTCTGATTTGGCAACCCGACCGCTTGCGCAATCTGTTTCGGCTGCCTTAGGTAAAATTGTTAGAATTACTACCAGTGGCGCTGCTGCAGCAGGAAACCCAACATTTTCAGGCTCGGGTGCATTACCAGAACTATATAGTATTGGTCATAGAAATCCGCAAGGCTTGGCTATACACCCTACAAGCGGCGATTTGTGGCAAAGTGAACATGGGCCACGAGGAGGCGACGAATTAAACCGGATTGTACCAGGCAGCAATTATGGCTGGCCAACCATTACTTATGGTATTGAATATAGTGGAGCAGCAATTGGCTCTGCAATACAACAACAAGATGGATTACAACAACCTGCATATTATTGGGACCCGGTAATTTCGCCCAGTGGAATGACTTTTTACAAAGGAAACCGCGTACCTGAATGGCAAAACAATCTTTTTATAGGCTCTTTAAGTGGTACACACATTGCCAGACTTGTAATTGAAAATAATCGGGTAATTAGTGAAGAAAGGTTATTGAGCAGCGAAGGTCAGCGTTTTAGGGATATTGCCCAAGGCACAGATGAAGCGCTTTATGCCATAACAGATGGCGGAAGATTATATAAAATTGATAAGCAATAAAGTTTATTTAATTTTCTTTTAAGGATTTTTTACAGCTGTCCAATGCCGGGCGGCTGTTTTTATTTACAAGCTTCTACAAAACAAAATTAGGTTTGAGAATCGCTCAATTTTTCATACTTTCGCAACCCCCGCCGAAAAATCTGTAAAACAAACCTTCTACACAATGAGCAAATACCTGTATGGAATCGACTTTGGAACAACGAATTCCGCTTTATCTATTTACGATGAACAAAAGGCAGAAATTATTGATACCATAATAATTCCTTCGCTCATTTACTTCCCGGAAAATCATGCATTGGCAGGAGAACAAAAATATGTTGTAGGCGAAAAAGCCATAGAAACCTATCTAGAGGACGGTATGAAGGGTCGTTTCATCAAATCCATAAAGCAGATTTTATCAAGAAGCAGTTTTACAGAAACCCTAATTCAGAATAAGCGTTACAATGCTTCTGACCTGGTTGCTATTATCCTCACTGAATTAAAATCCAGAGCCGATAAAATTACAGCAACAGATTGTAAAAAGGCAGTTATCGGCAGACCTGTATTTTTTGATGATGATAACACCCAAAAAGATACGCTTGCCCAAAGCCGGCTAAATAAAGCTGCTGAAAAGGCTGGTTTTGAAGAACTTCGTTTTCAGTTTGAACCGATTGGCGCTGCATTTGCCTATGAGAAAACCATTCAACACAAAGAAAATGTTTTGGTAGCCGATATTGGTGGTGGAACAACAGATTTTACTTACCTGGTTTTAGACCCGGCAAAAGTTGGTAGCCAGGATAGAAAAAACGACATGATGGCTACGGGCGGTATTTATATCGGCGGTGATAGTTTTGATTCGGCATTTATGTGGGAACAAGGAACACCACACTTCGGTAAGAATACACAGTATGAGGCCAGTCCGGGGAAAAAATTGCTGGTTCCAAAATCGCTGTTTGCCAATATTTGTACCTGGGATAAAATGAACTTTTTTAATGGTTTAAGAATAAAAAAAGACATTGAAAATTATTACTACTATTCTGGCAATAACCCGGAATTTAAAAATCTGATTACCTTGGTTGATAACAATCTAGGCTATTCTGTATTTCAAGCTATTGAACGTACCAAGATTGAACTTTCCTCGCAAGACAAAAGCAATTTCAACTATAAAAACTTAGGGATTTCTATTGATGATTGGATTACTTCATCAGATTATAATGCAATTATTGATAAAGATTTGAACCGGATTAATACATACCTCGACGAGTTCTTAAGCAAAAACAACATTAATCCAACCGAAATAAATAGTTTGTTTTTAACGGGCGGAACATCACTCGTTCCGGCGGTACAAAATTTATTTAAAACTCGTTTCCCGCATATTAATTTAAACTCTGGCGATAACTTTAAAAGCGTTGCCAAAGGTTTGGCCTACAGTGGTTACCTTTTTAATTAGGTTAGAGTTGCTTTCGTTATTCTGAACTTGCTTCAGAATCTCTTTTTAAGTATTACGTTTAGTTTTTGGAAATGTAAGCGCCGTTCTAATAGCGACCATCATTCCCGCCAAACCCGCCTACAGCTGGCAGGCACTTTACTTCTCCCGATGAAGTATGGGGATTCGTGTTCGCTTACATCGGGTTTAGCGACTAAGGTTGGTGAATAAAACCTTTCAATATGTCGTTGAGCGCTATTTAACCAAATTACTATATACACAGTTTATTGCTTCCCTACTAAAATCTGGTATTCCATCGGTGTAAAGTGGGTTGCAGCCATTGGTAATAATCACAATACCGAAATCATTCTTTTTCGAAAAAAACATGGTGCTGTATAAGCCATAAGCAGAGCCTGTATGACCGGTAAGTTCTATACCTGGAATCAGCGTGCTGGTTTTTCTTAGGGCTAATCCGTATTCTTCTGGTTCGGAAACTTTGGTTTGCATTAATTTTGAACTCTTTCTGGAGATAATGGTAACCCCATCCGATTTTCCAAAATTCATATGCATTTTCATGTATTTCGCTAAATCAAGGGCCGATATTTTCATTCCGCCAGTTGGCGAAAAAATAGGCGTTGAATAACCCATAACATACTGGCTGATTTCGGTTCTTCGCGGCGCATAAGCTTGTGTAGCTTCTGTAAATACATTTGTTGCTGCATTGTATTCGTACAAGCTTGCAAAGCGAGTATTATCCAGTGAATCTACGCAGTAACCGCCATATAATTTCAGTGGGTTTGAAATATGCTTTTTAACATATTGGTCGAAACGTTCGCCTGAAATTTTTTCAATCAACGTACCAATCATATTATAATTTAGATTGCAATAATCATAAGTGCTTCCAGGTTCGTTATTGCTATAACATTTAGCCCAATCAGGGTTTTTATCCGGATTAATAACATTTAAACTCAAATATCCCTGACTATCATTAATACCTGATGTATGCGACATGACCATTTTAAGCGTAATTACTTTATCCGGGTACTTAGGATTTCTAATTTTAATACCCATCAAATCACCAAAATCATCAGATAATTTTACCTTGCCAGCCTCAACCAATTGCATAATGGAGGTTGCAGAAAATGATTTTGAAATGGATGCAATGCGAAATATGCTCTGCTCATTCAATAATTCGTTTCTTTCAATATTTTTTAACCCATAAGATTTACTGAAAGCAATTTCATTATGTTTCACTATTGCGATGGAAACACCAACAGCTTTATATTTATCCATAATATCTTTGAATTCGGCTTCAAATTTTGGATTTTGAGCCGATGCCATTTTCGCAGTGAGCAGGCAAAATAAAATCAGGTTTAAGAAACGAATCAACTTTGTTTTCATTAGAACAGGTTTTAAAGATTTAATTGTGGTAAAAAAGCTTCTATTATGGAAAGCCCGGATCAATCTATTTTTATAACTTGCGAGATAATTAAGCAGCATTTACAGCTTTGCCAAACGAAATTAAATCTATAACAGCCAAACCATTTTTAAAATGGGCAGGAGGAAAAACGCAATTAATTCCTGCTATTGAAAGCCTGTTACCCGAAAATATAAAAACTTTACAGGATTTAACCTACGTTGAGCCATTTATTGGCAGCGGTGCAGTATTTTTTTGGTTTATTCAGAAATTTAAAATCAAACACGCCATCATTAACGATGTTAATACCGATTTGATTAATGTTTACAAAGTGATAAAGCACACAGCGGCAAAGCTTATTAAGCAACTCGAAAACATACAAACTCAATACTATTCGTTTTTTAATGAATCAGAAAAAAAAGCATTTTACCTAGATAAAAGAGCAATTTTTAATTCGAGAGCCACAACAGATATTGAGCATGCCGCCTTATTTATTTTCCTAAATAGAACTTGTTTTAATGGCTTGTACAGAGTTAATAAAAAGAATGAGTTTAACGTGCCTTTCGGTAGATATGCCAAGCCAAAAATATGTGATGGCGCAAACATTTTGACCATAAGCGGTTTGTTGCAGGAGGTTACCATTTTGAATGGCGATTACGAAAACACGCTGAGTTTTGCCGGCAAAAATGCCTTTTACTATTTCGACCCGCCCTATAAACCCATCAGTAAAACAGCTTCTTTTAATGCCTACGCTAACGGCGGCTTTGATGATGCGGAACAAATAAGACTGGCAGAGTTTACAGAAAAGCTCACTACAGATAATAAATATTGGTTGTTGAGCAACTCTGATCCTAAAAACATTAATCTGGATGATGTTTTTTTTGATCAGCTTTATGACAGACCATCAAATACAATTGTTAGGGTACAAGCCAAAAGAATGATTAATTCGAATGCCGCGAAACGTGGTGCAATAAATGAAATTTTAATTGTGAATTATTAATCGCAGTTAAAATCCATGCGCTTCCATTATCACGTCCAAATCTCTCCATTTTTTGCCTTTCGAAAAGTTTGCTGCATAAGCTGGTGTATGATTCTGAATTAAAACCTGGTGCATACCCAAACGTTTAACACGCTTCTTTAGAATGGCGTTGGCTTTGTTTTCTTCAGCAATCATGCCTGCATAAATTACGGTAAACCAAATATTTATTTCCAGCTCATCGGCAGGGTATTCTTTTGCAATCGCATCAATTAACCTTAAAATTACCTGACTAATATTTTTATCCGTGAGCGTGTAAAACTTTATAAAATCGCTGTAGATTTTTTGAGTTGTGTATTTCCTACCCAAAACCTGCAATCGCTCAAAATACTCCGTATCCAGAGGTGCGTACCTACGTTCAATTGGTTTAGAAAGGTACACGCACCAATCATCAAAAGTTCCTTTATCAAATTCGATGCGTGTAGTATTGTTAATTTGTTTAATTAGCCTGGTCATTTCCCGAACGATTTTTATGTAATATCGGGATGCAGAATAAAGCTAATTATTTTTATAAAGTTTTCAATACTTATTTAATTATTTCTGAGGCACTTAAGTTATGATTTCATTGCTTTAAAAACAGCGATAATATCCTCATTTTCATATTCCGGAGCTGCTTTTTCAAATGTATTTAAAGCTGTTTTTGCTAAAGGTGTATTTAAACCTTCATTTTTAGCCAGATTTAAATCTTTAACAATGTGCTTTAAAGCAAAAGCGGCATTATAATTATCGTTTAAAATTGCTTCACCTTTTATTTTACTAAAGATATTCCCTATTGCACTATTTTCTATCAATGTAAGTAAGCTTTGAGTATCTATATTTTTAGATTGAGCGAACAAAACTGCTTCCGCCAAACCTTGAGCATGTAGTGCTAATAAACCGTTAATGGCAAGTTTTGCATTATTCCCAGCGCTTGTTTCCCCAACCAACATTGCTAGTTTTCCTAGTTTATCAAATATTGGTTTTACCTCATTAAATGCTGCTTCATCGCCGCCAACCATAATAACCAAAGTACCGGTTTCAGCTTGCTTCACACTTCCAGATACTGGCGCATCCAGATAAGTGCCATTTTTTGCTTTACAAAGCAAAGCCATTTCCTTGCTTATGCCAGGCGAAACCGTACTCATATTTACAATAATTTTATTGCTTAAATCCTGCTCCAATAAGCCCTCGGCTCCTGTAAAAATTTGTTTAATTGCTTCATCATCAGAAACCATTAAAAAAACAATATCGTTTAGTTTTAATAAATCAGCTGGACTTGCAGACACTTCCACACCCATATCTAAAAGGCTTTGTGCTTTATCTTTATTACGATTAAACACCGTAAGTTTATAACCTGCCTTAATCAATTGTGCCGACATTGGTTTACCCATATTGCCTAAACCAATCCATCCGATATTTAATTTTTCCATCTCACAAATATCAACAAAAACTCCATTGATTGTGCAAAAGCTTTTTTAAACCTGAGTAAAATTATAAGTTACTTTGTGGCATATTTATTTAACAATGAGCTACCTTTTAAAAGATTTATATTCTCCTAATTTCTACGAAAAGTTATCAAATGTTTTAAGCAAAACATTGCCTGGTTTTGATAAAAATAAGTTTATAAAAGCAATCTATAGTCCGGATTTTGAATCGAAAGAATTAAAGGAACGGATGAAGCATACAACAAAGGTTTTGCATCATTTTATGCCGGAAAGATTTGCCGAAAGCAGATTATTTTTAGAAGCCATCATTAAACAGTTGAGAATGGAAGGCATTGGAGAAGATTCATTAACTTATATGTTTTTGCCTGATTACATTGAAAGCTATGGTTTGGAAGATTTTGAAAATGCAGTGAAAGCTCTGGAATTTACCACCCAATTTACAAGTTGCGAATTTGCCGTTCGTCCGTTTATTTTGAAATATGGGGATGCGATGCTTGATGAAATGCTAAGATGGTCTGAACACGATAACCATAAGGTTAGGCGATTGGCAAGCGAAGGCAGCAGACCGCGTTTACCCTGGGCGATGGGTATTCCGTTCTTAAAAAAAGATGTTTCAAAGGTATTGCCCATCCTCGAAAATCTTAAAGCTGATGCTTCAGAATACGTTCGCCGAAGTGTTGCAAATAACCTGAACGACATTGCAAAAGATAATCCTGATATTGTTTTAGAAGTTGCCAAAAGATGGACGGGTTTAAGTAAAGAAACTGATGCCATTATAAAACATGGTTGCCGTACATTATTAAAACAAGGACATACCGAAATTTTAAAACATTATGGTTTGAGCGATAAGGGCATAAATCTTTCAGATTTTAAAGTGCTAACGCCGGTGGTAAATATTGGTGGTAGTTTGGAATTTACTTTTAACATCGCTAACGCAAACAAAACTCCACAAAAAATAAGATTGGAATACGGCGTTTATTATATGAAACAAAATGGGCAGCTCAGCAAAAAAGTTTTTAAAATTTCTGAACGCGAATATTTGCCTGAAAAAAGTTTAATGGTAAACAGGAAACAAAATTTTGTATTAATTACCACCAGGAAATTTTATCCAGGCAAACATCAAATTTCCATTATTATTAATGGTATAGAGAAAGAAGTTTCCACTTTCGAACTGGTTTAATGCTTAACTAAATTGTTCCATAACTTCATCAAGAAAGGGTACTTGCCTTTCATTAATTTTTAATTTCGCCTCCGCGTAGCTAAACCATTCTCCTTTATCTATTTCGGGCATCTGTTGCTTTTTTCCGCTTCGCGGAGGCCATTCCATTTCAAAAGTATTACTTATAATTTTTGAAGCATCAAAATCAGATTGAATTGCCCAACAAGAAACTTTCTTTCCGGCTTTTTGCGTAATCTGTTTTAATGGTGTAAAATGACCTTTCAATTTGATGGATGTTTCTTCTTCAAATTCGCGTATCGCAGCACTGAGCATTTCTTCATCTTCCTGCAATTCGCCCTTGGGTATGGTCCACACGCCTAAATCTTTTTTAGAGAAGAATGGTCCGCCAGGATGTACCAGAAAAAATTCTAACGTTTTTCCAATCATCCTGAAAGCTAATATGCCTGCGCTTTGTTTCAAAACTAAAATTATAAATTAAATAAAAAAGCAACCTGGTTTTTCAGATTGCTTTCAAGCTTCAAATCGTTTAACGATTAAAGTAATCCGTATATTCCGTGAGCATAAGTACGTAATGACTCTGAAACCGTTTTCATTTTTTCTGGAGACGGTCCTTTTACCTTATATGCCTCTGGATGCATTTCTTGTTGATTTTGATTGTTTTGTTCTACTACACTTGTACGTGTTAATGTGTCGTTCTTAATCTCGTCTATATTTAAAGGGGCCATGGGATGTAATATATTTTACAGGAAGAACATCCCTCAAATCCTTTTTGTTTTGCGCTCAAACAAATAAAAAGCAAACTGACTATAAATCAACAAATCAAAATTATTTCTCCAGACTTGAAATCCAGTTTTCGGTTTGCGAAGTAATAACTGGCGTAGCCGAAGCCACGATTTTTAAAATGCCACCACCATTTATTTCATCTTGTGTGATGTAATTCTTATTAAATTTTTTTCCGTTGAGATAAACCTCTTTGATGTATTTATTTTTAAGGCTAAAATGCTCTACCTCTACTTTGAAAGTTTTGTTCGCCTTTACTTTATAAGTTACAGATTTAAACAGCGGAACATTTAAATAATAAACTGGCCAGCCCACACAAGGCGGCGAAAAACCACTTGCTGTAAACACGTACCAGGCAGACATTGCGCCAGCGTCGTCATCCATTGTACGTACGTAAGCTTGTGGTTTATTCTGATAGATTTTACCAATAAATGAACCAATGCCTCTGCTGTTATCGTTAAAATAATTTTGAATTACCGTATCAGCGGCTAACTGGTGCATCCAATCCTGCGATTTATAACCCGATTTAGTCACGTTGTACATTAATGGTGCTTGCAAATCAGGTTCATTGGCATGGTTGTACAAATCGCGTTCAAAGAATTGACCTAAGTTTTTTAAGTAATTTTCTTCACCGCCATCCAGTTCAATCAAACCCTTAAAATCGTATGGTACAAACCATCGGTACTGCCAGATTGTACCTTGATATAAGCCTCTGGCCTGCATTCTATCGACATCGTTTTTTGTTAAATCTTTAAAATCCTTATTCCAGTACGTTTTATACTCTAATGCTTTATTTAGATAATGCTGCGTTTTTTCTTTATTATTCTGGATTTTAAAAATTTCAGAAAACGCCCAATTGTCGTAACTTGATTCTAAAGCTTTATCAGGAGATTTATAATCTAAACCATCTACTTCTTTAATTAAAGAATCGGTAATGCTTTTAAAATCAACTTTGTAACCCTTGCGATAAGCATCCAGTAAAACCACGATAGCGTGTTCGGTCCTAACAGTATTTGAAGGCTCTGTTTGGCCTGCATAATCCTTCTTTCCCGAATTATATAAATCGGCAATTGAGGTAACAATCCCCTGATAACGTTCGGGTGCAATGATAGAAAGTAAAGGCAATTGCGTACGGTAATTGTCCCAAATGGCCCAACCATTATACCTGGTTGCTGTATCTTTCTTTAATTCGCCTTTGGTGCTTCGATATTGTCCATCAGTTTCAGAAATTACATAAGGCGATTGCATGGTTCGATACAGCAAAGAGTAAAAAAGCTTTGCATTTTCGAGGTTTCCCTCAACTGCTATCTTACCTAAATTAGTATTCCAATCCCTACTGCTCTGTGTTTTCATCTGTTCAAAAGAACCCTTTTTAATGGATTGCTTTGCAGCTTCTACACTTACAGAAGAAAAGGCAATGTTAATTCCTGCCGTTGTAGAAGTATTATTTAACATGGCAATTAATTTATGGTTGCCTTGTTCTTGCCATTTTGCATTTTCATTAAGCTCCAAATAGTAATACAATCGATATTTACCAACGTTACAAGTGGTTTTTGAAACTAGTGTTCCGCTGACCACATTAGCTTTAACGCCATGCTCTTCAGAAACAAAAGCGCCGTTAAAAGCATAAGCCAAATCAAGGTAAAATCCTTTTTCTCCTGTTGGAAATTGATAAGCATGTTTGCCGGCATTTCCTAAAACCGTAAATTCTGCTTGTATTTTATTTTCAAATTCTACTGCATAATAGCCCGGTGAAGCTTTTTCTGCCGATTTTAACAAAACTGATTTCATGGGCTCTGTACCCAAAAATGGTTTGATAAAAATATTCCCACCCGATCCCTGGCAACCCACACCTTCAAAACGATTGTGGGTAAAACCTTCAAACTTCCTGGCTAAATGCTCGTATCCGGTATGCGTTTTTGGATAGGTTTGCGGACAAATACTGAGCATGCTAAATGGGTATGAGGCAGCCGGCGACATTTGACCATGATCGCCAGAAGAACCTAAAAACACATTAACTAAATCTACCGGGCGATTGGTAGAAATTGAAAAACTAGCTGATTTGCTTTGAGCTAAAACGTTTAAGGAGATTAGAAAGCAAATGGAGGTTAAAATTCTTCTCATGTGTTATCAATAATTTTTTGGAGGATTTGTGCCGGCTAAATTATAGATTTTAAGGTTAATCCTCTATTATATTTTATCCTCTTTAAGCGATAAAAAAACCAAAAAAAAAACCATTCTGAATAAACAGAATGGCCTAAATATTTTAAATACTAAATTTATTTAATGGATACTGGCACAGATATTTTATCCCACTCCATAGTAAAACCACCTTTATTAACTTTGTAGACCAATGTTTCTTGTGTAGCTTTTAATGCTTTAACTTTAACATCAACACGTAAAGCATCTTTAGCTTCTTCGTATTTGTAAGCACCCCATTGTTTTGGTTCTTTATTAAAAATTGCTGTCCATGTACCACTTTCTCTTGGAATTAAAAAGAAACTGTATTTTCCTGCTGGTAAAGCTTTACCTTGTACAGTGATGTTTTTATCTGTTTCGAAAGTAGTTGCATCATTTGCTCCTGCACGCCAAACAACGTCGTATTTCTCTAAGCCGCCCCAAATTTTACGACCTTTTACTGATGGGCTACTGTAAGCAATCGTAATAGTTGCATCTTTAATTTTTCCCATAGCTGTTGCCGCCGGACTTGCTGGTTTTTTAGCATCCTGAGCCATAGCACTTGCCGAGATGGTAATTGCTGCAAAAAGCAGCGCAATAGATTTAATTGTGGTTTTCATAGTAATATAATTATCTGTTTTTGTTGTTTTGTATTTTACGAATTTAGTGCTTTAGGTCGATAAAATAATAATCCTAAAGTCGAAAATGCAATTACTGCCGCCGCTCCAATTACATTTAACCATAAAAAGGAAACGACATCGAATTCATAAACGGCAATAACAGCAATTTCTGATAATATGGCTGAAATAAAAACCAGTTTACCGTCAATCTTTTTAAAATAGAAAGCGACCAGAAAAATTCCCAAAATCGGACCATAAAACAGTGAGCCTAAAACATTCACGGCTTCGATTAACGAACCCATTTGCGTAGCAAACATGGCGACAGCGATTGAGAAAATACCCCAACCAAGCGTATGTACCCGGCTATATTTTAATTCTGTTGCATCATCAATTTGCCTTTTACTAAAAATTAAGTGAACATCTTTTAAAGAACAAGCTGCAAGAGAATTTAATGCAGCAGAAATGGAACCCCAGCTCGCCAGAAAGATTACGGCAAAAAGTAATCCAACCATCCCAACGGGAAGTGTATTCCTTACAAAATAGAGAAAGATATAATTCGTGTCCGTTTTTTCAGCATTGAAATTTGAACTGTTAATAGCGGTTTCTACCCTGCTGTGTAAATCCTTTACTTGATTTTGCGTAGCCTTAAAACCTGCAATTGTATTGCTTAGTTCGGGAGATTCTTTATCCTTTTGAGCTAAAATTGCTGCAGATTGAGCATTAAATTTAGCTTGTAATAATTGATGTTCCTTTTCAAAAGCCAGAGCCAGCTGAGGTTGTTTATCTTTCAAAAACTGATAAGAACGCTCATTAAAATAAATTGGCGCTGGTTTTAAAGAGAAAAATGCAAAAAGTAAAGCACCAATTAACAGAATTGCGAATTGCATGGGAATTTTGACTAAGCCATTTAAAAGCAAACCCATTTTAGCATTTGTATTATCTTTTGCAGTTATGTATCGGCCTACCTGACTTTGGTCTGTACCGAAATAGGAAAGTGCCAGAAAAAAACCACCGATTAAGCCACTCCAAATGTTGTATTTATCTTTCCAATCAAAATCAGTAGTAATTACATTAAGCTTTCCTGATTTACCTGCAAGGTATAATGCATCACTAAAACCAATACCGTTTGGCATGTTTTGCACCAACAAATACCCTGCGAAGGTCATTGTTCCCAAAATAATTAAGAACTGTAGCTTTTGAGTATGCGCAATAGCTTTTGCGCCACCAACATAAGTATAAATTAAAAGTATTCCGCCGGTTAAAATATTGGTTAAATAAATATTCCAGTTTAAAACGCTTGATAAAATTATACTTGGTGCATAAATGCTGATTCCGGTAGATAAGCCTCTCGAAAAAAGAAATAATAAAGAGGTTAATACCCTCGTTTTCTTATCAAATCGATTTTCTAAATATTCGTAAGCCGTGTATACATTTAATCGCTGAAATATTGGAATAAAGGTGATGCAGATTACAATCATCGCCAATGGCAAACCAAAATAATACTGTACGAAACGCATACCATCGGTATAAGCTTGCCCCGGCGCTGATAAAAATGTTATCGCACTCGCTTGTGTAGCCATAATGCCAAGCAACACAATATACCAGGGCATTTTGTTATCGGCCTTTAGGTATGATTCGTTGCTTTTTTGCCCACGGCCGATAAAAATGCCGTAAACCACAACAGCCAGCAAGGTAATGATGAGTACAATCCAATCTATATTACTCATGCCCAAAATTTTGTAAACAGATAATAAAATACCAGCTGAAACACCAGGGCTAGCGCCAAAAGAATATACCAGGTTCTCCAACTTTTAAAATTATTTTTCATCTACTTCCCTGCTGATATAAAGTTAAAGAACAACCTTGCTGCCCCAACATTGGCTGCCGGCAACTGCCTAAAGAATGCTAAAGGTGTGTAAATGAAGTTTCCTTTGCCAAATTGTGCATAAAGTGTAGAGCCCTTTAATTGTTCTTCGCCTGTATCATTCATTTCAAAAAGCGGTTCATATTTTTCATCCCATTGGTCGGGAAAATAAGCGCCACGCTCCTGTACCCAATCATTAAAATCATCAGCCGTAATTTTGTTAGGGTAATTTAAAAGCTTGTGTTTTGGATTTAGAAACTTAACCGCAGCGTTTTCTTCAGTAACCCGTTTGCCGCTGATATTGAAAGGATAAACACCGAAATTTTGCAAAGCCATATCTTGCGTAGTGTTATATTGCATTACAATTGTACCCCCATTTTCAACGTAGCTTTTTAGTGCAACTTGCCAGTTTTTAATCCTTTTTTCTGTGTTGATAACCCTAACGCCAGTAACTACAGCATCATAACTGGCCAATTTTACAGGATTTAAAATATCTGCTTCGTTTAAAACATCAACTTGTAAACCAGCCTGGCGTAAAAATTCAGGTATCAAATCGCCAGCGCCTTGTATGTAGCCTACTTTTTTAGCCAATACCTTAACATCATCTTTTAACAGCCAGGTTGTAGCCGGTACAAAGTATTGCAAAGATGGCAAATGCGGATATTGAATAAGCACCTGACCTTTGGTAAATTCATTTGTTTCTGAAGAAAAAACAGCTTCGAGCTTATTCTGACTAGTTTTAATCTTTGCCAAATCTTCTGCAGGAATTAAAAAATCTTTAATGGTAACCGTGTTTTCTGCCAGGTTTACACCTGTAAAAGTTTTTACGATGGTGTTTCCAATTTTGAAGCTAACCTTCCCGTAGTTAATATTTTTATTGGCTTTTAATTTTAAGGTAATCGCTAAGCCTTCTTTATCCTTTGCAAAATAGACCGGTTCGGTGAAGGCTAAATCTAAAGCCGGAACAATCCGCAATTGCTCTACAACATCTCCTTTAACCGGGTCTAACTTTTTATAAGATAGCGGCAGCTTTACCGCAAATTTATTAGTGCCTATTTTTAATACAACACTTACATTAAGCGCTGCTTCATTTTCTGCTAAACCAATTAAAGTATCATTTGCAACGCTAAAGGTTGCTGCATTTTTTGCCGCCTTTTCTAACCAATAGGGTTCAGTTATTTTTGCATCTGCAGGTACTTGTATTTTACGTTCGATGGTGACTAACGAATCGCCAGAGATTCTTCGGTTCAAATTATCGGTTTGATTTATCCAGTTTACCTGTTCCAAAATAACCGGACTGTCTGACCTTGAAATCACATTTAATTTAAAATTGTAACTATTTCCGGCAATAGCCTCAGGTTGGTTGGTCACTATCTCGCCCATAAAACCCGTACAACTTAAAATAATCTTATCAATTGCCTTAAGTTTATCTTTTCTTAAATCTGCGTCTTGCAGTTCTACAATCCTTTTACGCAGCATTAACAAGCCGTGTAAACTTTTATCAGGATGATTGTAATCAAAAGAAAGTAAAAGCACATCAATCAAATCGTCTACATCATCAATCCCTTTTTCAGACCAGTTCAAAGGGATTTTATCAAACAATGTAGCTTTTGCAGGTTCACCCAAAACATGACTAAAATATTCAGTTCTAACACCAGCAACAGATTGCGTACCGGCGCCCTGGCTTTTATGCAAACTTCTGCTTAAACCTGCAAGTTCGCCGTAGCCCATACCCAACTGCGCATCATATTGCCCAACATCAGCTTTCAATTGGCTTTCAGATGTTGTGTTTACACCACCAAACCTAAATGTATTCCACAATAATCTTTTCGGCTGCCAAACGCTTACATATTTTAACTGACCAGGGAATGCATTTTTATCTCCCGCCAGTTTAAATGCCTTTTCGGCCACAACCGCCGATGCAGCATGTTGCCCGTGCCCTGCCGCCGCCGTTGGAGGGAAACGGCAAATAATCACATCCGGACGAAATTTTCTGATTACCCAAACTACATCTGCTGTAATGCTGTCGGCGTCCCATTGCTTAAAGGTATCATCCGTATTTTTTGAGAAACCAAAATCAATAGCTCTGGTAAAAAATTGTTGCGCACCATCAAGCCTTCTGGCCTCTAAAAGTTCATGCGTTCTAATTAGGCCCAAGGCTGCACCTTGTTCTGTACCAAGCAAATTTTGCCCACCATCACCTCTGGTTAACGATAAATAACCTGTTTCTACATTTTGCTCATTAATTAGCCAGGAAAGTAAGCCTGTATTTTCATCATCTGGGTGCGCTGCTAAATAAAGTACTTTAGGCATTCGTTTAAGCGTTTTTAAATCTCTGTAAATTTCAGCAGATTTAGCCGGGCGAACTTGTTGAGCCGAACATATAGCGGAAAAGAAACCCAACCCGAGTACGGCAATTATAACTTTAAACATAGAATTTGCTTTGTGTTGTTTCAAAGATGCTAAAATGCTTTTTATTTTAATGCGCAGGTATTGAAAAATTACAAACCGAAATACTTGAGTATTTATTTTTTGGAGCGCAAAGTCTTGTAATCTTTGGGTTGCACCAGTCCCGCTTTTGCTTCAAAGCCCGAAAAAAACGGGCGTTTTACGCGTCAATCGGGGCTAATAACTCAATATTGTGCAAATGGATAGCGTTTAATGCACCGCCATTCGTTTATAATCCCCTGCCTGCTGCAGGCAAAGGGTAGTAGCGGCACCCTTTTTGTAGCACTAATTAATATTTTATCACAACGTTAACAAAAAAATATAGCGAATAACGGGACTACAAACCGCCAAAGAATTGAAACTTTCATTTTCTAACAAAAATTTAAAGAGCTGAAAAATTGTAAAAATTTATTGTAAATAATTTCGTTCTTTTTAAAATTCATTTGCTTTATTAGCCGATTAAATATTTCACACAAAACTTATGCGTAAAAGCTTTCTAACCATTATAATATCCTTTTTAACTTTTTCAATTTTTGCTCAGCAGAACTATTTCCAACAGCACTTAACGTATAAAATTGATGTTTTGTTAAACGATAAAGAGAAATCTTTAAAGGGTTTTGAAACCATTGTTTACAAAAATAATTCGCCTTCAAATCTGGATTTTATATGGTTTCATATTTGGCCAAATGCGTACAAGAATGAATCTACAGCACTTTTTCAGCAGATAAAAACGGATACATCTCGTAAAGAAAAACTCAAAAATGTAACTTATGGAAGTATTGACGGGCTAAATTTTAAAGTTGGCGGTAAAACGGCTAAAACCGAAGCACACCCAAACCCGCAGTATATAGATGTGATTAAAGTTTTGCTTCCTGAACCATTAAAACCTGGTGATTCTGTTACGATTTCGACAGATTTTAATGTAAAACTGCCTAATTATTTTTCCCGATCGGGCTTTGCAGATACCCAATTTATGATTACGCAATGGTACCCAAAACCTGCCGTATTTGATAGAGATGGCTGGCATGAATTTCCTTATTTGGATATGGGCGAATTTTACAGCGAATATGCCGATTACAAAGTAAATATCACTTTACCTTCAAGTTATGTTGTAGGCGCAACGGGTGTTTTAGAAAACGCTGATGAACTAAAAGCTTATAAAACTATAGGTGCAAAAAACACAGCTAACAGAGGCAACAAACCCGAACTTTATAAAAATGATGGGAAATCTGAAACTAAAAAGTTAACCTATTCAATAAAAAATGTTCCTGATTTTGCCTGGTTCGCAGATAAAGATTTGGTTGTGCAATATGATACAGTTCAATTGGCATCGGGAAAAGTTATAGATGCTTTTAGTTTTTACCACAATAAAAAAAATACACTATGGGTAAATAGTATCGATTACATAAAAGATGCAACCAAAAAATACAGTAAATGGGTTGGTGAATACGAATACCCTACGGTTCAGGCCATTGAAGGACCAAAAAACAATGCCAGTGGCGGAATGGAATATCCAACCATTACTTTAATAACAAGTCCGGATGCTAAAAAAGAAACTTTAGATGGTGTAATTACGCATGAAGTTGGCCACAATTGGTTTATGAGTATGCTTGGCAGCAACGAAAGAATGCACACCTGGCAAGATGAAGGTTTTAATACGTTTTATCAATTTAGATATGAGGCGGAAAAGTATCGTTCAAATTCTATTTTTGGCGATGTAATTCCTGCAAATGTTAAAGAGTTGCCAGCAGATAAGTTTCAGGCCAGCATTTATGGTGCACTGGCAAACGTTCCGATGGAATCGGCTATTGAAACACCGGCTGCAGATTTTAAAACTTCTGAAGAATATGGTTTAATTTCTTATGCTAAAACAGCACTTTGGCTTTACATTTTAGAGGCTGAAATCGGACAAGAAAAATTCGATAAAGCCTTTCAAGCTTATTTTAGCGAGTGGAAGAATAAACATCCTACACCAGCCGATTTTAAGGCTTCATTTGAGAAATCGTTAGGGGTAAATTTAGACAGGTATTTCTCCTTGCTGAATCAAAAAGGAAAGTTCAAATAATAGGAAAGAGGCTGTATTAAAATTGATTTTAATAGGTTACTAACGAATAATGTTCAATGGTTCGTCATGCTCAGCTTGACTGGGCACCCTAATGCGTATTATATTTAATTTCTTCCGCTTTAAGATTCCCGCTTTCACGGGAATGATGAAACTACCTAATTAAATCGTTAAAATTTTAGAATTCCTAGGTGTTTCTACAGCCTTATTTTTATTCCGTTATTTACTTCTATGCTATATAAGGTTCCATTTCTTTATCAATGCTTTTTCGTAGCTCCATTAATTTGACGGCGTAGCCATGCATAGCGATTTCTTTTTCTGTTTTTGGGCTAAAAGATGGAATTTGCTTTGGTTGCCCTTCATCATTAACTGCTACAAAAACAATAATGCAATGTGTATTTTTTACGAAATCTGATTTTCCGACAGGTTTGGAATAGGCATCGACAGCAATGTGCATACTGGTTTTACCTGTATAAATAATTCTGGCTTCCATTTTTACCAAATGCCCAATATGTACAGGATGAAAAAACCTAATGCCACCAACATAAACCGTAACACAATAAGAATCGCTCCATTGCAAGGCACAGGCAAAAGCAGCCTGATCAATCCATTTCATCATCATGCCGCCATGTACTTTACCACCATAATTTACGTCAGATGGCTCACTTAAAAATTGTAATTCGATGTGGTTTTTTGTTCTGGCCATTTCGGTTGAGTTTGTTTTTAGTAACCGCAAAGTACGCAAAGTGAAAACGCAAAGAAAGAGAAGGTAGCTTTTTTTTAGGTAAAAAAATCGTCATTGCGAGGCACGAAGCAATCTCCTTTAATTAATGTTTTGAGATTGCTTCGTGCCTCGCAATGACGGCAAGTGTATGATAAAATGCAGAGAAAATTATATCTGCGTAAATCATTTAAATCTGCGGGAGCATTTTAAACAAAAAAGTCGTTCCAAAATGGAACGACTCCTTAAAAAGTTTTTGCAAAAAACGTTGCCTTCTTTGCGGTAAAAAAATTTATTTTGCCATAATGCTAATTGCATAACCTCCGCCAGGTGCGCAATTTAAAGTTAATTTTGTTTTATTGGTAACTTCCATTTTGCGAATGGTATAGGCTTTTGGATTTGTTTCATAGTGCGCATCCTTTGCATCTGCATAAATTGTTGCGGTGTATTTTTTTCCGGCATCTAAAAAGCTGAAATCTATCTTCGATGTGCGGGCAATTTCATCATTTGTTCTTCCAACAAACCAATCATTTTTGCCTTTTGCTTTACGTGCAAATGTGATGTAGTCACCTGGTTCAGCCTCCAAAACTTTAGTATCGTCCCAATCTACCGCTACATCTTTAATAAATTGAAAAGCATCTAAATATTTATTGTAAGTTTCTGGTAAATCTGCTGCCATTTGCAACGGACTGTACATGGTTACATACAAAGCCAACTGACGGGCAATGGTAGTATGTACAAATGAATTATTTTCTGGATTGTAAGCACTAACCTTGGTTTCAAAAATACCTGGTGTGTAATCCATTGGTCCGCCGATTAGGCGAGTAAAAGGTAGAATAGTGGTATGGTCTGCATTGTTACCACCAAAAGCTTCGTATTCTGTACCACGGGCAGATTCATTCCCAATTAAGTTTGGATAAGTACGAGCCAAACCCGTAGGGCGAACGGCCTCATGTGCGTTAACCATAATTTTATATTCAGCAGCTTTTTGAATGGCGTATAAATAATGGTTGTTTAACCACTGACCATAATGGTGTTCGCCACGAGGAATCATATTGCCAACATAACCACTTTTAACTGCATCGTATCCATTGGATTTCATAAATTTGTAAGCCGTATCTAAATGGCGTTCATAATTACGTACCGAAGAAGATGTTTCATGGTGCATTATCATTTTAACATTTTTACTAGCTGCATAGCGATGAAGTTCCTGAACATCAAAATCAGGATATGGCGTAACGAAATCGAAAACATAATCTTTCGTTTTACCGAACCAATCTTCCCAACCTTCATTCCATCCCTCAACTAAAACACCATCCAAACCATGCTTAGCTGCGAAATCTATATATTCTTTTACATGAGCAGTATTTGCAGCATGTTTTCCGTTAGGTTTGGTTTTAGAATAGTCTGTTACACCCAATTGAACGCTTGTTAAATCGTTATAAGCCCAGGTACTTTTGCCTGTAATCATTTCCCACCAAACGCCAACATATTTTGTAGGTTTTATCCACGATACATCTTTAAATTTAGTTGGTTCGTTTAAGTTATACGTCAACTTAGACGTTAAAATATCGCCGGCTTTATCGCTTACGATAATGGTTCTCCAAGGAGATAAGCATGGCGCCTGCATGTAACCCTTATCTCCTACCGCATCTGGTGTTAACCACGATTCTAGAACCATGTTTTTATCATCAAGATTTAACGACATTAAAGAATAATTGATTAATGCAGCCTCGTGAATATTGATGTACAAACCATCTTTACTCTTCATCATTAAAGGCGTTTGTAAACCAGTTGGTGAAAAGGTAGTTTGCGATGCATTTGGTGTAACCGCAGCTTTCATTTTACCACGCACTTCTGATAAGTTTGAAGTAATAGTGCTGTATTCCTGTGTATCATAATCGCCCGGTAACCAAAAAGCTTTATGGTCGCCGGCTAAAGCGAATTGCGTTTTTTCTTCTTTAATAACAAAATAATCTAAATTTTTTTGCTCAGGAAATTCATATCTGAAACCCAAACCATCATTAAATAAACGCAAACGAACAATAATAAAACGATTGGTTTCCTTTTGTGTTAAGGTTACTGCCAACTCGTTATAATGATTTACAATCTCTTTCACTTCGCCCCAAACGGGTTTCCAGGTTTCATTAAAAGTGCTAGTTTTGGTATCAGAAATAGCAAAGCCATTTTGCAAAGATTTACCTTCTTTTAGCTCCAAACCTAGCTTACTGGTTTTAATAACTTCTTTGCCCTTATACTTTAAACTATAGGTAGGCACACCACCATCGGCTAAAGAAAAGTTGGCCACCAAATTGGCGTCTGGCGATTTTAATTCCTGACCGGAAACGTTCCCGGAAAACAGGAAAAAGCAGAACAATACCAGAAATTTAGAGAGCTGTAGGGATTTGTTGAGGTTTTTATTCACTTTATTATAATTTTATTTGTATTCTGTTTTCAATTAGGTCGTCTTCGTTAGGCACGAAGCAATCTCTTTTCATTAATTATCTAGAAGATTGCTTCGTGCCTAGCAATGACGAATTCTTTTATCAATGTTACTTGTCCTTATTCCAACAATAAGGTTTCATCCTCATCATCAGTTAAACTTAATTGAATGCTATCACTACCTGCAATGCCTTCAATTGAGCCACGAATATGTGTAGCGTTTAACAATACTTTTTCGAGTTGTTTTTCGCGGGCTTTCCATAAACGTTCCATGGCATCACGTTCGCGTTGGATAGACAATTTCATGCTCATAAAACCCTCTCTTATCGCTTTCCACTGCTCAGAAAATTCTGCACCCATCAAATAATCGTAAAGCATGTGCATTTTTTCGCCACGGTTTTCCTGCGATTTCATGGCGCTCGATAAACGCAAAATTCCATCACGTAAAACGTATGCCACTGCGTTAACTTCCTCAAAAGAGCATATCCAAACGCCATCTCGCTGGCCAAAGCAATCCATGCCTTTTGGGTAACACTGACTTACAATTACCGCAACATCAACGCCCATGCTACGCATGTCTTTTTTCAGTTTTTCAATCCAGTCGCCACCAAAATCTTTTGTACGCTTGCTTTCATAAATGATTTTGCCGCATTCCTGCCCGAATTGATTACGCACTACCTGTACGCAATCGGCACCACGAACGCCCTTACCAACTTCATCAATTAAATCGAAAGGAAAATTGCTGCGTAGCAATTCCTCCAAAATTAATTCCTGCACTTCGCCTTGTAACTGCATGCTACCTTGTTCGGCTTTGCGCTTCATTTCTTCGGCAAGCTTTTTCTGGTCATCAAGTTGTTTTTCGAGTTCCTTTACTCGCAACTGATGCTCAGTTTCTTTAATACTATTTTTTTCGGCTTCCTGTTTGCGAATTTGTTCTGCCAATTCGTTACGCTGCTCTTGTATTTTACGCTGAAAAGCAAGCTCCATCTCCTCTTCTTTCACTTTTAAACTTTGCTCACGTCGCAAAAATTCAAGTTCCTTTTCGCGGGCAAGTTTTAGTTTTTCTTCATTCTCCTTTGCGTTGCCTTCAAGCATTTGCAATTTCATTTCGAAATCAGATGCAATGCTTTTACGCAAATTTTCTTCTAAATCGCCTTTTAACTTATTTTTTTCTTCAAGCAATTTGGCATCATAAATTTTCTGCTGCTGAAGTTTCTCATTTTCTAATAATGCAACTTTTTCCTGAAATTCCTTATCGCGTTGTTTCGTAAATGAAACCATTTTCTCTCGCAGTTCTTTCTTGTAATCTTCGGCCATTGCTTCTTCCATCGGAAAAACATGGGCACAGCTTGGGCATTTAATTTCAGTAGCCATAAATAATTATACTTCAGAAAAAACCGAAGTGAGACAAAGATATTAAGAAAGTGCTTAAACTCGACTGGTAAATTTTACGATTGCTTCACGTAGTTTTAAATAATTTCTAAAATTTACTAAACGTTGCATATCGTTATTGCCAGGCACGAAGCAATTTCTGTAGAAAGTATATTGAAAGGAGATTGCTTCAGCCGAGGAAAAATCGGCTTCAAAATAACGCCTAGCAAAACCAGAAATTTAAATTTACTGGTTTAAAGCACTTTCGAACGTACTTCGTTACCAGCTGTTAATATTTTACTTACGGGGCATTTCGCGGCAATGTCTTCTAGTCTTTGTTTTTGTTCTTCTGTCAAATTGCCGGTGCAGGTTATTTCTTCTAAGAAAATATTTTGTGCATTCTCGATACCCATGTTCACCTCAACCTCAATTTTATCAACCTCCCAGCCCTTTCTGTCTACATACATGCGCAAAGTTATGGCTACACATGATGCCAATGAGGCCATTAACAGGCCTTTTGGCGCAAAACCCTTATGTGTTCCACCTAACTCTACCGGTTCATCTACTATTATTTCGTGCGAACCGTTATTTACCGAGCAAGCGTAATGTTCTTTGTTTATTGTTGCTTTTACCATTATAAATTCGATTTAAAGAATTATAAACTTAGTTAAAATCAAATTGTTTTTTTTGAAAATGAACGGTTTTGTTAATATGGCTACTTCAGTCCTGCTTACCATTCCAAGTCCGCACTCGTTCCTCGTTTTCGGGCTTTCCATTAAAATCAGGTTTAAGAACAATGGTTAAGCGCCTTGCAAACCGTTAAAATGAAATACTGTTTTTGCTCTTTAGCCCCGATTGAAGCGGAAATACTTTTTGTTCGCAGCAACCTTAATAAATGGCCATGCAGACAACAGTTAGCAAAAAGATTGAAACGCCTGCCTGCCGAACAGGCAGGAAAAAGCGGGAGCAAATTTTGTTTCTTAAAATGGTATAGCGCTCCAAAATTTTATTGTTTACTATTTTAAAAACCTGAAACTTTATAACACATTCATTGTTCAATTAGCAGGCATTATTATGAATCTCAAGTAATTATAAAAAAAATTAAAAAGATGAAATACAGAAAATTAATTGGAAAATATTTAGAGCATAAATCTAACAATAATGCTCAAATTGCAATTGCGGTGGTAGCTGGTTTAGCTGCTGGGGCAATAATTAGTGTTTTATTTGCACCCGACAGTGGCGCAGGTACAAGAGGCAAAATTGCCGGTGGTGCCAAAAATCTTCGTTACAGCTTTCAAGATAAATACGACCTGTTAAAGGAAAAAGTATTTGGCGTTGAAGCGATTGAGGAAGAAATTGTAGAGCGTGAAGTGCCACATTTTAAACACAAAGTGGAGAAAAAACGTAAATCTGATGTTCAAGATATTTTAGATCAGGCTCATCAAAATCACCAGGTTCAAGAAGGGCAAGGATAACATAGAATTGGTAAAATAATCTTAGTTTTATGAGATTATTTTGCCAATTATGTTTTTTATTCTTTCCAAAATCCTTTTATTTCTTCTAAGACCATTTTTCTGGTTTTGTGCTTTTTTGTTTCTTGCATTTATTGCAAATAGTGAAAGGAGAAAGAAACTGTTTTTTGTTTCTGCAATATGTATTTTACTATTCTTTGCGAATATTTTTATTGTTAGCGAAATCCTCAATCTATATGAGCCAAGTTATCCCAAAGGAAACAAAAACTATGATGTTGGTGTCGTTCTTGGTGGCTTCTCCGGGCTTAACAAACGCAACAACGAAATTAAATTTGGAGGCGCGAGTGATAGATTACTCCAAGCAATATCCTTATATAAAAAAGGCCGCATTGGCAAAATACTTTTAAGTAGTGGAAATGCAAATTTGATTGATACAAAAGTAAAGGAAGCAGATTTAACCACTGAATATTTGAAACTTATAGGTATCCCGGATTCAGCTATTATAGTTGAAAATTTGAGCAGAAATACGGTTGAAAATGCAAAATTTAGTTTAAACAAAATCGAGGTACTGAAGCCCGGAGCATCAGTTTTGGTTATCACAAGTGCATGGCACATACCAAGAGCTAAGCTCATTTTTAATAAAAATTCGACAAAACAAATAGACTATTACCCTACGGATTTTAGAGGAGAAACTGACTACGAGCCTGCTGACTATTTCCTACCAAATTCCACTGCATTCGACAACTGGAATATACTACTAAAGGAATGGGTTGGTCTGGTAGTAGATAAAATTAGAAGCTAATGGAGAATGTTGGAAATATGGGTTTAAAAAACTCGTAAAAGATTCCCAACAAATTCAGATTTATATTATCAAAATTGAAAAGTTATCCTTCAATCGCTTTCCAAAGCAAATCTTTTAATTCTAAAAGATTTTTTTGTGCAACTGATGAAATAAATATCGACGGAATATTAGGTAAATCCTGCTTCATTTCTGCCATTAACTCCTCGTCTAACATATCTGATTTAGTAATAGCTAAAACGTGTGGCTTCTGCATTAATTCAGGATTGTAAGATTCTAATTCTCTTTTAAGGATTTCGTATTCCTCTTTAATGGTACGACTTGTATCTGCCGGAACCATAAAAAGTAAAACAGAATTACGCTCAATATGACGAAGGAAACGGTAGCCTAAACCTTTGCCTTTTGATGCCCCTTCAATAATCCCGGGAATATCGGCCATTACGAAAGATTTGCCACCACGATAGCTTACAATACCCAAATTAGGTACAATTGTGGTAAAAGGATAGTCGGCAATTTCTGGTTTAGCAGCAGATACGACAGAAAGCAAGGTAGATTTACCGGCATTTGGAAAGCCAACCAAACCAACATCAGCTAAAACTTTCAATTCTAAAATGTTCCAAACTTCTTTACCAGATTCACCAGGTTGTGCAAAACGTGGTGTTTGCTGTGTAGATGTTTTAAAATGTGCATTACCTAAACCACCGCGACCACCAGCTGTTAAAATTTTAGTTTCGCCATCTTTGGTAATCTCAAAAAGCACTTCACCGGTTTCTGCATCTTTTGCAATTGTTCCAAGCGGAACTTCTAAAATCTCATCTTGCCCTTGTTTACCAAATTTGTGAGAACTGCCACCAGCGCCACCATCTTGAGCAATAATGTGCTTACGGTATTTAAGGTGCAATAATGTCCAGATGTGGATACTTCCTTTAACAATGATATGGCCACCACGACCACCATCACCACCATCAGGTCCGCCCATTGATGTTAAAATATCACGATGTAAATGCGCTGAACCTGCTCCGCCTTTACCAGAACGGCAACAAATTTTTACATAATCTACGAAATTTGAACCCTGTGACATATTGATTGACGATTTTAGATTTACGATTTTGGATTGACAGTTTTGGATTTACAAAATTGCCGATAAAATATTGTGTTTTACTTTTACGATTCTGGATTTACAAAATTCGTTAAAAAACAAACATCCGCAAAAACAACTCCTGTTTTTCTGCGGATGTTCGTATTAAAAAAATGTGTTATTAAAATTTATCGATAACCGAACAAAGGTTATTATAAACTGTATCTATCTCGCCTATTCCGTTTACTTTTTCTAACTTTCCTTGTTCCTGGTAATATGGTAACACGTGGATGGTTTTATCGAAGTATTCAGAAATACGTTTTTTCAACTTTTCTGCATCATCATCCGGACGACCACTGATTTTATGGCGTTCGGCAATGCGCTTGGTTAATTCATCCTGATCTACATCTAAAGCAATAACACCAGCAATTTTGCTGCCTTTACGCTCTAAAAATAAATCGAGCTCAATTGCCTGAGGAACGGTACGAGGAAAACCATCAAACACAAATCCTTTTGCATCTGGGTTTTTATCAACTTCTTCTTCAAGCATTGCAATTGTAATCGCATCTGGCACCAACTCTCCATCTGCTAATAACTGGCTAACTCTTTTTCCTAATTCTGTCTCTCCTTTAACGTGCGCTCTAAAAAGGTCGCCTGTTGAAACATGTACTAATTGATATTTTTCAATCAATTTTGCTGATTGGGTGCCTTTACCCGCCCCCGGAGGGCCAAAGAGAACTAAATTAAGCATTAACGTGGTTTAGGTTGTCTTTAAAATTAAGAGCCGAATCCTTTGGCTCCACTAAAATTGAAAAAGCTCACAAAGTGTTGCCTTTCAAGGCTGCAAATATATAATTATTAATTTAGATGACTTTTATTATTCAATAATTAATTTGAAATTGATACTAGTTTAAAAACTATCTAAATTATTTTCTTAAAATTCAGCTGCTTCTGGTCAATATTTCTTAAAACATTAAATATTGAGCTGATTAATCAAGCTAAAAAACTGTTTCTATATTTATTCAGTTGAAGGCTTGGTAATAAATTAGCTTAACATTAAAGCTAGAAACTTTATTAAGGTATTAATTTGTCTTTCTTTAAGGTATCAAATAAGTTATAAAAAGCCTTTTCGGTATTATGATATACGAGAAAACCCTTTTCCCTGCTTTTCGACATATCAGTCATAACTTCGATTGGCCTTCCAAGATCTAAATCCGTATGCCATGCAGAAGCTAAACGATTTATATCGTCCTCTTTCAAACCAAACTTTTGCGAAATATTCTTCCAGATATCTGCATCATTTTTCATCGCTATTTCTAACGGCTCAATATTACCTTCAAAACCTATTGCATCAATTTTAAAGTAATCAGCAATGCGAAACCATAATCTACTCCACCTAAAAACATCACCATTAACCACATTGAAAGCTTCATTTTTTGCTTCTTTAGTGGTTGATGCCCAAATTAGTTGTTTCGCTAATACTTTCGCATCCGTTACATCAGATAGGCCATTCCATTGCGCTGCTGAGCCGGGCCATTTAAATTTCCTTCCTGTTTCTTTGCAAATTGTAGCATAAACGGCTAAAGTAGTTCCTAAATTCATGGCATTACCAACCGCTTTTCCAATAACCGTATGTGGCCTGTGAATACTCCACGTAAAGCCATCACGCTCAGCTGCTGCGTAAACTTCATCTTCCTGAGCATAATAAAAATTTTCAATATTCAGTCTTGGGTGTTCTTCTCTTAATGGTGTTTCTGGTAAAAAACCTTCTTTCGCGTATGCCTCAAACGGACCCAAATAATGTTTTAAACCTGTTACCAGAGCTACATGTTCAACTGATTTCTGTACAGACAAAACATTAAGAAGATTACGTACCATCATGCTGTTAACCCTAATATTTTCTGCTTCAGTATCATTGCGCATCCAGGTAGTGATGTAAACATGCGAGGGTTTTATATCAGCTAAACCTAATTTCAAACTATCAATATTCAAAAGATCAGCTGCTATCGGATTCAAATGCTCAATTTCCAGATTCGGCCTTCGAGCTAAGCCATAAGTTTTCCAACCATCGGCTATCAACTGTTCGGCAAGGTTACTCCCTGCTATTCCACTTGCGCCTACTACTAATGCTATTTTACTCATATGATATTTAAATAAATCCTAAATTTTATAATACACAAAATTACCTTTAGCAATACGAAACAGACTTGATATGGATCAACAAATACACTTGATGCAAATCAAAGCAAGCACATTAAAAACTCTATCTTTGATATAAAATTATTTCAGATGATTCAAGTACTTTTCAATCATATTGAAGAAAAAGTTGCGCTTACCGACAATGATAAACAACTAATTGAAGGTTTTTTTTCAGCCAGAAAATTACGAAGAAAACAATATTTATTGCAGGAGGGCGAAATTTGCAAGAACATGGTTTTTGTTGCTAAAGGCTTGCTCAGAACATATAATATTGATGAAAAAGGTATTGAGCACATGAACATATTTGGATGGGAAGGCTGGTGGTTATCAGATTTTAATAGTTTCTTGAATGGCGAACCCTCTGTTTTTAATATTGATGCCATTGAGCATTCTGAACTACTAACGCTTTCAAAAAGGGACTATGAAGCCTTAACTTTAACCGTACCTATTATGGATCGCTATTTTCGAATCCTTTACCAGAATAGCTTGGTAACGAAAGAACGTAGGTTAATGAGCAACATTACGCAAAGCGCCGAAGAACGCTATCTCGAATTATCAGCTTCTAATCCACAGATTATAGAACGCATACCACAAAATCTAATAGCTTCTTATTTAGGAATCGCTCCTGAAACATTGAGTAGGATTAAAAAGAATTTACTTTCTAGAAGATAATAAACGTTACGATTGGATTAGCATAGTGGTTCCTAATAAAAATTATCCAAAAAAAAAGAGCTAAACCTTTTAGTTTAACTCTTTTAGTGCTCCCCTTTTGAACTGAACTCAAAAAAATTCATAGAAGATTTGAAGAAAATTACTCGGCTAAGTGAGCTGTTTTCACAGGAACCTCTTCCCAAAGACTTTACGCTTAAATAAAAACGGACATGGAAGAAGAAAAAGGATTAAAAAATCTGTAAGTACACACATCAAAAACATAAATTTTTGTTTCTTATAAATTAAAAGCACTCCTGCAGATCAAATTCATGATAAGCTTTCTGCTGGAATGTCTAGTTTGGAGCTGAACATGTGGCCGCTTTTGGGATCATCCCATCCGCACCATAGCCTGTTGTTTTAAATTAAATTTTCTTTAGATTAAAAATTTAAACCCTTTCAGTCCCCCTATGGCACTTTATCGTTTGTATTCTTAATCGTCTGATTATTTGGAAGTTAAAATTAAAACGTGGCACCATTCATGCAGCATTGATGACGGTGGTAATTTTTGCAGCCAATAATCCCACTTAAATATAAACAAAATGGAAAAATTAGCATTGCTGGCCCGCCTGGTGGCCAAACCCGGTAAAGAGCAACAAGTTGCCGACTTTATCAAAAGTGCCTTGCCATTGGCCGAAGCCGAGTCCGGAACCATCCGTTGGTATGCACTGCAGATCGGACCGTCTGATTTTGGAATATTCGATACTTTTGCCGATGAAGCTGGTCGCGACGCACATCTGGGCGGAGAAATCCCCAAGGCTTTGATGGCCCATGCAGATGAGCTGCTCGCTGCGCCGCCGGTAATCGAAAAGGTAACCTTATTAGCCGTTAAATAAATGTAAATAAAAGCCAGATCTCCTATGCATGATGGCGGGGGATCTGAGCTTAGTTGAATGCATATTTATATTTCCGCCCCGAACTGAAATAAAAAAAACCTTATAAAAAGCTTAATCAATGAATTATATTGCCTGAATATGTCTGTATTATTCCACAGGAATATATCAAAATTAGACTAAATTCAACTTCTCCATTGTCTCCATCTATATTAGTAATTTTAGCTATTTTGATTAAATTTTTACTTGCTCTACCATTGTTGAAGTTGCTGGTTCGACTCCCTTTAACCCAACCCTTCCGGTAATTCGAACCCTTTTGAGAATTTCAATCCCACAAAAAAAATAAAAAACTATATATCAGCTGTTTAAACAAAAGAATATTTCAAAAGATCCAAAAAAACTAAAATTTTAGACTTTAAAAATCAAAAAATTTGAGGAAACCGTAAGAATCTGAATAATAGATATATAAACAAAAAAAAGGGCAATTTCTTTGTTGAAATTACCCCTTTCCATTGTGCACTAGAAGGGACTACAATCGAACAATTAATACCTTTGCTTACGTTATTTAATAACATGGGATGAAAGCAAAAATAACGATTAAGGCATATTATTGCACATTTTTCAGGATCAAAGCATATTAACAAAGATTCTGTAATTTGCAGTTTTATATGAGTTTCTCGGTTGTAAAAAACATCAAGATGTCTTAAGAGAGAAGTAGAAAGGAGTTTGATCGAACCCAGATAAATTTACTAAAAAAGTTTATCTGTTAAATATATTTACGCTAATTATATAGGACAGAAAACAGCTGTTTGATCTCATCATCCCTGAAATTACAGCTACATTAAATCATTAATTATTTTAAAATCACAGATTTGACGACTACTGAGCTGCTTTCAATCTATTTACGGCGAAATCGGAAATGAGTTTTCTAAAAAACACCAAAACCGCATACTGCATTTTTTTGACTTAAACAAACCATCCACAATCTTGCCTTAATAATGCTGTCAGAAAGCTATTGCCTATAAATAAATATATTGTACAAAGTTACTATATTTAAGAGCTGAAGCTATAATACGTAAACCAAACAATGGAAGGGACAGGACTCAAAATATTATTTAACCAGGATAAACATACCTAACCCCAGACCGCTCAATGACATTTGAACAGGTCGACCTTGAGCATGTAAAAGAAAAGATCTTTCGGTCCCCCGCATACTGAACTTTTAGGGTAAAAAAATATATTGAGAACGAACGGAAAATATTCTGTGAAATATTATCTTACAAGATTGGGGAAACAGAATTTGCAAATAACCAGCTGCAGCTTTCTGCTATCCTCAACACCTTGGAAACAGTAACTTTCAGCAGTATTGATACCGGAGGACTTCTCAACACCTTGGCAGGCGGTAGGACGGGTTCATTGTCCCATCCCCAAAGCACTACCACAAACAGGGCAGTACACTATCATAATTATGAACCGCTTCTAAGATCTCCCCAAAAACGGACTATTAAGGAACCGTTTTCCATCCCACTCAAAAATGTTCGATTCATCTCGGGCGGGGTATCCTTTGATAATAAAATACAACAGCTAGGTAAGTCCCTAGCATTCACCATTCCAAACCGGGATATCATAGCAGAATTTGATGCGGTAAAGAATTATTTTGCAAACGTTCTTAAGACAAAAAATATCGAAGTTAAGGTTAACATTGATGTATCTGACTGCATATACCAATAAATTTGACCCCTTTTCGCCAATTCTATAAAATGCAGACAAGCGAAACTTTGCAGCAAATTTATTTCCGGTGAGATGGGGTCAATATACTCTGGTTTGTCCAGCATCACACTAAAAAGATATAACTCATTAAAATTACTTAAATAAATTTGGTAGGATAGGCCATTTATATTTATTTATACAATCAATTAAAGCTTATTTGTTGCATCCCAGTTTTTAATTGCATTTCAATACCCTTCCAAACAAATCTTCCAGTAACATTCGGAGGTAGACTTACCGTGCCTTTTATTCCATCGCCAACTCTTTTTATTGAAACATCAATCGTTCCAAAAGGATGAGGCATATGGCCAGTGACTTGGTTGAGTTCACCTAAAGCAGGTTGAATCAATACTTTTTTGAAACCAGCAGCATCAGGCATAATGCCGCAGATGGTAGCCAGGAAATCATAATTGGGGCTGGCACTCCAAGCATGGCAATCTGAGCGGGTAGGATCGGGATTTTCAGCAAATGTAGTGAGACCATTCCGCAACATCTCCCGCCAAGGCTCCAACTGACTATAATATAGCTCGGCCATCCCAGCTTTTTTGAGGGCCTGGTTAAGGTAAAACCTGTAGTAAAAGGTTGCCTGACTTAATGTGGTATCTGTCAAAACCCTATTTAGTATCTCTTCTTCATCAGCTTCGGGAACGGCACCAGACAATACTGCCATAATGCTTGCATGTTGACTAAAACTATTCTTTAGCGGGGTATTAGCAACTACTCCTTTTTTTGCATCGTAACACAATTTGTATGAGCTTGCACCTAACTGATCGGCAAGTTTTGTATAATGCCTGGCTTGCTCAACCTTTCCATAGTGCTTAAATACATTTGCAGCCTGCCTTAAGGTGTAAACGTACTGAAAGGTAATAATGGATGAATTTCCATCATTGGCCCCATCGGGAACCCCAAAATCAAATGCTGTATTCCAATCGGTAAAATTCCACCACTTCATCGGTCCAAGCATTTGCTTCTGTGGATCAATGTTGTTTTCATACCATTTTAATACCTCTTCCATGGGCAACAGAAACTGTTCCAAAAAGGCATCATCATTTCGGTGCAGCCAATAATCATGAACCATGGATACCCAGTATAGCGAAAATGGTGGGATTACCTGCAACCTATTGCTTGGATACCGCCCCTGTGTTAATCCCTCTGGTACCCTTGAGTGATAAAAATTCAGCAATGCCTTGCGCATCAACCGGTCATCACCAGTAACATACAATGATATGAGTGCCTGAATGCGGGTATCTCCCTCATACTGCAGCTGTTCATAATATGGACAATCGTAATAGGTTTCTCCGGCACAAAGCTCAGCGGTTCTCCACCCTACTTTCCAAATCTCCTGCAGAGATTGATCATTGCTGCTAAAACTTGCCACAGCTTTAAAGGGGTAACCACTTTGCATCCCGTAAAAATCATTAACTACCAGGGGCTGCGCTGCAGTAACAATATCCAGTTGAATAAAGCGGTAGGTGCGAAGCCACAAGGGCCTGAACAGTCTTTTGTCTGCACCATCAGGATGAAAAACATCAAAGTTGCCCACAATTTCCTTTCCGGCAATATCATTTCGATTGCCTTTAATATCGTTTTTAAACAGTGCTTCGGCGTAAGTAAACTTTAACGAAGAACCTTTACCCTTACTTACAATCAGTTCGGGGTATGCCACCGTGTTAAAATTTTGATCGACCAAGATGCTGACCTTACTGTTTGGTGGTATGGTTAAGCTGGTTTTTCCTGATAAGAAGTTATTGGTGACTTTCAATCCTGATACCCTCGCAATTTTCGCCATTCTTTGCATCTTTTCGGTAATCAATGGAATGTTTCTGGGTACAAGTGTCCATAGGTTGTCGGTACCATAGCCAGCAGTAACGGGGTTTGCGATTTGCTGCGCCTTTAACCATTTTGCTATATTGTAATCAGCCCTTTCCCATCCCCATGGATATCGGCTACCCTCCACTTCGTCTCCAGGCCCAACCACCATATATGTTTTTAACCGTATGCCGTTATCGATAGAGCAAGGTTGGTAGGCCTTATTTTCGATTACCTTCCAGCTTGAATTGGTATTGACCAACGATTCTGCTTCCGTATCGCCCTGCAAAACAAATGCAGTTTGATTAGAAATTTGTGCCACCGGGGCCAGTGTGCCCATATTCCAAACCTGGGCGGCAATTACATTTTTACCAGTTTTTAAATAAGGTGCAATATCAATACTTTCAAAATACCAGTTGTACAAATCGCCTCGTGCAGGTCCATTACAAACATCTTTTCCATTTACAAACAAGCGGTATCTGTTATCAGCAGAAACATGGACAATAAATTTTTCGGCAAGTGTATTTAGGGTAAAATCTTTACGGAAATGGTAAATGCCATAATCTCTTTGCGCCACATTTGGGCAGGAAATCCAAAAAGCCGTCCATTGCTTTCTTAATAATTCAGGGTTAACCGGAACATCCTGTGCTCTGCTAAAAATAGCACAACAAATAAAAGAAAATATAAAAACCAATTTTTTGGATGACATCATACTTTAATGGTATTTATTTGGTACACTGGTACAATTGTAAATTAATTTTGGGCAATTTATGGATATCGGCCCCAACTTTATTGCCTCTTTTTATTTTTGATTTGATTCCAAATTTAAATGATCTCCAATTTTCAAAATATTCATTTAAGCGATTTGCATCAACTTTGATGTTCCCTGATTCCGTTGTTACACCATTCAATTCACTTATACCGGTGGTAAAATTATCCTTTACCGTATTACCAATCCCGGAGCCTAATTTTTTATGGTTATAAATCCCGATCCAAGGCGTGAACGGTTTACCGGCAAATGGGTTGCTCGCCACCGTATTGTTCAGGATCTTTACGTTTCTTGCGCCGTAAAACGAAATCCCATGCCACATATTGGTTATAATCACATTGTTTTCAATGGTCCAGTTTTCAAAAAAGCCATCGAAGCAACCAATGCCCTGCATACCTGTTTTTTGAGGAAACGGTTGGCGTGGATCGAGCTGACTGATAAAAATATTGTTTCTCAAAACCACATTTGAAACTTTTCCCATTCCCACTTTCCCCTCTTCATCGGTGCTCCAGCTTTGAAAGCCATCATCATGGTTGTCATCAATGCCATAAGAACCTGCCACCAGGTTAAACTCAAATTCCGAATCGTTGGATAAGCCTCTTATGCCATCGTGAAGGAAGCCATAGATAATATTTCCAAATACTTTAGTTCTGATGGCTGTTTTAGCAACCACAATACCAAAACTCACCTGCTTAAGCGAATTATTAATAAGTGAACAATCGGTACCTTCTACCCTGATCCCTAAGCCTGCCCTTGCCAGTATTTTTGCTGCCGACCAATTACTGACACAGCTATCTGTTGAGCTGATATCGAAGTTTTCAATGGTAATAAAACTAGCAGTAGGTTTGATGATGACACAATCTCGTTTTTCCAGCCAACCCGTATCGTCAGGACAAACCTTTAAACCAAAAATTTTCCAATGTTTTCCATCTGCTACCAGCAAGCTATTAACTCTGGGAAACTGCCCCTTTCCGGCCACAACCGTAACCGGCTGAACACCTTTTAAGTTTCCAGAGATGACTGGACTGAGATGATTACCAGACATTAAAACAATGCTGTCTCCTGCGTTTAGGCTTTTTTTGGTTAAAAAAACAGAATCCAAAGTGCTCCAAGGTGAATCAAAATTCCCCTTATTGCTCATTTTCCCTTTTAATGGGTTGCAGTAGTATTTAGCGGCAAAACCTTTATTTAGGCAGAACAGACAAAGGCACAACCAGATTATTCTTTTCATAGCATTTTATTTCAATTGATTGTAGCTCATTATTTTAAGGCCCAGCCTGTTGATCACCTGATGTGCCCATTCCAGTTTTTTACGGTCTTCTGCCCGTTCTTTATTTAAGGATGAGACCACATCTTCATCGTACATACCCAAATGGAATATCATTTCAAGCGTTTCATTCGATTTGATCACTTTTAAACGCTCTTCAATAGTATCCAGACTTTTTGTAGAGGCGATAAACATATCATCTGGTGCTTTGAGTTTCACCGTAGTCTCTTTGTATTTTCTAAACGCCACCTGTTTTTCTACACAAAAATCAGCGATCACATCATAGTAGTGTTTGAAAAGATGATCTTTATGAATATCAATATAATCGGGTTGAAGCCCAAGTATATCGGTAAATTTATTCCACTGATTGTGGCACATTTGCATAATATCTTTCTCATTAGCACCTATCTCCAAATGTAAACCTAAACTGATGTTTTTTTCCTGAGCAAGCAATTTTAACGAAAGCACCTGTTGCTCTTGCCTGGTAAGATGATTGTTTACCATAATCGATACTGATGTGAGCAGACCAGACTGTAGCGCCAGTAAAATTTCCCGATTGTATATCTTGCTTAAACCAAAGTCGTCTGAAGTGAGGATGATGTTGCCCATGTATCGATGTAAAGAGTGTTTTTGATTATTTTTTCTTTGTAATGATTTGATTTGAGTTCATCCAGCTTATAAGTCTTAGAAACCAATCGTCGTTATTTGTTTTGTTATTGAGGCCAAATCCATGTCCACCTGCCTGATAAATGTGCATTTCTGCAGGAATTTTGTTGTTAATCAAAGCCTGATAAAACAAGATGCTATGCTCAACCTTAACCACAGGATCATCAGTGGCATGAAGCAGGAATGTTTTAGGTGTATGTGCAGTAATCTGTTTATCTACCGAGAAAAAAGCCATTTTTTCGGCTTTAAATTCAGGTCCTACCAAGTTTTTTGCTGAACTTGATTCTACGCCTAATTCAAAGGATATTCGTGGATAAAGCAGCACCATAAAATCGGGTCTTAAATTTATCTTTGATGGATTGGGCACATACGATTGATCGAAATGAGTGCCCAGGGTTGCGGCCAAATGCCCACCTGCTGATGCGCCTAACACGCCGATCTTATTTTTATCCAAATGCCATTTTGCCGCTTGCTCCCTCACCAAAATCATGGCTTGTTGCGCATCCTGCAATGGCGCCATGCTCTTATCTGTCATGATGGCATCGTTTGGCAACCTGTATTTTACCACAAAAGCTGTTACCCCAAATTCATTAAACCTTTTGGCTAAATCCTCTCCTTCGTGTTCAACAGCCAATACCTGATAACCCCCACCTGGTAAAATGATTACCGCGGCGCCATTTTCGGTTCCTTTTTTGGCAGCAAAAACAGTTAAGCTTGGTTTGCTAACAAATGAAATATATCTTTTCCCGTCATCGCCAATGTGCTGTTTTTCTACATATTGATCATCTGTTTTTGAACCGGGAATTATGCCCTTATATAATGGAATGGTTTCTTGAGACCAACCCATAAACGACAGCATTAAAAATAGCAAGGATGTTATCGCAATAGTTTTTTTCATAAATTTTGATTTACGGTTGTTCCATCTGCAGGAAGATCAAGCGTTAGTTTTTTCCCGTTAATCCGGATTTCCAGTTTCCCTCCAGTTTTAAGCGGATCACTTGCGTATATTTTACCTGAATCAATCACAAGCAAACATTCCCTACCCACACTGATCGTACTTTTCGCAAATTTCAAAGTGCCTGCTTGATGAAATGAGGCCATCATCGTGCCATCGTTAAAATTGATGGCCTGACAAATTTTGGTGTTCTTTAATATCTGCCAATCAGGTTTATCAATCCGCTCCCGAACCCGATTAATGGGCGTAATGCCATCAACCAAATATGCTGAAGACGTGTTATTTTGATGATGAAGCACCACCTTGAAAACTTTTTCAATTTGGGTTTCTTTTGACCCTGATTTGGTCACATTGAACCAACTTCCACTAACACCACCAACGCTTAATTGCACCTTGTTCTTGCTTAACGGAATGTAAGAAAAGCCATGATGATGTATCCAATTCACCTCTTCAGTTGTACTATTGTCAAAAACATAATCAGCAGAATTTAAAAATACATCTCCCTGAATTCGGCTTTGCTCCAATGTGGTAAAAATGCTATCGGTAGCCCCTGTTAAAGCAACATCTCCGATAAGGCAAAATATGCTTCCCTGATGCATTGCCCAAAATTTACTTGCTGAAAATTTAGAGTTTAATCCAACGGTTTCAATATCCATTACCGTAAGGCCATTTCCGTTCGCATGTACGCCACCTGCATACTTAGATCGTGAAATGCTTTTAGCACCTGAAAAATTGGTAACACCTGGTAATTTATTCCAATCCCAAACGGGCATTAAGTCGGTATATTCCTTGCCATTTCGGATAAAGTAAGTATTGCCCAAATTTAAAAATGTGCCCTTTTGGTTTTCACTGTTAATCTGCTCGGTTGTTTCTGTGTGGGTGGAAATCGTTTTTAGGAAAAAACTAAAACAGGGTCGCTGGTAGGCTGCAAAATCAGAAAATGGAAAGTATTTAAAACCTTGCAAATTATGCGCCGTCCCCTGCTGTGATTTAAGCATCAACGCGAGCGCTTGATCGCGATATCCAGGATTTAATTCCATTAAATAGGGCATTAACCTGGAGATATCCTGCTTCAAAAAACCTTTACGGCTTACGGCTCGGTCAATACTGCCTGGGCTTAGGTAAATGCCACGTTCCATCCACTGCCATCCTTCCAATAAAAAATCCTTCAGTATAACAATTTTCTCAGCTGGGAATGCATAGGGCGTTCCTTTCAGTTCTTCACTCAACCTAATATTTTCTTTCAAAAAAGCAGCCCCATAGTGGTGGGTTTGCAAGCGGCTACCGTGTTGGTGATAACTATGATCGTTCTTGATGCCCTCGCCACTGCTAATCTTTATTTCCTTTGCCAGCAGTTTGCTTGCCTGGCTTACCAACGAATCATTTTTGGTAAACAGACCATAATGCAGGGAAAGATCAGCACTCCACGTTAGATTTGCACCGGTAAAATTGGGCCTGAGTTTGAACTGGTGCAAAATATTTAAGGCCTTTGTACGCTGTTGTTCATCCAGAATATTTCCATCCAAGGTGATGATATCCCGCCAGAACTGTGGCACACCTATTTCGTTATACCACCAGTTTGGATTGCGGTAAGCTTTGCTTAGCCAATGATCCAAGCCCCTGGTAATGGCAGCTCTTACCCTGTTATCCTGGTAATAGAGATTTCCACTTTTTTGATAGGCTACCGATATTTTAACCAACCGATTGAGGTGTTCGGTGGTTTTCCATGAAGATGAGTTTTGATCTCCGTAATCCACATCCGGCCATTTTCCACTTTCATCTGCAGTGGCTAACCAATTTTTAATATTTAAGGTAGAAGTGGTATCTAAATCGATTAAAAAATTTTTATATCTATTGATAACCTGATGATATGGCAGCTGACTTTGAGCGGATTGAATGCCCAAAGTCAGGATTACCAATAACCAACCAAGTTTTATTTTGTTCATTTACTTAAGCTTCAAAAGTTCGCTACCTGCCATTAAAAATGCTCCAGAGCCATATTCCTGGTTATCATCGCTTTTTACCGCTTCGGGTTTTGATCCAATTTTCTGCACCCAGGTAAGCTTTCCATCATCGGTCACCTGATCATTCAAACCCTTCCAGCCCTTTAAAATGATAGGCAGATATTTGCTCTTACTTAAATATCCGTTATTAATGCCCCAGGTAAGTGCAAATACATAAAATGCAGAACCACTTGTTTCCTTATTGGTATATTCTGCCGGATCAGCAAGGTTTGGCCTCCAGAGTCCGTCATCCTGTTGCAGCGAAGCTATTTTTACTGCCATCTTCATGTACAAGGCCTCAAACCTCTTATAGTTGGGATCGTCTTTTGGCAAATGTTCCAACACCTGAACCAAGCCTCCCATTACCCATCCATTACCCCTCGACCAGAAAATTTTCTTTCCATTGGGTGATCTGCGCTGGAAAAAGCTTTTATCTCTATAGTATAGATTTTCCTCTTTATCAAACAGGAAATCGGTGGTATCCCACCACATTTTGCTCATAAATTCATTGTACTTTTGGTTACCAGTAGCCTCTGCCAAACGCACCAATACCGGGGGCGACATAAACAGGGCGTCGCACCACCACCATTCTTCTCTGCCCGGTTTCGGGTTATTGATCAAGGAATCGTAAACCATTTTGGTATCCGCAATCGCTTTTGGATTTTTAGTTACGGCATAAATTCCCAGGTAGGTTTGCCCACGGGTATGATCATCGGCATGACGGTACCGCTCTGCCAACTTATAATTTAAACTCTCCGACCAATGAACAGCTTCATTGAAATAATTTTTATCTTTCGTGGTTTCGTACGCACGGATGATTCCGGCATAAAATACACCTCTTGCCCAATCATCATAGTTTTTAGCGTTACCCACAACAGGATTGGCCACTTGCCAATTAAAAACCTTTTGCATGGCGGTTTTTATTGATTTTTGGTTTGGTAGGTTTTTATCGCGCCTCTGGGCAGCACAAGCGGATAAAAAGACTAGTAAAATAAATAAGAATGGAATGTTGCTCTTTTTGGGCATGATTGTAAATTATGGTTCGATGGTCAACTTAATTTGTTTAACAATTTGGCTGCTTTCATCACGACTTGCATTTGCAGCGATAAAAGTAACAATATAGGTTCCGGGAGCCGTATAAGTATAAGTATAATTGCTTAAATAAGTGGTTGCAGTTTTCAAACCCAGACCAGTATCTGCAGAAACCGCCGATAAATTAAAAGGCCTGCTGATCACCCAATCTTCATTATCTTCATTGATGGCACCAGCTCCTGTGCCATCAATGGCTACCTGACCCGTGGTGGGCACACCCCAAACCACTGTTGGGTTTTTAACATCAACGCCAACCCAGCCCACCTGGCCAATAGCTGCAATAACAGCCGTTCGGCCTTCAGGTAAAACATTGTTAACGTTAAACGTGCGAAGAAACCAGGACGGTTGTTTAAGGGTTGGATGAAAATACCCCTGGTATTTGAAAGCCAGATATACAGGTTTACCTGCGGCCTTAAAATCAGATAGGTCAATTGTTCCGGAAGGCGTATTGTCTGTTCCTGTAGATAATGTGGCTCTCGAGGTAATGTCTGTCCAGGATGCAGCTGCAATACCAGCAGGATCATATTTACCAGTAAAGTTGGTTGAGGCCATCAATCTTAACGTATTGGTTTCACCTGTATTCTGAATCAATGTGGTGAAATTAAGTTGCGGTATTCCATCGGCTGTAATTCTGGTTCTAAAATCATAGTTCTCTCCGGGAATTCCACGGTAAACTGAAATCAAATCAGGGTTTCCGGTAAATTTGAAATTCACCTCCTCACCCACTTTATAGGTTGTTTTATCAGTGATCACCTCAAATTCAGGTTCTTCAACCAATAACTTCTTACAGCCTGCAAGGATAGTCAGCGCGATTAAACCAGTATAAATTTTATGTTTCATGTTTGTTCATTTAAAGTAAAAACTCGGTTATAGCCAACCCGGATTTTGAGTGAGTAATCTGTTCAATGAAATTTCTGATAATGGGATTGGTAAAAGATTGTGTTTTTCAGAAATGTTATCTCCGGGACGGGAAGCGTATTTAAAGGCAGCAATATACCTTAATGTTGCCACTGATGCTGCATTTTTCATCCGTTCCATAAATATCCCCCATCTGATCAAATCTCCCCGGCGAAGACCTTCATAACATAATTCACGCGATCTTTCATCAATAATGCTCGATCTGAATGCCGTTTGATCTGCGGTTTCTGCGGGAAGTAAATTGGCATCGGTAGCGATTGACAAAGCTACGTTCGCTGTAGCACCAGTTCCGGTAGTTCCTGCTATGGTAACCGTTGGTACTGATGTATAAAATGCGCCAGGTGTAACCACAGTGATAGCACTTACCCTGCCATTGGCTATGGCAGCAGTGGCAGTGGCCTGGGTGGTAAAACTACCTCCGTTGATGGTAACGTTTGGAACTGTTGTATACCCCGAACCGCCGTTCACTACATTTACGGTAAATACATTGGTTCCGTTTAACTCTTTTCCTGCGCCACGTTGCCTTACCAAATTCACATAATTGATACTCTCGGCATCCGGACCGGATATTTCATTTTTTGCCTCGGCATACATTAACAGTACATCAGCATACCGCAACAATGGGAAATTGGCGCCGTTGTAATTTCTGTTTTTTGGGGTCAGCAGTTCGTATTCCCGACGCCATTTCCCAACACTTTTGGCTTCTGCCACGGTTTGGAAAACTTTCGTTTTTGTTGCGCCACTGTAGTAATACGAACCTATGTTCCAATCGCGACGTAAATCCTGCTGTTTATAGATGTCGTACAGTACACGGGTTCCGTTCCATTGCCCATAACTGTTTCCAATTTCATCATTAGTTCCGGCCAATCCGCCTAAAACGCCAAGCCTGCCCGTTTCATTTACGCCCGACTGTAATAAATTCCCTGTGAACTCCACTTCCCAGATACCTTCTTTAATATCGTATTTATCCTGCATATGGTTGATAAATATTTGTTCGTATGAAGGGTTTAGGCTGTGAATTCCTGAATTGATCACCATTTTTGCCCATTTAGCGGCATCAGCATATTTCGTTTTATCGTTTAATGGATTTCCAGCCATTTTTAAACAAACACGAGCCAATATGCCCTGAACCGCACTTTTACTTACACGACCAGCAAAGTTATAGGCGGTGATCGGTTTTACCAACCCTTCAGCAGTAGTCATATCTGATAAAATCTGTGCATAAACCTCTTTAAGAGGTGTACGGGCAATTTCAGGATTATTAACAGATTTTGTCGGTTCTAAAATCAATGGTACATCACCAAAGTTGGAAGTCAACAAATAATAATAGTAGGCCCTCAGGAAAAGCGCTTCTCCCATAACTACACTTCTATTCGCTTCTGGCATTGCAGGTTTATTAATATTTGCCAACAGAATATTTGCTCTTTCAATACCGGCATAAAGTGCTTTCCATACACCCGCAACGGAGCTATTGTTGGAATCATAGTTGTAAACCTGTACACCTATGGTTGTGGTTGATTGCCTGAAGAAACTTTCATCAGTGGCCACTTCAAATTGCGACCATAGGATTTCTCCGTAAAGGGCTGCGCTACCCATAATATCATAAACCCCAACCAAAGCGGTATTGAGTTCTGTTTCATTGTTGAAGTAATTTTCAGGAGATACAAAATCCTTTGGAAGCACCTCTAAATATTTTTTGCAAGAACTTATACTGAATACCAATAAAAGTAAAAGCAGTGATAATTTTATTTTCATCTTTCTGACTTAATATGTAAACTAAAAAGTTGCGTTGATTCCGAATGTTAATGTTCTGGCCCGGGGATAGGCAGAGTAATCAAATCCTGGTGTAAGCGTAGAGTTTTTGACCGACACTTCGGGGTCAGGACCACTGTAACCGGTGATGGTAAAAATATTCTGCGCCGATAAGTAAGCCCTCAATGATCTCACCTTAATGTTTTTTAACACTTCAGACCCCAGGCTATAACCCAGTGATATTGTTTTCAACCTCAAATAAGAACCATCCTCAATTATTCTTGAAGAATAATAAGCCGGACCTTGGCCACCAACACGGTTAAGTGTATTACTTGGATTGGTAGGTGTCCAACGATCAGCATAGCTCGCATACTGGTTAAGGCCTACCGCACCGGTTGCATTTCCTTCAAAAACCAATCGGTTCGCATTCACAATATCATTGCCATAAGACCATTGCAAAAAGACATTCAAATCGAAGTTTTTATAGTTGAAGTTATTTGAAAATCCACCCACATGAATAGGATATGCCCGGCCAATTTGAGTTTGATCCAAAGTATTTACCACCCCATCACCATTCAAATCTTTGTACTTGATATCTCCAGGTTGAACTGCGGTACGAGCGCTTCCATTATTAACTACATCGGGCCTTAACGAATACCTACCATCTGGCAACTGGTCAAAATCACTGAACTGATAAATGCCATCAAAAACAAATCCATACATAGCAGCAATGGGATTGTTTAATTTAGCCACATATAACGGAACGCCAGTATATCTTCTCTCCCATACAATAGGCGTTTGCAGAGATTCCTGGTTATCTGCCAGTCCGAGCAATTTATTATCATTAAAACTGATGTTTAAATTGGATGACCAGGTAAAGGTTTTAGTTGTGATGTTTACCGTATTTAGCGTAAACTCCAAACCCTGGTTGCGCACTTTACCAATATTTTTAAACGCATTGGCATAACCGGTTGTAGTTGGTAAACTTGCATTTAACAATAAATCAAAAGTAGTTTTGCGGTAAGCATCAAAGGTAAACTGGATCCTATCTTTAAATAAGGAAAGATCGTAACCTATATTGGTAGTTGCTGTGGTTTCCCATTTAAGCCCTGGATTACCAATGGCCATCGGGATAATTCCTTTAACAATGTTGTTGTTAAACGCATAAGCCGCCATTGGCTCGATGATGAACGTAGAATAGGTAGAAAATTCACCTATCCTGTTGTTTCCGGTTTCTCCATAACTGATCCTTAACTTCGCATCGCTGATGAATTTAATATTTTTCATAAACGGCTCATCGCTCATTCTCCAGGCAAATGCGCCCGATGTGAATACACTCCATTTATTATCATCTCTAAATTTAGACGATCCATCGGCCCTAACCGTAGCAGTGAACAAGTACCTCGATTTGTAATTGTAGTTTATACGGGCCAGTCCTGAAGCCAAAGTTGATCCTGTAGCTGTTGAGGTGATGGTTCTGGGCATTCCTTCATCCAGGCCATTAATTCCTAAGCTTTCATTTGGAACCGCTATTGCCGTGTAGCCATAGCCGGTGGCGTTGATTCCTTGTAATGTGGCCCCTAAAAGCACATTTAGGCTATGATTTTTATTAAAAGTATTGTTGTAGGTTAATGTATTTTCGTTTACCCAGTTATTTACCTGCCGGTAAGCAATACCGCCGTTTACACCCGAAGCACCCAAGGGACCAAACGGACTTCCTGAACGGGTAAGGGTATTGTTAAAACTTTCGCTCCTATTCTGATTGTTGTTCAAACCTCCAGTTACCCTCAGTTTCAGTTTAGTGGTAATGGCATAATCAATATAGGCATTGGCAATAATACTGTTGTTTACATTTTTGCGGTATTCGTTATTTACCGATGAGATAGGATTGAAACGATAGTTTACATTTTCATCGATCTCTGGATCGAAAAGTTCGTTTAAGAGATCGGCATTGCTACCACTAACCGGCCTGTAACCCCAAACACTATACATCAAATTAGTACTGGCATTAATTTGCGAAGTGGACGATGATGGCGTGGTACCGGTAGTGTTGATACTGCTATAATTGGCGTTAATTCCAATCTTGATTTTTGAGCTCAACTCCTGGTCTAGTGTTACCCGGCCTTGGTAACGTGAAAATCCGGAATTAATGATGACCCCTCCCTGACCGAGCGCCGAAGCGGAAACGCTGTATCGTGTTTTAGGAGTTCCGCCACTGACTGAAATATTATTGCTATGCATTAATGCATCTCTGTAGAGTTCATTTTGAAAATCAATACCCTGAACATTGCGATATGAATCTAGGTTTCTGCCATTGCTGAAATAAACCGCGGCTGTAGTAATTGGATCTAGGTCATTTTGCAGGCGTACAAATTCATATGGCCCCATCATTTCCTCCCTTTCTGATACCCGCTGTACCGCAGCGTAGCCATTATATTTTACCACAGGCTCACCAATAGCACCCCTTTTTGTTGTAATTACGATAACACCATTAGCACCCCTCGAACCATATATAGCTGTGGAGGATGCATCTTTTAACACCGTAATGGTTTCAATCTCCTCTGGGTTGATCACATTATTGTTTGGATTATCAATTGGAAATCCATCAATTACATATAAAGGGGTATTGTCTTGCGTAACGGAGTTGTTTCCCCTAATCACAATATTATTGGATATCCCGGGTTGCCCTTCGTTTGAAGAAACCTCAACGCCAGCAACACGTCCTGCCAGCGCATCATCGAAAGATTTTACCGGCGCCTTCTGCATGTCTGTAACATTTACCTGCGCTACCGAGCCGGTTAAATCTTGTTTCTTTACTGCGCCGTAGCCAACCACTACAACTTCATCCAGCCCTTGAGAGATACTGATCAGGCGGACATTAATCTCGTTCCGAGATCCGATCTGGATGGTTTGTGGGATATAGCCCACGTACGACACCGATAGTGCACCTGCATTTGAGTTGGGAATGCTGATGGAAAAATTACCATTCTGATCACTCACAGCCCTGATGTTATCGCCAGCTTTCAGGTTTACTCCAGGTAGCGACTCCCCGGTTTTTTCATCTGTTATTTTTCCCTTAAGCTGCCTGGTTTGGGCATCAGCATAATGAATAATCATTAAGGGAAGCAGTAACAATAATAGAAATTTTCTCATACGCTTTCAGGATTATAATTTGGTTATAATTTCTTGACCAATACATATGGTCATTTTTTAATGCTATAAAAAGAAGGAAAACCATCGATTGAAACAACCAGAAATCCAGACTTACAATAACAGTTTATATTGGTTAATTTTATAATATAAAACTATATTTTACATTATTACATAAAATTAGAGCAATTTTTTAGATATGCAAACTTTTTTATTCTTTTTCATTTAAAATTCTTGCGAGAAGTTACCTCAGCACATGGAAGGTGGAACAAGGCTTGGCGTGAATTGCGGTATCTTAACAAAGGCAGCATAAAAGTCAGATTGCTTCAGCTTACTCTCAATCATAGCTTCACAATAACGACCTCAATACCGTGATTGCGAGAAACGAAGCAATCTATTAAAAGGGAAAGATTCCTTTAGCCCGTTCAAGTTCGGCTTTGCGATAACAGCCATTATTCAAAACTCACATTTACTTATTATCGAACTTAGGCTTCTACAATAATTTAAACTACTGTATTTAGGCATATTGCACTGAGTTAAAATGGTTATGAAGCATTCACAATCACAATTTATTTTCCACTTTATCTTTCAATAACCCGGCAAACTCTTTTGAAATTCCCTTTGGCATGAATTTTACTTTTTTTACAGACTTCTTGAATAATATTTTATACCAAACCAATCCGCCCAGATATTTTCCTGCATCGTTTGCATGATGGGTATCAAAAACCAACTTATTATCCACCCATACCCAGCCTATATTTAATGAATTTTTCTGATCTGGTAAAGCAGGGTAAATAGCAGTTTCGGGATTAAAATTTTCGTCTTTTTTATAAGCAGATGCGGGATCGCTACTAATCAGCCAAAAGGCGTCTCCTGTAGGTATAAGCGAAATATTATTCTCTTTTGCTATTTGTTGATAGGCGGCACGGGAGCGTTCATACATTTCTTTCTCCGACTTTGCAGGAACACCTGGCGCAACTTCGCCAAAAGATCTAGAGTCAGATCGGTACGCCCATGTTTGATGTAAAAGTATGCGGGCTTTAGGCTGTAGCTGCTTGATTAAGTTGTACAACATCTTTGCATAAGGCCTGTAACTTTCTATATTACCGGATAATCCAGAATATTGTTGAAAGGTTACAACATCCCATATTCCCTTCGTTAATAGCATGCGCAGGGATTTATTGCCTAAGTAGGGTTTCCCCTTAGGATTGTTAGGTTCAGTTATGTCTAATTCAGCCAATTCCCAATGCTTTTGCAGCGAGCAGCCTCCTATTTCGGCACGTCCGATAACTAACTCATGTCCTCCTTCCCTGGCAATTTGAGGCAGGTAGGTCGTGGCATTTTGTGAAAAGCTATTTCCGATGACGAGTACACGAAGCGGACGATTCTGACCTGCATGGGCCTGGCAATATCCGTTATGAACGAATAAAAGGACGGTTAAGATGGTGAGAAAATATTTCTTTAGGCTTATGTTTTTCATAGTCGTAATTTATACGTTCAATAGCATTTTTGGAATTTTTTCTAACTAATGTGGGTGATGGGTTTAAAAATTATTCATGTTTCTAAAATTGTATTTCTGTACTAATTGAGTATGTGTTTTATGCGCTGGGAGATGGGTTTATTCATTTTTCCATTAGTTATGTTTAAAGGCTTTGAGCTTGCTTCGCAATTTTTACATCACAAAGAAAGAATAAAGCGCCGGCAGAGAGTTTTTCTATTAACCTGATTTCGATTATTGCTTCTTCAAAAGAATAGCATAAATACCATTCCCGTCGTTGCAAGGAACGAAGCAATCCCATTTAGAAATTCAGCGTGCTTCAGCCCGCTCGAGTCGGCTCCGCAATGACGATCCTCAATACCGTCATTGCGAGGCACGAAGCAATCTCATTGGCAACTCCGCCCAGCGTATCAATTTAAGCAGTTTCGATATCCACTAAAGAAGATCTGATTGCATCTCCTGGCGAAATCGGATTGCTTTGCTACATCAGCTCATAATGATTATCTATATATCTGGTTATTTGTTATTTTACTATATAAAATAGTGTTTTGTATTATTACATAAATTTATATTTTTAATTATTTAATACAAATATTTTTTTTATATAATAATTTAGAAATCTAATGATCCCATTCAAATTTCAGTAAGATCTTGATGAAGTCTAAAGGTACTATCTCAAAAACGCATTTTTTAAGCAAAAACTCTCAAAATTATATTTTAGAGTCTGATATGCTGAGTTCGTAGAAGCATTAAAAGGTTTTCGACAAGTTCAGACTTACAAAATTTCAAAATAAAAACGTTAACTAATTTTTTAAAAATTTTAACGCAATATTAATTTTGTTTTCGTCACTTGATTTTACTTTTGATACTCTTCAATATGGTAAAATTCATCATGTTGCTTTTAGGATGCTTAGGCTATTTAAGATTTTGGTTAATCAATTTACCGGTTTTAATAATCTCATTAAGTGTTGCCTTTTTATTTGCGGTATCATACCTGAACACAGGCATATATACACCTAATGCAGCGATCACCATTCCATCTTTAAATATTGGTACTGCTATGCCTACAATATTATCTTTTGTTTTCCGGATAGCGTAATTGTCTTTCTTAATTTGAGCCATCTCGGCATAGAATGAATCTTCTTCCACTGGCGAATCCCATTCATCATCATCAGGCAGACCATAAGTGTTTACAAACTTCTTGAGGTCATTGTCGGGCAAACAAGCCAGCATAATAATACCAGATGCGGTTCCATAAGCACGCTTCTCAGAGGCGGCACGTACCTGCAGATCGTGACTGCTGAATACGCGGAGCAGTACAATACGCAGGTCGTTGTTTAGTACCGTAATCTCAGAATTTTCGTTCAGGGTTTCGGTTAATGCATTAAGCTCCTGGCGAGTGAGGCTAACCAATTCCTTATTGTAACCATCACTACCCGTTAGTTTAAAGGCCGCTGAACCTAGAATGTAACCTTTTTTATTATCGATTTTCTGGACAAACCGCCTGCTGGTCATGGTTTTAATAATATTGGCACAAGTACCTGCGTTCAAGTTCAGCGTATTTGCAATTTCGCTGAGTGTTTTGGGTTTGTCGGCATCCTTGCCAATAAATTCGAGAATATCTAAAGCTCTATGAATTACCTGAATCATAAATTTGAGTTACTTAACAATTACGAAAGTATAAATTTTAACCTTAAAAACGATTTTCATTTTATTATATAAAGTTATACGGGATTTTATTTTATAAAGTTGAAAGGAAGGGGTCGTGAATTATATGTTACTAATATCATTCCGTTATTGCGGGCACGTAGCAATCTGGGTTAAGTTAAAAGTAAAAAATACAAACAGGCGGTAATATCGTCATTGCGAGGCACCGAGCAATCACATTAGAAAAGTGAGATTGCTTCAGCCCGCTCAAACCCGGCTTCGCAATGACGACCGCAAGACCCGCTCGCTCAAGCCCGGCTTCGAAATGAGGATCCGCAATACCGTCATTGCGAGGTACGAAGCAATCCCATTTTAGAAAAGTCAGATTGCTTCAGCTCGCTCATGCCCGGCTTCGCAATGAAGACAGCAAGCCCCGCTCGCTCAAGCCCTGCTTCGAAATGAGGATCAGCATTACCGTCATTGCAAGGCATGAAGCAATCACATTACAAAAGTGAGATTGTTTCAGCCCGCTCAGCCTTACTTCACAATGACGACAGCAAGACCGTCATTGCGAAGTACGAAACAATCCCATTAGCAATTCAGATGGCTTCAGCCCGGCTTCGCAATGACGACCATTTTTGTTAAATCACATGTTGTTACTCGAACTCAGGTTAAAATAGTTGTTAAGCAAGCATTTAACTAATAACCCGGGTTCTGATCTTTTACCGGATCAAGAGCGGGGTTAAAGCTCATTTCAGAAATGGGAATAGGCCATAAATAATGCTTCTGGGCAATGGTTTTTCCAACCGCAGCTTTAATAATTTCGGCTGCCTTACCTGTTCGCTTCAATTCAAGCCACCGTTTTCCTTCATACTGAAATTCATAGCCACGCTCCTTGATAATTAAATCAACAAATGTACTTGCATTATAATTTCCAAGAACAAAATCGACCGTTGAAACAGCGGTTGGTATTTTACCATAGGCACGGCGGTGAACCTGATTAAGTGCTTCCAGCCCTTCGGCAGTTGGCGCATTTGCTGCACGACAGGATGCTTCGGCATAAATAAGGAGTAAATCGGCATAACGATACCAGGGCATATCGTTGCCTGCAGCCGTAGTAGTGGTTGCCAGTGGATCGATAAACTTCTTACTCAGTAGAGAGGTAGTTCCCAAACCAATATTATAACTATACCATTGTGCTTTTCTTAAATCTGCATTATCCTGATTTTTATACACAAGGTTGTTGGCATCACTATAATTAGCAAAAAAACCCCCGGCGCCAAATAGTTTTGTGCCCGGATGATTGGGGAATGCTACCCAGAAATTACCTAAAAGTGTCTGCCGGGTGTATTTGGTGTAAAAAATTTCCTCAGTTGTTGTTACTACCTCGGGGCCAAAGATCTTTTGAAAATCATCGGTTGAGGCGATGCTTACCAAAGAATATCTACGCGACTTCATCACTTCATCGCTTTTATCGCGGGCTTCGTTATAGTTTGCCGTTTGCAGATATATATCTGCAAGCAAGGTTTTTGCAGCCCATTTGTTAGGCCGGCCAATTTGGGCAGACACATCCGGCAAAACGCTTTCAGCTACCTTAAGATCGGCAATAATCAGATTATAAACCTCTTGCGAAGTATTGCGTTTAGCCGCAATATCGTTCATGTTGGCCTCAGTACGGATGGGCACACCATCCCAGTTGCGTACAAGCTGAAAGTAATTAAAGGCCCTTAAAAATTTTGCCTCAGCGACATATTTATCTGCATCGGCTTTACTTATAGCATTACCATTTGGTGCATTTTTTATCACCAGGTTGGCATTACGGATACTGAGGTAAAATAGATCCCAAATACTTTGAATACGGGTAATATTGGTGGTATTTAACCCTTGGAAATCGCTCAATTGGGCATAAGTACCGCGACCGTAGCAGTAATCGGTGTAAGATTCGTGTTGCGCAACAAGTAACGGTAATCCATCCCGGTAAGGTATATAAATAGCATTTGTAGCGGCTTCCACTTCGGCGCCAGTATTGTAAAAGTTTTCTACGGCAAGGGAACGCGGGTTTTCTACCAGTTCTTTAGTGCACGATGTAAAAATTAACGATATTAAAAGCAGGCTGCTCATTTGTTGCCATAACCTTAATGCCAACTGCTGTTTATTTTTATTAAGTATAGTCATCATGATGTGATTAAGATATTAAACATTTGTAAATTAAAAATTAGAATCCTGCCCTAAAACCGAAGGTAAGGGCCTTATATGTTGGATAACCATAATTATCAAACCCTTGGGATGTGGAATTTGCACCTCCGTTTGAATTGATCTCTGGGTCCCACCACGAGTATTTGGTAAAGGTGAGCAGGTTTTGCCCACTGCCGTAAACCTGTAAACTTTTAATCCAAGTAAGCTTTGTTTTATTAACAGGGATATTGTAGGCCAGCTGTATATTACGCAAACGTAAATACGATCCGTTTTCTACCATTCTATCTGAAATATTGACCGAGGTATTTCTGCTCGGAACGGGATATTTGGCATTGGTATTGGAAGGCATCCAGTGATTGTAATAAACATCCTTGATCATGTTTAAGCCAGCACTATAATCAAGGGTATTACCTATTCCGCTAACATTAAACAGATCATTACCCTGGGTACCCTGCAAAAACAGGGTAAGTTCAAAATTCTTATAATTCATGGTTGAGTTAAAACCATATATGAAATCAGGATTTGGGTCTCCAATGTATGTTTTGTCGTTAGACGATATTACCCCATCAGCATTTGTATCTTTGTACTTAATTTTACCTGTGGCATCATAGCCATCTTCAAGATAGCCAAAAAACTGCCCTAATGGCCTGCCTTCCCGTAAAATATTGGCATTATCGTTAATTACCCCCACGGCTACTTCGCCACCTAAAATATCTACGCCACCATACAATTTAAGCACCTTATTACGGTTTATGCCGATGTTGGCATTAACATCCCACTTAAACGCTCCATTGAATATGCTGCCATTAATTCCAAGCTCAAAGCCTTTGTTTTGGATTTCACCTACATTTTGTATCGTGCTGGTGAAACCTAATGAAGATGGAAGTTTAACCGTGTTGAGCAGATCCCTTGTGTTTTTAATGTAGAAATCCATGGTAAAAGATAAGCGGTTGTTCAGTATCCCGACATCCAGGCCTACGTCTTTTTGCACCGTAGTTTCCCATTTTAAATTTCCGGGTAACTGTGCTCCCGGTGCATAAGCTGTAAATAAGGCATCATTAAATACAGTACGGCCAGATTGTAATTGGTTTAGGGTAGTGTAAGGTTCAATGGCCTGGCTGCCGGTATTGCCCCATCCCAATCTCAACTTCAGGTCCGATATAAAAGTAACTGATTTAAAAAAGCTTTCGTTTGATATGCGCCACGCAAAAGCTGCCGATGGAAAGTAGCCCCATTTTTGACCAACGCTATATCTGGAAGAACCATCGGCACGCATACTGGCTGTAAGTAGGTACCGGTTATCGAAACTATAGTTTACCCGGGCCAGATAAGATAGCAGAGCCGAGCGAACGTAACCCGATGTTGAAGTACTGGGCGTGGTAGCTGCACCTAAATCATAAGTGCCGCTTTGATCGCTGATAAAGCCCGTACCAGAGCCGTTAAGTGTGGTACGATTAAACGATTGATAAGTAAAACCGGCCAATGCATTGATACTGTGTAATTCATTAATGGTTTTGTTATAGCTAATGGTGTTCTCACTGAGCAGGCTCAAATTTTGAGAAGTACCAACATTAGCAACTCCTGCCGAATTTAGAAAATTACGTGTACGATAAGAATCGCCGCGGTCGTCGGCATTATCTATTCCTCCTAATATTTTTATGGTAAGTTCGGGTATAGGTTTAAAGTTAATGGCCGCATTGGTAAGGATTCGGTTAGACCTTGTTTCATTGGTTTCTTCGTTTAAATAATAAATGGGACTGGTTAACACACTCGACACAAATGCATGACCAGGTGCAGTGGCCAGATCGCGGTAAGTACCATTATCGTTAAATGGCGTAAGGGTTGGCGGTGCAGATATGGCAGCAGAAATCATAGTACGCCCACGTGCCCCCCCGGTGCTGTTCTTTGTGGCGCTATTAATGCGTGTTAGCACACTCGAAACATTCACACTGAATAACTTGCTGATCTCATGGTTGATATTAGTGCGTAAAGAGTAACGGTCATAATTACTGCCTTTGATAATACCATCTTGGCCGAAAAAGCTTCCTGAGATAGAGAACTGTGTTTTATCGTTACCGCCACTGATGTTGAGTGATAACGTTTTGATGGGCGCCTTGGTAAAAACAAGATCCTGCCAATCATAACTATTGCCGGAATAGTTATCAATTTGTTGCTGGGTAAAATATGGTGGCAATTTATCGTTAGCAGCCTGCTCGTTGTAAAATGAAGCAAATTCCTGTGCGTTCATCAGCTCGAGTTTTTTGCGTAAGCTTTGGGTGCTGTAGCTCGATTCCAGGTTAACAGCCGTTTTGCCGGCCTTGCCTTTTTTAGTGGTAATAATCACTACGCCATTTGCTCCCCTCGATCCATAAATGGCGGTAGCCGAGGCATCTTTCAAAACCTCCATTGATTCGATATCGGCATTATTAATAGTGCTGGGATTTGTGCCCGATATTGGAAATCCATCAATCACGTACAGTGGTTCGTTGCTGCCCTGCACAGAATTTGTACCCCTTATGCGCACACTCACACTTCCACCAGGCGACCCACCATTTTGCAATACCTGAACTCCGGCAGCCCTGCCAGACAAAGCTTGTAATGGGTTGGTAGCTGGAAATGAATTAAGCTCTTTGGATTTTACCTGAGATACCGAGCCGGTGAGATCGCTTTTTTTTACCGTGCCGTACCCCACTACAACCACATCGTTTAGTTCATTGTTGCTGATCACCAAATTAACATTTAGTACCGTATTGGCACCCGTAAAAATTTCTTGGTCTTGGTAACCAACGTAAGAAAAAACAAGTACAGCATTTGGTGCCGGAACATTAATTTTAAATGCTCCATTGCCATCAGTAACTGTACCGGTGGTTCCGCCTTTAAGCTTAACACTCACACCAGGCAAGCTGAGTTTATTATTTGCATCAACTACCTTTCCGGTAATGGCGATGTTCTGGGCCATGGCGCTTTGCAACAAGAAGATGCAAAACAATGTTCCCAACATTAAGGATACTGTAGATTTCATAAATTTGAATTGGTTAGAAAATGTAATAGGATACTTTATTATTTTATATTATAAAATAAGACTTTACAATATAAATCTAATTTACATTTAATTATTTTGGATGCAAATAATTTTTTCCTTATTTGATACATTAATTGGAATGGGCCGGTAGGTAGGGTTTAATTATTTAACGTGAATTATGGATGTTTTCACGTTACAACAATTTAAGAAACAATCTTATGAGTAGATTATGGAGGATTCAAGGCAAAAGAAATTGTTTCAGCCCGCTCCATTCCTGATTCGCAATCACGATTATCTATCATCACCTATGTAACAGACTGGTAATCAAAAACCAATACCTATAATTTCCATTAGTTTAAGCAACTAAAAAAACCGCCCTAAAGTGGTTTTGGTTTAAATAACCTGAATTAAGGTCTTTTCCCGTCAACGACTTTCAAACAATACTCTTGCTATTAATTGATAATCAATTTAAAACATTTATCACTCCCGTTCAATCATAATCATAAAGGAGATTACATCAAGGTTTTTTGATGAATAGCTAGAATCTCCTCAGCAGATAAAGCCTTGCTATATATGGCTAAACCAGCTAACTGTCCGACAAAAAAATTTCCCATTTCACCTAAGCGATGTACAGCGCCAACTGTAAAATCTGATCCGCTTATGCCACCATCAAAGATACCCCGCTGATATTCATAAGGATTAGTATCAGGCCTCAAATCTGGGATTCCGTTTATGAATGAAGTGATAGAATTTCCATCATAAATAAAGGCTACAAAGTTCCATTCGTGGTACAAAACTGGCGTGGCGCCTATTGATGCATCAATACACCATTTTTGATTGGGCGTAGGGCCGCCTAGGCCAGATATATGGCCGCAAACCTGATCGGCACTGTCATTTAACCGAAGGTTTAAAAACAGACAATATTGTCGGAGCTTTTCGGTTTCATTCCACATCCCTGCTATCGCCTCGCATTGAACATAGCTTTTGGGCATGCGTTTAACCCAGGCTATTACCGTAACCTGAGCTTGGTGGCCACAAATATTCAATTCAGGGCATTCACTTCGTTTGATATACAGATATTGCCCTTCTTTAATCTCCACTGAAGAACCAGACAAAGGCCCATCGTTCCGTATTACCATATCGCCATTGCCTTCTGTTAATCTGTAGGCATGGTTACCTTTGGAAAGGTATGGATCTGTTGCGTTGAAATCCCAATAGCACACTAAATCATCCCGATTAGCGATATTATTAAATTTTGTCATATATCATTTATTTTTCGGTTACAGTGTTAAATTCGGTATGCACTATTCTGTCTTTCCTGAAAAAACGCACAATGGCAATCATAATAAATACACCACCTAAAAAATAACTTACCCATAAACTTGATATGCCCACACTTAAGCCCAGCGTTGGTTTTAATACACCCAATAGCAAAGGGGAAAACGCACCTGTTATAAAGGCAAACATGATCATGATTCCAGTTGCTGACGATTTTATTGAGGGTGGTACAACCTCATAAATAGACGCATAAATGTTGGCATCATAGATCCCCCGAAAAATACCAAAGAGAAAAAGCGCTAGGCAAGATATGGTTAAGGTATCACTCATACCAACCCAATAAATAAATGGTGCACCGGCAAACAACGCCACACTTTGCACCAGCAGGCGATAAATAGGTTTGGTTTTCGCGAATCTATCAGCCAATTGGCCGCCAAAGATTACCCCTAAAAAAGCCCCTGCATGGTGGTAAAACAAAGCTGAAAAACCTGCCCGGCTGAGTGATAAATGAAATTTTTCAACCATGAGAGATGGCATCCAGGTTAGGTATCCGATATTTACAAAAACCATACAGCCGAAGGCCAGTGTCAGCAATATAAAAGTTGATTTCTTGACCAATACTTTTCCAACCGAAAATACGCTAAGCGGTTGAGTAGCCCGAACCGGAATATCATTTTTAAAATAGAAAAATATGATGACCGATATCAGTACACCAAATATGCCAAATAGATAGAAAGCACTTCGCCATCCATAAGTCTCAGCAATGTAACCGGCAATTAGCCCTGATAATATGATACCGCAATAAACAGCCGTTTGGTGTATAGCCAAACCTAATGACTTGTTTTTTTGATGCTCGTCACTAATGAGCGAATTGGCTGCCGGTGCATAAAAAGCTTCTCCGCCACCAGTGGCTACCCCTCTTAAAAATATGAATTGAAGCAGTGTGCTACAAAAACCAGTGAATATCGTGGCTAAACTCCAGAATAAAAGGCTAAAGCCAATCATTTTCTTGCGACTCACTTTATCGCCTATAAAACCAGCCACAGGCACCAGCAAGCCGAACGTCCAGCTAAGAATAGAGGCGATTAAACCCAGTTGAGTATCGGTTAAATGCAGCTCTGCCTTAATCTGCGGTAATACTATACTAAATAATTGCCGGTCGGCTTGGTTTAAGAAATAGGCCCACCACAGCAAAAATAATATTAACCATTTGTAACCTATCTTCATATACAATTTTATATTATAAAGTTTTATTTTACAATAATATTAATTAAGTTTTACAACTCCAAATTTGAAATAACATTTGGGTAATTTGCGAAAACCAGTTCACTTGACCCCTATCCGCTAATTCGCTAAAATACAGACAAGCAAAACTTTGCAGAAAATTTATTTCCGGCGAGAAGGGGTCAATGTCCTCTGGTTTATCCACTTTAGCCACCGAGTCTAGAATAATTGCATTACTATGTGACATTGCATCCCACCATTGCCAGTTGCTGTGAAAATCAGCCGGAAAGTGCGCAAAGGCCGGATGTTTAGGATTGCACAGTATACCAAGCGTGTTAGGCGGAGCTCCTTTAGTCCATGCGGTATTCCAAAAAATAGAAGAAAAGCCAACTGCAATGCTGCCACCCTTTTTTGCCGAGATGCTTCCTTTAGGTAAGGTTAATAAAACTTTTCCGCCTGAATTTAATACCCTGATCGCATCTTTGTTTAAGGAATTGGTTATCAAGACGGATGTAGAAAGGTTCGGCAGTTGTTTGGGGTAAACAAAAAAGTCCCAACTGTTTTCGAAGCTGTCTATTTTAACACTTAAAATTAATTTTTTTGCCTGGACGATGCTTTGCAATGATTGTTTGATTACTCCAATCTCAGCGATTTTGCCATTATCAATTGTTTGTTTGGAAAGTTTTCCATTAAAAACAACCTTACCGTGATCGTCTGCATATACCAATAAATTTGACCCCCTTTCGCCAATTTTAAATTGACCCCCAGAGTTGTTGCTTGAAAAAAGCAGAAGTTGTTGTACTAAATGGCATTTTAGAATTGATCTTTCAAGTCCTGTTTAA
>NZ_CAKLBO010000014.1:0-100420 GCF_920984695.1 Pedobacter sp. Leaf132 | reverse complement strand
GAGTTTGAAAAAACGATGAGGAACAGCAAAAAAGCCGCATAAATTGCATCCAGAGGAATCTAAATAAATGCATCTCAAAAAAAAATATCTGACGAAACAAAATCTCTAGTGTACTATTGCAATTCCACTTTCACTTTTTATGCTTTTGTCTGACCGAAGACATTGACTGTAAGTACTGTTAATGCCATCAACATTAAGGAGAATAAGAAATGGATTTTTTTCATGATTTCTATAATTTGTTTACCGAATGTACGCTTAGACACCATCTAATCTATTGACCCTCATCAACTACTAAAATGATGTGTATCACTAAATTATATCTTGGAAAAAGACCATTTCTTACTCCCCTAAAATAAATTAGTACGTCAATGTGATTCCTCCTCCATAACCCATATCGCTATCATAATGGGTAGAAAATGAAAAGTATTTAGTTACAATGTATCTAAGTCCAGCCATATATTCCTTATCCGTGTTTCCCATAATATTTAGCCTTAATCTTTTGCTCAATGGCATATCCTCACGCATCAATTGAAAACGAAACTTGCCTTTACTGTCCAGACGAGCTTCGGCAGTAACCAACATTGGAAGAATGTATTGCGCACCAATCACAGCTGCCTTTCTGTTCATCTGATTGCTGAGCTGTCCAAACATATTTTTCTCTGCCGTATTGCCCATACTATTATAGTGATAATCAAATCCAATGAAGGGCATGAACCATTGCATTTTTCCAATATAGCGGCCGAAATATGTTTCTACTTCATTCCCATGTTCTGACTTCAATCCCAACCTAAATTCACTAGAAAAACGATATCGCGTATTCGCCAACATCACTTCACCATCGCTACCGTTGCTTTCCAGTCCAATGTTTCCCATCAGATGGAATTCCCTATCGTCGCTGAACAATTTGCGCTGGGCAAGTCGTGGATTGGGGATTTCTGGATTCGCTGGCGAGTTCTCATAGCTGAAAACCCTGCCCATGCCGCTCATCATGTGGTAAAGGATATGGCAATGGAAAAACCAATCTCCGCCTGGTTCAGTTGCGGCAAATTCTATGGTATCACGTTCCATTGGCATGATATCCAGAACATTTTTCATAACAGCATTATCTCCCTGCGCATTCACTACCCTAAAATCATGGCCATGCAAGTGCATCGGATGGCGCATCATGCTATTATTGTAGAGAATAATCCTAACGTTTTCGCCCTTCTTTATCAGTATCTTATCGGTTTCTGAAACTGTTTTATTATCAAGGCTCCAAACATACCTGTTCATGTTGCCCGTGAGCTCAAACTTAATTTCCTTCCATGGCCCTCTCGGTAACGTGGTTATTTTTGGGTCTCTCAACATATCATAGTTAAGGGTGACAATATCCGAGCTAGTAGTCCCCATATCCATTCCCGCCATGCTTTTGTCTTCAGCTTTTGGACTTTTTTTAGCAGGCTCTTCACCAGTAATTTCAGGATACATCACCGTATTCATGTCCATAATTTGGTTCTGCATCTTCATACCGTCCATCTCGATCATGTTACCCTGCATGTCCATCATGTCGTTCATCATTTTCATCCCTGCGAAATATTTGAGTTTCGGAAGTGACTTGGCGGGAACTTTTTCGCCTTTGCCCAGCCACAGGGATGCAGATTTTGTCCTGTCTTCTGGGGTCACCAAAAATTCATAGCTCTTATTTTCGGGAATGGTAACAACTACATCATAGGTTTCAGATACAGCAATAATCAGTCGATCTACTTCAACTGGCTCTACATCGTTTCCATCAGTGGCTACAACAGTAATCTTTCCGCCAGAATAGGTCAGCCAAAAATAATCAGATGCGCCAGCATTGGCTATGCGTAGCCTTACCTTATCGCCAGCCTTAAATTGGGTCTGTACGTTCTGGTTCTTTCCATTAATCAAAAAAGCATCGTAATATACGTCACTTACATCCATAGCGTTCATCCGCTTCCATTCATTGTTCACTTTCGTTTTAAACTCTCCAGATCGAATGGCTTCCGCATAACTTTGTGTAGCACCTTTTTGAATGGCAAACCAGTCGGTTGCATTTTTTAAACTGCGATGGACTTCCTCTGGCTTCATATCTGTCCATTCGCTAATTACAATTGGCAATGTTGGAATATCCCATTCCTTATTACGTTTGTTCATGATAAACGAACCATACATCCCTATCTGTTCCTGTAACTTGCTATGGCTATGGTACCAATGAGTTCCGTGCTGCACAATTGGAAATCTGTAAATATAGGTCGTATGCGGTTTAATCGGCATTTGGGTCAAAAATGGAACACCGTCTTCCTTGTTGGGAAGAAAAAGGCCATGCCAGTGCAACGATGTTTCTTCATCCAAGTTATTGTGTACATAGATCTCTGCGGTATCACCTTCTGTAAATATCAAGGTTGGCATAGGGATCTGTCCATTAACGGCAATGGCACGTCTTGGTTTTTTGCCATACGTAACTGTAGTATCTGCAATATATAGATCGTAACGTACCGTTCTGGGCTTGGCACTGTTAGTTATGGTTTTTATAGGGCCGAGGTTAGCCTTTGCTTTCTTGATGTTGGTCAGTGTTGCATCATTGTCGTTCATATCCATGTCTTCCATTGCTGTTTTCGATGTATTGCCAGGCATATCCATGCCATCGTGGCTTTTGTTCTCAGACTTAGTTTTTTCTGAAACCAGCTTCATTCCGCATTTCGGGCACTTTCCTGGCGCATCTTGATGAATTTCTGGATGCATCGGACAAGTGTACGATGCACTTTTTTCACCAGACGGCTTGCTATCAGAAGTTTTGCTGGTTCCCATCTCCATCTTTTCAGCTTCCTTTTTTGCTGGCACTGTTTGCTTTACAGCAGGCGAAGCTTTTTTCACGGGTTGCTTCTTAACGGCTACTGGTTTCTTCATCACCAATGCCATTCCGCATTTTGGGCATTTGCCAGGTTTTCCCTGTTGTATTTCTGGATGCATGGGGCATGTATAGATGTCAGCATTTTTAACGGCTGTTGACGCTGTTCCATGCTGGTCGTGTTGCGCATTGGCCATCTGCAACGTGAAGACAGCCAAAATTAATAATATTATCTTTTTCATCTGTTATCTTTTTTTTCCAGACTGTCCAGTACTGCACTGGCCCAATCTGTTATTATCTTCTGCTCCTTTGCAGAAAGCTTTGTACTCTGGTGGATCATGGTATAGGAAGGAAGCGGCATGCTTCTGTCTTCAATACTAGATGAAATAGACTTGAGCTTGCTCATCTTTCTTCGATTGCTATAGCTGTCAAACTCATCAAAGTTCAGTTCGGATTTTCCCTCAGCAATGTGTGACCCCATCCATCTACCGAAAGGTTGGATCATTGTATACCATGGGTATTTGGTATAATTGCTATGGCAATCGAAACACGAGTTGCTTAGTATCTTTCCAACATTTTCTGGAACCGGAAAAGTATGCAAGAATTTAATATGGCGGGGGTCTCCACCATTGTTTCTCGTTGGTTGTAAGAATTGCAACAGTAGAAAAACCGCCGCAATGCCAAAAAAAACTTTCCTTTTGCCAGTCATATTAGTTCAGTTCTTCTTTTACGCTTCCGCAGTCAACCATCGATTTCCCATAGTAGGGGTTTTTGATTTCCTTGGTTTCACTGATCCAGTTTCCTCCCTTTCCCTTATTGTACATTGGACAGTTGTCGTAAAAGAGTTTTTGTCCTGTAGCTTTATCTGCTTTTAAGAGGTCATAGATTTCACCGCTTAACGTTTCGAAATGTTCACGTTGATGTTTGATGTTTCCCACATTTGAACCAATGTGTTCCGCATGCTCCTTTGCATCGGCATTGATGTCTTCGAAGACTTTTGCCTGCTCGGCCGAGAGTGAAGTTTTGTCCACAGCTGCAAGCGAAGTGACAAGGCTTTTACCTGCTTCTGCTGCTTGTTTATCATTGTCCTCCACAAGGGCATTTTTAAGTTTTAGGTAATCTTTGGTAACCGCATCGATAGCGGAGACTTTGTTTGCTTCTGCTGTTACTGCACCTTTGGCAATAGTATCTTTTGCATCGCCATTAGTCTGTTTATTGCTATTGCATGCAGCGAGCACCAAGCTCGACATTGCCATGCCTAAGAAGATATTTTTCATTTTTTTGGACTTTAAGAAAGGTAAGTACAGTCCCCAGCATATATGCCTGTGGACTGTACAGGAATAATTAGTTGATGGTCTCAGAAATTTTTCCACAGGTAAGCATGGCACTACCATAGTAAGGGTTCTTGACAGGTTTTTCACTGCTGAGCCAGCTGCTCTTTTTCATCGGACAGTACTGTACATAAATAGGGTCGGCAGATAGCTTTCCAGACTTTGCCAGTGTAATCATTGCCGTTGAAAGCGGTGCAAAATCCTCCCTTTGGGCCTTGATATCCGTCGTTTTGGATACCATTGTCGAATGCTTCAACAGTTCTGCTTTGTCCTTATCTCCAATAATTTTGTTATCGGTACTTTCGATGGACTTGACAAGTTCGAGCGACTTTGCACTTGCAAGGGTTGCATCGCCTGCAACTAGAGCGTTTTTAAGTGAATAGTATGATGCCAGCACCGATGTATTGGCATCATGTCCATTATGTTCCTGTGCAAAAGTAGCCTGCACCAAAGTTGTTGCGATTACGGCAACCAATAAAAATATTTTTTTCATTTTGTATTAATTTAATGTACATAGATTATTACGTTGACGGCATTTCTCTACCGTCAAAAAAATAAAACAGTCATTAAATCAAATCTGAAAACTCTGTACCGCAATGCGGATATCAGGTATGGGGGGATGGTGGCACCTAACAAAATAACTGTTGTCTGGCGTGTGGAAGTTAGCCATTTCAACATCTACCAAAATAGAAACAGGATGAAGAAGATCTGCAAATATCTGCGGTGACTTTATGGATATAGTTTTGCTTAATTGCTTGTCAACTGCTACAAATTTGGCTACTTCATCTTTGCAACAATTATCTTTTTTACCCTCTTGCTTTTTATTATGAGAGTGAGCGGCAGAAGATTCGGTGTTTTTATTTGAATGGCTGTGAGGTTTCGTGCCTTTTGGATGATTATGAACCCTAGTTACGGGAATTGTAGAATGTTCGTCGTGGTGCTCTTTGTTAATTACCATATCTGCACCAATAGTACAGGCAAAGCCAACAACTGTATTCGAAAGGAATAGAATTGTCAGAAACACGGCCTTAAACTTTATTGACAGACTGATTTTCATTAGTACAAAGTAAGCTATTATTTTAATATGAACAAAGATAGCGAAGTAAGAGTTTTGGTTATTACACAATTAGGCGAAAAATTTACATAATTCCTTGTCCTCTATATCTGGTCTAATGGTCTTCGATCATTAACTTTTAATGTTTTGAATTGACTAGGCGATAAACCTGTTACTGACTTGAACTGGTTGGAAAGGTGGGCGCTACTACTATAACCCATCTTCCAAGCTATTTCATTTAGGTTAAGTTCACCATATTGGATAAGCTCTTTTACCTTCTCTATTTTTTGCTGGATGATAAATTTTTCAATGGTAGTATCTTCACTTTCGGAAAATAACCTGCTCAAGTAGCTATATTCCCGGTGCAATCGATCACTCAACGCTTCACTGAAAACAATGTGAAGTTCGGGATGTGGTGAATGGTGTATGAGTTCAATTATCGTGTTACGGATCCGCTCAACCATCTTATCCTTATCCCTGTCAATCAGTTCGAAGCCCAAAATTTTAAGCGAGGCGGAAATTTCGCTCAACAATTCCTCCGAAGGCTCGGGAGAAACAACGGCCTGCCCAAGTGAAATATCATCAACCTGGAGATCGTGGTGCTGAAGCTGTTGTGTCACCACCGAAATGCAACGGTCGCACACCATGTTTTTTATTGATAACAACATACCCTATAGGTTAGATTAAATGCTAATATACGCTTTGTTTCAACGAGATAATTATCAATGGGAAGAACATCAATTGATAACAAAATGACGTCCTTGCCAAAATGAAAACCGAATTAAATTTTTTCTGCCTTGTAACCAGCCTTTTCAAGCGTGTCGATAACCTGATAGGTATCGATTCCCTGCTTTCCCTCCACTGTTAATATCTTGTCTGGATTCTGCGTGTCAACTTCCCATTTTTCAATAGCTAAAAGATTGTTCAGGTGGGGGGTAACGGCAGCTATACAGCCACCACATTTGATATTTGTTTTGAATTTTAATGTTTCCATGATTGTGATTGTTTAAATAAGTTTAGAAAATTTTAAGCGAAGACTATTGCTTACCACCGATACAGAACTAAGCGCCATTGCTGCACCCGCGATCATCGGATTTAGCAGAAAGCCATTGATTGGATATAAAATACCAGCAGCAAGGGGAATTCCTATCAAGTTATAAATGAATGCCCAGAACAGGTTTTGGCGTATCGTGCGAACAGTGAGCTTCGACAGACGCAAGGCCTTGGGAACCTGTAAAAGATCGGAGGAAACCAAGGTAATCTTGGCAACATCAATTGCAATATCCGAGCCTTTCCCCATGGCAATCGACACATCGGCCTGTGCCAGGGCATGGCTATCATTAATACCGTCACCGATCATGGCAACTATTTTTCCCTGCGATTGTAGTTCCTTAATGAACTTTGCTTTTTCGGAAGGTAGCACTTCGGCCCTAAAATCTGTAATCCCAACCTGTTTTGCTACAGCGGCCGCAGTTTGTTCGTTATCTCCAGTGAGCATATACACTGCAATATTACGCTTCAAAAGTTCAGAGATAGCAAGGGCAGAACCATCTTTGATCTGATCGGCAATGGCAATAGTGGCTAATACTTTATTTTCATTGGTAAAATAAATTACCGTCTTTGCCTGTTCCTGTAACTTTTTCACTGACTGCTGTAAATTTTCTTCAACTTCGATACCAGCGTCTTTCAATATTTTATGGCTGCCTGCCCAATACTTTTGTCCTTCAAATGTAGCTCGTACGCCTTTTCCAGTAAGGCTTTCAAACCCCGTAACTCTTATCGGGTTAACATTTCCTGTTTGTAGATGGCGAACAATAGCTTCAGCAAGCGGATGTTCAGATTGCTGTTCAAGTGCAAACAGGATACCAATAAGCTTTTGCTTGTCGGTATCGACCTCATTTTGCCAATGGAGTTCCGTTACTTCAGGTTTGCCTTTTGTAAGAGTTCCGGTCTTATCGAGAACAACTGCATTAACCTTATGGCCAAGTTCCAGAGCTTCGGCATCTTTTATCAATATACCGTTTTCAGCGCCCTTGCCAACACCTACCATAATAGCTGTTGGAGTTGCAAGGCCGAGCGCACAAGGACAGGCAATAACCAGTACGGTAACCATCGCCAGCATTCCCTGGGTCAGGGCATTTTCACCACCAACCACTACCCATATTATAAGGGTAAGCACTGAGATACCGATAACTATCGGAACAAATATCCCTGCAATTTTATCTACGAGCCTTTGTACTGGAGCTTTAGAGCCTTGGGCATCTTGCACCATTTTTATGATCTGTGCAAGCATTGTTTCCCCACAGACCTTTCGGGCTACAAATCGAAAGCTTCCCTTTTGGTTGATTGTTCCTGCAAAGACCTGAGCTCCTACTTTTTTCGAAACTGCTACAGGTTCTCCAGAAATCATGCTTTCATCCACGTAGGATTCGCCCTCATATATTTCGCCGTCTACTGGGATCTTTTCACCAGAACGCACAAGTATTTTATCGCCAATTGCAATATCAGAAAGCGGAATTTCTTTCTCTCCATTTTCGGTGATAACAAGCACCGTTTTTGGCTGTAGTCCGATCAGCTTTTGGATGGCGGAAGAAGTATTGGATTTTGCACGTTCTTCGAGCAGTTTCCCCAACATGATAAATACGATGACCACGGCGGCGGCTTCATAATAGACATGTGGATGAAGCCCTCTTTGGTGCCAAAATTCTGGATATAGTGTATTGAAGAGACTGAAAAGGTATGCAATGCCAGTACTCAAGGCAACAAGGGTATCCATATTTGCTCTACCATGCCTTGCCTGTTTGAAGGCGTTAACAAAGAAGTTTTTTCCAAAAATAAAAAGTACTGGTGTAGTTAGTGCCAACATATAATAATTTGCATATTGGATATCCATAAAGAACATCCCAATAGCTACCACTGGAAGTGTTAATATCCCAGATGCTATCATACGCTTCTTTAGCGAACTATAGTTTTTTTGCTGTACCTCTTCCTGTTTTTCCTTTCCGCTTTCGGTATCCATGATCAGATCGTAGCCTATTGACTGTACTGCTTTTTGGAACGCGGTCGGCTGCACCTGATCTGGATGATAGGAAACCTTAACTGTCTGAGCAGCATAGTTAACCTCTGCTTTCTCAACTCCTTGTTGGGCGGCGATCATACTTTCCACACTGTTTGCACAGGCAGCACATGTCATTCCAAGAACTGGGAGCGAAAGAGTTTGAATATCGTTTTGAGCTTTCATTACTTAATTATTGATAAACAAATTTACGACGGTACCCTCTCTCGATTTTTACATGATTTTGTGAAAAAGTTGCATAATTTCTTTCGTAAGGGATAATGTAGAGAGTAAGAGATTGCTATCGAAAGTTTTCTTTATAAATTATGCCTTATGTTGTCATAATTGCAATAGATAATAATAATTTCTTGATTAAGAAACATATTGAAATGAAATTACGTTATTTGTATTGTGAAACCGCTTGCCTACATATTGTTATCTTGCCTAATGTTCCTATCTTCCGTTCAGGGAGTTGGAAGCACTGCGCAATCTAAATCGATAACCAATTGCTGCACGGGTGCTTCTTGTAAGCATGGAAAACCTGAGCAAAAGGACAAAGGTTGTGACAGCAAGGCTTGTAATCGTATGGTTTCCTACGCCCGTTGTGGCTTTGTCGTGGCAGAGCAGTTGGTATTACCGAACCAATATGTACTGAACGAAAGCGTGTCCCAATATATCTTCGACATGGACATCGTTTCTGGATTTACACAAATCGGTTGGCATCCTCCAAAAGTTTAATAATAATTTCTGTACGTCTACCTGTACTATAAATATTATTAATCTTAAAATCAAAAATCATGAAAAAGTATTTTTTCACCGCAATGGTGATGCTATTATCTATATCTTCTATTTCTTACGCTAATACCCCTTGCTGTAACAGCAAAATGAACAGTTGTACAAAGTGTTCAAAAACGTGTGGTAAGCCAAACTGCATGGATACTTGTAGTAAAGCGTGTAAAGCTTTGGGTGAGTGTAAAAAAACCTGTAAATAGCAAGAAAGCCGGGGAGACCCGGCTTTCTTAACTTATTTGAAATTCATTTAGAATCTATATCATTTACAAAAATCGCATTAGTTTAAAATGTGAAGCTTAAATACATGGAAAAATTTCATAATTACAGCGATTCCTAACACAATCCACATCGTCCAAAACAAAGTCATTTTCACAATATAAGCTGTGGTCAACTTTTTTCTTGACCTTTTTCGACCTTTGTTATTCATAGGCAAATAAAATTATATATGCTTACGCTGGATCCTGATTGCATTAAGTATTGCCAAAAAAGCTACACCAACATCGGCAATTACTGCTTCCCAAAGATTTGCGACACCAAAAGCACCTAGCGACAGCACCGCAACCTTTACCGCCATCGCAAGGATGATATTCTGCCAAACAATGTTGCGTGTAAGTTTTCCAATCTTCAATGCTGAAACAATCTTCACAATTTGATCGTTCTGGATTACAATATCAGCTGTTTCGATTGCCGCATCACTTCCAAGACCGCCCATTGCAATTCCTGCATCAGCAAGCGCAATAACAGGTGCATCATTTACTCCGTCGCCAACAAATGCGATATGCCTGCCTTCTTTTATCAGTGCCTCGACTTTTTCAACCTTTCCCTCTGGCAATAGGTCGCCAAAAGCCTCGTCAATTCCGAGCTTTTTCGCTACCTGATCTACTACTGATTGTTTGTCGCCTGAAAGCATTACCGTTCTAATATTAAGGTCGTGCATCATTTTAATCCCTTTGGCCGCATCTTCCTTAATTTCATCTGCAATGGTAATATAGCCAGCGTATTTTTTATCGATTGCAATTACCACTATAGTGTCTACAATTTCTTCTACCTCCTTCGGAAACTCAATCTTATACTTTTGTAGTAATTTTATATTTCCTGCCAACACGTCCTTGCCATCCACTTTTCCTTTTAGACCATGTCCAGAAATTTCTTCCACAGCAGTTGCCTTTCCACTATCAGCTTCTTTCCCAGCATATTCAATAATGGCCTGTCCAACTGGATGTGTTGAGTTTTTTTCGAGGATAGCCACTAGCTTAACCAATTCCTTTTCTGTAATTCCCTCAGTTACTACCTTCTGAACCTTGAAGACTCCCTTGGTAAGCGTACCAGTCTTGTCCATCACAATCGTGTTGATCTTGGTCATCACGTCCAAAAAGTTTCCACCTTTAAATAGGATTCCATTTTTAGAAGCTAGCCCAATACCACCGAAGTAGCCCAGCGGAATAGAGACCACTAGTGCACAAGGACAACTGATTACAAGGAAAACAAGCGCCCTGTACAACCAATCGTTGAAAACATAATTCTCTACTACGAAATAGGGAACTAGAGCAAGCGCTATCGCTAGAAAGAAAACTATTGGTGTATAAATTTTTGCAAATTTTGAGATAAAAAGCTGGGTCTGTGATTTTCTCGCAGAAGCATCCTGTACCATCTCCAATATCTTGCTCAATTTGCTATCCTTAAACAGAGCCGTTATTTCAATTTCCGAAACTGTATTTAAGTTGATCATTCCGGCAAGAACTGCTTCGCCTTTATATTTACTATCTGGGCGACTTTCACCTGTGAGTGCGGCAGTATTGAAAGAGCCTTTATCGGAAACAAGTTTGCCATCAAGTGCCACTTTTTCACCTGCCTTAACCTGAATAATTTCTCCCATTTTAACTTCCGCCGACGGAATGACCTGGGTTTTTCCGTCCCTTATCACCGTTACTTCGTCGGGCCTAATATCCAGCAGTGCTTTGATACTCGCAGTAGCCCGATCAACAGCAGAGTCTTGAAACCACTCTCCAATGGAATAAAATACCATTACAGCTACTCCCTCTGAGTATTCTCCAATATAGAATGCACCTAAGGTGGCAACGCTCATCAGCACAAACTCGTTGAAAATATCGCCTCTAATTGCCTTGCGGAATGCCAAGCCTAGTACACTCCAACCAGCCAACAAAAAGGCTACACTATTGACGCCAAGTGAAACCCATTTGGAAAGCTTAACGCCAAAGCCATAGTCCATAACCAGTACACAGACCAATATTAAAAGTCCAGTTAACAGGCCAAGATGTTGCTTCCACTGTGGCTGATTTGGATCAGCATGGCCGTGGTCATGCTCTTCTTCTTCTTCATCTGAATTTTCAGGTTCCTTTATTTTTGGTGAAGCCTTTGCATCCTTAACAAGGTGCTTGGTCTTTACGTTTTTTTTATCGTCGTTTTCGCAACAGTCTTTCATAACGGTATTTTAATATTTATCCCTCAGAATCCATGAACCAGTTTTCTGCCTGCTCAATCGCATTTTTTAAAGCTGACATTCGATCTGTCTTCATTTCTTCTGGCATGGCCTCTAAAATTTCTAATGCTTTTACCCTAACCGTAGGCCTTAGATCTTTTAATTCCACGTCGATATTTTCGAATTGATTGTTCATGTTTTTAATTAATAACAAAAGTAAACTACAATCTGTTGCAATTGTATTGCAAACATTAACTTCCACAGCTTCTACAGACACCCTTAACAATCAGTTGGGTTTCTAAAGACTGGTAACCTTTGGGTAATTTAATCTCCGGTATGATTGTTTTTGGAAGGCAGTGGGTTTCCCTGCATTCTGTACAATAAAAATGCAGATGGAGATCATGGTGGCCTTCTATGTCACATCCTGATGCACAAAGTGCAAATTTGGTAATTCCGCTTCCATCTTCAATTCGATGCACGAGACCATTTTCCTCAAAAGTCCTTATGGTTCTATACAGCGTGACCCTATCTAAACGCTCCATCTTAAGTTCCATATCTGTAAGACTCTGGGCAGATGATTGTCTGATCAAAGAATCCAGAACAACCAACCGCATAGCGGTTGGCTTTATATTTTTTTCTGTAAGTCTAGACTCTAAGTGTTTCATTATTCTTCCTCTGCTCCACCAGCGGATTTTGACTGGAGATAAAATGCGCCCTTAGTTATAACCTTAGCATTCTTTGGCAACTCCTCCAGAAAGATAATCTGTACATATCCCTGCTCAACAACACCAGTTTTCACCTCTGTTTTTACAAAGTGGAAGGTGTCAGCCTTACTTTCTTTTTCACTGGTTACGATAAAAATATACTGTTTTCCCTCTGATCGGACAACCGCATCAACTGGAAGTGCAGCAGTAAGTTTGCTTCCCGTACTAATCAATGCGGTAACATACATGCCAGGAATCAGGTTTTTGTTTCCCGCATTATCAATAACCGCATGAACAACTACACCTTTGCTCTCGTTCTCAAATGATTTATTGATGCCATTTATTCGTCCACTGATCAATTGGTTTTCTTGATTAGTCAATTGAAAACTTACTTTCTGTCCAACACGCACAGCCATCAGATCTTTCTCAAAAACGGTAAGGTCGCAATGTATCTTTGAGTTATCTACAACTTCCATAATTGATGTGCCGGGCTGAACAAACGCTCCTGTATTTGCCGTAATCTGACCAACTGTACCGTTTATTGGAGACAAGACGGGGAATTGGGAAACAATCTTGCCCTTTGCGATACTAGCGGGAGATACGCCAAGTTGTTGAAGTTGACTTTCGTATGCATTCAATTTTGACTTTTCAGCATTGTAAGTAGCTTGTGCAGATTGAAAGGATTTGCCCGTTCCAGCATCAGCGGCCTGTAATTGTTTTTGACGTTCATACTCTGCCTGCACATAGGTGAAGCTGTTCTTACTAGCTAAATAATCCTGCTGAATTTTAATCAGATCTTGGTTGTTGATTGTGGCTAGCACCTGTCCCTTTCTCACTTGTTGACCCTCTAGCACGTTAATTCTGGTGATAATTCCTCCCGAAAGAATGCTCACATCGGCTTTATTCTGAGGCGGCACTGCTAATTGGCCATTAGCCTTAACAACAGCGTCTAAGTTCTTCTGTTCGATTTCACCAATGGTAATCCCAACGGTTTTCATTTGTTCGCTTGTAAGTTCAAGACCACTTGCCTCTTCATTTGCCTCCTCAATAGGGGCTTCACTTTTCGCATTTTCTTTTTGATCATTTGAACATGCCACAGATAGCGTGATCAAGACAAAAAAGAGATATTTTATTTTAGATTTATACATTTTAGTTTCCTTTTAAATATTGTAATTGAATTGCAGATTGATTAAGTTGGCTGAGTGCCTCGATGTAGGCAAGTTTGGTCTGTACCGCACCTGATATATGTTGTATATATTCGAGGTAGCCGATCTCGCCTAGGTTGAACGACACCTGTGCGATTCTCGATTGTTCATCGGCCAATTTTAAGCCCGAACTATTATAGTAATCCACAAGCTTCCTAAAAGTAGCGTAGTGTTCTAACTCTTGGTTGTAGGCCAGACTAATTTGGGATTGGACATTTTCATAATTTGATCTTGCAACCTCAACCGCTATTTTCTCTGCATTTATTCTTGACCGATTTGCTCCATTAAAAAGCGGAACAGCAATGCCTAGCTGGACACCTGCTATTCGTGTACCTGGAGAATATGTTCTTGAAATATTTGCTGGGTTGAAGCCAGAAATCAGAAGCTGTTGACTATAGCCAACCGTAAACTCGGGCAAAGATTTTGATCTTTCTACTGCAAGTCGTGCACCTGCAACTTCGATATTCTGAAGCTCAATTTTAGATTGCGCATTCAAAGATGGATCGATACTAGGTGCAACTTCAAAGGGGGCAATCAAGCCACTTTCGGCAATATTGAGCTTTGCTCCTAAATTTAACAGTTGCTTTAGGGTAGACTCGCTGTTTTTCAATTCTGCTTCTGCATTAGCACGCATTGCTCTTACTTCTTGAGATTTGGAAGTAGCACTAATAAGCTCCAACTTCGAAGTCTCGCCCGTCTTTAACCTAATTTCAGCCTTTTTCACGAAATTAGTATAGATACTATCCTGAAAATTTAATACCCGTAAAGTTTCTCTGTTCAGCAAATAACTATACCAAGCATTTTTTACGTTTCTTATAATTTCCGATTCCAGAGAGCGATTTGTCCTTTCTGCCAAAATCGTCTGTTGGTTGAGCAGTTTCCTGTTATTTTTATAGAGGCCTGGCCATGCTATATTTTGGCTGATGCCAATCGAATTATCCATATTGCCGCCACTGGTCGGATCCTGGGTTAATAGCACCTCGGTTTTTGCAATATCAGTTCCAGATTTTTGCAGCACTCGTGATTGTTCAACGGTCAATCTGGAAGACCTCAATTGCAGGTTGTTCTTCAGTGCTAGAGAAATTGCACTATCTAATGTTATTGCTTTGGATTTTTGTGCATTTGCCATAAATGTTCCGCTGACCATAAGGCCGCACATGATTAAAAGCGTAGCGACACCTTTGTGTATGGATACTTTTGTGCTTTCTTTCTTATTGAACAATAGGTATAGGCAAGGCAGGATGAATAATGTAAGTAAGGTTGCAGTAATCAGCCCACCAATAACTACTGTTGCCAATGGTTTTTGTACTTCGGCACCTGCACTGGATGATAATGCCATAGGAAGGAAGCCAAGTGATGCCACACAAGCAGTCATTAATACAGGGCGCAATCTGGTTCTTGTGCCTTCAAGTACACGTTCATAAATATTTCCTATCCCTTCATCCCTAAGCTGGTTGAAATATCCGATCAATACAATCCCATTCAATACAGCGACACCAAAGAGTGCGATAAATCCAACTCCCGCAGATATACTGAATGGCATACCCCTTAGTAGAAGAGCTGCAATACCTCCAATAGAAGCTAGTGGTACTGCGGTAAAAATCAGCAGGCTATCTTTTACCGATCTGAACGTTACATATAACAGTAATAATATAAGGATTAATGCAGCTGGTACAGCTATGGATAATCTTGTTTTTGCCGCCTGAAGGTTTTGGAACTGTCCGCCATAGGTTATGTAGTAGCCACTTGGCAGTTTAAGTTCCCTATTTAGTTTTTCCTGTATCTCTTTAACCGTTGTTTCAATATCACGACCTTTTACATTAAAACCTACATAGATTCTTCGATTACCACCTTCTCTAGAAATCTGAGCTGGTGCATCCTTAAACTGAATTGAAGCAACTTGATTAAGCGGGACTTTGTTTCCAGATGGAAGCGGTATTAATAGATTTTCAACCCCCGAAATATTCTCACGCAAATCCCTATTCAGTCTGATGACCATGTCAAAACGTTTTTCTCCTTCAAAAACAACTCCGGTAACGCTTCCTGCAAATGCAGTCTTCAAGATCATATTAACATTTCGGATGTTAAGCCCATATTGAGCCATTTTATCACGGTCATACGCAACCTGTATCTGTGGTAAACCATCTACTTTTTCTATAAATGGTTCGTTTACACCTTCCACTGGTGAAATCATCTTTGCAATTTTATTGGCTTGAACGGCTAACACTTCCAAATCACTTCCATAGATTTTAACAGCTACGTCTTGTCGTATGCCAGTCATGAGTTCATTAAAACGCATCTGCATAGGTTGGGAAATTTCCACATTTATGCCTGGGATAATTGCAAGTTCCTCTTCCATTTTCTCCATCATTTCTTCCCTGCTACCAGCAGATTTCCATTCTTTTTTTGGCAACATTGAAAGCATCATATCGCCACGTTCCATCGGCATTGGATCGGTAGGGATTTCTGAACTCCCAATTCGCGTTACCGCTTGTTTGATTTCAGGGAATTTGTTTTTAAGTAGTTTCTCAGCTTTTCCGAAAGTGCTTACCACTTCGGAAAGTGAAGTGCCCTGTGCCATTGAGATTTCTACTGTCAAGTCGCCTTCTTCAAGTGTGGGAATAAATTCTCCGCCCATATTCGTGAATGCCCAAATTGCAACTGCAAATACGAGAACTACAATAGCAACTGCCAGTTTTTTAATCTTAAGTATGTTGATAAGCGCACGTTGATAAATACGTTGTAAAAATTCGATTAATCTGTCAGAGATATTTCGTTTTGGCGCAGTATTCTTGCTCAAGAAAAGAGCGCTTGCCATTGGAACATAGGTCAAGGAAAGAATAAATGCTCCCAATATGGCGAATGCAACAGTCTGCGCCATAGGTTTGAACATTTTGCCCTCAATGCCAATAAGGGATAATAAGGGTAGATAAACAATAAGTATAATGATCTGCCCAAAAGCGGCGGACTTCATTAGCTTACTGGCACTTTCTTTTACCTCGGTATCCATTTGTGCAGAGGTTAATTTAAGAATCCCTTCCTTTCGATATTTTCCTGTTGTAATATGATGGACTACACTCTCAACAATAATTACTGCCCCATCCACGATAAGTCCAAAATCTATTGCTCCAAGGCTCATAAGATTTCCCGAAACACCGAATAGCTGCATCATGGAGAATGCAAAAAGCATGGCAAGTGGAATTACAGAAGCAACAACAAGCCCTGCTCGCCAATTACCCAAAAGAAGTACCAGTACAAAAACAACAATCAATGCACCTTCTAAAAGATTTTGCTTTACTGTTCCGATGGCACGGCCTACGAGTTCTGTACGGTCTATGAAAGGCTCGATTACAACTCCTTCGGGAAGTGACTTTTGTACTTGCGTCATTCTTTCTTTTACGTTTTTGATTACCTCGCTAAAGTTCTCACCCTTTAGCATAAGCGTTACACCTGCAACCACTTCGCCCTCACCATTGCGGGTAACGGCACCATATCTGGTCGCACTTCCAAATTGAACTGTTGCAACATCACGAATAAGGATGGGTGTCCCGTTAACATTTTTAACAACGATCTTGCGTATATCATCTAGATTTTGGACTTGCCCAAGTCCTCTTATGAAATAGGCATTTTTTTGCTGCTCAATATAAGAGCCTCCGGTATTCTCATTGTTGTTTTCCAGCGCTTCATAGATTTCTGGGATGGTGAGTCCTAGGGAATTCAACTTGTCATTATCCAATGCTATTTCATATTGCTTAACATAGCCGCCCCAACCGCTCACTTCTGCAACACCAACGGTTCCGGCAAGCTGGGTTCGTACAAGCCAATCTTGAAGGGTACGAAGGTCGGTAGCGGTGTATTTATCGTGATAGCCTTTTTTGGTATGGATTACATATTGATATATTTCACCAAGGCCTGTGGTAATTGGAGCTAGCATTGGTTCACCAAGTCCTGAAGGAATAGAGGCCTCAGCTTCTTTAAGTTGTGCATTGACCTGCGTTCTTGCCCAATAGATATCTACATCATCCTTAAAGACGATGGTAATAACTGATATGCCCGAGCGGGATATAGAACGTTTTTCAATGATACCAGAAATATTAGCCATTGAAAGCTCAATCGGTGCAGTAATGAACTGTTCTACTTCCTGAGCACCTAAACTTGGTGCTTGTGTAATAATCTGCACTTGATTATTGGTGATGTCGGGTTGCGCATCTATTGGCAGATGATAGGCTGAATAAATGCCAACCAAAACCAGTGCAAGCGTTGCAAGCCCTATGGTTATCTTGTTCTTTATGGAGAACGAAATTATTTTTTCAAACATGGAAATTTGTTAATACGTGAAAAATGTCCACAGTTAGGCTGCGGAACAAACTATTTTGTAAAACGTATTAAACTACCTTTGGGGGCTGATAGATTTCAAGCGGCTGTTCGCTGATTGAAGGAATGCGATATGTGGTATAGGATGTTTTTGTAAAAGAGAATATTGCTACCTGATCCTTTACTATAGGAAAATGTCTTGAGACAGAACAGCAGGCGCATGTACAAAAGGGAGGGCAAGTTTCTTGATTATAGTGCTCAATGCCTTTCGGAGATTTTTTTATCGATGAAACTTCGATGGAACTTTTGCCAAAATCATCGTTATCCTGACAGGGCAGCAGGGTAAGCATGGTCATATAAAGACTAAATATGATAATTACGTATTTCATCCGCTACAAATATACAAAATTTTGAGAAACGAAATAGCAAGATACTGAATAGGCATCTTGCTATTGTAACTCACATAGAAATTGCCACCCCATTGGATGAGTTATCCTCATCTTCATTTTTCTGTTGGGTAACACTACCTATCTTTTTTAACTCAACTTTAAAAATCTCATCAATATCTGACTTTATCTGTAGGTAGTTTTCGTGTATATCGGTTTCGCTAACTTGTTTTACAATAGGAATCGGTTTATAGTTTTCTTCTTCATATTTAATGGCGTTGTGGTCGTTCTGAATTTCACTATGAAAAATCTTAAGTTTGATTTTTTGATCAGGATTGTCGGCAACAATACCTACAAACTCTCCAGATGATAATGATGAAATTTTAGAGGCAGGTATGGCAAATTCTAACTGCAACGACTTTGAAATTGAAGTATCAGAACTGTTAATGCTCAAACTTGTTCGATCTTGCATAATCTTGCCAAAAGTTTCCGACAGCTTTTTAGCAGTACTTCCAGTCACTTGACCGCTGATTATATTCCCAACGATACCGCTGATTACGTCTGCCTGCTCTGAACCATAATCTTTTTTAAGTTGGCTAAAATCTTGAACGGCTAAAGTTGTGGCAACCTTATTACTTCTTGCCGTTGCGATTAGGCTATCCATATTATTGAAATAAATCGTTGGAAATTCATCGAACACCAAACTGCTTTTTAATTGATCTTTTCTGTTCACCAATTTTATCATCCTTGAAATATAAAGCGAAAGCACTGCGCCATAAGTCTGTATTTTTTGAGGATTATTACCAACGCATACGATTTTAGGTTCAAGCGGATTATTTACATCAAGTGTGAAATCGTTTCCGCTAAGTACATAATAGAGTTGAGGCGATGATAGTCTTGCCAATCCAATCTTGGCACTCGCAATTTGCCCCTCTAATTGTTCTTTTGCCTTATTTTGAAATGCAGATACGAAAGGATTGATCAACACTTTTATTTCCTCTTCCCGTTGTAGGACAGCAAACAAAGGGTCGTAATCGGCCTGCATTAATTCAATAACATGTGGCAACGTACAATATTTCCCATTCTCATATTTTCGTAAAAACCATATTATTGCCGTTAGAAAGTTAATCGGACTCTCAACAAAAAAATCTCCCTGTTTCTTTATCCAATCCCTATTTAGGCCTAACATTATGGTACGGCTTGCCTCAGTCGCATCGGTTATATCTTCCATTCCCGCTGGGTCAAGTGGATTGCAGCGATGCGTTCTGTTTAGATCATCAAAGTTAATAACATAAAATGAGGGTTTAATTTTATAGCTCTTTTGATATTTCAATAATTTATTGTAAGCAATTTTACTTAGATCATCATATTTAAAATCATAGAGAAACATTGAAAATCCTTTTTTAATGTGCTGATCTATAATATGTCTGATTACGAAATAAGATTTACCTGCTCCCGGAGTTCCCGCTACAAGCATTCCACGAAAAGGATTGATAAAGTTGATCCAGCTATCACGAACTTTGTCTTTTAACCGATACTTAGCCGGAAGATTAATTGAATACTCATTTTCCAATAATCGTTCTTCCTGTGGAAAGGTTTCATTTTCATCGTTAAATATGTCCTTGCTTAGATTTTCTTTTATCAGTCTTGATAACAAACCTCCACCAGTAAGAATTAAAACGTAACCTAAGGACGTAATAGTTATATAAAAAATCGCAACTGTTGTAGGGGCGCTGTTAATGTAAAAACAAAAAACACTAGTGAAATAACAAACCAAACCAAATGCTACGTAGCTAGATATTGATATGATGTTTATTTTTTCATCTTTTTTGCCCTTTGCCCCAATAAGAGAGATAAACAAGCAAAGAAGTACTGCTAGTTTAGGTATCAGAAAGCCATTAAACAGCCCTGTTTTTGAAATATTTGCTATGATGTTATCTGTAATTTCTGCTGTAAATCCCCATTGTTCAAAAGCTATATAACAGCACAAATAGAAATGTATGCTTAATATAAACAAACTGAGTAAACGTGTAAAATCAATTATTTTTCTTAGTCCCTGTATGTCTTCTCCTGTATTCATAATTTTGCTTTATCGAGTTATCCCTCTTCTTTTTTTCTTCTTCTTGCCGATTGTTGGTTTAGAATCATTTTCAGTTTTACCTAGTAAATCATTTAGATAATTGGTATTTGAAATTGCTTCTAAGTATGCCTGTGGTTGAGCAATGCCTATTATAAAATTTGTCTTGCATTGCTTATTAGGTTTCAGATAAGTTTTAGGTTGATCCTTATCTTTGATTAATTCATTAATGACTTTAGCACTGTAGGACTTTCCTAGTGAGCTTCCATTAAAGACGGTTTTGTGGATATGGTCAATAAATGTTGCTCCATAGTTATATCCCTGTTCATTCTTTCTGAAAACTATATCTACGCCTTGCTTTCTCAACTCAGTTAAAAGAGTTTTTTCAGTGATAGAATCATACTTCCTTAAAGTTCTGTCTATTCGGCCCATCAAATCCTGTTTATAAGGCTTTCTTTTTTCTGTGTTTCCTACGAATTTATTTTCAAGATTTCTAAGAGTAGGTTTGCTATAAAACGAGCTGGCTTTAATAGGAACACCTATTTTATGTCCAGTTTGATTCAAAACAGCATATTGTAGTCCTTTTTTTTGGAACATTGCAGTGTCGTCTTTTCCTCTGTCTGCGATTACATTGAATAGATTGAGAACTGCATTAAATTCGGCAACTGAAGTAAATTTGTAACTGTCCACCACCGCATTAACAACATTACTGATTGCCCGCTTTGTTGGAGTACGACCATAGCTAATGATATCTGGATTTACTGGCTTTATTGCAGGCATAGGCTTAAACTTTTTACTTTCTGCCACAATTAAATTGAAATCTTTTTCAATCTGCTTTCTGGCTGGCTCTGATAATTCTCTGCCAATATTATGTAGGTTGATCGATTTGCCGTCCCGCAGGATGCTTGTGGTGGCAATATGGATATGCTGATGCGCTACATCACTATGCCTGTAAACTAGAAATGGTTGCTCATCGAACCCAATCAGATCCATATATCGGATGGCAATCTGTTGCATTTTAGCGTTATCAATTTTCTCGCTTGCCTCAAAATTTAGTGATATATGTAGTGCGTTGGTTTTTACGCTAGACCTTAATTCAGTAAGGTGCTTAAACCTTGTGATTTTATGTTGGATGTTCATTTTCTCGATATCGCCTGCAAAACCGCTTGCCAAAATCAAGCTAGCACTTCCTTCAGAAACCTTGTTCTCATTATAATGTAAGATGCCCCTGATGCTTTTACCGATCTTTATTTTTGCAACCATTTTTCCGCTAATTGTGAAATTATAACCAGTAATTTTTCAACCCTCTCATCAACATTCTTGTACAGTTCAGCGACCTTCATTACATAAAAAGCTCGATGAGTTTCTACCTTGTCTTGATTAAATGTTCTGGTAATCTGATTGATATTGATGCCGATTGCTTTCAGCTCTTTTCTAATCAAAGCCATTTCTTCCATTGGAGCATTCAAAGAATTATCTTGATGTAATAGTTTGATCTTACGGTTTGAAAGAATTCTACGGATAACTTCAGCCATGGAAGCGCTACCACTTTCAACCCGCATTTTTTCTAACTTGTTGAACGTAGTTTCAGTTATCCGGACGATAACATTTTTAGTTAATAATGCATCTTGATTTGTCGCTCTCTTTCTTGGCATATACAGCACCTTTTAGAAAGTTCAGACTTCACGAGTTCCGAGTGAAGTCCTGGCCGTAAGGACAGCAAAGATATTTTTGCATGCAAAAATACATCTTTGCTAAGTCCACGCGGACTACAACGCTGACCTCCCGAAAGTGAATTGAACTTCGGTTAATTGTGATGTAAAGATTGTGTACTTAAAAATTGCCAAAGCGCAAGTATGGTGGTAGGTGCGGAAAGTTTATTTACCAAGTAATGATGCCGTTTTCAACTTTTCTTGATTCAAATTCATTTATCTGGCGAAAATCCTTTTTATCATTTTCTACACGATAAACTTTAAATTCATCTCTAAGTGCACTGATAAGTTCGATGTTATTATCGTTAATAAATCTGTTGTTAAATGCGAAATTAACACCCTGTCCATCAAATGGTACGCTCGGATAATAGATAGCATCAACATTCATTGGTAATTCAAAAAGAGCTATGTTACAGTAGGCTGATGTTATAAGATAAGTTAGCGGATCTTCCTTACCAGATTTTCTAAACCTTTCAAACAAAAATCGATAAAATAAGATATTCGCCTCTTTGAACTCCCCATCGTATTGATTGATAAAATCATCCAAGACTGGCCCGTGCTGTAGATCAAATTTTGAGGCTCTATTTTCTGCATCTGGAGATGTGATAATTAATGTTGTAAAAGGACGTTTGACAATCCATCGGCCAATGGTTACGTAAAGATTTTCATCTATTTCTTTTTCCTTGGACCAATAATCTACCAATTCTAAATATGATGTGGGTCTATTTTCTGCACAGTAAAATTTGGATTGGTATGGTCTATTGCATCTTGCAAAAGACTTAATAGCTTCGTGAGGTGCTAATGAAATGTCATTCTTAGATGTGTAAAATACATCTTCAAAATGTGTTCTGGCTCTGAAAACCTCAATATTATCATGAATGTCATAAATAAGTATTGGAAGTTGCTGAATGATCTTATATGCCATAAAAGCTTTCTCGTAAGCAAACTCATCATTTGGATCAATTGCTTCTAATTTGTCTATTGCTTTCTGAACATTCTGTATAGTCATATTTACCTCCCTTTTAATTACATTTATTTAAAATTACACAATCGAAATGGCAGAGGTATAATAATTTTCAGTGATACAATAAATTTAAAATTTTAATATGAAATATGATGTAAGAAGTATAAGCGAGGGATATTGCCACATAACTTTAATCCCAGAAACAGATATTGAACGAAAGTTGGTTGTTATTAAAGATGAGAAAGATAAGGAAGAAAAGGAATATACTTTTGAAGTTCATTACGGAAATGCTATAAAATATAAGTTCGGGCCAAAAGCGCATTTAGATGGTATTGAGGTTGAAGCTTATCCTACTAAAGTTTTTGCAGAATATATAATTGAACCTGGCTCAATCGGAAATAGTTAAATATTCTCGCACCTTCCGTACCTATTGCGCACAATGTAACTTAATGCCTTGCATATTGCTTTTGATTAAAGAAAGGTAAGGTAAATTATGCAGGATAAAAAGCGTTCGATAACTCCTCAAAAAGCTATAGAAATACTTAATAACCACGGCACAACTGTAACGTTTGAAGAAGCAAAAATAATTTTGGATTTTATGTATAATTTTGCTATATTGTCTGTAAATCAATTAGTTAAAAATAAATATTCGAATAGCGATGGGAGCAAAAAATATAGTTGATCAGATTGTTTATCGTGATAGAAGAACACATAAACCAGAGCAAAGAAATAAGGCAAACAGCTTAAAGACTATACAGCAAACAACCGCCTTTTTATATATCAGAGTAAGTACAGACGAACAGGCTGACAGAGGTTTTTCGCAAAGAGACCAAGATCAGCGCTTGCATGAATATTGCCAACGGAATAATATAAAAGTGGGAAGGGTAATCTATGAAGATTATTCTGCCAAGACATTTAAAAAGCGCCCTGCTTGGTCTAAACTACTTTTAGAGTTGAAAAAGACTAAGGGTAGGAATTGTAATTTGATTTTATTTACCAAGTGGGATCGATTTAGTAGGAATACAGCCAACGCTTACAATATGATCGACACGCTTACAGGTTTGAATATAGAACCAAATGCGATCGATCAATTATTAGATTTAAGAGTACCTGAAAGCCGAATAATGCTAGCTGTATATATTTCTATGGCTGAAGCTGAGAATATTAGGCGAGGAATGAATGTGGTTGTTGGTATGCGCAGGGGTAAGTTAGAAGGAAGATGGATGGGAAAAGCGCCAGCAGGTTATATAAATAAGATCCGTGAAGATAAATATAAGTACATCGATTTAATTGAGCCAGAAGCTTCCCACATGAAATGGGCATTTGAGGCAATTGCTTCAGGCCTTTATCCGACAGACCATGTTTGGAAACTTGCTAGTGATAGAGGAATGAAATGTAGAAGGAATACTTTTTGGGCAAACATTCGAAATCCTGTTTATTGCGGAAAGATCATTGTTCCACCAGATGAGAATAATGGAATGTTTCTTTCCGACGGAAAGCATACTCCCCTCATAAGTGAGAGGTTATTTTGGGAGGTTCAGGATGTTTTAGATGGCCGAAAAAAGGTTCAGCAAGTGAAAATACAAACCCCAGAAAATTTACCTCTCAGAGGATTTTTGTATTGTCCAGATTGTGGCCACACGTTAACTGGAAGTGCTTCTAAGGGCAGGCCTGGCTATTATTATTACTACCACTGTAAACCTCCATGTAAAGCTAGGTTTAAAGCTGAAGAATTGAATAAGGACTTTGTTCGTGAATTGCAAAAGTTTGTTCCGAAACCTGGAATGGCAGAATTATACAAGCAGGTTGTTTGTGACACCTTTGGTGATAATAAAAAGAATTTTGATGAAAAAAGAAAACAGTTAGTTTCTGAGATTTCAGATCAAAATAATATGCTGACCAAAATAAGAGCATTGCTGTTGTCTGATGATATTGATGTAGCTGATTATAAAATTATGAAATCAAAGTGTGAAGAGAAGATTGTAAGACTTGAAGCACAGCTAAAAGAGTTAAAAGATCAAGCCAATGCAAAGACAGATGTAAGTGATATCGTTGATGAAGCTTTAAAAAGGTTCAAAAAGCTCACTGAATTATATTCTAAAGGCGATATTGAAGCAAAACGTTATATTATCGGTTCGATCTTTCCAGAAAAATGGACTATTTTAGAAAATAAAGGTCGAACCGGTAAAGTCAATCTTGCAGCGCATCTTATCTATCAGATTAACAGTTTGTTATCGCATAAAAAAACCGGAGTTAGAACTAAAATTAGAACTAACTCCGGCTTGGTACCCAGCGCCGGAGTCGAACCGGCACGGTTTCCCACAGGTGTTTGAGACCAGCGCGTCTACCAATTCCGCCAGCTGGGCATGTGTTGGACGGGGTTGCAAATGTATATAACCCCTGGCTAAATCACAAAATTATTTTAAAATAGTCTGTAAAACACTTATTATATGCCATTTGCGTTTTCAGGGTGCTCGTCTTTAAGCTTTTTATCAACAATAAATGGAGCAAATGGAAGTAATGATGCTAGAAAAATCAATGCCGCTTTACCAAATTTCCATTTTTGTTCTTGCCAGGCTAAAACTAACGTTGCACCGTAAAGCACAAATAATAAACCATGGGCCCATCCTGTGTATTTAACATACAAAGGCAGGTTTGCAAAATATTTTAAGGGCATGGCTACAAATAATAGAAGGAGATAAGAAATACCTTCTAAAACAGCAACTTTTCTAAAGATGGAAAGAGAACTCATGTATCTGATTAATTGCTTCTAAAATAAGCCAAAGCTGAGCATCGTCAAAAACTAAATCATGATTTTACAATACAGTGTTATTGAAATTTGATGGAAACTGAATAACCTTGCTAAATCTTCGGTAATTTTTCTCTGATTCTGGCGATATACTTTTGACGATAGAAAATGTCTTTTATTTCACTCGACAAACTGTCAGATTCAGCAGGCGATTCATCAAATTGACTGATAAGTTTTTCCAGCTCTTCATCTAATTTTCTTTCTATTGAGATAACATCTGCATATACTTCCTGCAATTTTTCAGCATCCGGATCAAATTCTAAATCCATCAATGCTTCATTAACGTCCATCATATCCATTAAAAATGACTGAGGTAATTGATAAGCTTCTTCGGGTTGAACAACATTCTTCAATTCCAGAACGTATTTGAGTGTTTTATTTCGGTTGCTAAGCGTTTGATAGGCTTTATTATTTAATGTAGATAAATCCAGAACCTCTTGTTGCTTTTCATAAGATTCGTTTGCATAAAAATCTGGATGAAACTTTTTGCTAAGTGCGTAAAACTTAGATTTTACAAGGTTCAAATCTGGTTTAAAAGAAACGGGCAGTTCGTAAAAATCGAAATAATTCATAGAAAATAGATTGCTGATAAACAAAAGTGAGGCTAAGGCTGAGGTTAATCCTCAATCTTAGCCTCATCTTTAAAATATATGTGTTTTACTTACCGAATATTTTTAAAATATCATTACCGAAAGCAAATACCATTAAGCTAATCAAAATTACAAAGCCTGCAATCTGTGCCTTTTCAAGCACTTTCTCGCTAACCGGCTTGCGCTGTATCATCTCAATTAAAAGAAACACTACGTGACCACCATCTAAACCCGGAATAGGCAATAAATTCATAAATGCAAGCGCCATGGAGATTAATCCGGTTAAAGTCCAGAATTTAACCCAATCGAAAGTACTTCCGTAAACTTTTGCAATACCAATCGGACTGCTAATGTTGCGGGCGCTAACTTTACCGGTAATCATCTTGCCGATGCCTTTAGCATTGTCCATAAAAGTACTCCAAGCCATATTTGCACCAATAGGAAGTGCAGCCATAAAGCTATAATTAATGGTTTTGCGTTTAATTTCATTAAAGTTTCCGTAAAAACCAATGGCACCGGCCGTATCTACTGCTACATTAAGTTTGAGCGGTTTTCCTGCCCTATTAATATCAACAGCGACAGTTTTACCCTTCTTTTTTAGTGTAATCGGCTTAATTTCATCCTGATAAGTAACCGGAATTCCATCCACAGCGGTAATTTTATCACCTACTTTCATACCGGCTTTTATGGCGCCATAACCAGGCAGCAAACTATCTGCAATACTTTTTAAACGCGGCTCTGCAAATAAGCTTTTACCATCTGCAACTTTATTTAAAAAATCATCAGGTACTTTTATTTCAAGAGTTTTATCGCCGCGGATAACCGTTAAAAGTGTGTTACCCATCAAAACTTTAGAACTTTTAAGCTCTTCAAAGCGGATAACCTTATTACCATTAATCGCAAGAATTTTATCGCCGTTTTTTAAACCGATATCAGCCGCAACTTTACCCACCTGAATACCATTTACAACCGCACTATTTGGGGTAAAGGTTTCACCATACTTGAAAGTTAGCATCCAAAAGATGATGATACCTACAATAACGTTTACGATAATTCCGCCTAGCATTACAATTAAACGCTGCCAAGCTGGTTTTGAGCGAAATTCCCAGGGTTGAGCTGGCTGAGCCATTTGCTCAGTGTCCATGCTTTCATCAATCATTCCGGCAATTTTTACATAACCGCCCAAAGGCAACCATCCCACACCATATTCAACATCTCCTTTTTTAAAGCTGAAGAGTTTAAATCCCCATGCATCAAAAAACAGATAAAATTTTTCTACTTTGATTCCAAACGCCCTTGCTGCTAAAAAATGCCCTAATTCGTGTAGTATTACCAATATAGACAATCCAAGCAACAGCTGCCCCGCCATTATCAATCCATTCATATGCTATTATAAAGTTTTTATGTTAGATGTTAGAATATACTTTTTGTTACTAATTCGGCCGCTAAGATACGGCTATGTTTGTCAGTTTCTAAATAATCATTTAATTGTGGTTTTTCAATGAAATTGATATCACTCATACACCGTTCTATTACATCACTCATTTCAAGGAAACCTATTTTATCATTCAAAAATGCCTCTACAACTATTTCATTAGCTGCATTTAAAATACAAGGCATATTCCCTCCTTTTTTCAATGAAGCAAATGCTAAACCTAAATTTTTGAAGGTTTTTATATCGGCTTGCTGAAAGCTAAAATTTGGGTAATCCAAAAAATTAAAACGTTTAAAATTGTTTTTTAGCCTATCGGGATAATTTATAGCGTACTGAATTGGCAATTTCATATCCGGCACGCCCATTTGTGCTTTCATAGAGCCATCCGTAAACTGCACAATAGAGTGAATAATAGATTGAGGATGAACGATGACATCAATCTGGTCTATATTTAAATTAAATAGCCATTTCGCCTCAATTACTTCCAGGCCTTTATTCATCAAACTTGCCGAGTCGATCGTAATTTTAGCCCCCATTACCCAGTTGGGGTGTTTTAAAGCTTGCTCTTTTTTAACAGATGAAAGAAAATCCTTATCCTTCCCTAAAAAAGGTCCGCCAGAAGCTGTTAGGTAAATCTTTTCAATTTCATTTTGCTCCTCGCCTACCAGGCATTGAAATATTGCAGAATGTTCGGAATCGACAGGTAAAATTTTAACTTGGTTTTCGATTGCCAGTTGCGTAACTAATTCGCCGGCAACTACTAAAGTTTCTTTGTTTGCTAACGCAATGTTTTTTCTTGCTTTTATGGCTGCAATTGTCGGCTTTAAACCTACAGAACCCATTAATGCGGTTAATACAATGTCACCTTTTGGATAAACCGCAGCTTCAGTTAAAGCTGCCTCTCCGGCTAAAACTTTAATATCGAATGATGATAATTCGTTTTTAACCTCTAGATATTTAGTTTCATCGCAAATCACAACAACTTCTGGCTTAAACTCCTTAGCCTGCTGAATAAGCAAAGCTAAATTTTTAAGCGCAGATAGTACGGTAACTCTAAAAATATCCGGATTATCTCGAACAACCTCAAGCGCCTGCGTACCGATACTCCCTGTAGAGCCTAATATGATTATGTTTTTCAAATTATTTGTTTTGCTACAGTTTATTTCTCTGTATTAAATTAATATTTTCATAAAGCTTAAAATCATTTCTTGCTTTATTTTGAAAAGCAGGTTATTGCTTATCGCTTCCGACCCCCCCGCTGTCCGCTTCAATCTTTTTTAACTGCTGTCATGCTGAGGAACGAAGCATCTGTTTCATCGGTGGCAGATGCTTCGTTCCTCAGCATGACAGTAAATTTATGGTCCCAGCAGAAAAAAGTATTTCCACTACCATCGGGTTTAAATGGCAAATGAATCTGTTCTTTTGTATCTCCCGACACTCTTTTTTCTTTTGGTACCAAAAGAAAAAAGCCTGTCTGGCCAAGACGAATAAGAGATTGCTTCATTCATTGCAATAATGTGAAGTTTAGACAATATATCTCCCCAACTCATCCGCCAACTTCCTATCATTGCTCAACCTCGGCACTTTATTCTGTCCACCTAATTTACCTTCACTCTTCATATAACTAACAAAAGCATCTTTTTGCAACGACCGAATGATTAATGGTTGCAAAATCTTTCCCTCAATTAGGTCAAAATAGTAAATATTTTTCTTCTGCAAAGTTTCATCCACTTTCTTACTAAATGCTGCCAAATCTTTCGGCGGATTAGAAAATTCTACAAACCACTCGTGGTAAGGCAATTCACCCTCATTCGGGTTAACCTGTGGCGCAACCGTAAATTCTGTAATTTCTACCTGTTCCTCATTTGCTACACTTAAAAGCGCATGTTCAACTTCTTCTCCAATTACATGTTCGCCAAAGGCAGAAATAAAATGTTTTATGCGCCCGGTTACAACAATTTTATAAGGGTTTTTAGATACAAACTTTACCGTATCACCAATACTATATCCCCACAAGCCTGCATTCGTATTCAAAATTAAAGCGTAATTGGTATCTAATTCAATTTCACCTAGCGATAATCGCGTTGGATTCTCGTTGTGGTATTCATCAGCAGGAATAAATTCGTAAAATATGCCGGCATCGGCTAAAAGCAACAAACCTTTATCTTGTTGCGAATCCTGATAAGCTATAAATCCTTCGGAAGCCGGATAGGTTTCAATAGAATCTATTTTTTTGCCGATACTTTGCTCTATTTTAGCACGATAAGGCTCAAAGTTAACACCACCGTAAATAAACAAGCTAAAATTTTTAAAAATATCTTTAATTTTTTGGCCACTGGCTTTTTCACTTAACTTATCAAAATACATCTGCACCCATGGCGGAATACCCGAAATCAAGGTCATGTTCTCCTGAATGGTTTCATTTACAATGGCTTCTACCTTTTGCTCCCAATCTTCAATACAATTCGTTTCGTATGATGGTAATCTGTTTTTTTGGAGATAGCCTGGCACGTGGTGCGCCACAATTCCTGATAAACGACCAACATTTACGCCATTTTTCAAAGTTAAAACCGGGCTTCCTTGTAAAAAAATCATTTTTCCCTTAACAAAATCGGCTTTGCCAGTTTCATTAATGTAGGTTAAAATAGCATTTCGAGCAGCTTTAATATGCTCTGGCATAGATTCTTTAGACAGCGGAATGTACTTTACACCAGAGGTTGTACCAGAGGTTTTAGCAAAATAAAGCGGTTTACCCGGCCACAATACATTTTCATCACCCGCTACAACCCTGTCAACATAAGGTTTTAATGCTTCGTAATCTCTTATCGGAACGCATTGTTTAAAATCTGTATAATTTTTAATAGAAGAAAACTGATGATCTTTTCCAAAATCTGTTTTTTCAGCTTGAGCTACTAATTTCGAGAGTGTATTTTTTTGAGCTTCAACGGCATTATTTTTCCATTTGTTTACCTGCCAAACTACGAAGGCTGCAAATGGCTTACTTAATGCTGCTTTTAATCCCATATTTTAATGATTGACCTATTGGATGATTAAATGATAGAATGACTTTGTTGCTCTTAAACAATATTGTGCAAAATATCGGGATGTTCATCGCCCTTATATTCGCTGGAGATTTTACGATATGCAACCGTTAGTGCAACGCTGGAAAGCGGAACAATAATAAATGAACTTAATATATTTACAATAAACGCAACAATTGGCCACTGTAAATAGTTCAATAACAGATAAATTAAATACCCGCCACCCAAAATAACTAAAAGCAATAATATTTTAGTGAAATTACCTTTCGTAGTGGCCAGGCTCAGCTTAATAGATTCGAAAGGCTTTGCATTCTTGTCTATAATAAAAAACGGAAAGAAAGAAATCCTTAACCAGGTAATAAAGATTGCAACGATACCGACCGAAATTGCCACATTTTTAACAATTTCTATATTAATTCCGGTATAGATAAATGGAAAGGCGACTAAAATCACAACCAAATAAACGCCTAAAATACAACCTACAAAATAAAGTGTTGCAACTAAAAATCTGATAATCTGTTGCCTTGTTGGTATGGTATCTACAATTTTTACATCATTCAATTCATCATCCATTAAATGGAAAATATATTTGAATAATGATAAGTTGATAGTAAAATAAAGCATGATGAAAATGCAAACCATTAAAAAGCTTAATATTTTGCTTACATCTTTGATAAAAAACGCCATTAAACTTGATGCGCTGGCTGTAATAAACATCAGAAAGCATAAGGTTGCAATAGAAAAATAATGCTTCCTGGTGATGTTCCAAGCCTTTTGGATTACATCGTTAACGGCAAAGGTGCTTTCTTTTAAATAATTTATCATTTTAGTTTTTTAGTTGGTTTGTTGTTTCGTTTTTTAGATGTTCATTTCCAAACCTAATACTTTCCACTTTACACTTTCCACTTTCTACTCTCCACTTTCTACTTTCCACTTCCCCTTAAACACTACTCTCCTAAACAAATCCTGGATAAATCCTAAGCCATAGGCTGTTAGTTGGATAAAAGAAGAAATGATGCTCAAAAATGCAACTTTTATAGATTTATTTACAGACCATGAATGAAAAAATATCAACATAAAGTAAATCAGAATGAAGAAGTTACAAACATAGGCCAAAGGCAGGTAGATAAAGTTACAAAACACGCTGAAAATGAAGCCTACCGTAAACACTGCCGGAAAAAAGTGTACGAGCTTAAGCTCATTAGGGAAATGTTTATAAATATTGATTCTTGCCCTTCCGAAAAAGTGTAGCTGCTTGTAAAATTGACTAAAACTTGTTCTGCGTTTATGATATACTTTTGCCGCAGGAATTAAGCCGATTTTAAATCCATTTTCATGAATTCGGATGCTATATTCAATATCTTCTCCAAGTCGTGTTAGTATAAAACCACCAACTTTTTCCCAAACTTCTCTTGAAACACCCATGTTAAAACTACGTGGATGAAACCGACCGACATGCTTTTTATTACCTCTTATCCCTCCAGTTGTGAAAGGAGATGTCATGGCGTAACTAATGGCCTTTTGAATTGGTGTAAAACTTGCGTGGGCTGCATCAGGACCGCCAAAGGCATCCAGGTCGTGTTCGTAAAGGTAATTTTTAACTATCTCCAAATAATCAGAAGGTATTAAACAATCCGAATCGAAAATGATAAAGTAATCGCCTTTTGCCCTTTCAAAACCAAAATTTCTGGTGAAACCTTGCCCTTCGTTCTCCTTAAAGAAATAGCGTATATCAAGCTTCTTGGCGTAACTCTCTACAATTGCTTTTGCATCATCTTTTGAACCATCTTCAATAACCAAAACTTCAAACTGTAGATAAGTTTGCTTGGTTAATGTGTATAATAGTTCGTTAATTTCTTGCGGACGATTATAAAGCGGAATTATTATGGAGAAAAACATCTTTTAAAAGGTAAAAGGTAGAAGGTAAAGGGTGTAGGGTTTAGGCGAATATCCGTACGCCTTAAACCATTTATCTTAAACCCTCTTTTCTATTAAATACTGATTTCTTTCTGGCGCATTTCGGGTAACCAATTCAGCTACAAAACCTGTTAAAAACATTTGCGAGCCGACAACAATGGCCACCAAAGCAATGTAAAACAAAGGCTGATCGGTAATTTCTCTTTTGTAAGGAATGTGCGCTGCGATGTGATAAAGCTTTACACCAATCATCCAAAGTGCCATAAAAGTTCCGATAACAAAGCTTAAAACACCTAAAGAACCGAAAAAGTGCATTGGGCGCTTGCCGAATTTACCAACAAAAAATATAGATAGTAAATCTAAAAAGCCGTTAATAAATCTGCTGAAACCGAATTTTGTTGTACCATATTTACGGGCACGATGCTCTACAACCTGCTCTTCAATTTTGGTAAATCCTGCCCATTTTGCAATTACAGGAATATAACGATGCATTTCGCCATAAACTTCGATGGTTTTGACAACATCGCTTCTGTAAGCTTTTAAGCCGCAATTAAAATCGTTTAATTCAATGCCGCTCATTTTTCTGGTTGCAGCGTTAAACAATTTTGTTGGGATGGTTTTAGTTATTGGGTCGTAACGTTTCTTTTTCCAGCCGGAGATTAAATCCAGTTTTTCCTCTTTTATTCTGCGGTATAATTCTGGTATTTCATCAGGACTATCTTGCAAATCAGCATCCATAGTGATGATTACATCGCCTTGCGTTGCTTCAAAGCCTACGTTTAATGCTGCAGATTTACCGTAATTTCTTCTGAATTTGATGCCTTTAATGGAATCGTTTTGTAGCTTCAACGACTCTATAACTTCCCATGATTTATCGGTGCTGCCATCATCAACTAAAATAATTTCATAGCTGAAACCATTCTCGTTCATCACATTAGCAATCCAGGCCGTTAATTCGGGTAAAGATTCGTCTTCGTTATATAAAGGTACTACAATTGATATATCCATTTATTAGTGTTTTCGTCATTGCGAGGAGGCACGACGAAGCAATCTATTTGATAAAGATTGCCGCACACTCTACTCATTTCAACGCTTCGTTCGCAATGACGTATTATTGAATAACGTGCAAATTTCATCAAATTAAATGATAAAACTTGCACGTTAGAAAATTTTATAATTTTATAAAATTAAGCAGTAGGATCTTGAAAGTTATTAAAAGTAACTGGTTCCTTTTTCTTAAGTATTGCGGCAAGAATTAATGAAAGGACACCATACATGGCTATTGAAACTCCAAAACTAGTTAATGAATTTTTAAAAGTAGGCTGAAGTTTTTCCTGCATATTACCAGCTTTTGCCAAAGCATCATCAATCTGTTCGCCAGACATACCAAAACCCTCCATCATCTTACGTTGAGATTCTTCTATAGCTGCTGCTGCTGTGGCAGGCAAATCAGGGTCAATAAAAGTCATTAATATCACATTAAACAATACCGCAGTGATAGCCAAGATTAATGCTATTATTAGATACGATTTAAAAGCTTCTCCAAATGTCCAATAGCCGCCAATTTCTTTTCTAATGTTTAGACCAACAATAACTAATAATGCAATAAAAACCACTAAAACGCCAATGGGAGCTAAAAAATTAGTGTAAAGCATTACGGGATTGATAAAATGGAATGTTAAAGAAATAACAACAGAAACTGCTGCTAATGTTAATCCATATTTTAAGGATAGTTTTGAAATTAAAGTGCTTTTGTCCATGTTTAGTTTAGTTTAGTTATTAATGGTAGTTATTAATATATAAGTAGCTGAATCGAACGATTTGTTACTACTAAATTTACTTATTTCTTGAACTGTTGTTGCACTACCCTCAGTATCAAGGAAAAAAACCATAAAAGGAACAAACAAATCTTTCATTTCTTCGCTGATGTTTAACTTCCCTGAAGCTTTACAAATATCTTCAACACTGCTTTCGGCAAGTTGCTGGTTGCTAATCAGTTCTTCATAAATCTCAAATTCATCTTGAAATTCATCATCCTCCACTAATAAAAATTCTTTCAGAAAATCGCCAAGTTCCGGTTCCAAATCTTCATCCTTACATTCTTTAATATACAATAATAAATTTAAAAGTTCTGTTCCCCTATCAATAGTTTCTTCCTCAATATTTGCCCATTCTTCACTTTCCAAATAATCCTCTTCGAGTTTTTGTACATCGCTGCTGAAAAAATTCACCATTAATAAATCGAAGAAAACTTCTCTCAAGTCTTCAAAATCAGGGTTTGAATCGAAAACTGCATCAAAAGCTGTTGCTTTATCTAAAAAATTAACATCTAACTCAAAAGCTGCAATTAACTCAGTTTCAAAGTTTCCGGTGTTAACTGCCGAAACTTCGGCATATTTATTTATTGATGCACTTAGCGCTTTTTTTACTCTGTTATCCATGTTTTTAGTATCAAGTATTTAGTATCAAGACTTGGTTAAAGCTGATTATTCAACCTTCAGCTCTAATCTTTAATTTATAGCCTTTTAGCTTGTATAATATTGGTTGTTATTGTAAACTAATTTAACTTTTCCGGTTAGTTCTGTTCCAAGTAGCGGACTATTAGCCGACTTTGACTGGTTAGAGCCTGAATTATACAACCACTTCTCATTTGCATCGAAAATAGTAAAGTTCGCCTCTGCTCCTTCTGCAATTACCGGAATATTTAAATTTAGCAATTTGCGTGGGTTAATGGTTAATTTTTCTGCAATCAAAACCGCATCTAAACCAGCTTTTAGTAACAGGGGTAAAACAGTTTGTAAACCGATAATACCATAATGAGCTATTTCAAATTCAACATTTTTAAATTCAATTTCCTCAGGACGATGTTGCGAAACGATGGCGTCAATTGTACCGTCTTTTAATCCGCTTATTAAAGCCTTAACATCAGCTTTGCTTCGTAAGGGTGGTTTTACTTTGTAATTGCTATCAAAATCTATTAATAAGTCTTCTGTAAACACAAGGTGATGCGCTGTAACGTCGCAGGTAATTTTTACTCCATCTTTTTTCGCTTTGCGGATTAATGCAACCGAGCCAGCCGTAGAGATATTGCTAATGTGAATTTTGGTATCGTTATACGTTGCTAAAAAGATATCTCTTGCGATGTGCATTTCTTCGGCCAATGGTGGTAAACCTTTCATACCAAGTAAAACGCTGTTTTTGCTTTCGTTAATCTGAGATTTGCCGGCGATTGATTTGTTCTCCGGATAAACCATTAAAAGCGCATTTAATCCTTTAGCATATTGCAAAGCACGACTCATAAAGCCATCATCCTGAATGGCACGGTCGCCATCAGAAAAGGCGATAGCCCCGGCTTGTTGCATATCAAATAATTCGGCAATTTCTTTTGCTTCTCGATTCTGACTAATCGCTCCGATTGGCAAAACATCAACCAGATTTCCTTTTGATTTGTTTACAATATATTCTACCTGAGATTTTGATTGAACAACCGGGCTAGTTTGAGGTAATAACGCTAAACCTGTAAAACCACCAGCTTTTGCAGCTGCAGTTAAAGTTTGGATATCTTCTTTAGTTTCAAAACCAGGGTCGCCTGCTGCACAATTTAAATCGAAAAAACCTGGAGTTGAAAAAGCCCCATTTGCCTCAAAAACCTCTTCATTTTTCTCGGCAGATAATTTACCGATTTGCTGAATTTTACCATCAGTAATCCTTAAATCACACTGTTGGTTGTTAAATTTACTTTGAGGATCGGCAATGGTTACCTGCTTTACAAGGAGATTCATATTGTTTTTTTAGGGTTGTTAAAAAATCGGATGAGCAGAATTTCTGCTGCAATAAAAATCAGCGACAAAATTAGACAAAGTTTCCATAAAGTTTGCCCTATTTGGTTCTGACCAGAAATTAATTTTACAGCGTCTCTTTCTGTGTCGTATATTTTTAAGTTACTTTTTCCAATTAAGCTATTCAATTCCGTTTTACTTAAATAGTGCATATCCGATTCAGATCGATTACTATTAAAACTATAAACAGCCAATAAAGAATCATTAAGTTTTAGGTTATAAAACCCCGGATTTTTAATCTGATCGGCTGTGTAAATTAATGTTCTGCCTTCTGTAAAACGCACATCAGGAATAGATTCGAACTGATTTGAGGTGAGTTTTAAAGATTGGTTTTTTCCAATTGTTATGTTTTTGCTGTTTAGCACATTTTCAGAACCGATTGCTGAATATAAGGCATCGTAACTACCTGCACCTAAACTTAAACGAAACATCAAAGGCACGAAAATTGGATGTCGGGCAAAATTACCATCGGTTTGATTTAAACTTGTGGCCGACAGATATATTTGCCCCTGACCTAAACCATACTTTGCAAAAAATAATTTACTTCCCGGAAGTTGTAAAATATCTTCTTTATTGGTTTTGTTACTTTCAATAAACGAGAAATATCTGTTAACTACAGGTAAATCCAGATTTTTTGGCACTTCTTCAAAAACACTTTTAAATACAAGATTCTTTAAATCAATTTTATCAACTTTAGTCGCCGTGGTGTTTAATGTTGAAACGGAAGGAAGCGATAGCCCACTTAAAAATGTATTAAACGTTTTTACATCAACATCCAAATCTGGAAAAACAGCCAAAATGCCGCCAGCATTTACATAAGTTTTTAATTGCTGAGCTAAGCCGGTTGAAGGATTTCTTAATCCATTTAAAACAATTAAGCCATAGTTTGAAAAATTATTGTAGTTAATGTTAGTTTCGACATTATTTGTGAGTTTATAGTATTTATCTGCCGAAAATAATGGCTTGATATAATCTTGGCTTGCGCTACCATTAATGTTTAATACCTGAAAATTTTCATCAACATTAAAGCTAAAAAGAAGACTGTCATCAAAAGTTATTGGAAAATCTTTTATGGTAATCATTCCTCTTTGCCAACCAGCGGTTAAACCCGAAAAACTGAGCGTATCTTTTACGGTTTTACCAGCCAAAATACTTACAGCATTTACAGCTTTTTGACGGTTGTTGATGCTTAATTTAAGCGAGATGTTCTTCGCATCTTCTTCAGAGTAGTTTTTCAGCTGCACAACCAATCTCTCACTAGCACCTGGTTGATGATTGGGCGACAATGTCCAAACACTATCTATTGCAATATTAGGTAAGGTTGTTGCATTCAACTTTAAGAAAGCGTATTGAATATCCTGTTTTGCATCTAACTTTTTTTGATTAAAAAAATTCTTTTGAAAATCGGATATTATAAAACTGTATTTATTGGCAGAACCAGTTAGTATGTTGCATTGTCTGCCTAAAATTTGTTGTAATGTTTTATTGGCTGATGAAATTTTAACATCATTAAGCGCTTTCAAAAATTCTTCTTTACTTAACAGCCTTTGGTATTTACCCTCAAAATCGTTGGTTAGTAGCTGAAATCTATCATTTAAGCCAAAATTTTTAACTAATTCTCTGGCGTTTCTTTTCGCTTCATCGAGCAGGCTGCCATCTTTATTTACAGCATCCATACTGAAAGAATTATCGATATAGATACTTACAGAATTATTTAAAATGGTAGTTTTTTGTTTGTTTAAAGGAATATATGGCTGTGCAAAAGCCAACACTAAAAATATAATTGCGAGTATTCGCGATAGCAGAATGAGTAAATTTTTTAATTTTTCTCTGGATGAATTTTGTTGTTCTACTTCTTTTAAAAGCTGAACATTAGAGAAATAGACTTTCTTAAACTTGCGAAAATTGAATAAATGAATGATAACCGGAATTGCGACCGATAATAGTGCGAAAAGAAAGCCCGGATACAGGAAATTCATTAAAAACCAAAGATAGAAAAATTATGCAGAGGATTTAGAATCTTTATTTTTTATTGATGATACTCTTTAGATACAGGTTTAACATTATTTCAGAAATCATCGAGTAATTCTTTATCAATCGACATCTGTAGCAATCTTTCCTTTAGTTTGATGGAAAGCCATAGCTTTAATTGTAAATTTTTAATTTCATTCGAAGTCTGGTTTATTTCTTAAAAAAAAATTAAAAGTTCCAATTTTAAAATTTTCATCTTTTTGTCTATACATTCCCATTCAGGTGTTTCTAGTCTAATATATTGCAACAAGTATATAATATGAATTGCAATTATTATGGCTTTTGGTACCTCATTAAAACTTCTTCAAGCTGCTTTTCTGTAGAAATAACTCTTAAAATTTTACCATTTTTAACAATCATGTGCGTAGGAAAAGAATTTACGCCTATTTTCTCTGTCACATAATCTGTTTCAACAGATGCTGTTGCATAATTAAATTTAGTCTTTTGTAAAAACTTACGAAGAATTTTATCTGAATCAGTTGCCAAGCTCAAAAATTTTACATTTTGTCGTTTGGAATACTTTGAAACCAGTTTATTTAACGCAGGCATTTCTTCTATACAGGCTCCACAACCTATAAACCAAAACTTTAGCAATACAAGTTGATCCTTTACTGTTTTTAGATTATAAACCTTTGAAGTTAGGTCTGTAAAATTAAATTCAGGAATCGAGCTACCCTCCATGTTGAAAAATTTGACATCTGTTTTAAATGTATTCATAATAAAGCCCCTTAGTTCTGAATCTATAGCGGTAGTTAACTCATAAAGCTTATAATGTTTTAGCGAATCTTTTGTTTCTAGAGAAATAGGTAAAAAATAACCTTCTTCCAGCTTTGCAAAAAAATCTTTCCTGCTTACGGGCTTATTATTTGTATCGAAAGCAATAAAATCATCAGAAAGGTTAATTTCATTATAGTAATAATTCCAAAATGCATCAGAACTTAACAATATTTCTGATGCAGCAAATTTGGGCTTTTCTTGCTCGTTTGAACACGATAGCAAGATTAGACAAATGAGTAAATACAGTAGAGCATTAAACTTCATAATGATTACAGGTTTTATTGTAATATATAAAGAATTTTCTGAAACTAATAAAATAGTTCTAAAAATATGCTTAATAAGAAAAGCCAGGAAACTCAATATTAACAACTTTCCACTCGTTGCTGCTTAGGGCAAAATATAATTTAAATGGACCGCTTACAATTTTTGATTGTTTTGCCAATACAGAGCGGTAACCTGCAACGCCTTCAACAAAGCCCATACCCTTTTCCTCACCCATCAATTCAAAATGCACATCAATAATATCATATCTGCCGCCAACGTATTCATCAGCTTGTCCAAAAATCCCTTTAAGTCTGCTAATAATTACATCTTTACCGATTATTTTATTTCCCGGGAGGATAAAAAAATCACTTAATTCGGCAGTGATTGATTTTGATTGTTTAAACCACGCATTTATAAAACGGATGGCAGTATTAACAATATCGGCCTGGTAATTAAAATTAGGATTTTCTTGCATCCGGCAAATCTACGGCTTCTATCTAAACTTTTTCATAGCCATCCAAAGTTTATCGTCCATGTTGTAAACATCTTTACGATATTCTATTTTACCATTTTTTGCCCAGGCGGTGTGATAGGTAATTAGCAAGGGTATTTCGTTATCTAATAAAAATTTAACGGGTTTTAAAGGAGGTTTCTCATCCGCTTTAGTTTTTGATACAATAGTTTTGATGGCTAATGTTGGTTTTATTGGCTTTAAACCGAGTTCAGTCCTTACACTATCAAACCTGGTATCGTTGGCCATAATATGCCAGGCAAGTTGCAAAGGTTTTTCCAAACGAATACAACCATGACTTATGGCTCTATTGCTTAATTTAAAAGCACTTTTAACGTTTGTATCGTGGAGATAGACGCTACTTTTGTTCGGAAACATAAATTTTAATTTCCCAAGCGAATTATCCGGACCAGATTGTTGAACAAATAAAAATGGCAATTTTTTTCTATCGTATTTATACCACCTGATGCTAGATGGATTTTCTATCAATTTATTTTTATGATAAACCAAAATGTTATGTCGGCGCAAATAGCTTGGATTTCGCTTTGCCATAGTATATATTTCAGTTTGCGCAATACTTTCCGGTATATTCCATTCAGGGTTTGAGTACAAAAATTTTATGGCACTTGCTAATTGTGGCGTTTCTCTATTATTTGGTTTATCATCTAAATCGCCGGTTTTTTCAAAAATTTTCAATTTTTTATCATAATCTAACTCCCTTTTTTCGCCAACGCAAACCTTCATTGTTGTAATGGTATCTTCGCCATTAAAGTAAACCAGGCGATAATCGGGAATATTTACCTGGATATATTTGTTACTTTTAATCGGCAAAACCCACCTTAAACGTTCCATATTAACAGCCAGAATCTTTTTTATAGAATCATTTTTTGATGATAAATAAGCCTTCTGTAATGCTAAATACTGCATCGATTTATTTGGCAGAACAGTTAAACTATCAATAATATTTAAGGATGCCAACATTTGTGGTATAAATAAACTATCAGCCTGCTTAACATCAATATGATATCTAGAATATATTTTCTTTGGATTAACAACACCAAACTTTAAACAGCTGGCATATTTAACATAAGCGGCTGATGACAGAATTTCTAACCGTGCAAGTTTTGAATAACTCTCCTCTATATTGGTAAAATTGCTTTCTTTTAAACTTATAGATAAATCTTTAATTTCTTTTACATGGAAAGTTTGAGGATTAAAGCCGTGGCTATAACTATGCTCTAAATGACTAATTAAAGTGTCTAAACCTTTAGCACCGAAAAAGCGAATGGTAAAATTCGGATTACTATTGCCATTAAAATACTTTATTAGATCACGAAGATTATTATCCGCTTTGCATAAAGCACTTAATTCATTCACAAAAACAGAATCGAATTTTACGGAATCGAAATTTGTATAAATATCTTTCCCCAAACTTTCGGCCAATAAGTCACCGGTGGAGGGTTTAAAATTAAAAGCAACATAAAAGCATAGTAAGGCGGCTGGAAAAAAAATAGCAATAAAGGTTTTCAAAATATAAATCCGCTAGAATAAAAATGTCAGTTTGTTTGGGATGTATATTTAATAAGTTATAAAACGCAGGGAAACATTTTATAACTAAAAGATAAATTATCTTGTTTTCTTCATGGCCAACCAAAGCTTTTCATCCATGTCGTAAACATCTGGCCTGTATTGAATTTTACCATTTTGTGGCCATGCTGTATAATATGTAATCAGCAAAGGAACTGGTTTTTTAGGACCAAACCACGCCGGTTTCAGTTTAAAGGCCTTGGTGGTATCTGCTTTTGCTGCCAGGCGTTTTTTGTACCATTTATTGTGGGTACTATCAACCGGAGGCAAATCTACTTCTGCTCTAAGCTTATCGTATGTGTAATCATCACCAACAAGCTTTTCTGCAAACTCTAAAGGTTTTTCAATTCTTACGCAACCATGGCTAATGGCTCTGTTGCTTAAATTAAACCCGTTTTTATTATTGGTATCGTGCAAATAAATGCTCGAGCTATTATCAAAAATAAATTTGAATTTACCCAGTGCATTTCCACCACCAGAGCCTTGTTTAAATTTAAAAGGCAGTTTATCTCTTGAGTATCTATCCCAGTTAATTGTATCAGGTTCGGCAATTAATTTATCTTTATAATAAACGTTAATGTTGCTATTTGATAGGTAATATGGGTCTTTTCTGGCCATCCAATAAATTTCGCTTTGCGCTATACTTACCGGAATATTCCAAACCGGATTTGCCTGAATTGAGTTAATCTTACTGAATAAAAGCGGTGTTTCGTGGTTTTTAGGCTTATCATCCAAGTTACCAGATTTGGCAAAGGCTTTTAATTTATCTTCATAACCGCTTTCACGTTTGCCGCCTACGCAAACTTTCATGGTGATAACGGTATCTTGGTTATCAAACCATGTTAACTTAAAATCAGGAATATTTACCTGTACATAATTTGTACCGGTTTCGGGCATTTGCCAACGAAAACGTTCCATATTTAGCAGTAAAATTCGTTTTTCAGCCTCGCTTTTAGAATTTAGATAAGCATTCTGTAAACCTTTGTACTGTTCAGATTTTGGCTGAATGCTTCTTAATGAATCTAATAAACTTTCTGTACCCAATAGCTGAACCATGTTTAAACTATCCGGCCGCTTAACTTTAATGTAATACCTTGAAAAAATATTCCGTGGGTTTACCACACCAAATTTTAAGTAATTATTGTAATTAAGGTATGCATTCGAAGCGAGTAATTCTATTTTTGCTATAACCGGATAACTGTCTTCTACAGTTTTAAATTTATTTGCACTAAGTTCGTTCAAAAGACTTTTTATTTCATCAATTTTAAAGATTTTTGGATTAAAACCGTGAACATTGCTATTTTGAAGGTAACTGATTAGTGTATCAAGTTCCCCATTGATGTAGAATTTAGTTACCATTCTGGGCTCATTAGCATTTGATGCATAAAAAGCTTTAATGGTTTTTGGATTAATAAATGTTGAAGATAAATCATCCATCGTTTTTACGAAAACACTATCGTAAGCAATGGTGTCAAAATCTTTGTATATCTTATTTTGAAAGTGTTCAGATAAAACTTTTCCTATTTCAGGCGTTTGCTTAAACCACCCGCAAGCTGATATTGAAAAAATAATAGGAATAATTAGAAAGCGGAAATTCTTCAACACAATACAGTTTAATGCAAAAATAAGGTTATGGTAATTTTAAACACATAATGGCAAATTAAGTGCCATTATTTTTTGATTTACCATTTCAAACACTATATTTGCCATCGCTAATCAGCTAAAGCATTGATATTGGCAGAAATATATTTATGAAATTAACTTTGAACCATCACTTACATTTACATCATCGCCGATAGGCGATATGATATGTTTGTTTTGTACTTCAAAACTTTTTTCCGTAGAATAATTTCTTGCACACTCTATATTCAATACTTTGAAAACACTAAAAATTGCTATCCAAAAATCGGGTAGGTTAAACGAAAAATCTGTAGAAATATTAAAGAATTGTGGCCTTTCTTTTGAAAACTACAAGAGTTCCTTAATATCAACTGTTCAAAATTTCCCCTTAGAAATTCTATTTCTTCGTGATGATGACATTCCAGAATATGTACAAGATGGCATTGCCGATTTAGGAATTGTTGGCGAAAATGTAATTACAGAAACCAAGGCAAATGTAGAATATTTGCAGCGCCTTGGCTTTGGTAAATGTACACTTAAAATCGCCGTACAAACCGGCAGCGAGATTCAAAAATTAGACGATTTAAATGGCAAAGCGATTGCAACTTCTTATCCCGTAATTCTCGAAAAATTTTTAACAGAAAAGGGAATAAAATCAGACATCAGAACCATTTCCGGTTCGGTAGAAATTGGTCCGGGTTTAGGCTTAAGTGATGCCATTTTTGATATCGTTTCTACAGGCGGAACTTTAAAAAGCAACGGACTAAAACCCTTTGCAGATGTAATGCAATCTGAAGCAGTTTTAATTGGAAATAAATCGATAACAGGCAACCCAGAAGTTGCAGAATTACTGCAAAGAATTCGTTCTGTTTTAAGTGCCAAATCAAACAAATATGTGGTACTAAATGTATCAAAAGATAACCTTCAAAAAGTTGTCGATTTGTTACCAGGTGTTAAAAGCCCTACCATTGTTCCGCTCTTTGAACCTAATTGGGTAGCGGTTCATTCTGTTATTGCAGAGGAAGATTTTTGGGACAAAATTAACAGCCTAAAAGCCGCCGGTGCAGAAGGTATTTTAGTGATGCCAATTGAAAAAATTATCACTTAAAATAGGTTAAAAACGCTTAAATTGTTATTAACTAATAGTTAATTTAAAAACATAACACATTGAAAGTCTATAATTATAAAGATTTATCTAAATCAAAAATTGAAGAACTATGTTCCAGACAAATTGAAGATGATAAATTGGTTGAAGAACGTGTTGAAGACATCATAAAAACGGTAAAAAATGATGGAGATAAAGCATTAATTAATTTTGCCAAAACGTTTGATAAAGTTGAACTTGAAAAACTTTATTTAGATGCTCATGAATTAAAAGCTATCGCCGACACAATTCCTGCAGATGCAAAAGCGGCCATTGAAACCGCCTATTCTAACATTAAAACTTTTCACCAGTCTCAAATAAAAAATGAAGCAAAAGTAGAAACCATGCCTGGTGTGATTTGCTGGCGGGAATCTAGAGGAATTGAAAAAGTTGGCTTATACATTCCTGGCGGAACAGCGGTTCTACCAAGTACATTTTTGATGCTTGCTACACCTGCAATTATCGCTGGCTGTAAAGAAATAGTTGTTTGTTCTCCGCCACAAAGTGACGGCAAAACCAATTGCTATTTGGCCTACTGTGCCGTACTTTTAGGCATAGAAAGAATATACCTTATTGGTGGTGCGCAAGCAGTTGCAGCTATGGCATTCGGAACCGAAACCGTTCCGCAGGTTTATAAAATTTTTGGCCCAGGAAACAGATATGTAACAACGGCAAAAACAATGGTTCAAAATAAGGTGGCAATTGATATGCCTGCCGGACCATCGGAGGTTTTAGTAATTGCAGATGAAACTGCCAATCCGTCATTTGTAGCTGCAGATTTACTTGCACAAGCAGAACATGGAATTGATAGTCAGTCTGTTTTAGTCGTTACTTCTAACAAAATATTAGATGAAACTTTAAAAGAAATTGATATTCAGATAGCTAAACTACCTAGAATGGATATCGCAGCTAAAGCAATTGAAAATTCTTACGTAATTTTTGCTGTTGATTTGAATGCTGCAATGGATTTTTCAAATGAATATGCACCCGAACATCTTATTCTGGCAACAGAAAAATTTGAGCAGCTTATTCCGCTAATAATCAATGCCGGTTCGGTTTTTCTAGGCAATCTTACTCCAGAAAGTGCAGGCGATTACGCTTCAGGAACTAATCACACTTTACCTACAAGTGGCTTTGCTAAAGCTTATTCTGGTGTTTCAACTGATGCTTTTCTTAAGAAAATCACCTTTCAGCACCTATCAGCCAATGGATTAAAAAATATTGGTGGAACAGTTGAAACGCTTGCCGCCGCTGAAGGACTTGAAGCGCATAAAAATGCTATTACAATAAGAAGAAGCCTCAAAGCTGAAAACCGAGGATAAAAAGCATGTAATACATATATCACATCATTATATAATATCATCCGACTTTCGGACTGCCGAAATCGGACTTTCATTAAAAAAAATGGACATTAACGACTTAGTAAGAGCAAATATAAAAAACCTAAAGCCCTATTCTACCGCTAGAGATGAGTTTAAAGGTCAGGCATCTATATTTTTAGATGCAAACGAAAACAGCTACGGTTCTCCCCTACCTGCAAACTATAATCGGTACCCCGACCCATTGCAGTTGGATTTAAAGGATGCTATAAGTAAAATTAAAGGTGTACCAATAGAAAATACTTTTTTAGGTAATGGCAGCGATGAAGCAATCGATTTATTGTATCGTGCCTTTTGTAATCCCGGCAAAGATAACGTGGTCATATTGCCGCCAACTTACGGGATGTACGAAGTTTCTGCAAATATTAATGATGTTGAAATTCGTAAAGTAAACCTATTGCCAAACTTCCAATTAGACCTGGAAAAAATTGCAGAAACGATTGACCACAACACAAAAATTATCTTCATTTGTTCGCCAAATAATCCTACAGGAAATTCGATAAATCGCGAAGATATTGAAACGATTTTAACCAACTTTAAAGGCATTGTTGTAGTTGATGAAGCATACATAAATTATGCCCGCCAAAAAACCTTTATTCAGGAGTTAACAGAGTACGGAAATCTGGTCGTTTTGCAAACATTTTCGAAGGCTTGGGGACTTGCAGCCTTACGTTTAGGAATAGCATTTTCATCAACAAAAATTATCGATGTTTTGAACAAAATTAAGCCACCATATAATATCAATCAGGCTACTCAGGATTTAGCTTTTGAAGCGCTAAAAAACATCGCCCAGGTAAACGATTGGATTAAAGAATCGGTTGCAGAAAGAGAGCGGCTTTCTACCGAATTAAATAACCTAAATATTGTTACAAAAATATATCCCTCGGATGCTAATTTTATTTTAGTGGAAGTTACAGATGCCATTAAAATTTATAATAATTTAGTTGATGAAGGAATTATTGTACGCGACCGCTCCAAAGTAATTTTGTGTGAAGGTTGTTTAAGAATAACCGTGGGCACTAAAGCAGAAAATGATAGACTATTAAACATTCTGAAAAATTTTTAAAAGATGAAGAAAGTATTATTTATAGACCGCGACGGAACTTTAAATATTGAACCAGATGATGAGCAGGTAGATAGTTTCGCAAAGTTGAAATTTTATCCCCGCTCGCTTTACTACCTTTCGAAAATTGCAAACGAAATGGATTATGAACTGGTAATGGTTACAAATCAGGACGGTTTGGGAACGCCATCAAATTCTGAAGAAAATTTCTGGCCTATTCATAATTTTATGTTAGATACTTTTGCTGGCGAAGATGTAAATTTTAGTGAGGTGGTTATTGACAGAACTTTTGCTAAAGATAATGCGCCTACACGTAAGCCCGGAACAGCTTTGTTAACAAAATATTTTGGCGAAGATTATGATTTAAAAAATTCTTACGTAATTGGAGATAGATTAAATGATGTTGTGTTAGCCAAAAATTTAGGTGCTAAAGCAATTTTTCTACGTCAGAATGATGCTTTAGGTTCTACTGAGGCATTAGATAAGCATGAAACTTTATTGGATATTATCGTACTAGAAACCAAAAAATGGGAAGATATATACAATCTGCTTAAAGCCGGAAGCAGAAAAATTAATCACATTCGTAAAACTAACGAAACTGATATTACCATTAATTTAGATTTAGATGGAACCGGAAAAGCAAAAATTGAAACAGGCTTAAACTTTTTCGACCACATGTTAGATCAAATTGCCAGACATGGAAGTGTTGATTTAGAAGTTATTGCCAAAGGCGATTTACATATAGACGAACACCATACCATCGAAGATACAGGAATTGCGCTCGGAGAAGCCTTTGCAAAAGGTTTGGGTAACAAATTGGGCATAGAACGTTATGGTTTTTGTTTACCTATGGATGATTGTTTAGCGCAGGTTGCCATAGACTTTGGTGGCAGAAACTGGATTGTTTGGGATGCGGAATTTAGGCGGGAAAAAGTTGGAGATATGCCTACCGAGATGTTTTATCATTTCTTTAAATCTTTCAGCGATGCTGCTAAATGCAATTTGAACATTAAAGCCGAAGGAGATAACGAACATCATAAAATAGAAGCTATATTTAAAGCCTTTGCAAAAGCGATAAAAATGGCAATTAAACGCGATGCGGAAAAAATGGTTTTGCCAAGTACAAAGGGACTTTTGTAAGGGTAAAAGGGAAAGGTTTAGCAAAATCGTCATTGCGAGGGGGCACGACGAAGCAATCTAAGATACATGTTTAGATTGCTTCAGCTCGCACAAACCCAGCTTCGTAATACGTGGTGGAGAACTTATTGCAAAAAACCTTTGTTAAATAAACCCGATAGTAGTGAATCCCGATTTTTCATCGGGAGAAACGAATAGCGGGACTACAGAACCTTTGAAAAACTAACATTCGTTTTCAAATGCTTATAAAGAGATAATTTTAGGTTTGCTAGACATTTCGTCTTGATACTTAATACTAAATACTTAATACTAAATGATTGGAATAGTAAATTATGGCGCTGGCAATATTTTTTCTTTAACCGCAGCATTAGAGCGTTTGAATGTACAATATGGCATGATAAACTCCGAAACGGATTTAGAAAAATACAGTCACATCATCATTCCTGGTGTTGGCCATGCAGCTGCTGCAATGGAAAAATTGAAACACACCGGATTAATAAATGCCATAAAAGCCTTAAATAAACCGGTTCTGGGCATTTGTGTAGGTATGCAATTAATTACTGAACATTCTGAAGAAGGTGATGCAAATCTCTTAAACATTGTTCCGGTTAAAACCAAAAAATTCGATAAGTCGCTGAATATCAAAATCCCCCACATGGGTTGGAACGCGGTTGAGCATAAAAACAATTCACTATTTGAAGGTGTTGAACCTAATGCGCAATTTTACTTTGTTCATTCGTACTTTATTGAATATAACCCTACTTTTGATATCGCCTCTGCCAACTACGGACTAAAGTTTTCGGCAGCGGTACAAAAAGATAACTTTTATGGTGTTCAGTTTCATCCTGAAAAATCGGGCAATGCTGGCGAACAGATTTTAAAAAATTTTTCAAACTTAGGTTGAGTAATAGCTCATATTTAGATAAATTTCATTTCAATTTTTAACTTAAAAAAAATGTATATAATTCCTGCTATTGATATTTTGGATGGAAAAGTTGTTCGCCTGCGTGAAGGCGATTATAACCAGAAAACAGAATACGATGTTTCAATTGCCGAAATGATAGAGAAATATCGTTCAAACGGAACTGATTTTATTCATATTATCGATTTAAATGGTGCCAAAGGCGATTTTAGCAATCAAAAATCACTTTTCGAAATCATTAAGAAAACTGAAATGAAGGTGCAGTACGGAGGTGGAATCCGTACAATTGAACAGGTTACAAATTTACTTGATGCAGGAATTCATCGTGTAATTGTTGGCACGCAAGCCATTACCAACCCCGATTTTTTACAACAGTTAAGTGATGCTTTTGCTAAAAAAGACAACTATGCAAACCGCATTGTTATTGCCATTGATGTTTTAGACGAAGTGATTAAATACTCAGGTTGGATGGAAAGTTCGCCAATTAAATTGATGGATTATGTTGATAAATGCCTGGCGCTTGGTTTCTTCCGTTTCTTGTGTACCGATATTAGCAAAGATGGTAAATTGGGCGGTGCAGCCGTTGAATTATATAAAAAACTGTTAGAACATTCGCCGATGATTAAATTAATTGCATCAGGTGGCGTTAGCTCTATGGAAGACATTTATGAATTAGCAAAATATCCAATAAGAAGTGTTGTAGTTGGAAAAGCCATTTATGAAGATAGAATTACGATTGAACAAGTTAAGGATTGGAATTTAAAGATGTTGAGTTCGATATAAAATGTGATAAACAATATGCTTAAATGGGGAATAATTTTATTAGCAGCATCATTTATAATGATGTTAATAATAATTAACTCTTTCTTCTATGTGGGCAAATATTATAAGATTTTAGGTACAATTGGTGAATTTTGTATGTGGCTTTTTTTGCCTTGCTTTCTTTGTGGCTGTGCCTCGATTATTTCTGGTCTATTAAAACGAAAACATTAAATACTCGTCATTGCGAGGCACGAAGCAATCTCTCTAGCAAAACAGATTGCTTCGTGCCTCGCAATGACGGAAACATAGCAAAACAATGCTGAGTAAAAGAATAATCCCCTGCCTCGACGTTAAAGACGGCAGAACCGTTAAAGGTGTAAATTTTGTTGATTTACGTGATGCAGGCGACCCGGTAGAATTAGCAGCGCAATATGCGCAACAAGGTGCTGATGAATTGGTTTTTCTGGATATTACTGCCACTCATGAACGTAGAAAAACGATGATTGATATGGTAAAATCAGTTGCCCGCCAGTTGAATATTCCTTTTACCATAGGTGGCGGAATAACTGAAATCGCTGATGCAGAAGCTTTGTTAAATGCTGGTGCAGATAAAATCAGTATCAATTCGGCAGCTGTTCGTAATCCTCAACTAATTGAAGATTTAGCTAAAGCATTTGGCGTACAGTTTGTAGTTTTAGCTGTTGATACGAAGCAAGTAAATGGAAAAAATATGGTTCATTTAAACGGCGGAAGATTAATAACAGATTTAGAAACCGAAAACTGGATTAAGCAGGCTGAAGATTTAGGTGCAGGAGAAATCCTGCTAACTTCAATGGACCATGATGGCACAAAAGCTGGTTTTGATTGTAGTTTACTTGGTAAAATCAATAAAATGATAAACATCCCTATCATCGCATCGGGTGGCGCAGGGATCACGGAACATTTTACAGAGGTTTTTCAAAAGGCAAATGTTGATGCAGCACTTGCGGCATCAGTATTTCATTATGGCGAAATTCTAATTCCTGATTTAAAGGCCGCACTAAAAAGAAATAATATTCCGGTTAGGATATAAAATTTAATAAAACACTCGTCATTGCGAGGCACGAAGCAATCTTAATCAGCTCTATAAGTAGGTCGTCATGCTGAATTTATTTCTGCATCTTAAAAAGATAGAGACCCTGAATTGAATTTAGGGTGACGAATTGGCAAAACAAGCTGCCTTAAAGAGTTTAATTTTATTCGCAATGACGAAACTTGATAAAAACAATGAATATAGATTTTAACAAAAATGGTGATGGTTTAGTGCCCGTGGTCATTCAAGATTATAAAACTTTGGAAGTTTTAATGCTTGGCTACATGAATGCTGAAGCATTAGAGAAAACCCAGTTGGAAGGCAAAGTAACTTTTTTCTCACGCACAAAAAATCGCCTTTGGACAAAAGGAGAAACCAGCAATAATTTTCTTTATGTAAAAGAACTTTTTGTTGATTGTGATAACGACACCATCTTAATTAAGGCTGATGCGGTTGGACCAACTTGCCATACAGGAAACCGCAGTTGCTTCAACACAGAATTTAACCAGAATTTTATTTTCGAGTTGGAGAATATTATAGCCGATAGATACGAAAATCCGGTTGAAGGCTCTTACATTAACAAAATGAGGAGTAAAGGCTTAAATAAAATTGCTCAAAAAGTTGGTGAGGAAGGCGTTGAAACTGTAATTGCCGCATTGGCTGAAAGCGAAGAAGAATTAATTGGTGAAGCATCTGATTTAGTATTCCATTTGTTATTTCTTTTAAAAGAAAAAGGCTTATCTATTCAGGATATTGCGAAGAATTTAGAGAAGAGACATAAATAAAACATTGATTGATTCTACGTCATGCTGTTCCATATATACTGAATCAGCATCTTAAAAAAAACTGAAATACATTCAGGTTGATGATAACGCTCAACAACCAAAAGTTGAACATTAAAGAACTGTAAACCAAATGCTTAAATACCTAAGTTACCTTAATCTTTTTTTAGGGATAATCTTCATTGCAATCTTAAAAAACGGCGATAACTATCTAGATTTAGCCCTTATCGTACCCTCAATTTTCTTCAATTGGGTAACTTTATTTCATTTCATCAGAAACAACCTGAAATTTGAAAAGTGGCATTTAGTGCTGGGCTTTTTGAGCGTATTTTTCTCCTTAGCCTCAGCTTTGCTTACCTTTCAAATACTTTTTCAAACAAGCTTATCGAACGAAATTATCTACTTTGGAGTAACCAGGCTAATCTTCGACCTCTTAATAATTCTTCAGTTTGTACTTGCATTTAGAGCCAATAGGCTTGTACAATTAAACAAGTAGTCCTTTTGTTTGCTAAAATTTTGTTCAGAAACTGATGCTTAACCACTTAAAAACCCTTACCGGTCATCAAAATCCAGTTTATGCTTTAGCAAATGCAGGTGATGATAAAACATTTTTCAGTGCCGGGAATGATAAAGGCGTTGTAGAATGGTCGCTCGAAACCATGGCCTTTTTAAGGGTTAAATTGCCTGTGCAGAGTTCTGTTTATTATCTACATTATTACAATAACCAACTTTTTGTTGGAGAACGAAGTGGTGCATTTAGTGTTTACGATTATATTGCGGATAAGGTAATTGCAAGAATCAATGCTCATACCAAACCTATTTTCAATATTCAAACTGTAAAAAGTAAAAACGAATTAATAACCACCGGCGAAGATGGGACCGTAGCAGTGTGGTCGCTTGATGATTTTATTGAAATTTATCGCTTTCAGGCTGCTTATGATACCATACGGTCGATTGCCATTACTCCCGATGAAAGCGAAATTGCTTTTGGTTGTAAAGACCATTTAATAAAAATCTACAATCTTTCGGATTATAGCATAAAGCAAAATCTAGAAAGTCACACCTTACCTGTAACCTCTTTAGCTTATCATCCAGAAGGAAAATATTTGATTTCTGGAAGTAGGGATGCACAACTAAAAATCTGGAGTTTGCCTGATTACGAATTGATGCAAACCATTCCGGCGCATATGTTTACCGTTTATGATGTTGTTTTCCACCCAAGCCTTCCCTATTTTGCTACAAGCAGTCAGGATAAGAGCATAAAAATTTGGGATGCAGAAAACTTTAAGCTTTACAAAATTTTGAGTTTAGAAAAACTCGGAATTGGCCATACCCATTCCATTAATAAAATTTTATGGAGTAACGATGGAAAATATTTAATTTCTACAGGTGATGACAGACAAGTTATAATTTGGGAAATAGAGGGTTGAGTTACTCCACAAACCTTTTTATAATTCTTAATTTATGGCTGTAAACGCCTAATTCACGATTAAAAATCCCTTCGTTATCAATAGGATCAATTTTTACTTTTGCAGATGAATGGATAATTTCATTCGGACTCAGCATTATACCAACATGTGTTATTTTACCCTCGGCATTATCAAAGAAAGCTACATCCCCAGGTTTAACTTCAGATAAAAAACCCACCAATTCGCCTTGTTCTGCTTGTTGCGAGGCATCTCGGTTGAGCTTAATATTCAACATTTTAAAAACAGTTTGCACAAAACCCGAGCAATCTAAACCAAATAAATGCCTACCTCCCCATAAATAAGGAACATTTTGGAAAAACTTTGCAGTCGATTCAATATCATTTTTAAAATCCGATTTAGAGCTATCGTAAGGTTCAAAGTTCATCTTAAACTTTTCGGTGCCTGCAAAACAATATTCATCAGCTAAAAATGGCAAATTACTTGCCGGGCTTAGGTGGTATAAAGTGCCATCGGCAGCTGTTAAAACGTTATTAAAGCTTAATGGCGCAATAAACTGATTATCATACATTTTAGTAAATTGCTCTTGAGTTATAGCTGCCAATTGCCTAAAATCTATATAACCCTGATAACCATCGTAGCCGTTTTGTACAAGCCACCAACGTTCTTCTTTCTGGAGAATTTCTACATGCTCACCAAATAACAACTGCGAAACAATTTCCGCTTTATCAGATGGTTCAGCTCTTAATGGAGCCACTGCAATTCTGCAAATACCGTATTGATTTTCCATTTAATAATTTTCTTATTAGAAGCAGTAAAATTAACAAATTACATTGAGCCACTAACATTTTGCTATCAAAATTGTTATTTTTATAATGATAGAATTTAAATCTGCTCAACATGAATTTTAAAAAAATATTGATAGCTGTTGATAACAGCACTTGTTCTGAAAAAGCTGCGAAAGCAGGTTACGACATTGCAGAAAAGTTTGGTGCAGCTGTAGCATTGGTAAACATTATTGAACCGATTCCTGCTAATGTAAACCCCGATTTAACGTTAGCGCCGGTTTTTATGGAAACATACGATAACAGCGAAGAAAATAGTCATGTTTTGTTGAAGGAGATAGAATCAAAATATAGCAACGGAATTACTACTGAATATTTGAGTATTGTGGATACTGCAGCGCATGGAATTATCCAGCAATCTGATGAATGGGGTTCTGACTTAATTGTTATCGGAACCTACGGCAGAACAGGTTTGTATCATTTTTTAATGGGTAGCGTTGCAGAACACGTTGCCAGAAAATCGGCCTGTCCGGTTTTAATTATTCCAAATAAAAGCGATATAGATTAATTGGTTCATTGGTTCATTGGTTCATTGGTTCATTGGTTCATTGGTTAATGAAAAATCGCCATTCTATTATATTGTTCTAACTATTAAAATTAATAAAAAAAAGGTTCTAACTTTCATTAGAACCTTTTACCAATATATTTTTTATGATTTCTGAAACCAAAACTGTTAACAACTAACTGCCAACCGTTATAATTAGTTTTCCTGATGTAACCAGGCTTTTTTAGCTAACAATTCGTCTTCAGTTTCACGGATATCTTCATCATCTACACAACAATCTACCGGGCAAACCGCCGCACATTGTGGTTCGTCATGAAAACCTTTACACTCCGTACATTTATCAGAAACAATATAATAAACTTCATCCGAAACAGCATCTTGCGCTGCTCCAGCATCAATCTGTTGATTACCGAAATCTATTATACCATCTAAATTTGTACCGTCAGAAAAACGCCATGCAGTACCGGCATCGTAAATTGCATTGTTTGGGCATTCTGGTTCGCAAGCCCCACAATTTATGCACTCATCAGTTATTTTAATTGCCATGTCTTCGTCTAATTCTTTTGCTTAGTTTAACTTTGCAGCTGCAAATATAGCACATAATCCATTAATAATAATTCTAAATATGTCAGCATTAACTCAAGAAAAGGTAAAAATCGCATTAATAAAATTGGGTGAAAAGCTTGGTGAACCGGCAAAATATTTAGAAAGCGCCATGCATACTGCTGAAGCAAGCAATCCGTGGTTTACTGCGGATAACATTAATAAGTCTATCTTATCCTTTTCAAAAATGTTGCATAAAAGCGATGTTGAAGATTGGTTTACCACCGCAAAATTTACATCAAAGCCTAAAAAAGTAGGATTAATTTTAGCAGGAAATATTCCTTTAGTTGGATTGCATGATGTATTGGCCGTTTTAGCAACAGGCAACATTGCATTAATCAAATTATCATCTGCTGATGATAAATTAATTAGAGCAGTATTAAATTTATTAGTTGAGATTGAACCCGAGCTTAGAGTTAAAATTGAATATGTAGAAAGGCTTAAGGATTTTGATGCCGTAATTGCAACTGGAAGTAATAATTCATCGCGTTATTTCGATTATTATTTTAGCAAGGTGCCAAACATAATTAGAAAAAACCGAAATAGTGTTGCAATTTTAACCGGCGAAGAAACCGAAGAAGATATCGCTAATTTAGGTTTCGACATTTTTGATTATTTTGGTTTAGGCTGCAGAAATGTTTCTAAAATATATTTCCCTTCAGGATATGACATCGCAAAACTTTACCAAGGTATAGAACACTTTTTACCGGTAATTAATCACTTTAAATACCAGAACAATTACGATTACAATAAATCCATTTATTTGGTAAATGCAGCCAAGCATTTTGACAACGGTTTCTTACTTCTTAAAAAAGATGAAAACCTTTCATCGCCTTTGGCTGTTTTGTTTTACGAAGAATATAATAGTTTAGAAGAAGTTGAATCGAAATTGACCAAACAGGAAGAAAACATTCAATGTATAGTTACTAAAGCGAGTTTACATTTAAAACATTTCAATTTTGGAGAAAGCCAGCACCCAAAGCTTTGGGATTATGCTGATAATGTGAATACAATTGAGTTTCTTAATGCTATATAAACTTTACTTTGCATAGAATAGCCATTCAAATTTAATTAAGATATTGCGATACATTCGCCGGATTAATGTCAAAACGCCTTAAATCATTTATTTTTTTATTTTTAACACTAATATATTCCAACATATTTGCTCAAGAGGTTTGTAAAGGAGCATTGGGCGACCCTGTAATAAATATAAATTTTGGTTCTGGTTCAACTCAATTTGCCCCTCCTTTAAGCACCGCCAATACAAATTACAATTATCTTGCAGGTACCCCCAATGATGGGCAGTATACCATTGCAAAAAGTACAAATGGCATGTACAATAGTACAAGAGGGTGGCATCAAATACCAAACCATACACCTAACGACCCTAATGGATATATGATGATAGTCAATGCATCCAATAATCCGGGCATTTTCTATCAGGCTGTAATTCCAAATCTTTGTCCAAATACAACTTACGAGTTTTCGGCATGGATTATCAATGTTTTAAATTACGTTGAAAATAAACCAAATATCACTTTTACCATTGAAACTACAAGTGGTAATATTTTACATAAATACGAAACTAAGGATATACCGGAAAGCGCAACGCCCACCTGGATTCAATATGCAACCACTTTCAAAACGGAAAATCAAACTGATTTAGTTTTAAAAATAACAAATAATGGCCCGGGCGGCGGTGGTAATGATATTGCGCTTGATGATATTACTTTTAGAGCCTGCGGCCCTGTTATAAATACAATTATAAACAACGGAAAAAGCGATATATCTGTTTGCGAAGGAAGCATTACAACGTATAAATTAGGTGCAAACATTATAGAAAATTACAACAATCCTGCATTTGTTTGGCAAAAATATGATGGTGTAAATTGGCAGGATATTGCTAATGAAACAAACAGCGAATTAAATGTAAATTTAACCAATGCTGCAGTAGGCGTATATAAGTACCGCTTATTAATTGCAGAACAGGAAAATATTGGCTCGGTAAACTGCAGAACAGCATCACAACCGTTTACAATAACCGTAAACCCCAAACTTATTACTATTGCGGTTAATAGCGGCAAAGTATGTGCTGGGGGTACAGTTCAACTATCTGCTACAAACGGCGAATCTTTTTCATGGACGGGGCCAAACGGATTTACTTCCAACGAAAAAAGTCCGGTTTTAAGCAACGTTCAAGCAAACATGGCTGGCATCTACACGGTAACAGCCACAAAAGATGGCTGCACGGCATCCTCCTCAACAGAAGTTACCCTAGAGCCGCCAGTTGTTCCTATTAATGACAAATCAGTTTCAACATGCGAAGGCCAACCCATACAATTATTAGTAAATGGAGGCACAACTTACAAGTGGTTCCCAACCACCGGATTGTCTGACATCAATATTTCAAATCCTATCGCAACCTTAAAAGAAACAACCACATATACCATTACTGTATCAAACGGAACTTGCTCTGCAACCACAACTTTAACTGTTAATGTTTTAAAAAATGCGGTTGCCGATGCTGGGAACGACCTTTTTACGATAACGGGTAAAGGTGTAGTTTTAAATGGAAAAGTTAGTGGAGACAGCGTTAAATATTATTGGTTGCCGGCAACTTATTTGGATGATGCAACAAAGCTAAATCCAATTGCAACACCACCATCAGATATTACTTACACGCTTTTTGCAGAATCTACTTTAGGATGCCTCTCAAGTTCTGATGAGATGTCTGTTAAGGTCCAGCCTCAAATAAATATTCCAAATACTTTTTCACCCAATGGGGATGGTATTAACGATTTCTGGACGATTCCTGCACTTGATACCTTTCCAGATGCGAGAATAAAAATCACAAACAGATATGGAAATCTGGTGTACCAAAACAACGGACCATACAGTCCTTGGAATGGTAAATCGCAAGGGAAAGATTTGCCCACCGCAGCATATTATTACACCATTTACCTCAACGAAGATTTCCCAATATTCTCCGGTTGGGTGTTCATTGTTAGATAAAAACCAGTCGCATACTTTCGCTTATCGTTTTGAAATGCTATTTTTGAACACAATGTATATCCTAAAAGTTAAAGGCATCGCCAAAATACCTGATTACGTACAGCTTAGAGATGATAAGTTTACTTTGCTTGCTTATTTTAGGGTTGATAGACCTGATAAATCGCTCGATAAGTTAGGCTTAGGCGATAAATTGGACTACATTATGGAAATGGTAAAAGATTTACCTTTTGGGCAGATGGCTAAATTAGAAATATAAAATGGCAGGCAACGCAGTAATTCATTTAAATAATGTTGATGTTTTTCAACAGAAACACTTAGTATTATCAAACGTAAATTTACATATAGAAAAAGATGAATTCGTTTTCTTAATTGGGCAAACAGGTTCTGGAAAGAGCAGTTTACTTAAAATATTATATGGCGATTTACATATTGGTAATGGAAATGGCAACATTGCCGGCTTCGACCTTAAAAATTTAACCGAAAATCAAGTTCCGTTTTTGCGCCGAAAATTAGGTGTAGTTTTTCAGGATTTTCAGCTATTAACAGATAGAACAATAGAAAAAAACCTTGAATTTGTACTTAGAGCAACCGGTTGGAAAGACCAAAACTTAATTAACGAACGCATAAAAGATGTTCTGGATAAAGTTGGATTACGTTCTAAAATTAAAAAAATGCCTCACGAAATTTCGGGTGGAGAACAGCAAAGAATTGTTATTGCCCGTGCTTTACTTAACGACCCCGAAATTATTTTAGCCGATGAACCAACCGGAAACTTAGACCCGGAAACATCTGAAGAAATTGTGACCCTTTTGAAGCAAATTAGCCAAAATGGTACAGCAGTTTTAATGGCAACCCACGATTATCACATCATCAGAACTTTTCCATCGAGAATTATCAAATGCGAAAATGGAGTTGTGCATGAAGATGCTCAAATAGCTTAAATTAATTTTAGATTTAAGATTTAAGTCCAATTTTTAGAAAAAATATGATTTAGATTTAAGATTCTATATATCTAAAATCTTTAATCAAACTCGGCAATCCCTTGTCAGTCAATCAGCCAATCTGGTCAGATAAATGCAAATAAATCTGTCAGCTTGGCTGATTTGTGTTAATGGCAAAATAGTTGTGTACTTACCCAAAAAATTCAGCCTCAAATTATGTTTAATAAGAAGAAAAATAACGATACAGAAGAAAATATAATGAATACTGAAAATACATCAGAAAACGCTACACCAGAAAATGTAGAGAATGCTGATGCACAAGAAAAAACAGAAAAGGTTGAAGAACAAAGTATTGAAGAAAAACTTCAGGCTGAAGTTCAACAACTTAATGATAAATACTTGCGCTTGTATGCAGAGTTTGATAACTATAAACGCCGTACCCAAAAAGAACGTGTAGAGTTATTGCAAACAGCTGGTAAAGATGTAATTGTTTCGCTATTACCCGTTCTTGATGACTTTGACCGTGCTTTAAAGGCCATGGAAACTGCAACCGAGGTTGCACCTGTTAAAGAAGGTATATTATTGGTTAGCAGTAAGTTAAAAAATACTTTAGCGCAAAAAGGTCTTAAAGATGTAGAAAGCATCAATAATGATTTTAACACTGATTTCCACGAAGCGATTACGAATATTCCTGCACCAACAGAAGAATTAAAAGGAAAAGTGATTGACGAGGTAGAAAAGGGATATACTTTGAACGATTCGGTTATCCGTTTTGCAAAAGTTGTAGTTGGAGCGTAATTAATTTTGAATGATAGAATTTTGGATGAAAGAATATTATAAACATTCCATCATCCATTCATTTAAGCATTCAATCATTAAAAAAGAAAATGAGTAAAAGAGACTATTATGATGTACTTGGCGTAACCAAAAGCGCATCAGCAGATGAGATAAAAAAAGCTTATCGTAAAATGGCAATTAAATATCATCCGGATAAAAATCCCGGAGATAAAGCTGCCGAAGATATGTTTAAAGAGGCTGCTGAAGCTTATGAAGTATTAAGCAGTGCTGAGAAAAAGCAGCGTTACGATCAATTCGGACATGCTGGCGTAGGCAGTAGCGCTTCGGGTGGTTACGGCGGTGGCAACATGAATATGGACGACATATTCAGCCAGTTTGGCGATATATTTGGAGGTCATAACCCTTTCGAAAGCTTTTTTGGAGGCGGCGGAGGTGGTGGCCAGCAACGTGGCGGCCGTAGAGTTGCAAAAGGCTCAAATCTTCGTATTAAAGTAAAGCTTACTTTAGAAGAAATTGCACACGGAGCTGAGAAAAAAATTAAGGTTAACAAGTTAATTTCTTGTAAAACCTGCGATGGTACCGGCGCCAAAGATAAATCATCAGTAAATACTTGCGGAACTTGTGGCGGTAGCGGACAAGTTCGTAGAGTAACCAATACCATTTTAGGTCAGATGCAAACTGCATCTACCTGCCCTACTTGTAATGGCAGCGGACAACAAATTACTGCAAAATGTAATGTTTGCCATGGTGATGGTGTTGTACGTGGTGAAGAAACCATTACCATAAACATTCCTGCTGGTGTAAGCGAAGGCATGCAATTAAGCATGAGTGGTAAAGGTAATGCAGCTCCCAATGGTGGCGTACCAGGCGATTTAATTATTTTAATCGAAGAAACACAACACGAAACCTTAAAACGCGAAGGCAATAATATTGTTTATGATTTGCATTTAAGCTTTGTTGATGCCGCACTAGGTATGAGCATAGAAGTGCCAACCATTGATGGTAAAGCGAAGATTAAAATTGAACCAGGCACACAAAGTGGAAAATTATTACGCCTTAAAGGCAAGGGTTTACCAGAAGTAAATTCCTATCACAGAGGTGATGAGATTATCCATATAAATGTTTGGACACCTAAGGCATTAAGCAGCGAAGAACGCAGCATGTTAGAAAAGCTAAGAGATTCTGCTAACTTTAAACCACAACCTGGTAAAAATGAAAAAAGTTTCTTCGATAGAATGAAAGAATATTTTGAATAAAATAAATATAATAGCAAAGCCGATACTTTTAATAAGTATCGGCTTTTTTTATGGTCAAATATCTGCGATTTAAGCTTTAATTTCTATTCGTGAATTTTTGTTATCAAATTCAGCCGAAACAACTTTTTCAAGTTTTGTACCTATTATCTTATTTTTTTCTTCAACAACGTCGTAGCCTTTTTCTTTTAAATAAAATTTAAAAGCACGAATTTGGTCAATCTCAAAATCAGCTATAAATTGATTAAATACAGTTAATATTCTACCAAGTTCGTCATCATCAAATTTATTAATTTCATCGTTTTGAATGGTAAAAACCATTGCTCCGGCACCATAATCGGCTATATAGTAACCAGTAGTTTTAAAAAGGCCCGAAGCTGTTAACCCAATTAAATGCATATCAATATTTGTGGCTTCAAAACTATCAAGTTTTAAAAATTCTATGTCATTTTCTTCACCATAGGCTTTTAATTCATTTGCATGAAGTAAAGATTTTTCATCATGCCCTACTGCAGTATTTGCCCAGGCCCACAACCAGGTATTAGTTGTACGAGAATATGAACCCAAAATTTTAAATGAAAATTCAATCTCGTTACCAAAATTAATTTTCTCATTAACCATATCTAAACTCCAGGCATTATCGCCAATGACTTTAGCAATATTTATCTGCTTATCAAAAGCAATAGTGCCAAACCTTTCGATTAAATCCTGCTCTGATTTATGAAATTTAGTATATTTCATGGAAACTACTTTTGCTTCATAAGGTTTATCATCTTTCCGCTGGAAAAATTTCTTGAGTAAATCTGTTCTATCAGAAATTAAATGCGTAACCAAAGAGCCTGAGCTAGTTCTAAATTTAACTACGTTGCTACGGCTAATTTTTTCTTTACTAGCATCATTTAGATTATTTAACTGATGTAACATACTATTTGGTTAGAATTATAATGATAAAAATTTTTAATCGCTTTGCGAAAGCATCGAAAATAAAATATATCAAATCATATAAAAAGCAGACTGCTTAATTAAATGAAAAGAATGAGGATCTTCATCTATAAAACACTGAATTTTAGTAATTTATAACGAAAAACTATTTACTTTATTACACGAAAATAAAAAATCAAAAAATTTCTAATTATAACATCATGGTTTTTCGCCTAAAGTTTTCAGATATTTAATGGTAACAATGGCGTTAAGTGTTAAGAAATTTGTAACGTTTAATCAATTTTACCGACTAATAATCAAAAACATTAACCGTAATGCTTGACGTAAAAAATATTGTTAAAAAATATTCCAACCACATAGCGCTAGATGATGTAAGTCTGAATGTTGAGCAAGGAAAAATCTTTGGTTTACTTGGGCCAAATGGAGCTGGCAAAACATCGTTAATTAGAATTATAACTCAAATTACAGCGCCCGATAGTGGCGAAGTAATTTTTAATGGCAAAAAACTAAATTCTAACCACATTAATCAAATTGGTTACCTGCCCGAAGAACGCGGCTTGTACAAAAAAATGGAGATTGGCGAACAAGTGCTCTATTTATCCAAACTAAAAGGTTTATCAACTGCTGAAGCAACCAAACGCATTAAATTTTGGTTCGAAAAATTAGATATGGGTAGCTGGTGGAATAAGAAGGTTGAAGATTTAAGCAAAGGTATGCAACAGAAAGTTCAGTTTGTAGCAACCATTTTGCATAACCCGGAACTTATTATTCTGGACGAACCATTTTCGGGTTTCGACCCTGTTAATGCTGATTTAATAAAGAACGAGATATTAGAATTAAACGCAAAAGGAACAACCTTTATATTTTCTACACACCGAATGGAAAGCGTGGAAGAATTATGCGATAATATTGCCCTGATACATAAATCGAAAAAAATACTAGATGGTAGTGTAGACGAAATAAAAGCATCGTACAGAAACAATACTTACACCATTGAATTTGTTGGCAATGAGAATTTTGATAATAATGAAATATTCGAAATTGAAGAAAGAAGCGAATTTAAAAACGTTTCCAGATTGAAATTTAAATTAAAGAGCAATTACACTGCTAATGATGTTTTAAGGTTTATGCTTCCGAAGGTAGATATAACCCACTTAGAGGAAGTTGTGCCCAGCATGAATGATATTTTTATTGAACGTGTAAAAACTAAATGATGAACAAAACTTTACTCATTATACAACGGGAATATCTATCGAGGGTTAAAAAGAAATCATTTATTATAATGACTTTTTTAACACCCTTAATCATTGCGGGCTTTTATGGCCTGATTATTTATTTTTCTATCAAAGGTATTAATGATAAAACTGATAAAATCGCTGTTATCAATCAAAATAAAACCTTAACAGAACAACTCGCCTCCAATAAAAACGTAACGTACGAATATGTAAATCAACCTTTTGATAAGTTAAAGGCAAACTTGAACAAAAGTGGCTATGATTATATTTTACTCCTGCCCGATTTTGATATAAATGCACCCAAAGGCATAGAACTTGTTGGAAAAAAACAGGCAGGTTTAACACTTGATGGTCGAATATCAGACTCAATTGAAGATTTAATTCGGGATTATAAATTAAAACGTTCCGGAATATCGCAGAAAGATTTAGATAATCTGAAGAGCAATATCAATATCAACACAAAAAAAATTAGTGATAAAGGTGAAGAGGAAAGCAGCAGTGCAGGCGCCAGTACAATAATCGCATTTGTAGCAGGCGTACTGATGTTCATGTTTATTATGCTCTACGGCGTACAGGTTATGCGTGGCGTTATCGAAGAAAAAACCAGCCGAATTATTGAGGTTATGATTTCTTCAGTTAAACCATTTCAGCTAATGCTGGGTAAAATTATTGGAATAGCCATGGTTGGCTTAACTCAATTTTTACTTTGGATAATATTAACCTTTTCTATTTCGGCCGTGGCCGTAGGTATTTTTGTAAATAAAGAAGATGCTAAAAAAATAGTGGCCAATAGCCAGGTTGGACCGGTCAATCCGTCTGCACAACAAATACAAAAAGCTGCGCTAAGTGATGGCCCGATTGGAAATATCCAACAAAGTATTCAAAATTTAGAGCTTGGTAAAATAATAAGCATCTTCATCTTTTACTTTTTAGGTGGATACCTTTTTTACAGTGCGCTTTATGCCGCAATTGGTTCGGCTGTAGACAGTGAAACAGAAACACAACAGTTTATGATGCCGGTAATGATGCCGCTACTGCTTGGCTACGCATTATCATTAAGTGTAGTAACTAACGACCCATACGGAAATATAGCTTTTTGGTTATCGATGATTCCCTTTACCTCTCCTATTGCGATGGCTGTACGCCTACCCTATGGCGTGCCTGCCTGGGAATTAGGTTTATCAATGGGTATTTTAATAGTTGGATTTATAGGAACGGTTTGGTTTGCCGCAAGAATTTACCGCGTTGGTATTTTAATGTATGGCAAAAAACCTAGCTTGAAAGAAGTTTTTAAATGGTTTTGGTACAAAAATTAATGTAGAGATATATTCAAGCTATATCGATTTAAACATACAAAGAATACTCTAATTTCATTTTAACTTTACGGCAGCTAAAAACTATTTTTTTGTGAAGAAAGTTATCATTATTGGTGCTACATCTGGTATTGGAGAACAATTAGCCAGACAAATGGCAGCATTAAATTATCAGGTTGGAATTACGGGCAAAAGGCAGTTATTGTTAAACGAGATAGAGCGTAGTAATCCTGAAAAAATCTGCACATCGTGTTTTGATGTTAACGACGATGAAAATCTTATTGATAACTTAAATGAGTTGGTTGAAAGATTGGGTGGCTTGGATATATTTATCTACAGTGCAGGTATCGGCGATGTAAATGAAGAACTAAACAATGTTATAGAGCAAAATACCATTCGTACAAATGTAATGTCGTTTACAAATGTTATCAATTGGGCCTTTTATTATATTTCTAATCAGCAACATGGACAAATTGCAGCAATTACATCAATAGCAGGTTTAAGGGGCAATAACATTGCACCAGCTTATAATGCATCCAAATCTTACCAGATAAACTACATGGAAGCGCTTTACCGTAAGGCTTATCAAATGAAGTTACCCATAAATATTTTGGATGTGAGGCCTGGCTATGTTGATACCGCAATGGCAAAGGGCGACAAATTATTTTGGGTAACACCCGTAGCAAAAGCAGCCAGACAAATTATAAAAGGTATTGAACAGAAAAAAAGCGTAATTTACGTAAGCAGTAGATGGCGTTTGTTTGCATGGCTATTTAAAGCTACTCCGAGAAATATATGTAAAAAATTATAAAACATGCGTTTTGCGGTAATAGATATAGGTACAAATACATTTCATTTAATAATTGCAGAATTTGTATATGAGAAATTTGAGTTAATTTATAAAACCAATGTTGCTGTAAAACTTGGAGAAGGAAAAATAAATCAAAATTTAATTATTCCTCTTGCATTTGATAGAGGCATTAATGCTTTAAAGGGATTCCGCAAAACGATAGATGAATTTAATGTTGATAGATTAAGAGCAACTGCAACATCTGCTGTAAGAAGTGCAAAAAATGGCCAAGATTTTGTAAACGCTGCAAAAAATGAAGCTTTAATAGAAATTGAAACCATAACAGGCGAAGAAGAAGCTGAACTGATTTACAAGTCCGTTAAACTTAGCGGAGCGATAAAAGATTTATCGTTAATAATGGATATTGGCGGCGGAAGCGTAGAATTTATTCTCTGCGATACACAATCATTAATTTGGAAAAAGAGTTACAACATTGGTGCAGCCCGCTTGCTTCAGCAATTTTTTAAATCAGACCCAATTTCTGATGATGATAAAAATGCTATCCTTTTCCACATACAAACCCAATTACAAGATTTATTTGAGGTTTGCGAAAAGCATCAGCCACAAATTTTAATTGGTTCTGCGGGTGCATTTGAAACATTTGCAGAGCTTATCATCATAAAAAATAACCAAAATATATCAATCGAAAACATTAAAACGTACGATATTAATTATGATGACTACATAGAAACCACTTTGAGGCTACTAAACAGTACTCATCAGCAAAGAACAGAATTGCCGGGCCTTATTCCTTTAAGGGTAGATATGATTGTAATTGCGTCCCTGTTAACGAATTACGTATTAGGCCGAACAAAAATTAATCAGCTAAAATTATCTACTTATGATTTGAAAATGGGTGTTCTTGCATCAATGATTTAATCTATAAAGTAAATTTCAGCAATGCGCCATACAATTTTTCGGTAGGTAAGCCCATCACATTAGTGTATGAGCCATTCATGCGCTTTACAACTGCCAAACCCCACCAATCTTGCACGCCATAACTACCAGCCTTATCGTAAGGTTTAAAATTATCAATGTAAAAATCTATTTCTTCACTACTTACCACTCTACATTCAACTTCGGTTTTATCATAAAATGATGAAATTTTATCGCCTTTTACGATGGTAACACCTGTGTAAACCTCGTGTTTGTTTCCTGATAATTTAGCAAGCATTTCCTGTGCATGTTCTCTGTTTTTTGGTTTACCCAAAATCTCGCCATTTAAAGCCACAATTGTATCAGCTGTTATCACAATTTCATGCTCAAACTTAAAGGCTTTAGCTTTTTTTTCAGATATGTAAACAGCAATTTCATCAGGTTTTAAATTTTCAGGATAGCTTTCATCTACATCTTTTAACTCTACTTTAAAATTTAAGCCCATAAGCTTTAAAAGTTCTTGCCGGCGTGGCGATTTTGAGGCGAGTACAATTGATAAATCCTGAAGCATTATAAATATCTAATTTGAATGAGGCAAAAATAAGAAAAGCGACCTAAAGCCGCTTTCTTATTCAAATTTTTTACTAAAAAAATTATTGTCCGCCACCTTGCATACGGGCTTCCATTGCTTTTTTGCGTTCATCTAACCAAGCTTTAAAAGCAGGTTTTTGTTCTGCCGTTAAAACACCATCAATTTTGGTGTTGGTTTCTTCATTCATTTTCGTCATTTTCTCTCTCATACCCGACATGTCGCCAGCTGCTGCTTCTCTAGCTTTTGCCATTTCTGCACCTTGAGCGGTGTAAATTGCCAAAACTTTAGTTTTTTGCTCGTCGCTAAGTTTTAATTTTTCAGCTAACATATCCGTACTTCTTTTAGCACGCTCTTCAGGTGTACCACCCATACGTCCGCCACCTTGCTGAGCATTTGCATAAGTTATTACTGAAAATAACAAAGCACAAATCATCATTAATTTTTTCATCTTATTTGTTTTTAGTTGAATTTAGACTTATTGGAGTTCTGCAATTAGTAAAGGTTTAACCCGATGTTGTAACTTAGTTATTACGATTAAAAGCGCAGTATATTTATTTGCTTAAAACACAAATTTTGAACAAGTAAAAATTGGGTTTCAAAACATTAAAAAACAATGCTAGTGAATTCAGCTTAGCTTGAGGATTGATTAATTTTGAAAATGGGCTATTTCCCAGAATCTACGGCCAGCGGATTTTCATCATACCATTTGCCTTGTACTTTCATTACTTTTTCGATAATGTCGCGTACGGCAGTTTTGCCACCATTATATGGCGATATAAATGTTGAAATGGCTTTTATTTCTTCTACAGCATCTGCAGGGCAAGTTGGTAAACCTACCAATTTCATAACCTTCAAATCCGGAATATCATCGCCCATGTATAAAACATCTAAGGCGTTAATTTGATTTTCCTTTAGGTAATTATTAAAAATTTCTACTTTATCGCCGGCGGCTAAAAAAACATCCTTAATACCGAGATTAAAGAAACGTTTAGCCATTGCAATACCGTCTCCGCCAGAAATTATACAAACATTATAACCCTTTTTTACAGCTAACTGCATTGCATAACCATCCTTAATGTTAAAAGTTCTAAGCGATTGTCCGTTATCTGTTACCTGAACAGAACCATCAGTTAAAACACCATCAACATCAAAAATGAATGTGGTAATTTCTTTTAGCTTTTGAAGAAACATCTTGCTGTAGGTTGAAAAGTTAAGAGGTAAAAGTTGAGAAGCTAAGCTTCGTATTTTAGATTTCCTAAACTTATAATAGGCAACACGAAGCACAAAACAAAACTAATCTTGGTTATCTCTCCACTCGTAAACCCAGGCAGATTGTATTTGCTCTAAATGACCTTCATTACTTTCTTCGCGGGTACCTTTAAAGTTTGGTAATGATAAAACCCATTCTAATAACTCGGTAAAGCGAATGCGGTAAATTTTTGTTTCCCCAAATTCGTCACCAAATTTTTCATACAAAGACATTGCAATATCTTCATAATCGTTCCAGTAAAATGGTAATGCAAATTTATCGTTATTCATGTTATGTTAGATTGTAAAGTTAAATGTTTTAATTGCCGAAAGGTGTGAACATGTTTACTTCTATACACTTCGGACTAAATACTCCAGACTGACTAATGGCCCATAAAACCAGATTGATCTGGAATGGTAACCTCGATATCACCATTAATTATAATGCATTGACAACCCAGACGAGAAGTAATTCGCGGGCGAACAGCTCTATCGATAAAATCTTCTTCCTTATCAGAAATTTCTTCGATATTATCCATACCCTTGGTTACATAAACATGGCATGTGCTGCAACCACAAACACCGCCACAGTTGTGTTGTAAATCAATACCATTATCAAGGCAAACGTCTAAAACAGATTCACCGGCTGCAATTGGTAATTCTACCGATTCGTGATCTGCTTCTTCAAAATTTATTTTTAGTTTAAAAATGCTCATAATTGTGTTGCAAAAGTAATAAGCAAAAGCCGCAATTGTGCTATTTATGTGTTATTTTAATGCTGTTGCTTAAAGTTTGATAAATATCCTGCAATGCAGGCAGGCTACTTAACATGTTTAAATGCTCGTTTATAGTGTTTTGATCATTACGAACAGCCGGTCCGGTTTGAACATCAACTGGCATATTCGTCATCACTTTATCTGCTGTTTCAGCAATTAGTGGTCTTATAATATCAAACTCAAGATTGTTAATATTTAAAATCTGGGCAGCCAGGGCATATAAATGATTTGGAAAATTGCAGGCAAAAACCGCAGTTAAATGTAAAACCTTGCGCTTCGCTCCATCTAACATATAAACGCTGTTTGTTAGTTTATTTGCTAAATGTTCTAATTGAGATAAATTATCTTTTGAATCTGCCTCAATACAGAGTGGAATATTTTCAAAAGAAATAGATTTACCCTTAGAAAAAGTTTGTAAAGGATAAAAAACGCCGCATTTTAGGCCATGCCTCGACAAAACATTAATATCTGTAGTGCCCGATGTATGTGCCACCAAGCCATTAACACCTGAAAGTTTAGCTGCAACTTCATCAATTGCATCATCTTTTACCGAGATAATATATAAATCAGCTGTGCTTACTAAATCTGCGTAGCTCGAAATCGCTTCTGCATCTACCTCATTAGCAAGGTGTTGAGCATTATTTAAATTCTGACTGTAAACCTGAACAATATTTTCGCCTTTGGCTACCAATGCCTTGGCTAAATGTGTGGCAACATTTCCAGAACCTAATAATACGATATCCATACTTATGCAATTTTAGCTTCTTTTCTTCTTCTGAAAATAGATAGTAAGAAACCTATAACCATTACAATAGTACCTGCCCAATAAAGGTTTATAAAAGGAAATTCAATCGCCTTAAACACCACCCAATCCTTTGCTTGCTGAGGTTTTTCAAAAATCTGAAGTTCAACTTTCTTCTCATCAGGCAATACACGGGTAAAACGGAATTTTAAATCCAATTCGTCAATCTTCCGGCCAAAATCAAATGTATTGTTTCCTTTAATTAAAAAAATTGGCTCCGTATTATAAATTTTTCCGCTTGAATTAATTTCTAAAGGCAAACCGACTGCAAAATCACCTTTTGCTAAAGCTAAATCTTTAGCTACAGGTTTATTATTTAAGCCTTTAACGGTAATAATTCCACTTGAAGTGTGAACAGTGTCTCCCTCTGAAACCTTTATAATACGAGGTGCTTTATAGTTTTCGTCATCCGAATGACCTTCATGATCATCATGAGATTCTTTCCTTATGGCTGCACTGGTAATGTGCGTATACACATCATAAGTTAAGTAATGTTTTGTATCAGGAGATGCAATTAAACCCATCTTTTCATTATCCTGTACATGTGGATGTAAATCAAAGTCTTCCTTAACCTTGCCTTCTTTATCCATTACTTTAAAATTTAAAGTGTACGTGGTATTTGGCGCCTGCACTGTATCGCTAACATAAGTTACAGTGTACTTGCCCATCTGCTTAGGCTCATTTTTGTAAAGCATGATATTTTCACCAGGCTTCTCAGTTTTTTCAAAATCCTTAACCGGAATAAAATTATTACTGTTAATAGATAAAGGCTTATTGGTTGCCGCTGAAATTAAAGCACCAAGAATTAACAATGCAAAACCAATATGCGCTACTGCAGAACCTGCCAATTTTGCCTTTCCACCAAAAGCCTGATATAAAATACTAGCATTAGATAAAATAGCAAACATACAGCTGAAAGTAATCAGAATGTACATGGTGTTGGTGTAGATATCAGTTATGTACACAACTGCAGCGGTTATAACTAACGAGAATAAAATTGCCGAAACTAAGCTACTGTAAAATTTACGCGGGTCGGTTCTTTTGTATTTCAAGTATTGAGAAAAACCTGAAATTAAAGTAATTAAGACCGCAAAGGGTGCCTGCCATTGATTGTAATATTTTATTGCATCAATTGGAGGAGAAAAATTAGTGCCAAAAGCTTTATTGAACACCGGTACTGAAGTAGAAAATATAACTTGAATACAGGCAACTGTTACTACTAAAGCGCCAATAAACATCCAAAATTCGCGAGAATAAGTTTCTTCATCTTTAGTTGTTATTGGAAGTTCTTTCCATCGTTTTACGATTAAAACAGCTGCGATAACAGCAAATACAACATTATATAATACGAGATGGCCGAACATGCCCAAATCTGTAAATGAGTGTACAGATGTATCGCCTAATATGCCACTTCTGGTTAAGAATGATGCGTAAAGCACCAACAAGAAACTTAAAAATACCAATACAATTGCCGTAAAATAAGCATGGCCAGTATTTTTAAAGGCAATCATTACGTGTACCGCACCAATTAAGGTTAACCATGGGATTAATGATGCATTTTCAACCGGATCCCAGGCCCAGAAACCACCAAAGTTTAGTGCCTCGTAAGCCCAGAAAGAACCCATAATAATTCCCGTTCCTAAAATCATAACCGCGAAAAGCGTCCATGGCATTGCAGGCTTAATCCACTCTTTATATCTTTTTTGCCATAAAGCAGCAATTGCATAAGCAAAAGGAACTACCATACTTGCAAAACCTAAAAATAAGGTTGGCGGGTGAATTACCATCCAATAATTTTGCAATAAGGGATTTAAACCTTTACCATCGGTTATAAATTTAAGGTAGTTTTTAAAATTTTCTGGATTAGCAAAAACCACAGGAGCCTGCGATTTTAAGTCTACTGCATCTCTTAACAGGATAAATGGAGAACTTCCGATTCTTTCGCCAAAAATTTCAACACCTAATAACATCGATGTTAAAAATACTTGAGAAAATGCAACAACTGCCATTACCGGGCTTTCCCAATCTTTGGCTTTCCAGATTAATAAAGCACCTAAAAACGATTGCCAAAATGCCCAAAGCCAAAAGCTTCCTTCTTGTCCTTCCCAAAAAGCAGAAATAATATAATAAACAGGAAGTTGTTTTGATGAATGATCGTAAACGTAGTTGTACTCGTAGTAATGACCTAAAATTAGGTAGAACAATACCGAACCTATGCCAATAATACTGGCCCAGTTAACTAAAAATCCAATTCGCCCGAGATTTCTCCAGGATTTATCTTCTAAATTTTTATCGCGACTAGCATAAAAGTATGCAATTGTTGAAAGTAACGATGCACTAAACGCCAACACAATAAAAAACTGTCCGATTTTACCCGGTAACAGGTTTTCGCCTACAAATTGAATATCCATTAAATTAATTATATTTTTTCTCGCCGTATTTTCCTACCGTATCCACCTTGCCATCTTTATTGATTTCAACCAAATTATCGTTGTATTTAGACGGGCATTTCATTAATATTTTCGACGCATAAAATTTGTCCTTATTCATTTTACCGATAAGCACTAATTTTTCAGATTTTTCAAAATCCTGTGGTTTCGTTCCATTGTAAACAATTTCACGCACCTCTCCTTTTTCATCTTTCATGTGAAAACCGAAGTGGTTTGGGTCTTTCATGGCATCATAATAAGTACCTTTAGATTTTTCCCAATAGCCCATTACATGCTCCTCTTTACCAGAAGTTGATGCTTCGTTAAAATTTGAATAAGTATCAGTATTTGCATTTAAGCTAAATAAGATTCCCACAGAAATTGCAATGGTAATCAATCCAATTATTGCACTTTTTTTCATTTTATATGTTGTTTCAAAAGCTGGCAACAAAGATAGAAAAATAGCCTTAGCGAATATTCTTTTACATTTTTCTTGTCTTTATATTGACAATTAGCTGATGATTTGTATGATTAAAAATCATTTGCTTAGTCTATTTATAACTATTCTAAAGAAATGGCTTAATAATTTCTGATTTGCCTAAAAAACTGCTTATAAATTTTTAAGTTTGGCCAACTAAAATCGTTCCCCGATTTACATCCCAGGCAAAACCTAATTTCTTATTATGATGAACCTTAAACAGTTCTATAAACTTTTACTATTTCTTGTTATAGTACCTATATTAAGCTCGTGCTTTGAAGTTGTTGAAGAGATTTCTATGCGAAATGATGGCACCGGCGATGTTTTATTAACAATAAATTTGAGCCAAAGCAAAACTAAAGTTGCATCGGTAATGCTTTTAGATAGTGTGCAAGGCTACAAAGTACCCAGCAAGCAAAAAATTCAGCAAGAATTAGCTGAAGCGGTTGCCTATCTTAAAAAAGCTGAAGGCCTTACAAATGTAAAAAGCACAGCTGATTTTAATAACTATATCGCCACCATCAGTTTTACCTTTAAAGATGTTTCAAACATCAATAACATTACAAAAAACATTCTGGCCAGGCAAAAAATTAAGGCAACCAACACATCATCTTACAGTTATAATAAAGCCACTAAAACATTTTCAAGGAAATACCAGTCTGTTAGCACTGCCAAAACTGAGTTTAACAAACTAAAAAACCAAGATAAAGCGGTATTTAATGGCGCTAACTACACCAGTATTTATCGGTTTGAAACTCCCATAGCAAGTGCCAGTAATCCTTTATCAAATCTATCTAAAACTAAAAAAGCCGTAATGCTTAAAAGCCGCATTACCGATTTAATAAATGGAAAAATTAACGTCTCCAATCAAATACAATTATCTAAATAAAATGAAAAAACTGCTCATCGCTCTGGTAATTTTAATAAGCGCCAAACTTACTTACGCTCAAGATTTGGTTAAGAAAATACCTGCAAATGCCTTTACAGTCGCTACAATTAAGGGTAATAATGTTTTCAAGTTGATGTTTGTTAAAGATTTTAACGAATCTTTTGTGGGCAAAAAACTACTTGCAGAAACTTCTAAATCGCTCGATAAAAACTTTACGAGCATTGAAGATTTCGGCATCAATCTCGATAAAAACATGTATTACTTCAATCAGTTAAATGATAGTATTACATACAATTGTTTTCTTATCCCGCTTAAGGATGCTAACAAGTTTGAAAGTTTAATTAATAACAAGGAAAATAAAATAAATACGAATGGCGACATCAGAACGATGATTTTGCCAGACAGCACCAGCATAATTAAATGGAATAATAATATGATGTATTTCGTAACCGGAAGCATTAAAAGTTCTTTTTTTGCTGATTCTGTTAAATCGGCGAAATACGGAATTAAAGATGTAAGGTTTCAAAGCATGTACGATTATGCCAACGATAGTGCAGTAGTTGCTGTAGATTCTACCTACATCACCACAATTGATGAACCTGTTATGGTGGAAGATGTAGAAGCACCGCCGGTTATTAAAGCCAAAGTTCAGAAAAAGGCAGTTACAAAAAAGGGGGCAATATCAAAAGCTAAAGCCAAAAAAAGTTCTGCCAAGAGGAAGGTAACAGCCAAAGCCAAAAAAGTTCAGCCAAAAATTGTAGAGGAAGAGGAAGCTGTTATTATGACGGATACCAAGGGCGATGATACAACAGTAACAAAAAATTATGATGAGCAATACGATGAATATCAAAAAGAAAGAGCTGAACAAGATGCAAAAATGAAGCGGCTGGCTTTCGTTTGGATGACCGAACAGGCAGATAAGGTATTTGCTGGAAATTACGAATCTATCGAAAACAATAAATCTTATACTTCAAGTTTGGATAATAAAGCAATTGCCGAACTCTGGGTTTCGAGTTTACAAGATGTTTATAATTCTATCGCTCCAGAATTTGGCACTTACGGCAAAGCCGGAATAATGAAAGGTTATGGCAGTTTAAATGCAAAACTGTTTATGGATGATAAAAGTTTTCGTATTTCTACAGGTTTAGAATTGGCCAAAGAACAAGCTGATGCCTACAAAAAAATAATGAACAGGAAACTGAACAAAAAATTCCTGAAATATGTAGACAGCGAAAAAGCAATTGGTTTTATGGGTTATTCTATCGATACCAAAGCCTATTTAGAAGAATTTCCTAAGCTTATAAAACAAACCTATGGTTCTTTTTTAGGCAAAAGTTTAGATGAAGAAATTGAATTAGGAACTGATTTATTTTCTCTTTTGTTAGATGAAGAAGCGGTTAGTGAGGTAATAAAAGGAGATGCTTTATTTGTTATCAACGGATTAAACAGTAAAGATGTAACTTATACATCATACGAGTATGATGATGATTATAATCGTAAAGAGGTAACCAAAACCAAGAAAGAAACACTGCCAGATTTCTTATTGATGTTTTCTTCAGAAGATAATAGATTGATGAACAAGTTGATTAAATATGGCATTAACAAAAATTATGTAAGTGTTAAAGAAAACATCTATAAAATCGAAGAGAAAAAAAGTCCGGTAGATATTTATTTTATGATTAAAGATGGCATTGTGTTCTTTGGCAATTCTTTAACAGAAATGCAAAGCATTAGCAATAACAGCTTTAATGCTTCACCTAGCAAAATGCACAAAAATTTATTGGCTAAAAATAACTTCAGTTTTTTATTTAACGCTAAAAATTTGGTTGGTAAAGTGCCGTCAGAAGAATTTGGAGGCGAAGAAACCGCTAAAAAATTTAACGAAACTTTGGGGAAGATGGGGAATGTGTATATGAAATCTAACCCAATTAAAGGAAATCTGGTTTCGGCAGATATTAGTGCTGAAATACCAAACGGACATGAAAATGCTTTAAAATATTTGTTTTCTTTAATAGAGAATGCAGCTAAATAGAAATTATAAGCATAGATAAAACACATAATTGCTCGTAATTAAGCGGTGTTTATCTGTAGCAAAATACATTATGAAGAAATTTTTAAAAATAACGGCAGCGATAATTTTATCGCTGCTTATTTTTTTTGTTGGTGCTTTTAAATACAGGCAATACCAGGCCAATCATGTTGCTATACCTAAAAATTCGACTTCGCTGGTAAAAGTTAATGTAGATGAAATTTATAAAAGCCTTGCTTTAAATATGATTTCTAACCCAGGCTTTTATTTAAAATCCGGCACAAAAACCGATCAAAAAATAAATTTTAATAGTTTAAACCACGGACTAAAAATTAAGGCCAGCGTTTATTTTTATACCATTCAAAACCAATCTTCATCCGCTTTCTTTTCAAGGTTTTCTGTTAAAGATTACAAAGAGTTTAAAAGTTTTTTAAAAAACGTTCTTCATTTCAAAATTACCAAAGCAACAAACGGATTAGGTTTGGCTAAATCTAAAATTGGCAACGTTGTTATTTTGTATAATGAACAAGCAGCTGCCCTGGTTATAACAAATGAAATAGCCAATTATAATTTGATATTAAACGATATTCTAAAAGAAAAGAATTTTGAAACTATCAAGAAAACCAAGTTCAAGAGCATAATTGACAATCATAAACACATTTGCTATCAAAATGAAAATAACTTTACAGAATTAAATTTTAATAATGGAAATGTTGTTTTCACTGGAATTTTCAATCAACCTAAAGGACTAATATTTAAGGAAAATTCAAATCATCGCAGCGCAAATAAAAACGCTGCAGTAAGTTTTTGGCTAAATGCTAATTTTTTACCGGCTTTAAACAGACGCTACAATTTTAAAAATACATTTTTAGAGAGCGATAGCTTGGCAAAATACTTTAAGGGTTATATTGATTTAGAATGGCTAAATACAACCCAACAAACCGATTCGGTAATTACTTACGATTATAACGACAATTTTGAGAAGGTTGAAAAAATAACGCTTCAAGCAAAGGAAATTCCAAATCTGGTTATAAATATAAATGCTGATGCGCCAGGATTAAAAAACTACCTAAACCGCCAAAATTATATTAATCCAGATAGTTTAACACTAAACAAAACCATATTCCCATTGTATAAAATATATGTTGGAGGCAATACTAAACAATTGGTTTTAAGTACAAATAAAAAAATATCTACCACCAATACATTTGAAAAAGCGAATAATTTTTTTGCCATGAATGTCGATTTCGAGCAAGTTAACAAGCAAATAAACCAACCGATGCTTAGCCGATATCTTAAAGATTTTAAAAAATTAAATGCCGAAGGAAAAAAAACTGAGCATGGTAAAATTGTAATAGAGGTTCAATTATCTTTAATAAATGAAAATATTAACGCCTTATTTCAGCTGGCTAATGGTTTTTAAACAAACAGCCTCAAAATATCTTAAAATTTGTAAATTAACTTCTAAAATCTCATAAATGCTTCACGATAATTTAATCCTGATTCTTGTTTTACTTCTTGCGGTAACCTTGTTGGTTATGGTTGGCCAGAAAATAAAAATTTCTTACCCCATATTTTTGGTTTTAGCTGGTTTGGCAATCGGATTTATTCCGGGTATGCCACATTTAACAATCGACCCAAATATGGTTTTCCTGCTATTTTTACCACCGCTACTTTACGAGGCTGCCTGGTTTACCTCTTGGAAAGATTTTTGGGAATACAAAGGCGCCATCTTTTTAATGGCCGTTGGATTGGTTTTCATAACCTCCGTTGCCGTGGCTTACGCTTCAGTAGCTTTTATACCTGGTTTTACATTAGCATTAGGTTTTTTACTGGGCGGAATCGTTTCTCCGCCCGATGCAGTTGCCGCAGCAGCAGTTTTAAAAGGTTTAAAAATTCCTAAAACCGTTACGGCATTGTTAGAAGGCGAAAGTTTGGTAAACGATGCATCCAGTTTAATTGTATTCAAATTTGCTTTGGCAACAGTTATAAGTGGCACATTTGTATTACAAGATGCAGCCACCAGCTTTGTTTCTGTAGCTGGTTTAGGCATTATTATCGGCTTGGCAATTGGCGGCATATTTTATGCAGTACATCGCTTTTTACCCACTACAGATAACATAGATACCGTTTTAACGCTCCTTACACCCTATTTCATGTACATCGTAGCAGAGCATTTTGAGGCATCGGGTGTAATGGCTGTTGTTTCTGGTGGCTTACTGCTTTCAAGCCAATCACATGTAATTTTAACATCTCAATCCCGCATCAAAACAGTCTCCGTATGGTCTGCTTTGGTATTTATGCTTAATGGCGTAGTTTTTATATTAATTGGTTTAGCCTTGCCCGATATTGTAAACGGTTTAGGTCCAGATTACCCAATTTTAAAAGCCATAGGTTATGGAGCAGGCATTAGCGTTTTAGCCTTGGTGGTGCGTTTGTTATGGTTAATTTCTACAGCAGGCATTACCCAACTTTTAAATAAAAAAACCCGGGTTCGTTATAAAGACATGACCTGGCATTCATTCGTGGTAATCATTTATGCCGGCATGCGTGGCGTGGTTTCATTAGCTGCAGCGCTTTCTATTCCGGTTATGATTTCTGAACAAATCCCATTTCCGCTTAGAAATTTAATACTTTTCATAACCTTTGTTGTAATTTTTATTACGTTGGTTGTTCAGGGCTTAACACTTCCATTCGTTATCAAATTATTAAATATTCCTGAACCTAAAAGTAAGCTCTCTGAGCAAGAACAAACCAATCAAATTAAACTTAAATTAATCGACCTTTCTTTAGATAAATTGAATGCTGATTACCGAGACCAATGCACCCATAACGAGTTAATGGTAAATTTAAAAGCAGAATTGCAACACTCTTTAAACGAGAAAAAAGGCACCATTCATGCTTTTAGAAAAGGCGATATCGATAGGCGGGATTTAAAAGCTTACCACGAAATTGTACTCGCATTAATCAAGGTACAAAGGGATGAACTCCATCATTTAAAGAAGAATAAAAACTACGACGATGAAGTAATTAGAAAGGAAGAATGGAGGTTGGATTTAGAAGAATTAGGGATTATTACTTAGTTATAGTGGCTTTTTCAAGTCATTACTTTAACTTCTTTTTGAAAATGAAGGGTCAAACGCTTTTCGGAAACGCCAGTCCCGCCATTCGCTATAGCCCTCATAAAAAATTCGGGGCTGCCGCTGTTGTCGGGTTTAAAAGGTAAAGTTTGTAGTGCTTCGGTTTAAGTGCAACCAACCAAAAATATTGATAACTAATTTCATGCTGAAGCACAACCCATCCCGACACTTCGGCAAAGCATCTGCAACCGATGAAAAATCTGCCTATAATAAACAGGAACTCTTCGTTTCTTGTGATGACAAAATCCGCTATTCTGGATATTAGTATAATGCAGCAGGAATATAAAATGAATAAGGATTTTAAATCCTCACTTATTAAAACTTCGTGATGCCTTTCAGAACATCTCGAAGAGCAACAATCAAAGGAGATTGCTTCCCCGAATTGTCGGGGCAGGCTGTGCCTCGCAATGACGAACGTTCATGTATGACTCGCTAAACTGACCGTTGTTTTAAACCCGATTGATGTGGAAATACTTTTTAAATTGTAATAACGCAGATATCATTGTCTTGCTGAGGCACGAAGCATCTGCAACCGATGAAACAGATTCTTCGTTCCTCAGAATGACAGAAGTTGTTCGAAAAAGATTGAAACACCCGCCTGCCGGAAGGGCAGGAAAGCGAGACTAACCCCAACCTACATCGAACTGAACTCTACCTTTTCCAAATAAAAAAATCCTTGCAAATTATACATCTGCAAGGATTTTTTTTAAAGATTGCCACATCTCGAAGCAAAATCGAGGTTCGCAATGACGGCTATTTGACTATGGCCAAACGCCTAAGTTCATATATGAAACTGCAATTTTATCAATTGAATTAACAAAAGCAGCAGTTCTTAAAGTTCCTGTACCAGGTTTTACTTGCAAAGTTTCGCGAATTTCATGATACGAATGAATCATGGTATCTTCTAAACCTGAATTTACCAACTCCATTTCTGATGCACCTTTTACAATCATTAAACGGTGTTCCGGAAGAATGGTTTTACCAGTCAGGTTTTCTAAAGTAGCAATTAAATTAGCATTTGAGTTGGCTGCATAACGGTTTTCCATACGCCCGAAAGCTACGTGAGAAAGGTTTTTTAACCATTCGAAATATGAAACCGTAACACCACCGGCGTTACAATACATATCCGGAATAATTATACCACCCATTTCAGTGAAAATAGCTTCAGCTTCTGGCGTAGTTGGTCCGTTAGCACCTTCAGCAATAATCTTTGCTTTAATGTTACGGATGTTATGTTCTGTAAATTGGTTTTCTAAAGCCGCCGGAACAATAATATCGCAATCTTGCTCTAAACCTTCCATCGAATTTTTGAAATCTGTAGCACCCGGAAAACCCAAAATTGAACCTGTGTTTTTACGGTGTGCAAAAACTTCATCAACATTTAAGCCGTTAGCATTGTAAATTGCACCTTCGTATTCGCAAAGGCCAACAATGGTTGCGCCAAATTCAGCAAGGAATTTAGCAGAATGATAACCTACGTTACCTAAACCCTGAACAATTACTCTTTTATCGCCTAAACCAGCTTTAAAGCCAATTTTAGCCATATCTTCTGCTACATCCACACACTCACGCACAGCATAAGCAACACCACGACCGGTCGCTTCTTTTCGTCCGCGAATACCGTGTAAAGCAATAGGTTTACCTGTAACACAACCTAAAGCATCCAGCTGACCCGGATTCATAGTCATGTATGTATCTGCAATCCAGCTCATTTCGCGTTCGCCCGAACCATAATCAGGAGCAGGAACGTCGATGCCAGGACCAATAAAATTCTTTTTGATTAACTCTGTAGTGTAACGACGGGTAATGGTTTCTAACTCAGCTACGCTATATTGTTTTGTGTTGATTTTGATACCACCTTTGGCACCTCCGAATGGAACGTTAACGATGGCACATTTGTATGTCATTAAGGCTGCAAGCGCCATAACTTCATCTTCGTTAACCATTTCGCTGTAACGAATACCACCTTTAGTTGGGCTCATGTGATGCGAGTGTTCTACACGCCATGCATCGATAACTTCAAAACCGTTTCCTCTACGAATTGGGAATTGGAAACGATACACACTATTACACGCTTTAATCTGGTTCAATAAACCTTCCGGATGATTGGTGAATTGAGCCGCACTGTCAAAGTTCTTACAAACATCTGCAAAAAACTTGTTCTCGTCTGCTAGATTAGCCATTATTTATTTTTTATGAATTAAGTATGCTGCAAAATTGCCTAAAAAAACAGCATATATCCAAATGAAAAAATACTTAGTGTATAGCCAACACCAATCAATTTTGGTTCAAAAAATAGGTTTAAAACCTTTAAACTTAGTTTTTAGGTTAGTTTTCTTTTTCTATTTTTTTTAATCTTTTATCGATTGAAAATAGATAAGCTATTAAACCGAGCAAAATTATTACGATGCAAGCCACAACAACGTAGATTTTACCATTGCTACGCAAAGTGTCGGCCATTTCGATATCGTTATTTTGAGCAAATAATTGTATGGTTGCTAACATTAATATAAGTGAGAATAATATCTTTTTCATTGTGATTTTATTTCGTATTGAAAAGTTTAATGTTGAAATGTTTTGCAGGTTGATTTTTTCCAGCTTCTAATTGTGTTGTTGCTTATTTTCTATTAACCGCAACCTGAAACGAATAGTATAAACCCAGTAACCAATTAATATCCAACCTAAACATGCCGGATAAAAAACCATACGCATTCTACTATCTAAATCATAACTATTAAAGCCCGGATTACCGCCATTCCCTGGATGCAAAGAATCTTTTAGTCGAGGCAAAACGAAAAGTAAAACAACCATCATAGGGAACGCGAAGATGTTATAAATGGCCGAAATTTTGGCTCTTTTTTGTTCTTCATCTATCGCATTGCGAAGTATTAAATAAGCGAAATATAGTAAAACAGATATGGCTGCAAAATTCTGCTTAGGGTCGAAACTCCAGAATTGGCCCCAGGTATATTTAGCCCAAATGGCGCCCGTTACTAAACCTAAAAGGCCGAAGATAATGCCTGCGTTTACACTTTCAACAGCCTTTAAATCATTAATTTCGCTTTTTGAGCTTAGTGATTTGATGCTGTAAAAAACCGAAATAGAGAATAAAAGAATCATGGCAAACCACATGGGTACGTGGAAATACAAATTTCTGATAGATTCATTTAAAATAGGTAATCGAGGTACGCCCAACAACAAACCTGCTATTGCAGTGTAAATTACTAAAACCGAACCTAAAATTTTCCACCAAGTTTTATTCATATATATTTAATTTTGAATGAATGAATTAAGTATTTTTTTTCCTTTCCATCATCCATTTATACCGTCCATTTTTAATCCCGCCAAAGGTATGGAAATAACAATAATGAAGTAGCAACTGTAAGTACATTTACCAAAAGCAACATGCCAATTTCATCATAGCTATTTTCCCAGGGCAACCCATCTACAGCATTTTTGGCTAATTTTATTAAAAGAATAAGTACTGGGATAATAATTGGAAAGCTTAAAATTGCCATTAACATTCCACCATTTCCGGCTTTACTCGCAATAGCCGAAACCATAGTAAAAACCGTTGAAAAACTTATGCTTCCCATTATTGCAGCTACATAGTACAAAAGTAAATCTGGAGGTGTAAAAGAATCAAAAACCATTGTATAAAAACCCAATGCAATGGTAGTTAAAACCAACATGAGTAAAATGTTGTATACGGTTTTTGATATTAAAACTGCAGCCGGACTTGCTAAAACGTAGCTATACAATTGCTGACCTTTAGTTTCTTGCAAAAAACTCTTTGAAACCCCATTAATTGATGCAAAAAGTATAATTATCCAGAACAAAGCATTCCAGGCAAGTTTATCGCCCAAACTAATAAAAGATAAATAACAGGTAAAAATTGTAGAAACTACGTATAGCAATACTCCATTGATGGTATATTTGGAACGCCATTCTAAAAGTACTTCCTTGTGGATTAAATATTTAACCTCTTTGGCCAGTTGCATAAACGCAAAGATACTTTTATTGCGAAATATTGCCAGTAGAAATTGTAGGTTTGTTGTAATATTGTTTAAAGATTAAGCGCAGTATATTTGCCACGGAAACACACGATACACTAAAATTTATTTCCACCAATTCAATGAGCTCCGTATTTCCGCGATAAAATTAAGAAACCAATATTTAAAAGTTAATCGAAAAAGATTAGCAATCGAAACACAGACCATGAAAAATTTAGTTCTTTTTGTTCCGTGAATCCGTGTTTCCGTGGCAAAAAATATTTTTATGAACTACGCATCTACTATCGAATCACCAATTGGCAAAATAACCATCTTAGTTGAAGATGATTTTGTTACTGCAGTAACATTTGCAGAAAAAGATATTGATGGCTTGCAAGAAAACGACCTTACAAAACAGGTTGCTTCACAATTGCAAGCTTATTTTAATGGCGATTTAAAGGATTTCAACTTCCCTGTGAAACAGAAAGGCACAGATTTTCAACAAGAAGTTTGGCAAAATTTATTAGTTATCCCATTCGGAGAAACTACAACGTATGCTAAATTTTCGGCACACCATCCATTAGCCATAAGAGCAATTGCGGCTGCAAATGGTAAAAATGATATTGCCGTTGTGGTTCCTTGTCACAGAGTAATTGGCAGTAATGGAAAATTAGTTGGTTATGCTGGCGGTTTGTGGCGAAAACAATGGTTACTGCAACACGAAAGAGAGGTTGCTCAAAGAGGACAAACAGAACTTAAATTTTAAATAATAAAGATGACCACAGATTTTGCCGAAACTCAATCCTTTTTAAAAGCCATTCGATTAATTAATATAAATAATGATGACTGCAGTTTTGAAACTGGAAAAATTCCTGCACAGCAAAACATTAATGCAAATTATTTTTTTGCTAAAACGGATGTATCTAGGTTAGAAAACATCCCTCACCCAGCACCAAGACGACAATTCGTAATCACCATAAAAGGAAAACTGAAATTTACGGTAACTAACGGAGATACCTTTATCCTCGAACCTGGCGTAGTTTTAATTGCTAATGACACTAAAGGCGCCGGGCATACCTGGGAAGTAATTGAAGGTGATGAGTGGGAAAGAATTTACATCCCTTTGGGAAATGATGCCGATGATTATTTTATTAAAGATTAGATAACATACTGCAGAATACGATTAAAAATTTTTACAATTTAAAATAATTTATAATTTTGAGTGATACCAAACGCTCAATGACATATAAACCAGGACTACACATTTTATCAGAATTTTCTTCTGATGAAGTTAACAAACTATCCTTTTTTGATGAGTGCAAAACTCTTTTCAACCAGTTGATCATAGAAAATGGTTTGGAAAAAGTTGGAGAAGTTTACCATGATTTTCCAGGCGGTGGTTTTACAGCTGTAATTTGCTTAACAGAATCTCACCTTTCTATACATACTTGGCCGGAGTTTAATTTAGCAACATTCGATATCTTCTTATCCAATTACAAAAAAGATAATACTGAAAAAGTAAAATCTATTTATCAATCTGTATTGAATTTTTTTGAAGGCAAAGAAATTCAAAAAACCCAAATTGTTCGTTAATGGAAAACTTAACGCAACCATTTTTTAAATTATCAGAAGCAACTGTTTGTCAGGCTTGTAAGCAGAATATAACGCTGTATGATATTTCAAAAAGCAACTACGTAGTCTGCTCTTTTTGCTTTTCTTATTTGCAATTAAATGCTGATAAAGAAACTATAAAAAAAGAGCAACTAAAGAAGCCCAAACTTACGCCACTTTTAAAAATTGGCTCAACTGCAACCATTCGCGATACGAATTTCAAGGTAATTGCCTACCTGGAAAAGCAAGAAGCGGGCACAAAATACGAGTGGCGGGAATATATGCTCACAAGTTTAGATAAAGGCTACATTACAATTGCAGAATTTAACGGCAATTGGAGCTTGATTGGCGGCGAAAAATTTATTCCAGATTTTAAAGTACCAATGTCTTACGGAGATACCCTTGGCTACCACGATGTAGATTATAAATTATTTAATAAATACACACCCATTATTAATGCGATGTTGGGCGAGGTTGATTGGGATATTATTAATGAAAAGGTAGCAGCATCAGAATTTATAGCCCCGCCGCTGATGGTTGTTAAAGAAGTAATTAATAATGATAGCAGAAACCCAAATTACTACATTGGAGAGTATTTAGACGCAAACTTTATTGCAGAAACATTTAACCTTGACAGAACTGTTTTACCAATTCAAATTGGAATTGGTGCTCATCAGCCATCTTTATCTTATGATAGATGGATATCGTCGCTAAACATATCCATAATAGCAATATTGTTAGTTTTAGGTTTACATTTCGTGCTCGATATTTTCAAATCTGAAAAGGAACTAATTAACAGTGATTTTGCAATATCAAAAAATGATAAAGGCGATGAAAATTCATATAAATCATTTATCACACCATCATTTGTAATTAATGACGGCTCATCCAATATAGAATTTAAAATTAGTGCAAACCTAGATAACAACTGGTTTGAAACTACAATTGTTTTGGTAAATGAAAGTGACAACAGAACCTGGGAGGTTAGCAAGGGAATAGAATATTACCATGGATACGAGGGTGGTGAAAGCTGGTCAGAAGGTTCCAGAGAAGAAAAGATAATGGTTTCAAATATCCCGAATGGAAAATATCATTTAAATATTTATCCATCTACAGGAGATCATTCCAGTAACAGCATTTACATAAGAGCGGTGGCAAATTCAAGCATGTGGCGAAATACATTGTTAACCATGCTCGCCATATGTATCTACCCAATCGTTTGTTATTACCTAATGCGCAATTTTGAAAAGAAACGATGGGAAAATAGTGATTATTCACCTTTTGTTAGCGATTAAATGGATATAAAACCGATAAAATATTACCTGATTGTATTGCTAATTTTTGTTGGCATTTACACATATTGCGGCTTAAATGGCATTGCTTTCTACGAAGATAAGGTAGAAAAGAACACCGAATTTAATGGCAATAGAACACATGTTGGAACTGCAAATAGATTTTACCATAAATAAAAAGTTATGACTATAAATGAATTAATTAACATCAAATACATTGTTGCCTCGATTGTATATTCTGTTGTAGGTATTGCTGTACTTTTCATCGCATTTTGGGTTATTGAAAAAATAACGCCAGAAAACCTTTGGAAAGAAATTTTAGTGAAGCAAAATATAGCTTTAGCTATCGTAGCTTCTGCTTTTATTATCGCTATCGCGATTATAATCAGCTCTGCTATACATAGTTAAACATGAACAAAAAACTTCCAGCGCTTTTATTAATATCGGTATTTGTTGTAGCTACCTGCGGACTTATTTATGAGCTAATTGCCGGAACTTTAGCAAGTTATTTACTAGGCGATTCGGTAACCCAATTTTCTACCATAATTGGCGTTTACCTTTTCTCGATGGGCATTGGTTCCTGGATTTCTAAATATTTTGATAAAAACATTTTATCGTGGTTTATCCAAATAGAAATATTAGTTGGTTTAGTTGGAGGCTTTAGCGCCACAATTCTATTTCTCGTATTTGAAAGCATTGCTTCTTTTAGGATTGTGCTGTATGGTTTTGTGAGCTTAACAGGTATTTTAGTAGGCTTAGAAATTCCTTTGCTCATGCGTATTCTTAAAGATAGGTATGAGTTTAAAGATTTAGTTTCGAAAGTATTTACCTTCGATTATATCGGAGCGCTTTTGGCCTCTCTAATTTTCCCTCTTTTATTAATACCCCATTTAGGCTTAGTAAAAACAGCTTATCTTTTTGGAATATTAAATGTATTAGTGGCTTTAATTGTATGCGTCAGCTTTAAAAAAGAAATTAAAGCTTCAAAATATTTACAATCTGCATCACTAATCAGCATAATTGTGTTACTTGCCGGATTTGTGTATGCAGAACGCATCACTAGTTTTTCTGAGAGCCAAACCTATAGTGATACGATAATTTATTCGAAAAGTACTCCTTATCAAAGAATTATCTTAACCAAAAAAAACAAAGTATTAAGGTTATTTTTAAATGGAAATCTACAATTCAGTTCTGACGATGAATATCGCTATCATGAAGCCTTAGTTCATCCGGGTTTGCAGGCTTTGCCATTTGCCAGGCACGTTTTAGTAATGGGTGGCGGCGATGGTTTGGCTGTTAGAGAAATTTTAAAATATCCTAATGTTGATTCTGTTACATTAGTAGATTTGGATAAAGGCATGACTACGCTCTTTCAATCCAATAAAATCCTTTTAGGTTTAAATAAAAATTCTCTTCTATCACCTAAAGTAAAAGTAATTAATGCCGATGCATTTAGCTGGATTAAAGCACAGCGGAAGAAATTTGATTTCATCGTAATAGATTTTCCCGATCCATCTAATTATGCCGTTGGTAAATTGTACACCAATGTTTTTTACACCTTGGTTAAAAGCATTTTAGCACCAAAAGGCCTAATTGTTGTTCAGTCTACATCACCTTATGTGGCACCAAAATCATTCTGGACCGTTAATAAAACTTTAGAGAGTGTTGGATTTAAAACTATCCCATACCATAATTATGTACCCTCTTTTGGCGAGTGGGGCTATATTATGGCAACCGAGCCAGAGAATGTTTATAAAAAACCACAGCAGTATTTACCCGGTTTAAAATTTATTTCGAAAGAAAGTTTAGACCTTATGCTTTTCTTTCCGAAAGATATGAGCAAAGTTGAAACTGATGTGAATAAATTAAACAACCAAATTTTAGTTAAATACTTCGAAGATGAGTGGGCAAACGTTTTATAAAGATGATTTTACAGCCTACTTAAAACGTCGTTCATTTTTATTAAGAATTGGCTTAATTACAGGCGGCATATTTTTGAATAGCTGCTACAAAAAATTAAAATCAAACAATTACAATATTAAGGGTAATTTATTTGGTCCGAATGCAAAAGCTGGTCATGCTTTACGCGATAAAATTAAAATTCCACCGGCAAGTAAAACCAGAAAGGTAAAAATCTTAATAATTGGAAGCGGAATATCAGGCCTATCAGCCGGAAGATGGCTGAAAAATAGCGGAGAATTGGATTTTGAAATTATTGAGCTTGAAAATCATATTGGTGGAAGCTCCCATTATAGTAGCAATAAAGTATCTTCTTACCCTTTAGGTGCGCACTATATTACTATTGCTAATAACGATGATGAATTATTAATAGATTTTTTAAAAGAAATTAATGTGATAACGCATTTCGAGAACGATTTGCCATATTACAACGATTATTACCTAACCTTCGATCCGGAAGAACGATTGTTGATTAACGGTGAATGGCAAGAAGGTTTGATTCCGGATTTCGGTGTACCACAAGCCGATAAAATACAAATTCGAAGATTTTTAAATGATGTAGAAAAACTTAAAAACACCAAAGGGAACGATGGAAAGTTTGTATTTAACATCCCGGTACATTCATCTTCTAATGATTTGGAATACAGAAAATTAGATAAAATAACTTTTGAAAGTTATTTACACACAAATGGTTATGACTCTAAATATTTGCTTTGGTATTTAAATTATGCCTGTAAAGATGATTACGGTCAAAAAATGGATAAGATATCTGCATGGGCAGGATTACACTATTTTGCATCACGAAGAGGTGGAGCTGCAAACGCAGAGCAAAATGCAATCTTGACTTGGCCTGAAGGTAATGGCTGGATTATGAAGCAACTGGCGACTGGCCTAAAAGAACACATTAAAACATCGAACATGTGCTACGAAATTAAAAAAATGGCAGATGGAAGTTTGAGCGCCACTATTTTTAATTTATCAACAAATTCTACAGAATCCATATTAGCAGAAAAGGTTATCTTATGTTCACCTCAATTTGTAAATAATCGTTTGCTTAAAAATTTTGACCGTGAAATAAATTACAAAAACTTCAGCTATGCTCCCTGGTTGGTGGCAAATATTACTATAAACCAGCTACCTGATTCAAAAGGTATAACATTATGTTGGGATAATGTTGCCTTTAATACACCATCAGTAGGTTATGTAAACTCGGCACAACAACATTTAAAAATTTCTGAAGATAAAAAAATCCTGACTTACTACTTGCCTTTATGCGATTTTGAACCTTCCATAGCCAGATTAGCGGCATATTCCAGAGATTACAGCCAATGGCTTGATATTATTATTCCGGAGTTAGAAATGATGCATCCGAACCTAAGCCAGGCAATTGAAAATATTGATATCTGGATTTGGGGGCATGGAATGATTGCACCAACTGAAAACTTTATCTGGAGTGATAACTTAGAAAAAGCAAGAAAACCAATTGAAAATAAAATTTTCTTTGCACATAGTGATTTAAGTGGAATTTCGATATTCGAAGAAGCTTTCCATCAAGGTATAAATGCTGCAAAACAAATCTTAAATAATAATGGATAATCGAAAGCAACCTTGGTTAAATAGTAAAGCAACAGATATTATTTTCATCTTGTCGCCTGCTTTTTTATCGTTGCTGTTGGTTTTATTATTTCCATCGCAATTCCAAAATGCTTCTGGCATTCCTGTAGCTTATTGGGTTATATTAATTGTTTTTATTGATGTAGCGCATGTTTACAGTACGCTGTACCGCACCTACTTCAACCCAAACACCTTTAACAAACAAAGTTCATTACTCATAATTATCCCGATTACATGTTACATAATCGGTGTCATGCTCTATCATTTTGATGCCCTCTGGTTTTGGCGAATATTGGCCTATTTAGCCGTTTATCATTTTGTGAGGCAGCAATATGGTTTCATGAGGTTGTATAGCAGAGAAGAAAAACTTCCATCGGTAATAAAAACGATTGATAAAATTGCGATATATACAGCAACCCTTTATCCCTTAATTTATTGGCATTTTACGCCTGCCCGAAATTTTAATTGGTTTGTTGAAGGAGATTTCTTTTCTTTTGAAAACAATGTTATTATTAAATACTCAACTGCTACATACCTTATAATTATTGCCATTTACTGCCTAAAAGAAATCTATCTAATCATAAAATTGAAATGGATAAATATCCCAAAAAACCTTTTGGTTGCTGGTACATTTCTCTCCTGGTACTTTGGTATCGTTTATTTTAATGGCGATATGGCTTTTACAACCTTAAATGTAATTTCTCATGGCATACCTTACATGGCTTTGATTTGGTTCTTTGAAAAGAAAAAAATAGACTACAATTTGTCTAAAAGCAGATTATTAAATTTATGTTTTGGCGAATATGGAATTGTCTACTTTTTAGTAATATTAATTTTATTTGCCTATTTGGAAGAAGGACTATGGGATGGTTTAATCTGGAAAGAACATCAATCTATATTTAAGCCATTTACAGGCCTGCCAAGAGTTTACAGCAATGAATTTCTAGCATTACTTATACCGCTATTGGCACTACCGCAAGCCACACATTATGTGCTCGATGGCTTTATCTGGAAACAGAAAAGCAAATTTTAAAGAAACTATATATTAAAAAATTGCGTAGGTAACATCAAACCTCCTGATGTTATGAAAACGATTTGCACCACACTTATAGTTCTTTTTAGCTTTATTTCTGCTGATAAAAACTTACCGGTTAATAAGTTAGATTTAAAAAAATATGCAGGAACCTGGTATTCCTTATATTCTATACCGACAATTTTTGACAAAGGAAGCAGGGAAACCACAACCAAATACACATTAAATAAAGATGGGTTTTATAATGTTTTAACCACATACAAAAAACCTAATGATGAAAAGGTTTATTCAAGAAGCTCCAAAATGTTTCCATCAGAAGAAGGAAATAATGGTGAATTACAAGCTCAATTTATATGGCCAATAAAGATAGATTATTGGATTATTGAACTTGCTGATGATTATTCGTATGTTGTAGTAGGCCATCCGGAACATAAATTTCTATTCATCATGAGCCGTAATCAAACAATGCCGAAAAAAACTCATGATGATATAGTTGCCCGCTGTAAGGCTAAAGGATATGATGTAAGTAAACTTACTTCGCAATTTAAGGGTTAGGCATTTGGGCTGTTAATTTTTCACCGCGTTTAGTACTGAAAAGCAAAAATATAACACCAACTAAAAATACAATCCATCCCCATTGGAAATGAACTACTTTGCCAATTAATTTATTGGCAAAACCGTATTTGGTGTAGTTGTTTGCTGTAAAATAAACTGCAACAACAGCTAAAACATACCAAATTGCCATAACAAAACTTATAAACCTAAATGCACCAGCTTTTCTGATAAAAAGGATAAGTATTGCAACCGCAAGGATAGCGTAAGTGATAATAAATAAACGAGCATCAGATTGATATAAGTTCCAATTCCCTTTTATCGGCACTTTTAACATAGGGCAAAAGCTTGCTATTACACATAATAAAATGCCCAAATACGCCCTAAATTTATTTAAAATTAACATATAAGTTATTTTAGTTTTAGTTTTTTGATTGGTTGGGATAAGCAAAAATTGACTAACCTGATTGGTATTTTCTCAAATCTCAATACTCAAATCTCAATACTCAATACTCAATACTCAAATCTCAATACTCAGATCTCAATACTCAATACTCAAATCGAAAATCCTTCCCTACTGCCCTTCTACAATACCCATTTTCTCAGCGAAATGAGCACAGTAATCGCGTAAATCTTCAACAATTAATGTTTCATTTGTAGCCTTTAAAAAGCTATCGCCCATAGTTTGCAAAGTTTCATAGAAGAAACGTTTCATCTCATCAACCGGCATATCTTTAGTCCACAGGTCTATTTTTAGAGTATTTTTATAATTATGGTCCCAAACTGATAAAAACATCGCCTTGGCTGGCACCTTATCTGCATTTCCAGAATCTGTACTTTCCCAAAGAATGTTATCCGGGTTGTTACCTTCATCTAACTCAACTGTTAATTTTATTTCTGCTGTTTTCATTTTCTTAAATTGATTAAACCGATAAGAGGATAAACCGGTTTTATCGGTTTATTTTTACGATTGCAAAGATGCGGTTTTATCTAAAGAATTAATCATTCGCTTACATCACCTTTTGTAATATTACCATCAAGATTACGGTAATTACGATAAAGATGGATTCTACAATCCAGATTTTTTTTAAATCTTTTAGCGTAAAACGAAAAACCAAATCAGTAATAAAAGTGACCAAAATAAGGCAGCCCAGAATGAGTAAATAAAATCCACTCATATCAATTTGCCTCGGAGCGTTATTTTTAGAACCTAAAATATTTACAAGCACCAAGCCAAAACTAATTGCACTAATAATGTTTAAAGGCGTAATTCTAAGTTTCATCACTTACTTTTTCTTATCGAAACGTTTACCTTTCTTAAAACTTTTAATTTCTTTTCCGGCTTTTGCCTTTGCCTTATCTCTGGCTCGTTGTTCTATTACTTTTGCGTTCTTCTTCTCATGGAAAGCACCTTTAAAATCAGGGTCATCCTTACGTTTTTGCATGTCAATTTCACGGGCTATGTGCTGGCGCTCTTCGTAAGGCGTTTCATCTATATATACGCCTTCCGGAATTTCGGTTACCGGAATATACTGGCGAATTAATTTTTCAATTTTACGGATATAATATTTCTCGGCATCGGTGGCAAAAGTAATGGCATCGCCTTTGGCAAAAGCCCTTCCGGTACGTCCAATCCGGTGAACGTAATCCTCGATGATAATTGGCACATCAAAGTTAATCACATGGCTAACATCGCTCACATCAATTCCCCTACTCGCAACATCTGTAGCAACAAGCACACGAATATTACCTTCTTTAAAGCTATTGATGGAATTAATTCTGGTGTTCTGCCCTTTGTTGGCATGTATTACCCGAACGTTTTCCGCACCATACCTACGCTCAATAAAACTAAAAATATTATCGGCTACAGATTTCGTTTTACAAAAAATGATTAGGCGGGTAAAAGCTTCATCGTTTTTTAGTAAATGTTGTAAAAGATTAATTTTAGTTTTAAAATTTGGTACGTAATAAAGCGTTTGAGTAACATTTGCAGCTGGCGTAGCTTGCGTTGAAGTTTCTATTACCAATGGATTATTTAAAAAATCGCCAGCAATTTTTTGCACCAACTCGCTCATGGTAGCCGAAAACAATAAATTTTGGCGTTTACGCGGAACAATTTCTAAAATTCTGTGAATAGAGCCAATAAAACCCATATCCATCATTTTATCAGCTTCATCAAGCACCAAAAATTTAAGACTTTGTGTATTGATATCGCCGGCTAAATATAAATCTAAAAATCTTCCGGGTGTGGCAATTAAAATATCTACACCTTTTGCAATCTGTTCTTTTTGAGTTTTAGGACCAATGCCGCCGAAGATTACCAATGAACGCAAATCAGTATAAGTAGAGAATAGTTTTACCTGCTCTGCAATTTGCATGGCTAATTCTCTGGTTGGCGATAAAATTAAAGCCCTCGGATTTTCACCTTGTGCATATTTTAACTGCATTAAAATTGGCAGCACAAAGGCGGCCGTTTTTCCTGTTCCGGTTTCAGCGATACCAAAAATATCTTGTCCGGATAAAACCGGGGCGATTGCTTTTTCCTGTATCGGAGTGGCAACGGTATAACCTGCATCGGCAACTGCATTTAAAATTTGCCTGTTTAACTTAAATTCTTCGAACGATTTCGCCATAGCCTGCAAAGATAGTCATTAAGGTTGAGGGTTTGAAGATGTAAGGTAAATGGTAAAGTATCAGAATGCCTTTTTAATTGCTAAACAGACCTGACTATGAAATTAAAATTTCATTTTTTGAATCCTCACGGCATTTAGAATTGCCAATAAAGCCACACCAACATCCGCAAAAACCGCTTCCCACATGGTTGCTAAACCACCTGCTCCTAAAATTAAAACCAAAGCCTTAACCGCAAATGCCAAAACGATATTTTGAATTACAACACTTTTTGTCGCTTTACCTATTTTAATTGCAATTACAATTTTCGAAGGCTGGTCGGTCTGAATCACAACATCAGCTGTTTCGATTGCGGCATCGCTACCCATTGCACCCATAGCGATACCAATGTCGCTAATCGCCAAAACAGGTGTATCATTTATACCATCACCTACAAATGCAACTACCTTTAATTTATCCTGCTTAATTTCCTCAAGTTTGCGCACCTTATCTTCAGGCAGCAAATCGCCATAAAATGAATCAATGCCTAAAACACCGGCAACTTTTTTAACAATTGATGTTTTATCACCACTAAGCATAACCACTTGCTTAATGCCATTTGCGTGAAGATTTTTAACGGCATCAGCCGAATCTTCTTTAATTTCATCAGCAATTAAAGCATAACCAGCATATTCTCCACCAACCGCCACAACTACAATACTTTCCTCAATGTTTCTGATGGCTACATCGTAAGAAATATTAAATTTATCGAGCAGTTTAGTATTTCCAGCCAATACTTCATTGCCGTTCACCGTTCCTTGCAAACCCATACCAGCAACTTCTTTTATATTTTCTGCCTGATGAAAGTCTATATTTCCAACATGCTCTACAATTGCTTTCGCTATCGGATGGGTAGATTTTGCTTCTACTGATACCAGATATTTTAAAAATTCCTGTTCATCAATATTAGTTTCAATCTTTTGAACTTTAAAAACACCTTTTGTAAGCGTACCCGTTTTATCCATTACAACGGTATTAAGCTTGGTAATGAGATCCAAAAAGTTAGAGCCTTTAAAAAGTATTCCGTTAGATGATGCTGCTCCAATTCCGCCGAAATAGCCCAAAGGAATGGAAATAACCAATGCGCAAGGACAAGAAATTACCAAAAATACTAATGAGCGATACAACCAGGTTTGGAAATGATATTCGTTGCCCAAAACTAATATGGGTATGGTTACCAATGCTAAAGCTAAAAAGAATACGATTGGTGTATAAATTTTGGCAAATTTTCTGATAAATAATTCGGTTTTTGCTTTGCGTGTTGTAGCATTTTGAACCATTTCTAAAATCCTGGATAAAGCACTATCCGCAAATGCCTTTGTAACTTTAATTTCGATTACTGCATCTATGTTTAGCATTCCTGCTAATACATTGTCGCCTTTATTAATGGTTTTGGGTTTACTTTCTCCGGTTAAAGCAGCGGTATTAAAACTGCTTTTTTCAGATAACAGTTCACCATCCAAAGGCGTTTTTTCTCCAGCTTTTATTTGTATAATGTCGCCAATTTCAACTTTTTCAGGCTCAACATCTTCATATTTACCATTTCGCAAAACGTGTGCAACATCAGCCCTTACATCTAGCAAAGCTGAGATATTTCTTTTAGCACGATTAACCGCAGCTAATTGAAAAAGCTCGCCAATGGTGTAAAAAAGCATTACAGTAACACCTTCAGGGTATTCGCCAATTGCAAAAGCCCCAATTGTAGCGATAGACATTAAAGAAAATTCTGTAAAAAACTCTTTGGCTTTAAAAGTTTCCCAAACTTCTTTTAATACGGGTACGCCAACCGGCAAATAAGCTAAAATGTACCAGTAAAGACGAATTTTATTGAAAGCTTCAATTTTAAAAAAGTTATCGAAAGCAATACCAATAAGCAGCATAGCCAAAGTTACTATTGCCGGTAAATAGGTTTTAAATGATGAAGGGTCGCCACCGTGGTCATGGTCATGTTCATCGCTATCTTCGTGGCTATGTGTGTGCTCATGAGTATGTTCATGCGCTTTGCTGCTGCAGCAACTTTCTTCTTTATCGTGGGAATGACTCATTTAGATTATTTTTTTGAAAAGCAATTTTAGGTGCATTTCGGTTTCTTTCATCCCGCCACCGTTACAAATCCTCAGCCAAAGAAAAATTGGCTTCCGGGTTTTCCACTTTGTCGGGTTTAGGTGGCGCTAATCGTAGTACTATCAAAAGTAAAATAAACCTGACAGAAGCGGAAATACTTTGGCAAAACTTACGAAGTTTCCTATCAAAAAATGCTCATCTAACTTCGTAAGTTTTAAAAGCCAAAGATTGAAGCGAATGGCGGGACTGCAGAACAAATGAAAAACCCAACAATCATTTTCATATATCGTATAACTAAAAAGACTAATTTTATGGAAAATGAAATTATCTTTAATCATTCTTGATAATAAAAAAATTGGGTAGCACACAATAAATAATGTTAAAAAATGTTAATAGTGTATTAAGAATTAAAAAAGATGAAATCTCTAAAGTTCCATTTCTCGCCAAGTGAATTCTTAAGACGGCTTGGTTTAACAAAAATTTACTACTGGTTTTACAAGTAATATTTCTAATATATTGCTTCAGTATTAATTTGTATTTCATAAATTTCGCACAAATAACTAACTTATTTAAGCGAATGAAATACCAAAATTTGAAAAGATATTTTGCTGCACTTGGCATAGTTGCGGCTGGCTTTTCTGCAAATGCACAAGCTCCAAAAAAATACATCGATCCTGCAAACATGGATTTATCGGTTAAACCGGGCGATGATTTTTATCAATACGCAAGCGGTACCTGGATAAAAAACAATCCTGTACCGGCCAAAGAAACTCGTTGGGGCTCTTTTAACGAACTTCGAGACTTTAACATCAATGCGGTAAAATCGCTGGTAGAAGAAGCAGCCGCTGATAAATCTGCTCCTGCCGGCTCAGTAAAACGCCGTGTAGGCGATTTCTTTGCCGCTGCAATGGATACAGTAACCATCGAAAAATTAGGTTATACTCCAATTAAGGCCGATTTAGAAAAAATAAAGCAGATTAAAGATATTCAGGGTGTTTTAGACCAGGCTGCTTACATGCGTGTAAATGGAATTGGTGGTTCTATGTTTAGCATTGGTGTTGGCCAGGATCGTAAAAACGTAAATAAATACATGGTTAACATTGGCCAAGGTGGTACAACTTTGCCAGACCGTGATTATTATTTGAAAGATGATACGCGTAGTGTTAAAATTCGCGAGGCTTATGATACTTACATGACTACCTTATTTAGTTTAACAGGTAGCAGCCCTGAAGTAGCTAAACAAAAGGCAGCAACGGTTTTTAAAATCGAAAAGCAGTTTGCAGAAGCGCAAATGAGCCGTTTAGAAATGCGTGACCCTTATGCAACTTACAATAAACTTACTGTAACAGATTTAGGCAAACAAACTCCGGGTATTAACTGGGCAACATATTTACCAAAATTTAACATCAAAGGGCAGGATACTGTTTTAGTGTCATCGCCGAAATTTATGGCGAGTGTGGATGCTATGTTGAAATCGATTTCAGTTGCAGATTGGAAAACCTATTTGGAATGGAACGTTTTGAAAAGTTCTGCCGGAAGTTTAAGTTCTCCATTTGTTAAAGCAAGTTTTGCCTTTACGCAAGCACAAACCGGACAAAAAGTACAAACACCGCGTTGGCAACGCATGTCGTCTTTAACAGATGGCACAATTGGCGAATTATTAGGTCAGCTTTATGTTGCAAAATATTTCAAACCGGAAGCTAAAGCCCGCATGGATGCCATGATTGTTAATTTACGCAAAGCATTCGAAATCAGAATTAAAGGCTTAGAGTGGATGAGTGCTGAAACCAAAACTAAAGCTTTAGAAAAACTTGCTGCGTTTGAACCTAAAGTTGGCTACACTACAAAATGGGAAACTTATACAGGCCTTAATATTAATAGAGCAACGTACTTCCAAAATTTGCGTAACGCAAGTGTTTGGGGATATAATGAAAATGTAAGCAGATTAGGTAAACCGGTAGATCGTACTCGTTTCGGCATGACTCCGCCAACCGTTAATGCTTCATACAGCCCAACAATGAATTCTATTACTTTCCCTGCCGGAATTTTACAATTTCCATTTTTTGATCCAAATGCAGATGATGCTTTGAATTATGGTGGTATTGGTGCTGTTATCGGTCACGAAATGAGTCATGGTTTTGATGATAGCGGAAGCCAATATGATGCAAAAGGTAATTTAAAGAACTGGTGGACCGCAGAAGACCGTAAAAAATTTGAAGAAAAAACAAAAGCATTGGGTGAGCAATTTGATGCTTACACGGTTTTAGATACCGTTCATGTAATTGGAAAATTAACAATGGGTGAAAACATTGGCGATTTAGGCGGTTTAAATGCAGCATACACAGCCTTCAAAATGACTAAACAAGGCCAAAGCAATGAAAAGATTGATGGATTTACGCCAGACCAACGTTTCTTTTTAGCATGGGCACAAGTGTGGAGAGGTAATATTTTACCAGAAAGCGCAGCACAGTTAATTAAAACCGACCCACATTCACCTGGCCCGTACCGTACAATTGGTGCACCGGTAAATATGGATGCATGGTACACTGCCTTTGATGTTAAACCTGGTGATAAATTATACAAAAAACCAGAGGATAGAATTAGAATGTGGTAATCATAAATTCAAAACTTCTATATTTAAATAATATTTGAACGATATTCATCCCTGAGAGGAATATCAAACCTAAGAACGTCTCGAGTAATCGGGGCGTTTTTTTTATTCTACACAACAAGCACTCGTTTTCTTAATTATCATTCTATCTTTGAAAATACGATTCGCCTACATGAAAAATATCTTAAAATTAGTATTAGCATTATTAATAGTTTGCACATCAGCTTCTGCTCAAAACAAACTGATTAGCCTTGATAAATTGATTAACAAAACAGATCCGGCCTGGCCTTTGGTTCAAAAATGGATAGATTCTGCTAAAAATAAAGTAACCGTTTTACCTGTTGATACGGCAAAGGCCAATAAAGTTTTATACAACGCCCAGATGACTACCTATGCTACGCTTGGCTCTGTTATTTACAATACGGGTGGTATTTTGATTGATAATGGATGGATTAGAATTTTAGGTTCGGGTAGCGACCGTATAACAAGAGATATTGCAGAGTGGAACAAAGGCAAAACGATTAAAGAATATGGCGATGATATTCCTTATCTTTTAGTAGCAGATGATGCCATAGGTGGTTTTTTCGCGATAAATTATGGGGGTTTAGGTAAAGATGTAAAAAACATGTATTACCTGGAGCCAAATACTTTAACCTGGCAGCCATTAGGTGCTGGTTATGGCGAGTTTTTAATTTTTTGCTTCGATAGCGATCTTTCTAAATTTTATAAGGGATTACGCTGGAGTACGTGGGATCAGTTTATTGGCAACTTAGAAGATACAAAAACCTACAGTTTCAGACCTTATTTATGGGAAGCCGGAACGGATATCGAAAAAAGCTCGAGAAAATTGGTTGGAATAGAAGAAATGTACCGTTTCAACATTATGAAATCGAAGGAGCTTAATGCTGATAAAGGCATCAAGAGAGATACATCAAAGCAATAAGGTTTAGATTAAGGCCGTCATTGCGAGGCAAGAAGCAATCTTTTTCAATAAGACACATCACAAATAGATTGCTTCGTGCCTTGCAATGATGATTTTGTTGTCTAATTCAGATTATAACACTAGTGCTATCGCATATTCTTAAGCGTATTTGGCTTGTATTTTTTTAGGCAGCTTTGCAAGTACCAATGCTCGTGATTCAGCAACTCTGGCTTTAAGTTCTTTGTCGTTCAATACATCCATATTTTCTATTTGAATCCATTGGCGTTTGGCTAAATGATAAGCTTGGGCAATGCCATCTCTGGCTGTTAATGCATCAAATTCATCCGGATTGCACTTTATAGAGAAGCGACTGCCCTGATCAATATCTGCAATAACATAAATCTTCTCCTCAATCATAAAGCATAAATGATCCCATTTCATGCCTTCTGTTGTACCGGGCAGACTTAAACAATATTCTCTGAATGATTCTATATCCATTTAGGGTTTAGGGTTTAGGGTTTAGGGTTTAGGGTTTAGGGTTTAGGGTTTAGGGTTTAGGGAAAACAAATGCAAATTTCACTATGTTTGCGTTAGATACGAAATTAACAATTCTACTCAAGAATCTTTAAATCCGATAATCATTTTAATCCTGAAAATCTTCTAATCCTTTAATCCTGCTAATGAATATTATTACCCAAACTGCTGATGGTTCAAATACCTTATACAACGAAACCATTGGAGAGCATTACCACAGCAAGCATGGTGCATTGCAAGAAAGCAATCATGTTTTTATTGATGCTGGCTTAAAGTTTGCGTCAACAGGAAAATCAGAAATTTCGATTTTTGAAGTAGGTTTTGGAACCGGACTTAATTTTATTTTAAGCTTAGAATATTGCGTACAAAACAATATAAAGTTAAATTATACCAGTTTAGAGGCCTTTCCCTTAACAATCGATGTGCTGAACCAAACCGGTTATTCCGCTTATGTTTCTGCTGATACCTGGAATAGTTTTATAACAAACTATGAAGATAGCTTGAAAGGAATTAAGGCCCTATCTCCGCTTTGCCAGCTTCAAATTCCGCATACCACATTAGCAGAATTTAAAACTGAGAAAACTTTCGATTTAGTTTATTATGATGCTTTTTCTGTGCAACATCAACCCGAAATGTGGAGTGACGAAATTATAGCGCAAACCTGCACCCTTTTAAAACCTGGAGGTACTTTTGTTACTTATGCAATTACCGGAAAACTTAAGCGTGCTGTTAAAGCCTGTAATTTCACCATTGAGAAATTACCTGGGGCACCCGGCAAAAGGGAAATGCTTAGAGCATTGAAAATGTAGAGTGTTTTGGTTTAAGATGGATGATGGGCTTTTTGCAGGAAAACTTTAATAGTTGCAAAATCTTTAGTAACTAAACCCGGGTAAAGCCTACCGTGTACCCACATCTTTTTGGATTTCGAATCCTAAATAGATATTATAGAATTTTTGGAGACCGAGTATTAGGGTTGTTGCACCAGGCTTCCTCTGTGATGAATAACCTTTCCAACCACC
>NZ_CAKLBO010000013.1:0-120283 GCF_920984695.1 Pedobacter sp. Leaf132 | reverse complement strand
CAATCTGGGATTCCGTAAACTTGATTCTTTTCATATTGCCAATTAAAATTAATAGTTTTTCTAATAGCCTCGCTGCGCTCGGTCTAGAATTCTACTTTTAAATGGTCTGAATTTTGGGAAGTGCACAAGCCAGGCTGAAATTTTTATTAAATATCTCTCGAAAAAAATGAAGAGGAAAAAGCTTTTCATTTGTTTTTAGCAGTAAAAACCATTGTATAAAACTAAAATTATGTTAAGGGGCTTTAAAAATTGTTGTGTCTTGAGCCAATTGAGGTATCCTATAATTTCCTGTATCTATAACCAATTTAGGAAACTGACTTACAAGATAGGCTATATCATTTTTTGAAATCGCAGTTTGATACAAATAGACAGATCTAAGCTTTTGAAGCATTTTGAGCTGGATAATTCCGTTTTTAGTTACTTGTGTGCCCACTAAACTTAGCGATTCTAAATTGGATAAGTCTTTTAAATCAGAGAGTCCCGCATCAGTAACCTTTGAACGATTTAGGCTTAACCTGGTTAAATTCTTGCAGTTTTTAATCGCTTCTAATGTCTGATCACTCACCTGATCATTATCCATTTTAAGCCAAAGCAGTTGCTTATCTATTGACCTCAAAAGAGATAAAACAGCCTTGTTAAAGGTTTTTACATTTATAAAATTAGCTGTGAGGTAATTTGTGTTTTGCGCCACTGGCGATATAGCCGCACCGGCCTCGGTAAGTTTTTTTAAGACATCAATTTTCACAGCCGATACCTCTTCAGTTGGAATATCTGCCTTTTTGGTTTTTTGAGATTCATCTTGACCATTTTCCAAAGAGGAGAGCACGGTTTTAATTTCTTTGGATTGTTGAATATCTTTAAATTTTTTACTAAAGTCAGCGCCATTATCAATCCACCATTTTAAAAGTGCAACTTCGTTTTGCGTAAGCTGCGGCTTTTCTTTAGGCGCCATGTGGTCTTCATCATTTATGGGTAGCATGATTCGTTTAATCAACTCACTATCTTCTGCATTTCCAATAATTAGTGTTTTTCCACCTTTACCGCCTTTTAATATATATTCTTTTTGATCCAATCGTAAATTGCCTTTTTGCTTTTCATTTCCATGACAACTGTAGCAACGATTTTTAAGCAACGGCTGGATGGCATTTTCATAAACAAAAGCATCTTGAATATTTGGAATATTTGGTATCGCTTTTCCGTTGGTTTCTGTGTTTTTGGAGAGTGGATCACTGAGATAATCTGCGCCGTGAGTAAGTGAACCTCCTAAATGGCCTGTAATAGAAATGAGCGCAACGAGAACACCAGAAATGCTCCCCATAAGAATGTTTGATGTTATCCTGGTGTATAGTGCCATTAAAGTAAGAGATACTACAGCCACACTAATACCCATCCATTGATGAACATTTATTAAATCGCCACTATATTCTCCACTTCCTGCTAATACATAACCTGTGATACAACTGGCAACAGCACTGATTGTTCCTAAAATCAACATCAATGGAATTGCCGGTTTTAGCGGCTTAAATCTTTTCATGAAGGAAAGAAAAATGCAAAAGCAAGCTAAAAGTAAAATTCCGATAGGGAGGTGAACGAAAACCGGATGAAAGCGGCCAAAAAATTCTAGCATGTTATTGGTATCTTTTTTTTAACAGCTTCATCATGTAAACATTTATTGCCCACTGATCTGCAACTGGTTGTTTGGTGTAGGGAAGGGAAGGCATGTAATCCGCTGGTCCAAACTCTGTAAGAATAGTCATTTGCTCACCACGTTGTTTTTTGTAGGCCACCACTTTGTCCCACCAAGCCAAATGAGCGTCTACAGTTTTTGCCCATTCAGGCGCTCTTGGGTCATTCACTTGAGGCCCCTGCGAATGACCAACTCTACTGTGGATGTGGTCAGTTTTCTCCAGAATAAAATCAATGGTTTCTTTTTGGTCTGCTAGCAAACTCTCATGTACATTGCACCAATGAGAAATATCCAAGGTAAATCTGATTTCCGGATTTTTCTCGGCAAAATTTTTGGCTATCGGTGCAGCGTACATCATCCTGCTTCGATGTGTTTCATGATAAATGGGTATACCCGATGATTTTTTTTTGGTTATGGTATAATCGAGGATTTGCTTATTTTCTTCATAAGTAAAAAAATCCTTTCCCGAATGGCAATTGATGTACAAAGGTTTTTTATAATTGTTGGAACAAATGGCGTCTAAATTTTTTTTGAAAGTGTCCAAATGTGCTCCAATATTTGAACCAGACCCGGCGCAAAGGAAACCGATTTCCAAATCATGTTTTTTTATTGCCGCAAACAATTCTTTCACAGCGTTATCTTCACCCGGCCACCATACTTCGATGCCTTGATATCCTTCTTTCTTTACTGCTGCGCAAAACTCATCTCTGCTGCCTTCAAAACCCCAATCTGTTTGCATAAATACTATCTGAAATCCTGGCTTGGCGGTTACATCTTGGGGTGAAATTGCTAGTGTTTTATTGGCAGTTATCAAAAGAGAAACTGCAGTTGCCCCGACTGTTGTTTGTATAAATTTTCTTCTGCTTTGATGAATCATTAGGATATTAGTTAATAGATCAATTGATTTTTAATATACTGTTGTTAATCAGGCCACCACTTCTGATATTACTTTTCCAGCCACATCGGTTAGCCTGAATGGCCTGCCCTGAAAGGGATAAGTAAACTGTTCATGATCGAAACCCAGCTGATTTAAGATTGTTGCCTGAATATCAAAAGCATCAACCTTTCCGTTTATGGCACTGTAGCCTATTTCATCGGTTTCTCCATGTGTAAAGCCTTTTTTAACGCCTCCGCCAGCCATCCAAATGGTAAATGCTTCAGTATGGTGATCTCTTCCTTTAAATGGATTTTGAATTCCATTTCTGTTTTCCATCATTGGTGTTCTACCAAATTCACCACCCCATACTACTAAGGTTTCTTCGAGCAGACCACGCTGCTTCAAATCGAGTAACAATGCCGTAATCGGCCGATCGATGCTTCTGCACTTATTTTTTAATCCGATATTAAGAGAATTATTAGGGCTGTCTCCATGAGCATCCCAACCCCAATCAAAAAGCTGAACATAACGAACACCCTTTTCCACTAACTTTCTGGCGAGCAAAACATTATTGGCAAAACAAGCTTTACCGGGTTGAGTGCCATACATTTCATGAATGGAAGCCGGTTCATCGTTAATGTTCATCACTTCTGGTGCAGATATTTGCATGCGATAAGCCATTTCATACTGCGCTATTCTCGATAGTATTTCGGGATCATTATACTCTTGATATTGGCATTCGTTGGCGCTATTAATTGCCTCAATCGAAGCTTTTCTCAAATCTCTATTCATACCATTCGGATCTTTTATAAAAAGCACGGGGTCGCCTTCGCTGCGGCATTGCACTCCTTGATAAACTGAAGGTAAGAAACCACTTCCCCATACGCTCTTTCCAGCATCTGGGAAGCTTCCGCCGCTGGTGAGTACTACGTAGCCTGGAAGATTTTGATTCTCTGATCCCAAGCCGTAGGTTACCCAACTTCCCATGCTAGGCCTGCCCAATCTTGGAGATCCGGTATGTACCAGCAATTGTGCCGGTGCATGGTTGAACTGATCGGTATGTACCGCCTTTAAAAAAGTCACCTCATCCACCATAGTAGAAAAGTGCGGCAAATTATCGCTCACTAAAGCTCCGGATTGTCCATACAGTGCAAAATTAGCCTGAGGACCAAGCATTTTCGGAACGCCGGTGATGAAGGCGAATTTTTTCCCAGCCAGTAAAGAAGGAGGGCAGTCTTGACCATCCATTTTTTTTAGTTCAGGCTTGAAATCAAACAATTCTAACTGCGAGGGGGCGCCAGCCATGTGTAAATAAATAACACTTCTGGCTTTGCCAAGCATTGGCGGTGATTTCGGTAACAATGGATGAGCAGGATCGTAAGCAATTTTAGTTTGTGAAGGAGAAAAAAGATTACCACAACTTCCCATTAGCGAACCAAATGCAAGAGCACCCAAACCCATCGCACTTTCCTTTAAAAAATGACGGCGGGAGTGCACCCTTGCTTCAGCTTCCTGGGCTTCCTTGACTAATTTGTAGGCATTTAATTCATCTTTTGTCATAAGCTGTCGTTAGTTTTTAGTAACTACTTCATCAAGGTTAAGCATTGCATTGGCTACCAGAACCATCGCTGCATTTTCAGGCCTGTATAGTTGTTTTTTATCATCCATAAATGCCGATACACTTGCAGGATTTTTGCTAAATTCTTGAAATCCTTTTTGATACAGATTCATAAAAATACGGAGTCGGTTCTCTGGAATAGGCTTAAAAAGAATCAATTTGTAACCCTTGGCAATCTTTGCTGCATTGCTATTTCCTCCATTTTTTTCCATTCTTGCGGCTAATTTTCTAGCGATATCGATATAAACGCTATCGTTTAAGGTAACCAATGCCTGCAATGGTGTATTGGTGCGTATGCGACGTGGACTACAAACTACTCTGGAGGCTCCATCAAAAGCAATCGATGATGGATATGGGGCAGTCCTTTTCCAATAGGTATAGATCGCTCTGCGATATTGATCTTCCCCTGAACTAATTCGCCATTTATCTCCATTATAAGGCGAAAACCAAATTCCTTCCGGTTGCCAGGGCATGACCGGCGGCCCATACATTTTATCGCTTAATACCCCGCATACCGATAGCGCTTGGTCTCTTATTTGTTCAGCACTTAATCTCACTCTCGATCCACGGGCATAAAATTTATTGAATGGGTCTTTATCCTTTAAAGTTTCATTGACCTTACTATCTTGTCTGTAGGTAGCCATCATAACCATTTCCTTAAGCATTTTTTTTATGCTCCAGTTGTATTGGTTTATGAATTGATATGCCATAAAATCCAGGAGCTCCTGGTGTGTTGGCGCCAAACCCTGTGTTCCCATATCCTCCAATGTCTCCACAATACCAGCCCCATATAACTGTTCCCATAATCTGTTAACAATTGTTCTTCCCACTAAAGGGTTTCGCTTATCAGTCAGCCACATCGCCAGGCCCATGCGGTTCGCTGGTGCATTTCCGGGCATTGCAAATCCGAGTGAGGCTGGTACACCTACGGTAACTTCCTTGCCCTTTGAGGTCCAGGCGCCACGTTCAAAGACAAAGTTTCTTCGCCTCATGCTCGATGGATTCTCGATCATTACCGGTGTAGTAATCGTTCGGCTGTTCATCAAATCGGTAAAGGTTTTTTTATACTTCACATAATCTGCCCGTCCTTTTCCTGGAAACTGCTTTGTAAAGTAAAACCAGTCGAAGTAGAGCATAAATTCGTTGGGGTCTTTCACCGAAGGATTGATGTATTTCAGGTAAACATCTTTTGTCCCTTTCTGAAGAACGATATCTTTTTCAACCGTTTCATTGCCTTTGGTTTGATCAACTTTCCATGACGTTATCATTGGGCCATTTGGACCACCTGAGTGTAAACTCAGCGTCCCGTTTGATTTTGTACAATTATAGCGTAGAATGATATGATTAACATCTTCCATATTGACAGCTTTCAATCTCGCGGAGGATTTGTTTTTGAAAAATAGGGCAATATTATTATTTCCAATAACCGAATTTATAAGTTGGTCTGCTGTTGTGGAATTGATAGAAGGTTGTCCTGTCTTCAAAAACAGGCTCACTTTTTTTGCTCTTTCATTGCCCGCAATAGTACTGACCCAGCTTTCTAGATTGTTTAGCTCATTTTTTAAACTATCATTAAAAATCTTGAATAAAGGATACTCTGCTGGTACATCCTCATCTCTTGTATTGTTGAAATAAGACATGAAATTGTAGTACTCTTCATGCTTGAAAGGATCATAAGGATGGCTATGGCATTGTACACAAGAAAATGTCGTACTCATTAATCCCTCCCATGTTGCATTTACGCGATCTAAAACTGCTGAAGTTCTAAATTCCTCATTATTTGTGCCGCCCTCATCATTGGTTGGTGTATTTCTGCTAAAGGAGGTCGCGATATACTGTGCATCTGTTGGATTTGAAAATAGGTCACCAGCAATTTGATCGGTGATGAATTTATTATATGGCATATCAGCATTAAAAGCTTTAATGAGCCAATCCCTATAGCTCCAGATATTTCGGTTTGGGTCGCTCTCATACCCTTTTGTATCAGCATATCGGGCAATATCCAACCACATCGAAGCCCAGCGTTCTCCAAATTTCGGCGAAGCAAGCAAACTATCCACTAGCAATTCATAAGCCTGTCGTTCATTTTTGCTGCTCAAATATCTATTAGATAGCTTTTCAGATGGGTAGGTGCCAATCAAATCCAGGCTCACTCTTCGTAACAATGTTGCCCTGTCAGCATCTTCAGCATGCTGAAGTTTGTTTTCATTTAGTTTTACTAGAATGAATTTGTCCAGATCATTTCTAATCCAATTATCTTTTATCTGAGGTATGGTTGTGGGTGCCAAACTGACATAAGCCCAATGTTTACCCCATTTGGCACCTTGATTAATCCAGTCGCTTAGAATATTGATTTCTTGTAGCTCAAGAGCAGGGTGCTTGTATGGCATGCGCTCTTCCGGATCATTTGATTTTAAGCGCTTGATAAATTCACTATCCGCTGCGTTTCCGGGTATTATAGCAGGTTTACCACTTTGTGTTTTGGCTACTGCTTCTTCTCTAAACAGCACACTAAAACCACCCTGCTGTTTCACTCCACCATGACAGGAGATACATTTTTTATTTAAAATCGGTTTTACTTGCGAATTAAAATCTATTTGCTTTTCTATATTAAAAGTGGAAAAAGCGATCACTGCGATAACAGTTAACGTAAATCCTACAGGAAAGAGTATTTTTTTATTTCGTAACATCAGGTATCCTTAGGGTTAAACATGATTAAAAAATAGAAATGGCATGATATCATTGGATGTACTGCTTTCCAAATCCAATTTATTTTATGTAGTATATCTGGTTTACACAAATATAAGGTGAAAACCATATTTTTAGTTGTCTTTAAAGGTCTACAAACTGTAATATATAAAATGGAAAAGTAATATTCAGTAAATCAGCTATATAGGTCGATTGTTTTGAAATTTTGTATGAGAAACAAGATTGTTTTTTATTGTTTTAAGCTCATAAAAAGATACGATGACTGGTTAGGTCTAAGTAAATTGCTCGGTATGCACAAAAATAAGATTCTGTTCGCGATCAATAGTCATACACATATTAACGCGTTGTTAACCATTTTAGGGATTCTGTGTTTATATATTAATTCTGCTTCTTACTTTTGTAGGCGATCAACACAACCGTAAGACTTATCCTACTGAATTTGAGCAACAATATCCATATTTAAGAATGATCTGCCCTATAAAGACCCTTTGTTCACTCTTATTGCGATTGATGCGAAGCGAAAAACAATAATTATCAAAGGCGCTTCCGGCGAATGGATTGGGCAATCACCAGAGCAGCTAGGTTACAAAGGGATGAAATTGCACCTGTGATTAGCCCAAGAAAGTTCAGCTATTGAGTGCAAATAGTAACGTCTTGGTAAGTATTTGCAAGTTCGAAATTGCTTTAGCGCTTCCAGAAAAGATAGCCTTAACAATAAATTAACACCAATGCCTTTTATTTTAAATAAACAATGTTTAGTTTTGCTAAACAAAAGTTATTTTCTTTTGGTGTAATATTTAAAATTAAAGATAATGGATATAAAAATGGTTGTATTCGATATGGCTGGAACAACAGTGGATGAAAACAATTTGGTATATAAGACACTTCAAAAATCAATCAATTTGGCTGGTTTCGATTTTAGTTTAGATCAAGTTTTAGATCAAGGCGCTGGTAAGGAAAAAAAGCAAGCCATTAGAGATATCTTGGCGACATTTGCCAACGTTGAAAAAGAATCGGTTATTGATGAAATCTATTCAGACTTTATCGTATCATTAACACTTGCCTACCAGGAAGCGGAAATTTTTCCTCAACCCAATTCATTTGAGCTTTTTTTAGAGCTGAAAAGAAGAAATATTTTGGCTGTTTTAAATACAGGATATGACCGCAAAACAGCAATGTCAATATTAAAAAAATTGGGCTGGAGAATAGGGGTCGATTTCGATGCCCTTGTTACCGCATCTGACGTTCGCAAAAATAGACCCGAGCCTGATATGATTGCATTTGCGATGGATCAATTTAATATCCAAGATAGTAGAAGCGTGGTAAAAATTGGTGATTCCACCATTGACATCATGGAAGGTAAAAATGCCGGTTGTGGTTTAAGTATTGGCATTACAACGGGTGCGCACACCTCTCAACAATTATTAACGGTCAAACCAGACTACGTAATCAATAATCTGTCTGAATTGCCAGCACTATTGAACTATCCTATAAATGTCTGAGAGATTGACAAATTATAAAATTTATTCCTGATACACTTGGTTGGGTTCTCCTAAACGCAGTCTCCTAAACCATTCAGGACAATGAAATAAGCAATGGAAAAAGCAAATCTTCTTGCCTTCAACGGACCAGGCTCGTCGTTGGAAATGTTAACAGTAGACATACCACCTTTAAAAAAAGATGAGCTTTTAATCAAAAACCTATATACCACCATTTGTGGAAGTGATCTGCATACCTATTGTGGTTTGAGAGCAGAAAAAACGCCAACAGTTCTTGGCCATGAAATAGTTGGTGAAATTGCTCAGTTTGCTGAAGGACACCGCAGGTATGATTATTTGGGTAACCCATTAAAAATTGGTGACTTAGTTACCTGGAGTATTTTCTCTTCTGATCCAAACTCTTTGTTAGCAACCAGAGGCATGCCTCAAAAAAGCGATAATCTCTTTAAGTACGGACATGCTCAAATCACATCTGATGATTCGCTTCATGGGGGATTGGCTACTCATTGTATAATCAAAGCAGGAACCACCGTTATCAAGTTAAGCAAGGCTATTCCTTTAAATGTAGCAGCTACCATTAATTGTTCTATTGCTACAGTTGCGGGGGCAATCAGACTCTCTGGTAATGTTCGCAACAAAAGAATATTTATCACGGGGAGTGGGCTGTTAGGTATAGTTTGTGCAGCGATGTGTCACTCTAATGGTGCAGAGGCCATTTACATGGGCGATATTAATGCCGATAGATTAAAAAGGTCAGTCGATTTTGGTGTGAAAGAAACCTTGCTATTAACTAAAGGACAGGCATTACCCAAAAATATTGATGTTGTTTTCGACATGAGCGGATCTCCTGATGCCATGGAGCAAGGGCTTGAGACACTTGCCGTCGGCGGTATGGCCGTTTGGATAGGCGCCGTATTCAAATCCCGGCCTGTTCATGTAGATGCAGAAAAAATTGTGCGGGGGATTATTTCGATTAAAGGCCTTCATAATTACAATCACGATGATTTAGTTGCTGCTGTTGATTTTATCACCGAGCATCATGATGCTTACCCTTTCGAGCAAATTGTTGAGAAAGAATTTAGTCTTGAAGATGCTGAAAGCGCCTTGGCTTATGCAGTAGCGCAAAAGCCCATCCGAGTAGGAATAAACATAACTAATCTTAAAAGCAATGGACAGTAAATCTTTCAGAAAGCAGCAGTGGAGGATGTTGCTGGTGACGATGGTATGTTATCTGTTTTTCTATACAGGGAGACATAATTTTGGTTGGGCGGTAACAGGTATGGCTAAAGATCTGGATATTTCCTACACCAGAATTGGCTGGATTAGTTTTTCTATGCTGATTGGTTACTCCATCGGTCAGTTGATCAACGGAAACTTGGCCGATAAACTAAGCGCAAGGTTTATGGTGCCAACAGGCGCTTTTCTTTCCATTATGGCAAATGTTGCCATAAGTTTCTCGCATTCTTCAGACATGATACTCATTTTATGGGCGCTCAACGGATACTTTCAATCCATGGCATGGGCACCCGGAAGTAAGGTGATTTCCAATTGGTGGTCTAAAGATGAACATGGAAAGGCTTTCGGTTTCTATACCATGGCTGCTGGATTATCTTCCGTTGTTACCTATTTATTCTCCATAGTATTATTGCAAATGAACCTCGACTGGCGCATGCTTTTTAGGGTACCGATCATTCCACTGGGCTTTGTAGCCATTTTATTTTTAATTTTAATTAGAGACAGGCCTTCTGCTTCACTCCACTCCATGTCTGCATTACCAACTCAGGATTTGCTGGCGAATGAAAGTTGGCTATCCAGGTATAAAACCGTATTGGCCAACCGAAACTTTGTATTGGCCACATTATCTTTTGGCTTTGAAAGTATGGCCAGGTATGGTCTGATTTTCTGGGTACCGGTTCACTACCTGGGAAAAGGTTGGAAAGATAACCCGCACTATTTGTGGGCCACCCTACTATTGCCAATAGGTATGGCTGCCGGAGCAATTTCTTTCGGAACCCTGTCTGATTCAATATACAAAGGCAACCGAATTGCTTCCATAAGATTAGGAATGGGCATAAGCGCAATCTTAGTGATTTTAGTCTACATTTCTCCATCATCTAACCTTTTATTAGGTGGAGCACTGATGTTCCTGTCGGGATTTTTTGTTTATGGACCGCAAGCCAATTTTTGGCCACTAAGTCCACAAATGCTACCTGCTAACTCCGTTGCAACCGGCATAGGTTGTATGAACATGATTGGCTACTTATTTGCTGCCTTAGGCGAACCGATTTTTGGATGGGTTATCGATTTAACGAAAAGCACTTCAAGTGTTTTTGTGCTTATTTCTATCATGTGTTTAATGTCGGTAGTACTTATCTCTACCATTACGAAATCAAATACTAACAGTAATTAATTAACAGAATTAAATGAGAAAAGAAATGAAAATTATTTTGTCCCTATTATTAATATTCTTTTGCAGTTTTGCTCAGGCTCAGAAAGCCAGTACCCGTGTGCTGGTGCTTGGATTAGATGGATTTAGTGCTGAAGGATTCAAAAAAGCAAAACATCCCAACTTGGACCGAATGATTGCTGATGGCGCACTATCACTCTCCACCAGGCCAGTAATGCCCTCTGTGACATTACCCAATTGGACAAGCCACTTTACGGGTTCTGGGCCTGAAGAACATGGAATAACCAATAACGCGTGGACGTTGGCAACGCATGAGTTGTCGAGTGTTGAAACTGATGCGGATGGCTATTATCCTTCCATTTTCAAAGTGCTGAAAGATCAGATAAAGAACGTCAAAACAGCCTACTATTACAACTGGAAAGAATTAATATACCCCATCAATAAAAAATATTTAGATGAAATCTCCTTCGGAGAAAATGATGCTTACCTTGAAAACTACAACAAAGCATTTGATTTTCTTTTAAGGAATCAAAAAAATCCTACTCTTGCCTTTTTATACAGTGTGCATACTGACCACGCCGGACATGGTTTTGGTTGGATGAGTACGGAATATATTACCGCAATTGAACAAGCTGATGTTGCCATTGGCGAGCTATTGGAAAAGTTGAAAAAAGTTGGTTTATATGAATCTACACACTTCTTATTAATTACAGATCATGGCGGGAAAAATAAAGGGCATGGAGGTGTATCAATGGTTGAAATGGAAGTGCCCTGGGCAATTACAGGTCCAAAAATAAAAAAATTGGGGCTTTTTACCCAGTATAACAGCAACAAAAATACATCAATGGTAATCGCTGATATTTTCGGAGCCAAAAAACTTCCCCAATCATGGACAGGCAACTTACTTTTAGATTTGTTTAAATAAAGATTTAACCAGTTTGGTTGCAAGGCCCATAAAGCGTATAGCATAATTATTAAAGTTGACTATTCTTTTTCGTCCCACAACTGGTAAAGGACGAGGACAATTTGCGAGCCATCACATGTCTAATATTTCACTTGATGGTCATCACAATAGGCCATTTTTTCCCATCCTTGAAATTGCTTCGCTTCTAGAATAAAATCTATAAGCGGTTTCTGATTCACATTAAGCTCATATCCTCAGAGTAAGTGATAGTTTAGTATTTGTTAACTTTATTTAACTATAAAGTTAAGCATACAATATCCATATTATGATTACGTTAAATTTGTAAACATTGTATAGTATTTATAAACATTGAAGTAGTTTTGTCTTGTTATAAACGCAAGCGAAATGAAAAAACAACTCTTACTGCTACTCATAATTTTTATGATGGTACAATATGCATTTGCCCAAAAAGGAAATTTAACAGGATTGGTTCGTGATAACCTGGGCCCACTTCCTGGGGTATCTATATCAATAAAAAATGTAAAAATAGCTACAAGTACTGATGTAAACGGAGCATTTACATTGAGCAATGTTCCCTCCGGGATGCAAACTTTAACCATAACCTCCGTGGGTTACGATGCACAAGATATAATACTTGACGTTACAGAAAACTCGGTGGCAGTAGTACCTGCTATCATTTTACTTTCTAATCAGCGCTCACTAGGAGAAATAACCATTAAAGGCAGTTCCTCTAACCGTGCTTCGGAAGCAAGGGCGCTTAACATGCAGAAAACTTCTCCTCGAATTGTAAATGTAATTGCCGCTGATGGAATTGGGAAACTACCCGATAGAAATGCAGGTGAGGCTGTTCAACGTATACCCGGTGTAGTATTGGAAAGAGATCAAGGGGAAGGGCGTTTTATTTCGCTCCGTGGTTTGCCAGCTCAATGGAGTGCGGCTACTATCAATGGCGACAGGATTCCAACGGCCGAAGAGCAAACCACATCAAGATCTACAGCATTTGATTTTTTTCCTTCGGAACTGATTCAGTTTGTCGAGGTTTCAAAAGCCATTACGCCCGATCAGGAAGGGGATGCCATGGGTGGTTCAGTGAATTTTATTACCAGAACTTCGGTAGATCAACGCACTTTGGGTGTTTCTTTAGGTGGTGGATATAATGATTACGGCAAAGGGCCAATTTTTAGTGGTAACATTCTATATGGCAACAGGACTAAAGATAAAAAGTTCGGATTTGTGGTAAATGGTACCATTTGGAATCGCAAATGGGGAACAGATAATTTTGAACCAAGATTCTCCGGAAACAGAATTGCCAGAATGGAATTACGGGATTATTTCGGTACCAGAAATACTGTAGGATTAAATGCTGCAGCTGACTATCGTATTGGCCAGCAATCAAAAATTTACGTTCGCGGTTTATACGGATCATTAAATGACAATGAAAAACACTATAAACTGCGTCTTCGTTATGAAAAAGACAGGGCTGAAGCTCAGAACATTCATAATATACTAAAAACGAGGATGTTTGGAGGAGATGTAGGTGGCGAATTTGCACTAGGTTCAGCAGCAAAGCTGGATGTTAAAATCTCACACTACAACAATAATTTTAACTATGGCGATATTCCAAATGCTGATTTTCCATCATATTATATCGTTCAGTATAATCAAGAAAAAGTTGGTTACCAAGGCTTAGGTGCAGATAAGATGACTGCATATCAGGTAGATGGTGGTCCGATTGATCCGAATTCGCCTCAAACACTTTTACCAAGTCAGTCTGCTGTCAACGACCCAAGTAAATACACTTTCAATTCTGTGCAGATGGAACTGCACCATATTAATGAAACGGATCGGATTGTTGCACAAACCAATTATAAAATTAAAATAAGCAACGATATTGAACTCAAATTTGGCGCAAAGTATCGAGACAAGAAAAGAACTGAACGCTATGAACTCCCGACCTGGGTTTGGGATGATAAAGGTGGAACACAGCCAGCACCATCTTACACCAGTTTTAATTTGGTTGCTAAACCTCAGGCCAATAATTACCTAAAAAATATTGGTAATCAATTTCAGGGAATTTTTCCAAATTTCCTCTCTGTGGGCGATATGGATAGTTTTTTCAATCGCTATCGCAACAATTTGAAAGTCGATTCAGTTGGTTCTGCATTGCTAAAGAATGGGGTTCAGGTAGGTTCTAATTTTGATCTTTATGAAAAGCAATCTGCAGGTTATGGTATGGCTACAATTAATGTAAGCGAGAAATTCAGTATTGTAGGTGGATTGAGATTGGAGAACACAGATCTGACTGTACAAGGCTGGTTATATGAACCCGTTGCTGGTCAGCCTAATTACAAGGGAAAATTAACGCCGCAACGCCAGAAAAATAACTACAGCGTATTACTGCCTATGCTTCACATTAAATATAGTCCGATTGATGAACTAAATATTAGAATGGCTGCCACTAAAACCTTCTCTCGCCCAGATTTCGGTTCATTGGTAGCAGGTGGCTCTTATGCGGTTCAGGATAATGAATTTACCTACGGCAACCCTCAATTGTCGCCTATCAAATCATATAATCTGGATTTGATGAGTGAATATTACTTCAGTAACGTTGGGGCAATTTCGGCCGGGCTATTTTACAAACACGTTGAAGATCCAATTTTTAGGGGCTCACAATTCTACAATGCTTTTGAAGGCCAGCAAAATGTTAGGGTTTTTCAGGACCAAAACGGCGATCGTGCAAAAGTATATGGTTTCGAATTTGGTGCCAGTAAGAAATTCGACTTTCTTCCAGGTTTTCTCGGTGGATTTGGTTTGAATACCAACCTGACCTTGATTAGATCAAACATGAATGTGATTGGCAGAACAGATAAACTTCGTATTCCTGGCCAGGCCAATACCCTATTTAATTTAGCGGTTTTTTATGAACGCGGTATTGTTCAGGCAAGACTTGCTGCAAACTATAAGGGTGCAAACATTGTATCCTACGGTGACACGGCTAACGAAGACGAATATTTTGATGAGAACCTGACCATGGATGCCAACCTATCTATCAAACTTTCCAAATCAATTTTAATGTTTGGAGAGGCTAATAATTTGCTCAATACCCGGTTTAGATACTACTATGGAGTTCCGGCCCGCCCAACACAAGTTGAATATTATGGCATACGCGGACAGTTGGGTTTTCGATTTAATCTTTAATTTTAATAAATATCCCTATGAAAATGAAAACAATTCTAGCTTTTGCATTTACACTGATTTTGAGTCAGTCATGCAAAAAAAGCGATGAAGCAAATGATCAAACGATCCGGAATATGGACGATAAGAATGTTGCTGTCCTCAATCCAACTGCATCATCAAAAGTAAAGAAAGTACTTTTTATTGGAATAGATGGATTGGTTTGGCGCACAATAAGTGCCGCTTCAGCTCCAAATTTAAAAACACTGATGGACCAATCGCTCACCTATACCAATGCTTTGGCTGAGGTTCCTACCTGGAGTTCAAATGGATGGTCTGCACTTTTCACTGGAGTTGGTGTTTCGAAGCACAAAGCGTCAGATAACAGCTTTTCAGGTGCTGATTTTGTAAATTACCCTTCATTTTTCCGATCGGTAAAAACAGCGCTGCCTAATGCTAGAACGGTATCTATTGCAACTTGGGCGTCAATTAATAATAACATTATTTCTCCTCAGGATTTAAGTGTGAGAAAAAACAGCGCTAATGATAATGTAACGCAGGTTAGCATTATCGAAGAGTTAACAAAGAATAATCCTGATGTTTCATTTTGTCATTTTGATAATGTGGATCATGCAGGGCATGCAAGCAATTATGTTCCAACAACTCCAATGTACCTCGATTCTGTAAAAGCAGTTGATGTTCGGGTTGGAAAAATTCTTCAGGCCGTTAAATCGAGAACCAATTATAACAATGAAGATTGGTTAATCGTTGTGGCAACCGATCACGGCGGAGATCAAAGCCATGGCGGCGCATCTTATAAAGAACGAAATGCATTTATCATTGTAAATAATGCATCCGTTTTACCGAAATTAATCAATCAGGAACCTACGGAAACTGTACAGACTAAACCATTAACTGTTAATGCTGCAACCTTTAATAGTAATGTTTATGGATCCCTACCTGCACTTTCCGGATTAGATTTGAGTGCCGGTGCAAGTTTTACCATCGAATTTCGGGTACGAGCAACCAATTTTACCAGCGATCCGGTTATTATCGGTAACAAAAATTGGGCTAATGGTTATAACAAAGGAATTATTATCAGCAATAGAAACGGGGTTATAAGGGCGAATTTTGGTGATGGAAGTAAACGTTTGGATGTAGATGGAGTAGATTTGAGGGATCAAAGATGGCACCATGTTGCAATTGTTGTGAATAGAACTACACAAAAAGCACAAATTTATGATGGTGGACTGTTGGTAAGCGAAGGTAATATTTCCAATGTTGGCGATCTTCAAAGTAACCAGGCCTTTAAATTAGGTCAGGATGTTACCATGAGTTATAATCCTTCATTTACAGGTAATATCACAGAGGTTAGATTTTTCAAAAAGGCACTTTCTCCATCCTCAATTAGTAATTACGCCTTCAATTTTTTATCTGAAAGTCATCCAGATAGATCATCATTGGTTTTTTATGTCAAAGGAAATGATGGTTCTGGTGGTACTTTTCAAGGTAGCCTTTCTTCCCCAGCCGCTACATTAACTTCCAAAAACGGAGGTGCAATCGCCTGGACAAGTTTGAGCAGCCCAATATTCTGGAAAAAGGAAACCGATTACCATGGAGCGCCATATCTATACACGGTTCCGCCAACCATTCTCGGGTTCTTGGGTATCTCGAAACCAGCTTATTATGATGGAAATAGCCTGGTTCAGTTTTAATAAAATCGAATATTTAAACAAACAAGCAAGCCGATAAGCAAATGTTAGTTGGGAAGAGAATAAGTGATAAACTGACTGGAATGGGCGTTACAGCCATCACCTTATGGGGCGCTATAGCGGCTTTCGGTTGCTACACCTCCATGTATGCTTTTCGAAAAGCGTTTGCTGCAGCTACATTTTCCGGGCATGAAGAATTACTGGGCATTGATTATAAAATCTGGTTGGTCATTGCCCAAATGATCGGTTACACAGCCAGTAAATTTTATGGCATTAAATTTATTTCTGAACGCAAAGGTAGGAGTAGAGCAAAGAATATCCTTTTGCTTATTATGGTAAGTTGGGGAGCACTTTTAGGTTTAGCAATAATTCCTGCTCCATATAATATTTTGTGTATGATTCTAAATGGATTTCCTTTAGGTATGATATGGGGTCTGGTTTGCAGTTACCTTGAAGGGCGTAAAACCACCGAATTTATGGGTGCTGTTTTGGCTACCACGTTGATATTTGCCTCAGGATTTGTAAAAACGGTAGGACGGATGCTCATGGAAATTATTGGGCTTAACGAAATATGGATGCCTTTTGCAATGGGACTTCTTTTCATACTACCATTAATTGGCTTTGTTTTGATGCTGGAAGCAATGCCTCAACCAACGCAGGAGGATATTCTTTTACGAACTAAACGAGTAGCTATGAATGGGGCAGAACGCCTCGCCTTTTTAAAACGGTTTTTTCCTGGCATTATCGTAACAGTAATAATTTATGTTCTTTTTACTGCATTAAGGGATATGAGGGATAATTTTGAAGTGGAAATATGGAAAGGCTTGGGCATATCAAACAATAAAATATATGCCCAAATTGATACTATTATCAGTTTGGTTATCCTGGTGCTGCTCAGCTTATTAATCATGGTTCGAAATAATCTGAAGGCTTTTATGCTGATTCATATAATGATCATCATGGGTTGCTTGGTTATTCTTTCAGCTTCATTATTTTATCAATGGGGTTACATCGATCCCGTGGTTTGGATGACCAGTATTGGAATTGGCCTCTTCATGGCATATCTTCCTTACAACGCGGTTTTTTTCGAAAGGCTAATTGCAACATACCACCATAAGGGCAACATTGGCTTTCTCATATATATTGCTGATGCTTTTGGATATTTAGCCAGTATTACAATCCTTGGTGTTAAAGAAATTGGTAATCCGCGGATAAGCTGGATCGAATTTTTTAAAGGATCGCTTTGGCTTGTATCCATCTGTGGATTGGTGCTAACCATTTTTTCCATGATTTATTTTAGATTTAAAAAGCAAACTCAACCGATTGTAAAACCAACTATGGATTCAATCAATAGTCGGGATAAAAATCAAATACTATTTGTATGAAACAAAAATATGATCTGATCATCATTGGTGGTGGGATATTGGGCACTTTTCACGCTTATCATGCCTTAAAAGAAAATAAATCAGTGCTTCAGTTGGAAAAAGACAATTATGCTGTCGGTTCAACAGTTAGAAATTTTGGGCAGGTAGTTCCATCGGGCATGGAAGATAAATGGTTCGAATATGGACGGACTGCAACAAATATTTACAAGGAGATCCAGGCTGACTTTGATATTTCAGTGAGACAGAATGGTAGTTTGTACCTTGCTTCTGATGATGATGAAGTACAGCTTTTACATGAACTCAAAAAACATTATGACGGTTTGGATTATGATTCTTCGATGCTAAGTAAAGAATCAACACTAGCTAAGCATCCAGCACTCAACGGTCAATATGTAAAGGAGGCGCTATTCTTTCCACAAGAAGTTAGTGTAGAGCCCGATTTGATGATACACAGACTACAGCGTTACATGAGCGAAAAGTTTTCTCAATATGCCATCATTTATAATACACCCATAGTATCTAGCGAAATTGTCGGAAACGAAGTGCATACCCAATCTACAAAAGGAGAGCAATTTTTTTCAGATAAGGTGATAGTTTGCAATGGCTACGAATTTAAACTGTTATTTCCCGATCTTTTCTTATCAAGCGGCATTGTAATCAGCAAGTTGCAAATGATGAGAACTGTACCGATGCCAGAGGTAAATCTGGAAGGAAATATTTTAACAGGATTAACCACTCGGCGATATGAAAGTTTTGAGCATCACTGCCCATCTTTCAATAATATTTCTACACCTGCGCATTATGAAGAATTAAAAAAATGGGGGATACATATTTTATTTAAGAAAGCTGTTGATGGAAGTTTCATCATTGGCGATAGCCATGAATATGCAAATGTTGATCAATTTGATGATTTAGGATTCAACTTAAAGCAATTTGTAAATGAACTTATGCTTACCGAGGCACAAAGAATTGTGAACTTCGATGTTCGGAAAATTCAGCACTATTGGGCAGGTTTTTATCCGCAACACCCCACAAAACACATCGTAGAATATGACATAGATAACCGAATTCACATCCGTACTGCAATAGGCGGTAAAGGAATGACAGCCAGTGCTGGTTATGCTGCGGAAAGCATTCAGAAAATATTTAGAAACTAAACTTTTATCACTGCAATCCAAAGTTAATTATTTTGGATTGCATTTATCAGAACGCCGAAAGGTAAAATTGCCCTTTAGTTTTTGTCCTCAAAGAAATAGATGACCAGCATTACTGCCTTTTTCTTCCCGATGTTGCTAGGTGTATGGGGAATTCGACCATCAAAAAGAAGTGAATCTCCTTCGCTTAATTCATAGATCTTATTGTCGATGTTATACGATACTTTCCCGCTAAGAATATATTTATACTCAAATGCTTCAGTTTCAACCATTGGGCGATTGGCATTTGGCTCCAGTTCCAGTAAGATTACATCAACGGTTCCTTTATTAATCGATGGGGTAAAAATTCTTTTGTATAGAAAACCATTGGCATCTTCTTTTTCAAAGCTTTCGTATTCAGATGCTTTTTTTACCAGAACCATTTCCTGATTATCACTGTTCGTAAAATCTTTAAAAAAAACATTAAGATCTATATTTAACGCTTTAATAATATCAATGAGCACAATCAGAGAAGGTATTGTTCTTGAATTTTCGATTTGAGAAATTAATCCTTTACTTACATTCGCTCGATCTGCTAACTCTTGAACAGTAATATTCTGCTCTCTTCTTTTTTCCTTTATCTTATTACTAATCTTTAAAAGCGTATCTTCTTTCATCCTTTGCTAAACTTTACAATATGCCAGAAGTGAAATTTTCTGGGGTTTTCAAAGTTAAGTATATGTAAACATTTTTGCGATTAAAATTAACTTTTATGTTTGCTCTTAACTAAAGTTTAGGCATAACCCTGATATCAAAGGGTTTTGTATCTCATCTTCTATTAATTATTAATATGTAAGGTTTCCAGAAAAATTGAGGTGATAAGTTTTAGGCAAATTGAATTGAGATTATCTGCCCATCCATCCGCCATCAACAGTTAATATTGTTCCATGAACGTAATCACTTGCTTGTGAGGCTAGAAATAGAAGTGGTCCTTTAAGATCCTCTGGCTCTCCCCATCTTCCAGCGGGGATTCTCGATAAAATTTGGATATTTCGATTTTCATCTTCGCGAATTGCGTTGGTGTTATCTGTAGCAATATATCCAGGGGCGATCGCATTTACGTTTACTCCTTTTGAAGCCCATTCGTTTGCAAAGGCTTTCGTTAGCGATGCAATTGCGCCTTTACTAGCGGCATAACTAGGCACAGTGAGCCCTCCCTGAAAACAAAGAAGTGAAGCAATAAATATGATCTTACCACTACCTCTGGCAACCATATCCTTTCCAAATTCCCTGCTGAGAATAAATGGAGCACTTTGGTTAATAGAAATAACCTCATCCCAAAATTCGTCTGAGTGCTCGGACACAGGTTTTCTTAATATTGTGCCGGCATTATTAACGATGATGTCAATGCACTTGTGTTTTTTTTTGACTTCGCTAATAAACTCATAAATTTTTTGCCGATTTCCTAAGTCACATTGGTATGCGTGAAAATTTCTTCCCAAACTAAGAATGGCATTTTCAACATCGCTGCCAATTAGTTCCAAACTTGCTGATACGCCAACTACATCAGCCCCAGCTTCCGCCAAAGCAATGGCCATGGCTTTGCCAATGCCTCTTTTGCAGCCGGTAACTATGGCTGTTTTTCCAGAAAGATCAATTTTCATTTTTTATATTTTTAAGGAATTAATTGCCCAAGCTATTGTAGCGGCAACTTAATAATTCTGATGTTATCATGGTAAGCAATACGGATCAAGGGTGCTTGAGTTACATAAACTCCCCATTTAATGTAGCCTACATTTCCAACACTTACATCGCCAGCAAACGTGAGATAGTTCGTTTTTTCATCAACCAGAACATAATTATTTTGTCCTGGAAGCTTCATATAGGTTTTCATGTAGCCTGTATTATTGTCTGCCCATAGTACATCTACCCTAAAATTTAACCATTGGTTTACATAAGGGCGTAAATCTGTAATAATGTCTTTTATTGAAGTGGAACCTTCATATCTTAAACGCATCGCATTTCTTGCAGTTCGAAATTGTAGTGGAACGCCAGATCCGGATGTAGAATTGCCCGATACTTTTAGTTGGTATATTGTTGTTTCGTAGGTAGATCCAGAAACCCAGGGTGTCCAGTCCTTTAATAAAACACTGAATTCGTAACGACGTTCATCGCCAGGGAAAAACCTTGCACTCTGTATATCGACTGCGTCACTTTCACTTCTTATGTTTCCATCAGAATTGTACGCGGTATCGCCATATACGATTTTATGAGCAATGGCAAAGTTGCTGCCATTATTTGCAGGATTTACTATATATGCAGCATCTGCGGCACTTGCATGCGTGGCTGTTACGCCCGTAATCCCTGAGTCAAAAGTACCAGTTTCGTAATTTACATTAAGGATTGTATCACCATTATTAAATGTGTCACTCGCTTTCTTAACATTGTTTTCATTATTCAAGGATAGCGTTGAAACACTATCTTGACTTTCAACAGCACTTTCTTTACTACACGACATCGCTAGAAGCGTAATAAATATCAGAAGTTTGTGCGACGTAAGATTTATGTTTTTCATTATTCCCTTTGGTTAGATTGTGTTTAATAATTAGGATGCGACAAACAGCCTTTACTGATTAATGTTGGTTTTAACATTTTGGCTTTTTCCGTTGATCATCAATTCGAAATCTATTTTACCTTGAACAAAGTCATTTCCAGTATTTTCCTTCATCGTTATCTCAGGTGCTTTTGTACCTGTAAAAGGATAAACTACGCTGATAAAATATGGTGTTTTTGCATCAATCTTCTGTTTTTGGAAGGCTACTGCCGGACGAGTCATTTCTTTTCTATACTCGTAAGAAACTTTACTTTGCTCTTCTAACAAGGCTGTGTTTTCTGGGTTAAGCAATTGTATCAATAAGTTGTTGCCATCGCCGTAGGTGGTATATATTAGGTGTTTTGATTTGTAGTAAATAGGCTTGGCATCTTCTTTTAAATGAAAGCGGATATCTAATTTCCCTTTTGCAGATCCAATTGCTCTATCTATGATGATAAAATATTTTTGATCAATAAATAAAACAGTTCGCTGATGATCTAAATTCTTATAACTCGGGTTGGTAAATGTCAATACATCCATCATTTTACCCGTTTTCCATTTATTTTGTTTAGCATTTGTGATGACCATATTCTGATCATCCAATGTTAGTGTATTATGCATTTTGGTTTGGCGATATTGTTCACGAAGCTTGTCAATTTCTGCATCGCCACTGTAAACAAAAGCACCTGCATCAGGCATAAAATTTCTACCCTTTACATAAAGCTCAAATGTACCATTATCGGGTTGCGCATGGAATTCTCCAGGAGGGCTAGCCTTTAAAACCATCACTGTTGATTTATCGTTCCATCCGTTTCTGAAAGTATAAAAACCAGCGTTGCTCGATGCATGGGAAAGGTGATCAGGTAATGCTCCTTCTTTCCCTTCTGTGGCAAAATATTGAATTACCTTATTCTCGGGAAAGATTTTTGCCCAATTTTGATATTGTTTAATTCTTCCTGATTTGTTAGCAATCCATGAATCTCCAAACATTGGCGCATTATAATCTGGGAAAGAAAAATCAATATTAGCCATGATCATGTGCTCAATAGTCTTGCTAAAAGTTTCTGGGAATTCACTTTCAACACCAGCCATTTTAGCGGCGTTGTAAGCTTTTAGAAAGATATCAATAGATGCAATATGATATACAGGGGATAACTCAAACTGTACCCCATCGGCATAAACCTGCTTTTTGATTTCTGTATTTAATATATCTATTCCGCTCTTTCTCCAGAATGGCGATTCTTTAAATTCAGGAAAAAACGCTCCTGCAAATAATACTCGCTGGGCTTCAAACAATAAATGATTGCCTTCTTTGGAATAATGCTGTGGAATATAATCCGCTTGCTGGTGAAATGATTTCAGGAACTCCATTAAAAATGCTGGAGTAAAATGAGTTGAAGATAGAAATAAGTTGAAGGTTCCAGGCAAGCTTTGTACTCTTTCCGAAACTTCCAGTGGCCTCCATGCATAGGCATCATTATCTGCAGAAAGGCCTAATGGGTTTTTCTTAACCCAATCGCGGAATTGATAAACCCATTCCGCTGCATATCTTTCATCTCCCGAGCTTCTATAGGCTAATCCCATAGTTTGCCACCAGTATACGCGATGCAGCTGCCACCTTACCTCGTTATCTTTTACCGGCCAGAGCTGCCAATTGATGTCTTTTCCATAATCGAAAAATCCGTAACCTTTATGTGGCTGGAATTTATGAAGCAATGCGTTATCTGCTTTCTCTTGGTTTGCTGCCCCTATTGATTTTCCTTTGAAACGCTGCTCATCTGCGATATTGAATTCAGGATGGCGAATTTTTTTTCGGTTGCGGTAATATAACAACAGTTCTTTGGCAGCATCATCATACTTGGCAGATTGAAAGCGTTGATTTACTCTTTCCAGTCCATGGTAGGTTAAGTTAATATTGCTGAAGTCTTCTTTTGAAATCGGACCTTCCTGCGCCTTCAAACTTACAATGAACCCTAAAAGAATTGCGAGGGTAATATATATTCTTAGTTTCATGGTTAAGGTTTTTTGAATATTTTTGAATCAATTTTTTTGATTTCTTTATAACGTTTCAGCGCTTCCAGGTAGTAGTAATCTGCATAGTCTAGTGGCGTATCAATCTCTGAATTATAAAGGAAAGCACCAACACTGTGTTTCAAAATAAAATATTTGTTTTCACCAGGTTTCGCCAGATAATCATCAGATGAAAGGGATTTTAGAATATCTTCTGCATAAGTGAAATATTTCTGACCATCTTTAACTTGAGTACTCAGTTCTAATAATCCTGATGCAATCACGGCTGCGGCTGAAGCATCTCTCGGCGCTTGCTCTGCGGTGTCAAGGGCGTTATGAACATCGAAATCCCAAACAGGTACTTTGTCTTTTGGCATTCTCGGATGATTCATAATAAAAGATGCAATGTGTTCAGCTTGTTCTAAAAATATTTGATTTTTGGAATTGGCGTAGCACATGGCGTATCCATAAAGTCCCCATGCTTGCCCGCGGGCCCAGGCCGATTCATCAGTTAATCCCTGGTGTGTGGCCTTGCGAATGACTTTACCTGTTTTAGGATCGTAATCTACAACATGGTACGAACTATAATCTTTCCTGAAATGGTTTTTAATGGTGGTTAAAGCATGAGCATTTGCAGCATTAGCGTAATTGGGCTGTTTAAGAAAATCTGAAGCCCAATATAAATATTCCAAATTCATCATGTTGTCAATGATTACAGGATAATTCCACCATGCAAAATCCCAAGAACGAATAACTCCTATTTTAGGGTCAAAACGGTTCAATAAATGCTTTGCCCCGTCTTTCAGCACTGGTAGATATTCTGTGTCCCCAGTAATGCGGTATGCATTTCCATAAGAACTGTAGAGCATAAAACCAACATCATGTGTATTGGTAATATACCTTACAGAATCTAAAGCTAAAGTAAAGCGCTTGGCATCAGCGGCAAGGATTTTATCTCCCGTAAGTTCATAACCATACCATAACGAACCTGGAAAAAATCCAGTTGTCCAGTCTTTGTACGGTGCTAGCCTGACCGTTCCATCAGGATTCACAGAACGCGGATTTTTTCCGGGCTTGTAGGTATTTGCTGCTTTTTTAAGTTGAAGCTCGACTACACGGGTTGCTTTGGAAAACCATTGCGTTTCTTGTTGTGCATAACTTTTAAATGTCAGGGCACTGATAAAGAATATGGTTAGAATTTTTTTCATTTGATAGATGTATCTTTTTGCTGGTTGAATAATCTGCTTAATAAGCAATTGTGAAATTAAGGTAGGCGATGCATTTTTGATTTTGATTTTAGTTAAAATGCTTTTGATTTTGATTAAGATTTTTTTTGGCTTAAACCTATTTCAAATGCCTTCTGTGGAAATATTTTACCACATTAATAATTGTTAGCATTAGTCAAAACTTAAATACTTTAGGCTAAAATCGAAATTATAAGTTTTGAAATGCACCTACTTTAGGGTTTGATTATGTTACTCATCGCAAGTCGACACTGATCATAAATTATCTCAACCTAAATAATGTTTTAAACATGAACCAATTAAATGCAATAGGTATCGACGTTGGCGGATCTTCAATAAAGTGTGGTGTCGTAAATGCCCAGGGTAAAATTTTGTACTCAACAACTTTTTCGCTAAGAAATGTAAAAACACATGGCGCTGTAATCGGTTATATGACCGAAGCCATTAAGGATTGTGCCAAAAGATATGATAATTCAATTCTTGGGGTAGGAGTAGGATTTCCAGGTATCATTGAGAATAATGTAGTAATTGCTGGTGGAATCAATTTGCCAGGTTTTAAAAATGTAGAACTTGGAAATATACTGAAACTAGTTACCCGCAAAAACATTATTATTGATAATGATGCGAACTTAATGGGCTTAGGTGAGCTGACTTATGGTGCGGCGAAAGATTGTAGTGATGCGGTGTTTATCACAGTAGGTACCGGAATTGGCGGTGCGGTATTGATTGACTCCAAACTTTATGGCGGGTTTAAGAACAGGGGAACGGAATTGGGACACATTATCGTAAATCATAAAGGTAGGGCTTGTGCATGTGGGGCCAGGGGATGTTTGGAAGCCTACGCTTCTGTTACAGCAATGGTCAATCACTATCAATCTATCCGTACAGATGCTCCTGATAATGTTGATGCAAAATATATCGTCAGTAAGTACATGTTAAGGGAAAGCGATGCCTTGGAGGTGATGGAATCCCATTTTGATTATATGGCAACAGGTATTGTAAGTTTTATCAACCTGTTCAATCCCCAAAGGATAATTATTGGGGGAGGCATTAGTGAGTCGGGTTCCTTTTACATCAGGGAAATTGAAAAACGTGTCTTGGCATTGGCTGTACCAACAGGACCAGGATCAGCCCAAATTGTTGCTGCTGGTCTTGGTAACAAAGCAGGGTTATTAGGCTGTGCAGCAAACGTATTTCAAAAGTACGGCGTATCTGAAGCTATAAATCAAAAAATGGTAGTTTAAACTTTCAATTAATCAATATTGATAATATTTTAATCAAATTTAAAACTCAAAATGGATGCTATAACCTAGATTCGTTTTTGAAAATAACCAAATATTTGCAGTCAAATTTCAGCAAATATAACATCGATACAACTAACCAACATATTTTAGAATAAATACCAAACTAACCTAACTGAAATGAAAAAAATCGTACTTATGCTGTGTCTGCTATGCTTAGCTACTTTATCACAAGCTCAAAATGTGATTACGGTAAAAGGCGTAGTCAGAGATGGAACTAACCAACCTATCCCAGGTGCGACAATCCTTGAAAAGGGAACTAAAAATGCGGTTGTCTCTGACCAAAATGGAACCTATCAAATTAAAGTAGCGGAAACTGCTATCCTGGAATTCAGATTTATCGGCTCAAAAACATTGGAAATAAAGGTCAATAACAGAAATAATATAAATGCAAAACTCACAGACGAAGCTAATAACTTAAACGAAGTTGTGATAACCGGCTATGGACAAGAGACCACAAGAGGTAGTCTAACCGGATCTGTATCCTCCATCAGTGGTACTGAAATTGCCAAAGTTCCTGTTCAGAACGTCGCTCAGGCTTTACAGGGTCGGATTGCCGGAATGCAGGTAACGGTGGGTAGTGGCGATCCAGGCGCAGAACCCTCAATAAAAATCAGGGGTGGAACTTCCATCACGCAAAGCAATGAACCTTTATATGTAGTAGATGGGGTGCCACAGACTGAAGGATTAGCATTTTTAGATCCAATGGATGTGGAATCAATCGATGTATTAAAAGATGCTTCTGCTACCGCAATATATGGAGCCCGTGGTGCCAATGGAGTGGTTTTAGTGACGACCAAAAAACTTAAAGGCGGAAAAACCACCATTAACTATGATGGATATGTGGGTCCCAGAATCACCAGCAAATATTTGCCTGTATTGAGTCCGCTTCAGTATGCTCAGTATGCTTATGAAAATTCAGTTCGGGATGCGACAAGGCTTCAGCGCTTCATTACTACATACGGCTCTTTTGATTCCTTACAATTGAATTATGGTAATCGGCCTGGAATCAACTGGCAGGATGAAGTTTTAGGCAAAACAGTAATGAATCAATACCATAAAATCAGCATTAATGGTGGTAATAGCGATATCAGGTACAACCTTTTTTATTCTAAAAATAAAAATGATGGACTATTACTGAATAGTGGTGCAAATAAAGATATCGCTAAACTGACCGTCACCAATAATATTGGAAAGAAAGGCGTGGTAACCGGTATTGTGAATTATTCAAATCAGGCAATTTATGGCACCGGTGGAACGCAGACTGGGGGTAATGCCAGATTAAGTTTCTTGCAAACATTACTTCAATACCGTCCAATAAATGGTAAAAACAACAATGATCTTGATTTATTAGATGATACAGTAGACCCTTTGGATAACCAGGGAAATCCAGCTTTCCAGAGCCCTTTAGTTGCCCTTAATTCACGTGAGGTCAATCAATCGATAAAAAGTCTGAACGCAAGTGCCACCGCAAGATATAGTATTCTGGATCATCTGACTTATAACGGATTAATTAGTTATACCAGTCAAACCAATAAGGTCAAAACCTTTATTGATGCTACCAATATCCAGGCGATTCGTGCAGGTGGGCCAAATGGAAGCATTAGTGATGCATTATCACAACGCCTCTCTTTTAATAACGTATTCACCTATGCTAATACATTTTCTAAAGACCATAAAATGGATGTCTCTCTGGGGCAGGAATATGTTTATAATTATTTGGAAAACTTTTCAGCATCGGCAAGTGGATTTCCGGCGGTGAATAATGGTTTTGACAATCTTGGTGCTGGTACCGTGGCTGGCTTTCCATCATCTTATGCTGAGGATGATAAACTTCTGTCATTCTTTGCACGAGGAAATTACGCTTATAAAGGCAGATACTTATTGAGTGCTTCTATAAGAAGAGACGGATCTTCTAAATTTGGAACCGAAAATGTGTTTGGCTATTTTCCTTCAGCAGCAGTGGCGTGGAGGGTAATTCAAGAGCCTTTTATGGAAGGAAACAAGGTTTTTTCTGACCTGAAATTGCGGGTAAGTTATGGAAGTTCGGGTAACAACAGAATTGCTAATTATGCATCGCTAAGTACATTTGTAACAGGTAATTATCCTTTAAACAATCAGATTATCAGTACCTCTTACCAATCAAATTTATCCAATCCGTTTTTAAAATGGGAAACCGTAGTACAAAGTAATGTGGGTTTAGATTTAGGTTTATTGAAGCAAAGAATAACCCTTACTACAGATGTTTACGATAACCGTTCAAAAGATCTACTTTATAATACCCGTATTCCGGCCAGTTCCGGTTTTACAACGCAGCTCCAAAATATTGGTGAAACTTCCAGTAAGGGAATTGAATTTACGCTAAACACCGTAAATATTAGGAATGCAGCTTTCCAGTGGAATACCAATTTCAACATCGCCTTCAGCAAGACAAAAGTTTTAAAATTAAGTAATGATGAAAATTCATTGTTGGTGAGTAGTTATAATACTTCTTTTAATGATTATATCTTGCAGGTTGATCAACCTGTTGGTATAATGTATGGTTATACCAGTGATGGATTATATCAAGTAAATGACTTTAATTTTAATGCCACAACAAATACTTACACGTTAAAAACTGGTGTGGTTAATAACGGTACTATTGTGCAGCCGGGCTATGCTAAGTACGCCGATTTAAGTGGTCCCAATGGCACACCAGATGGCCTTATCAATGATTTCGATCGTACGATTATTGGAAATGCGAATCCGAAATTTACCGGCGGTATCAATAATAACTTTAGTTATAAAGGAATCGATTTAAGCGTCTTCCTGGATTTTACTTATGGAAACGACATTTATAATGCAAACATTCAGAACAATCTGGCCATATCAGGTGATTATAACAGTAATCTTGCATTTCAGGCAGACAGGTGGACCAATATAAACGCAGCAGGCCAAGTGGTAACCAATCCAACTGAATTAGAAGCATTAAACAATGGAAAAAATACGGTGGCTTCCATCGGCGGCGTAACTGCTGGTCGTTTAACCCGCTACGCGATAGAAGATGGTTCTTTTTTAAGAATCAACAACGTAAGCTTAGGTTATACACTTCCAAAGAAATGGCTGGAGAAAGTAAGAATTAAGAATGCACGAGTATATTTCACAGCTTATAATCTCCATGTATTTACCAATTATTCCGGTTACGACCCGGAAGTAAGTGTTATCAATAATCCATTAACGCCAGGTGTAGATTTCAGTGCCTATCCAAGAGGCAAATCTTTTGTAGCTGGTTTAAATTTATCCCTTTAATATCGTTCGAAATGAAAACTATTAATATCAAAATCAGTAAAGTTTTAGTTATTGGCCTTATTGCGCTGATGCCACTAGCTTCCTGCAAAAAATCGATTGAAACCGAACCTTATTCCTCTTTCACTTCCGCCAATTATTTCCGCTCTGCTAGTGAGGCTTACTCGGCCACACTTGGCATCTATGAGGCTATGAAAAGTCCTAACACCTACGCGTGGCACATTCCATTGGTGTTTGACGCAGATACGGATGTGGAATTTTTGAGTCCAGGAACAACGGTAAATGATTGGAGGGAGGTTTCGCACTATTATTATCTTGCTGGAAACTCTTTGTTTTATGCTACCTGGTCAACACTATATGCGGGGATTGATCGTGCAAATGTGGTGATTGAACGAATTCCACAGATGGATTTATACAATAATGGATCAATAGGTGAGAAAGCTGATTTAAATAGAATGTTAGGCGAAGCAAAATTCTTAAGGGGGTTTTACTACTCTGAATTGGTTAGACTTTGGGGTGATGTACCTTTTAAAACCAAAAGTTCTGTTACCGGAGACGATTTAAGATTAGGTCTTACCGATCGCTTTGTCATTTACGAGCAGGTAATTAAAGATATGCAAGAAGCTATTGCGGTATTACCTGCATCTCTTCCAACTGATGAGCGCATTAATAAATTTGGTGCTAAGGCAATATTGGCCCGTGTGGCACTCTTCGCAGGTGGATATTCATTAAGAGCCAATGGCACGATGCAGAGACCGGGCGATTATACAAAGTATTATCAGATTGCACAAACTCAAGTAAATGAAGTGATTGCATCAGGGCTTTATCAGTTAAACAATAGTTATAGTCAGGTTTTCAAAAATCAATCGCAGCAGGTTTTTGAGCCTAAAGAAAGTCTTTTCGAAATTTCTTTTTATACTCCGGCTGTAACCACAACTTTCAGTTCAAGTTTTGGTTTTTTTAATGCCCCGCTAACTGCTACGGGTCTTTATGGTAGTACATTAAACAGGACTTTTGTACCAGCGTCCTTTTATACCAGTTTTGATAACGGGGATTTGCGTCGTGATTTTTCGATAGCGAGGTACAGTCTGGATCTGAATGGCAACAGGGTTCCCTTGCTAACAGCCAGGCAGGATGAAACCTGGACGCCAGGAAAATGGAGCCGTGAGTATCAGAAAAACTCTGCCTTGGAAAGAAGTTACACAAACATTAACTGTGTTGCGATGCGTTATGCAGATGTTCTGCTAATGAAAGCAGAAATTGATAATGAATTAAATAATGGGCCTACCACAGAGGCTTATGATGCAATCAACACCGTTAGGAGAAGAGCTTATGCAACCAACACTCCAGGAAGTGGCATTACCATTACGCTTGGTGCCGGTGGAACTGGATACACAGCCGCTACCACTATTAGCATTACTGGATCAGGTGTTGATGCTTCTGCAGTTCCGGTAATCACCTCTGGGAGGATTTCAGCTGTAACTATTTTAAATGCAGGAAGCGGCTACACTACTCCACCAACACTAACCATTAACGGTGTAGGCACTGGCGCCGTGCTAATTGCTGGCTTGCAAACCAAGCGTACAAATGCAACTGTAGATTTACCGATTGGATTATCGAAAGATGCATTCCTGCTAAGAATTCAAAATGAGCGGGCATGGGAGTTATGTTTCGAAGGTATGCGTAGATCTGATCTGATTAGATGGAATTTACTTGGTGATAAGATAAAATCAACCCAGGATGCAGTAAAAGCCATACGTGCGCAATACGCTTATGTAGCGAGTACCAACTTTGTAAAAGGCAAACATGAACTTTATCCGCTGCCGCAAAACGAATTGGATGTAAACAAAAATATTACTAGGCAAAATCCGGGGTTTTAATACGGGTCAACTAATTACTATGAATTGTTGGCATTTAAATCTAAATAATGTTAAAGTTATAATATGTTAAAAAAGTATGTAGCTTCATTCAGCCTAGCTTTCTTTTTAGTCATTGGTATAGCATCTGCACAATCCATAAAAACAGATAAAATGGACTGGTGGAAAGATGGCAAATTTGGTCTTTTTATTCATTGGGGTTTGTATTCAATAGGTCATTGGAAAAATGCGGCACAGAAAGGCAATGAACATTTTATGTACTTTGAGCGTATTCCAATAAAAGAATATACAAAAATAGCAGAAACATTTTATCCAAAGCAATTTAACGCTGATTTGTGGGTACTGAGGGCAAAAAAAGCTGGCATGAAGTACATAGTAATCACCGCCAAACATCATGATGGTTTTGCGATGTACAATTCACCCAGTAATAATTTTAACATTGTTAATCTTTCACCATGGCATAAAGATCCAATGGTCGATTTGGCCAAGGCATGTAAGAAATATGGTTTGAAGCTTTGTTTTTATTATTCTCTTGGCAGAGATTGGGAAAGTCCCAATACGGTGTGGAATAAGGTTGGTGCAAAATCAGGCAATACTTGGGATTATCCCAATGAAAGTAAGAAAGATTATCAAAAATATATTGACGAAAAGGTAAAACCACAGTTAAAAGAACTTTTAAGCCAATATGGCCCAATAGGAATGATTTGGTTTGACACACCAGAGGGAACAACGCCTTCACAGAGCGAAGATCTACGCAATTTTATCCTGCATATACAGCCGAATTGTATTATCAACAATCGTATAGGTAATGGTTTTGGAGATTATATAGTTTCCGAGCAGAAAATAAGTGCTGGTAAAGAAGTTCAGGCTTGGGAGGCCTGCATCACCATGAGCAGAAAATGGGGATATAGTAAGTTTGACAATGAATGGAAATCTCCCGAGCTTTTAGTTCGTCAGCTGGTTGAGGTTGTGTGTAAGGGTGGTAATCTTTTGTGGAATATTGGTCCAACAGATTTGGGTGAGCTTCCCCCAACCAGCGTTGCTAATTTAAAGGTTATTGAGCAATGGATGAAAGTAAACGGTGAGGCTATTTATGGAACGAAACCTTGGTCGGTACTTAATGAAAAAAGCATATCGTTCAATGGTAGCCAAGAAGACGTAATGGGTAAGTCGGATGCAGATTTAACATCTAAAAACATTTTTCCTGACTATTATTATAATCAAAAAGGAGAAAACGTTATCTATCTATTTGCTCGCAGTGTAAAGGAGAAAAAATTGCAGGTAGAGAGTTTAGTGAAGCAAGGCATTAAAATTAAAGCGATTAAGTTACTTGGCAATACTAGTAAAATATCGTGGGAGAACAAAAAGGATAAAACTACTATTGACATTCCAGAGGACTTTAAAGCAGTTTTGCCTGTTTATGTATTTAAAATAGAATTTTCTTGAAAACGATCTTAATATGAACAGACAAGTGCTTAATTATTCCTTACTGTTATTCTTAATGTTTTGCAATTTGAGTAACGCAGTTGCTCAGAATAAACAGCGTCCAAATATCCTCGTCATCATGACCGATCAGCAGACTGCTGAAGCCATGAGTGTTGCAGGTAATAAATATTTGAAAACCCCTGCAATGGATAAGCTTGCGAAAAATGGTGTCCGATTTACGAAGGCTTATTGTGCACAGCCATTGTGTACGCCATCGCGGTCTTCAATTTTAAGTGGTAAAATGCCTCATGAAACAGGTTTTGTAGGCAATGCGCCTGAAAAAGATGGACAATGGCCAGATAGCTTATTGATGATGGGTAAAATATTCCAGAATGGGGGTTACCAAACCGGTTATGTGGGTAAGTGGCATTTACCTGTGCCCACAGCTAAGGTTAGCCAACATGGATTTAACTACATAGAAAACACCAGTTTCTTAGATTATAACGACGCGGCAACTCCGTCATTTTGCGCCAGATTTATAAAGGAAAATAAAGATAAGTCATTTTTATTGGTTGCTTCTTTTTTAAATCCTCATGATATATGCGAATGGGCAAGGGGCGAAGCCTTAAAGATGGACGTTTTGGCAAATGTGCCACCGGTAGATGAATGCCCGCCCTTGCCAGCAAATTGGCGAATTCCCGAACTGGAGCCAAAAATCGTAAGAGATCAGCAAAAAACGGTTGGTTTACGAACCTATCCAACGGTTGGCTGGACTGGAGATCAGTGGCGTCAATATAGATGGGCCTATAACCGTTTAGTCGAAAAAGTGGACGGTTATATCGAAATGCTATTGGCCTCCCTTCAGAAATATGGGGTAGAAAAAAATACCATTATCATCTTTACTGCAGATCATGGAGATGGTTATGCAGGGCACAGCTGGAATCAGAAACAGATTTTATATGAAGAATCTGCAAAAATTCCCTTTATCATTTCCAAAATGGATGGGTCAATTAAATCCCGTACAGATGATATGCTGGTTTGCAATGGCATTGATATGTTACCAACAATTTGTGGTCTTGCCGCTGTAGAAAAACCAGGTTATTTGAATGGAGCAGATTTAAGTAAAAGGATGATTAATCCTAAAGTTTCACTTCGAGATACTTTAGTGATAGAAACGGAATTCGCCGATAATGAAGAATTGCTGGGGATTAATGGAAGAGCGGTCATAACAAAGGATTTTAAATATATCGTTTATAATCAGGGTCTTTTGCGTGAGCAACTTTTTGATCTGAAGAAAGACCCTGGAGAGATTCATAATCTGGCAAAGGAAAATGAAAGCAAAAATAAATTATTAAAAATGCAAGCCTACCTTAAGCAATGGTGCACAAAAAATGGCGATAAATTTAATTCAGGTTTATAGTAAAGCCTCTCAATATATTATAATGAAAATTTTTTTAGCAGTTTTTATTTCCTTGCTCTCAATTAACTCATTCGCACAGCAGCCAGCTGTAATACAAGTTAATGAATCAAAACTTCATGCCCGGGTACGGGAGTGGCCATATCCAGCTAATGGTATTACGGTTCCCACTAATGCACCAGCTTTATTGTGGCCGGGCACAAACGGTAAAATCAGGGTTTTGCCTATGGAAAGTGGTAGCGAGATTCCAGAAGATCCTAATATTGGAAACGTGAAATATAAAATAATGTTGGCCACCGATCCAAATTTTAAAACTAATGTGATTTTAGGTAAGGAACAGCGTTGGGCAGTGTATCCCTTACATCAGGCCTTGAAACCAGGTAAATGGTTTTGGAAATATGCTTACACACTTAAAAATAGCAATAATTGGATTTGGTCTGAAACCTACAACTTTTTAATAGATCCCAAGTACGCCAGTCTCCAAGTGTCTCCATCAATGGAAACCGTGCTAAAGCGAAATGAAGGGTCACATCCATTATTATGGAATATGAACCAGATTGGAGAAGATTTTTATAAAAAAAATCTTGATAACCCTGAAGCTAAAAAATTTATTGCTTTTGCTGAAAAATTGATGTTGGAGCCACTTCCTATTGAAAAACCTCAAAGAATTATTGATACCACAGGTAAAACGCATTTAGAAAAAAAGATTATTATCGAACGTATGTACCATGGCTTCGGGGATGCAGTAGGCACACCAGTTAGAAATCTTTGCATTGCTTTCCAGTTAACGAAAGATAAACGTTTTATTCTGGATGCAAAAAGAAGGGCATTGAATATTGCCAATATGAACCCGAATGGTTTGGCTACTGGTGATGATTTTACCAGTGGCGCAGTGTTAGAAGCTTTAGGTTGGTTTTATGATGCAGGTTACGATTATTTAAATCAAGAAGAAAAGCTCCAATTAAAAAATATCATTACACTCAGAGCGAAAAGAGTTTATGACCATCTTCCAAATCGTTTTGAACTTCATGTAAGCGATAATCATGTTTGGCAAATCACTTTAAGAAACCTTGCTATTGCAACAGTTTCAGTAATTAACGAAGTACCCGAAGCAAAAGAGTGGTTAACTTATATGTATGAAGTTTGGTCGGCAAGGTTTCCTGTTTTGGGTACAACTGATGGCGGCTGGCATGAAGGAAATGGGTATTTTAGGGTTAACTTTAAATCCATTATTTACCTCTCGCAAATGTTTGGCGATTTTAGTGGAGTAGACTATTTTAAGCTACCCTGGATGCAAAACCTGCCTTATTACCTGATTTATACCCATCCAAATGGTTCTGCATCGACCGCAACGGGTGATATGTGGGAAAACATTCCATACATTGTGAAAGGAGAAGCTTGGTTTGCAGACGCTCTTAGTATAAAAGTAAATAATCCCTATCTAAACAATTATGTAGCGAAGATAAAACTCGATAATCCTGAATTTTTTAAAGGAACGGATGATTATCTGCTGTTTAGACTTCTAAATTATAAGCCAAATCAAAACATCTCTGTAAAATCTTTTGATGACCTACCCAAAGCAAGGACATTTAGAGATGTAGGTGTTGTTGCCATGCATGAAAACCTCAACGATGCCAAAAATAATCTAAGCAGTTATTTGTTAAGCAGTCCATTTGGTGCATCTGGTCATGGCCATGCTTCACAAAACGCTTTCACCCTCAATTATAAAGGTAAGGTATTGTTTGGTGGAAGTGGGTATTACAGCAATTTTAGCGATAAACACAACCTTTTTTATTATAGAAGTTCTAGGGCGTATTCAACAATTTTAGCCGATAGCATCAGTCAAAAAATTGGTGAAGAAGGTTATGGTTGGATACCAAGATCAATCAACGGTAACCATATTCAGTACGCTTTGGGAGATGCGAGTAATGCCTACGGAAAAATCCAAAGTGAGTTTTGGTTAAACCGCTTTGATCAGCTCAAGGTTCAGCCAACTAAAGGAGATGTTTATGGTGAATCTGGAGTAACCTTGGATCGCCGACACATGCTTCAGCTTGCTGGAGAATATATTGTGCTATACGATGAATTATCTGCTAATAAGCCTGTAAAATGGACCACACAGTTTCATGCGCCATACAGTAAAATTCAAGCTGAAATTGCAAATTTTTCAAATCGAAAGGATTTTATTACAGAAAATGATTCAGTACGCAGCTTGGCCACGGTTTTTGCCAACAGTCCGATTAGCCTTGTGGTGCACAATCAATTTTCCGAACCTGCCGAAAACTGGAATAAGGTAACCGATGATGAGGGAAAAATTAAAGATTTCAAAAACCAGTGGCATGCAGGCATTACTTCTTTACCATCTAAGAATTTTAGGTTCTTAACCATCATACAAATTAAAACCGGTAAGGTGGAAGTGGTAAAAATGCCAAGCGATAACGAAGGAATTTGTGAAGTGAATGTAGGGGAGTGGAATATTAAGGCGCAATTGAACGGTGATAAAACGGCTGGATTAATAATCGATGGGTCGAAAAGCAAATCATTATTTACTTATGGTGATATGCCAGTCAAATTTCAGGGAAAAACTTTTATCTCAAAACTGAAGGGGAGTTCAATTCTGCTCGAAATTATCAATGGCAAGCTTATCAAAAAGGAAATAATAGATGAGTTACCTGATGTTTTAAAATACGATAAAGCTAATTAACGGTTTTGAATTAACCAATATAAAAAGTTTTTTAACTAAATTTTAAAGTGAATGGCTGCAGGAATAACTAATTTTATCGTATTAAGCACATGTAAAAAATGCTTATCTTGACTAATTAAAATCCCAGGTTATTCAAATGATTATGCTTCAACAGAGGTTAACAATATTACAAAAGTCTGTAGAGAAGTTCCGCTTTATGTGGATAAATGTCATTTTCGGACTTGGGTTTATTTTAATGCCTGTCCATGCAGAAGCCCAAATCACTGATCGCCATTTTAGGAATATTTCCGTAAGTAAGGGACTCTCACAAAGCACAGTTTTTTCAATAAAACAAGATACCCTTGGCTTTATATGGATGGCCACGCAGGATGGACTTAACCGCTATGATAGCAAAGGTTTTAAAATCTACCGACCAGTAAAGGGTAATGTTAATAGCCTGCAATCCTATTATATTCGCACTTTATTTGTTGATCATGGCGGAAATTTGTGGATTGGCGGCAATCAGGGGGTAAGCCGATATGATTACGCAAAAGATGAGTTTGTGAATTATAAACTGCCACGCAGTTTAGGAGAGTGGTATGTTTCTTCCATCACCGAGGATAAGCAGCATAATCTTTGGGCAACATCAATTGTGGGGGGCGTTTTTAAATTGTCGGCAGGTTCGAAAAGTTTTAGTGAAGTCAATTTTGATTCGTTTAATTACGGGATTAAGAAAATAGCCTACATCTGCAATTGGAATGACGATCTTTTAATTGGAACAGATGTCGGGCTTTACAAAAGGTCGGGAAATAAGAACAAATTTTTAAAAATCGATCTTGGTTCAGAAAAAGCCGCCATAAATGAAGTGTATCTGGATGGCGATGTTTGGTGGGTGGCTACAGAAGGTGCAGGATTAATTCGATACAATCCTGAAACACGACAAAAAAAGAGTTTTTTACATAAAGCCAATACAAATAGCATCGCCGATAATAATATCAGGAGTGTGGGTAAAGATACCGAGGGGAATGTCTGGCTTGGAACGTTCAAAGGTTTGTCTATCCTAAATGCTGCCTCTGGTCTATTCGATAATTATTTTCATCAGGTTTCGCAACCTTACACCATTAGCCAGAATTCGGTACGCTGTTTTTTCAAGGATAAACAAGATGGTATTTGGTTAGGTACATTTTATGGGGGTGTAAACTATTACCATCGTAATGATATTAAATTTAATTTGCTTAGCCAGAACACGGGCAAATTATCGCTAAATGATGAAGTAGTTAGTGCCATTAGTCAGGATGTAAAAGGTAATTTTTGGATCGGTACCAATGATAAAGGACTGAATTACTGGAACAGAACAAATAACACGATTACATACTATTCGAGTAATGAACGCAATGCTAATTCATTGGCATCCAACAACATTAAAGCCATTGCTTTTGATGACCGGGAGCAAGTGCTTATTGGAACGCATAACGGAGGATTGAATATCCTAAACCCAGCTACAGGTTTAGTTAAGCGTTATCTGCATAATGAAAATGACCCAAATTCTATTGCCGGAGATTTGGTGTACAGTGTACTAAAAGATTATAAGGGAAGGATTTGGGTGGGAACCCGATCGGGGCTGGATCAATTAAATTTAGAAAAGGGAATATTTTCTCATATTCATCTGGATAAAGCTGGCAAAAGATTATCATCTGATGATATCACCTTTCTTTTTGAGGATAGTAAGCGGCGGATATGGATTGGTACAACCAATGGTGTGACCTTGCTTTATCCAGATAACATGCTTTTTGGGAATACGGAGAAATCTCAACTAAGTGATGATGTAATTACCTGTATTACTGAAGATAATAATAAGCAAATATGGATAGGATCGAGGGAAGGCTTAAGTACGTTTGATGAGTCTACTCAAACATTCATCACGTATAAAAATAGAAAGGATCTTATAAAAGGTACGATTTATGGAATTGAATCCGATCAGGAAGGAAATCTGTGGGTTTCTACCAATCGTGGTCTCATTCGTTATAATCCAGCCAACAAATCAACCCAAACTTTCGATGAAAGTGACGGATTGCAGAATAATCAGTTTAATGATTATGCTTTTTGCAAGGCCGAAGATGGAATGTTACTTTACGGAGGCATTAGCGGCTTGTCTTATTTCTATCCATCCAATATTAAACAACAATCTCTCCCGTTAAAGGTATCCTTTACCGAACTTGAGGTTTTCGGCCGGATGGTGAACATGGGCGATGAAACTGAAATCCTCGAAAACCCTTTGGATGAGACCAGTAAAATTTCAATCGCTTCTGAATATAAACAGTTTACTATCCGTTTCAATGCCTTCAATTATATTTCAGCTAACCGGACGCATTACCTCTATATGTTGGATGGTGTGGATGAAAACTGGCAGCGAACAGATGATTTAAAGGTAGTTTATAATAATTTAAAAGCTGGAAACTATCATTTCAAAATCAAAGCGGTAGGACCGAACGGAGAAACCAGTGAGATAAGAAGTTTAAAAATTTATGTGCTGCCACCGTGGTACAACACCTGGTGGTTTTATACTTTAATACTAAGTTTTGCTGTAGTTGGAGGTTATATTGCTTACAGGATGATTGCTGAACGTGTTAGAGCACTACACCAATTAAAACTTGAGCGTGTGGATAAGGAAAAGGTTCGTTACATCAATCAGATGAAAATGGATTTTTTTACCAATGTTTCACACGAACTTAGAACACCGCTGACATTAATCCTCGCACCGTTGGAAGAGATGATAAGTAAACCCTTAGCGCAAAAAGCAATTACAAAGCGTCATGAAATGATGCTTACGAATGCCAAGCGGTTGTATAATCTGGTCGATCAACTTTTTGAGTTTAGAAAAACCGAAACCGGAACAAGGCGTTTGAAGGTAGAAAGGGGCGATATCGTAAGTTTTATACATGAAGTATACGAATCCTTCAAACCCTTATCCGACCAAAAAAACATCAAATATACTTACCGCTCTACCCAGGCTAAGCTTGCCTTCTTTTTTGACCATGATGCAATGGAGAAAATAATGTTCAACTTACTCTCTAATGCATTTAAGTACACTAAAAATGAGGATCAGATTAATATTGATTTGTCCATTTCAGAGGAGTATGCCATTATTAAAATAAGTGATTCTGGTGTGGGAATCAGCGACGATGATCTTACTAAGATTTTCGACCGCTTCTACCAGGTTAATAATGACGAAATGAACCTGGGTTCAGGTGTTGGTCTGGCTTTTACCAAGCGATTGGTTGAACTTCATCACGGATCTATCACTGCAGAAAGTGAAATTGGTAAAGGAAGTGTTTTTACTGTTTCAATTCCAACTTCGGATGCTGCCTATGGAGATTTAAGCAAAAAAGATAGTCCGGTTTATGAATTATCTATTGTATCTGAAGCAATAGCCAACGAAGCCGAACCAAATCCCGAACAAAGTGAAGAAGATTTTGAAGTTGTTAAAAAGGATAACCTTCAAAAAAGCCATATATTAATAATAGATGATAACCAGGATATTTTAGATTATTTGCGAGAATACTTTGATACAGATTACTCGGTTACTGTAGCATTTGATGGTTTAATGGCTTTACGAATGCTTGAAGAACAAGCTTTTGATCTGATTGTGAGTGATGTGATGATGCCGGAGCTTGATGGTCTTCATTTTTGTAAACGAGTAAAGCAGAATATAAATACCTCTCATATTCCTGTGGTTTTACTTACAGCAAAATCAGAGATTAATCAGCAGATTAAGGGATTGGAGATGGGGGCTGATGATTATATTACAAAACCTTTTTCTATAGAGATGTTGGCCGCAAAAATTGCCAATCTTTTGCGGGTAAGAAAACGGCTTAAGGATTATTATAGCGGCACCAGGGAAGTAATTCCACAAAATCTGGCTTTCAATACGCTAGATGAAGAATTTCTAAAAGAGGCGATAGACATTGTAGAGAAGCATTTATCAGATTCGGATTTTTCAGTAGAAAAGTTTAGCCGGGAGATTGGCATGAGCAGATCTAATCTTTATTTAAAGTTTAAGGCGATAACGGGAGAATCTGCAACAGATTTCGTTAAAACCATCAGATTTAAAAAGGCAGTTGAGCTGATGCAAACCAAGCGCTATACCATAGCACAGGTTACTTACATGTGTGGGTTCAACTCTCCCTCATATTTTTCAACCGCTTTTAAACAATATTATGGCTGTATGCCAACTGAATATTTAATCAAGTTAGATTCTAAAGAGGGCTAATTTCCAATTCATTTACCAATAACAGATATGATGACAAAAACCTATTTGAAGTTTATTATAACAGCAACATTCATTACAATTAGTGGTTATGTTCAAAGTCAAACCGTTGCCGTAGACCATTATTTTAATAGTGAAACCAAGCTTGGAGCAGATGGTCAAACTCAACCATTTCATTACTTATGGAATGATTCAGAAATGACTGGCTTTTCTATTTTGGGAGCATCTTTTAAAAACAATGGCGCAAAAGAACTTACCGTACTTTTTCAGAAGCCAACAGCAAAAACATTGGCTCAGATCGATGCTTACATCATTGTAGACCCTGATAACCTGAAAGATAATTCTAAACCAAATTACATGAATTTAGAAGATGCAAATGCAATAGCGGATTGGGTAAAACGTGGCGGCGTTCTTTTACTGTTGGCAAATGATCAAGCGAATGCAGATTTAGAGCATTTCAATATTTTAGCTGAGAAATTTGGATTTAAATTTAATAACGACTTAATTTTGCATGTTGTAGATGATGCCCATTTCGAAGATGGTGCAATAAAAATCAATAACAACCAAATATTCAAAACCTCGAAAAAGATTTTCATCAAAGATGCTTCTTCCATCTCCATAAGCCATACGGCAACACCAATTTTAAAAACTATCAGAGAAGAGATTGCAATGGTAATTTCTAGGTATGGAAAGGGAACTGTTTTAGCCATTGGCGATCCATGGTTGTACAATGAATATACCAATGGAAGGTTACCTCAAAGTTTCGAAAACGATAAAGCAGCAGATGATTTATCTAAGTTCATGCTGAAAGCAACAAAATTGAAACATTAATGAACATCAGCTAATCAATGGTTAGTTTTTAAATGCGGATGTATTCGTTTTGCCTTTGGACTTTTTGAAATTTGTGATTTTGGACATGAGAAAATTTGAATTTTTAATCTATATACTACTGCCACTCTTTTGTTTAGCATGCTCCGAATCAAAGAACAAGACAGAGTCAATAGTTATCCAAGATTCCCTGGCCTCTTGCCAGCAAAATCTTCCCCGTAGGTTTGGGGTTTTGAATGATACTTCCAGCTTTGTTAGAAATAAAGTCAGTCATCGCGACATGGTTCTGATTCCTGCTGGTGAGTTCAATATGGGAGCTAAGGATAAAGAGGGACGTGAAGATGAGTATCCACAACACAAGGTCAAACTATCTTCTTTTTGGATGGATGTTAATGAGGTAACGAATGCAGAATTTAAAAAGTTTGTGGATGCAACCGGATATATCACTACAGCAGAACGGAAACCGGTTTGGGAGGAAATGAAAATACAACTGCCAGCAGGAACCCCAAAACCACCAGATAGTGTGTTTGTTGCAGCATCACTGGTATTTTATCAACCTCAATCGATTGATGGTTTAGATAATGCTGCTCAATGGTGGCGCTGGATGAAAGGAGCTGATTGGAAACATCCACAGGGACCGAAAACAAATATCAACGGAAAAGTTAATTATCCGGTTGTTCATATTTCTTGGGATGATGCGATGGCTTATTGTAAATGGTCTGGAAAGCGTTTGCCTACAGAGGCCGAATGGGAATATGCAGCAAGAGGAGGATTGAAAGAGAACTTATATTCTTGGGGAAATGAGGATGTTGAGAAAGGTATTGCCAAAGCCAATACATGGCAGGGAAGTTTTCCGATTAGTAACACAAACTGGGATAATTATGGAGGTCTGGCGCCCGTAAAACGATTCAAACCAAATGGTTATGGTTTATTTGATATGGCCGGAAATGTTTGGGAATGGTGCAGTGATTGGTACCGTTCAGATTATTATGAAACAGTTGGTGGATTGGTTACAAATCCAGTTGGACCATCAGATAGTTTTGATCCAATGGAACCAAGCGTACCAAAGAAGGTTGTTCGCGGAGGTTCATTTATGTGCAATGCATCTTATTGTAAAGGTTATAGGGTTACTTCAAGAATGAAAACTTCAACTGATACAGGTCTTGAGCATACAGGATTTAGATGCGTTAGTTCTAATTGACCATTTTCCTTTCCTTGCAAATTATCCAAGCAATTGCTTTCGAATGTCAAAATTATTGTATTACGCAAATCGTTAATTATCAGGTTTTTACTGGGTAGTGATATTGATTTTTCTAAATTTTAACTAAAAGTCTGACAGTTAAATTTTCTAACGCTAAAAAGTGACGATGAATAAAACTGCTTTCTCCTTGCAAAAAAGGATGTTTTTTCTTAATTTTAAAATACAAATTAAGGGTAAAAAGTCTGACAAAAGTCTGCCAAATACCCCCTAAAATTAGCGAAATGAGAAAAATAAAACCCCTCTCAGAGTATCAGAAAGGCATCTACGGTGAAATATTAGCCGAATTTTTTAATCCGATATTCTCCACCAAAACGCATAACGATTTAATTTTAAATGGTTATGCGTTTTTCTTGTTCCATTACTTGCCAAAATTGGACTCATGAATAGCGAATAATGAAATTAACATGGTTTCATAATTTCAAAAAAAATTGCTAGTTCAGCTAAACGCAGTCTAAGAGGTGTACTGGTTATACAAATTTCTGCAAACAGCCATTCTCCAAAATAAATTTAAAAATTATACAATTTTGCTGTAAGGTTTGCTAAAATCTTCCGACTAAGTGAAGATAATATCTTAAATTGAATGACATGAACACTGCAACCCAGCTACTTGCGCCAAACCTCTGGGTTAAAAATTATTCTGATTATCTATATGGTTTTGCCTTATCCAGGATTAATGACCACCAACAAGCCATGGACCTTGTACAGGATACATTTTTGGCTGCCTTGCAAAAAGTGGATGGATTTGAGGGTAAGAGTACCGAAAAAACATGGCTTACCGCCATCTTAAAATATAAGATTATTGATGTGTACCGTAAAAAGTCTGCTGGTTTAAGAAAGGTTGAGCAGATTAACGAAATAGAACAGCTTAATTTTTTTGACAGCAATGATGGACACTGGAATAATGCTCATCGTCCTGCAGATTTCATTAATAGCACAGATCCACTTGCTGAAAAGGAATTTGAGAAAATTATGGGTCAGTGTCTTAAAAAACTGCCCACATTATGGTTCGCTGTATTTACCCTAAAACACGTAGAGGACGAGCTAACCGAAAAGATTTGTAGTGGATTGGACATTACACCAGCAAATTTTTGGGTGGTAATGCATAGAGCAAAACTAAATTTGAGAAGTTGTTTACAAAAAAACTGGTTGTAATAATTATAGAGATGAATAAACTAAAAGCGATAGCCTACAACTGCAAACAAGCCACATTCTTGATTGAGAAGAAACAGCTGATGCCCCTTTCTTTGAGAGAGAAAATGGAGCTGAAAATCCATCTTACAGGATGCGTTGTGTGCAAACTTTATGAGCAACAAAGTATTTTTATTACAAAGCTGACAAGGCATATTTTTATCAACAGTGATAATACAGATTATAAACTATCTGATGATTTTAAAAAACAACTGCAAAAAACAATAGAAAGAGAGCTTGATAAAAAATAATTTTAAAAATTTCAGCATACGTTGTAAGGTATTGGCATTCTAACCTACCAAAGAGGAAAAACTTGTATAGTTTAACTCAATTACATCGAAATGAACAAAGTCATTTTATTATTACTGGCACTTTCAGTGAGTACCATTCATGCAACATTTGCGCAAAACGCTAGCGAGCGTAAAAAGGAATTTAATATTGATAAGTCTACTTTAGCTATTGATGGCTATGATCCCGTAGCTTATTTTTCTTCAGGAACCGCTATTGAAGGTAAAAAAGAACTAACGTTAGCTCACAATGGCGTCACCTATCGGTTTTCTACCATTCAGAACAAAGATTTTTTTAAGGCAAATCCTGCCAAATACGAACCACAATATGGCGGATGGTGTGCCTTCGCTATGGGCGAAACCGGAGAAAAGGTTGAAATAGATCCCGAAACATTCAAAATTCTTGATGGAAAGCTCTATCTGTTTTACAACAAATTCTTTAACAATACCAAAAAGAGTTGGAACAAGAATGAAAGGAGCCTTAAGGCAAAAGCAGACGCAAACTCGGCCAAATTCTTAAAATAAATAAATTCCTATTTAAAAATTCTCATTATGAAACGTACTTTATTTGTCGCCGCATTTGCTTTATTAACATTTTTCAATGCTAATGCGCAAAAATCAGAAATATTCGCCCCAGCTGGTAAAGCCATTAAGGGTTATGATCCTGTAGCATTTTTTACCCAATCAAAAGCCATTAAGGGTGCTGATTCACTCTCCTATCAGTGGAAGGAGGCAATCTGGCTTTTTTCAAGTATGGAAAACCAAAATGCCATTAAGGCAAATCCAGAAAAGTATGCTCCTCAATATGGTGGATACTGTGCGTATGGTTGTTCAGAAGACCATAAGGCGCCAACACAAACGGATACCTGGACTATAGTAAACGACAAACTTTATTTCAATTACAATGGCAAGGTAAAGGAGATGTGGATGAAAGATCAGAAGCAGCGGATCGAATCTGCAGACGAGAAATGGCCGGCAATCAAAAATAAAAACTAATGAGAAAACTGATTTTTGCCCTTTTATTGTTATCGGGTGATGTGCTATTTGCACAGGATACTACCAAAATTGCCGTAACAACTGGTGTAGGCTTGATTAGCATGCCTGGTTCATTATCAAAAGTGCTAAAGCCTTCAATTACTTTTAATTCGGGTATTGAGCTGAAGTTAAAAAAGAACTGGTTTTTGCAGGGAGATGTGAGCCTAAATTCTATCGGTTACAATCAAATTATTCGTGGTAATGCTAATAACTATCTGTTTGAAGACGCTAACAGTTCCTTATTTCAGATTGGTGTTAGCGGCGGTTATTCCATTAAATTTTTGCCTTCTAAATTTAGCTTGGACTTATATGCGGGGCCTGGATTTCAACGCTTTGGTGAACCAAGGGTAACCAACAATACATCTGCTTTGGTAACCAGGCAAAATATTGTTTTTAATAACACTGTTTTTGGAAAAGTTGGGAGTAGGCTGTCTTACATGACAAAGTCGTCACTGCTGCAAACTATTTATGTTGAGGCTACCTATTTTACTTCACCGCTACATGTACAAACATACCGTTTGCAAGGATTTACCTATTGTGTAGGCACCAGGTTTAGTTTAATGTAATCTAATTTATTTTATGAAAACTAAAAAAATAATATTTTGGATTCTTCGCCTTTTTGTTGCAGTAATCCTCTTACAAACCCTTTATTTCAAATTTACAGCCTCGGCAGAATCTGTATTCATTTTCAGTAAACTCGGTATAGAACCTTGGGGAAGAATTGGGACGGGAATAAACGAATTGATTGCCTCCATCTTAATTCTAATTCCCAGAAAAACTATTTATGGTGCATGCCTGGCAATGGGCACAATGGGTGGCGCTATCTTTTCGCACTTTACCAAACTTGGTATTGTAGTAGCGAATGATGGTGGAGAGCTGTTCATTTTAGCATGTGCGGTATTTCTTGTCAGTACCTTTTTGGTATATGTTAACAGAAACCAGTTATCTAACTCATTTGTACGATTATGAAGTTACAGCAGTCAATAGAAAGCCTTTTTGCACAGCTTGGAAAAGTATTGGAAGAACTAAGTACAGAGGAGTTTACCTGTGCCATTGATGTGCTTTCCAATTCGAGTATCGGTCAGCATACCCGTCATATAATAGAGTTTTTTATCGAATTGAATAATGGCTACGATAAGGGAATTGTTGATTACGACCAGCGTAAAAGGAGCCATAGCATCGAATCAGATAATAATTATGCGCTTGAGCAGTTACACTTTATTGCTTCAAATCTGTCTAAGCCTAATAAAAATTTAATATTGAAAGCAGATTTCGAGTGTTCAGATTGTTTGATAGAAGAAATTTCGGATACTGACATTGCCACAAATTACTTTCGTGAACTAATGTACAATCTGGAGCATACCGTACATCACATGGCACTTATCAGGATTGGAATAAAGGAAGTTTCAACTATAGAACTACCAGCACAGTTTGGCGTCGCTTTTTCTACTTTAAAATTTAAGGCAATATGTGCACAGTAAGCTATATTCCAACAGCTGACGGATTTTTTCTTACTTCAAACAGGGACGAAAAGAAAACAAGGTCAAAGGCAATTTATCCGGCTGCTTACGATAATGGAAATTATAAAGTTATCTATCCGAAAGATCCAGATGGAAAAGGAACATGGATAGCAATCAACACAAATGGAGTTGCTGCGGTGCTACTGAACGGCGCCTTCATTAAGCATAAAAGTGAGCCTGTATACCAAAAAAGCAGAGGACTGGTACTGATGGATGTGATTAATACAGAGCATACCACCGCCGCATTGACGGATATGAATTTAGAAGGAATTGAACCTTTTACGCTCATTGTCTGCAGCCGCCAATCATTAACGGAGCTTCGATGGGATGGCGTGATAAAGCATGTTAAAAGCCTTAACCCGCAAATGGCAGCTATATGGTCTTCAGTTACGCTTTATGAACAAGATATTTCAAGAAAAAAGACAGTTTGGTTCGAAGAATGGCGATCAACGAAGCCATTTCCACTACAAAATGAAATTATTGATTTTCATCATTTTTCAGGAAAAGAGAGCAGTGAAGGGCTGATTATAAACCGGGAAATGGTAAAAACAGTTAGTATAACCTGCTTAGCATTAACTAAAGAAAAATTGTCGATGACCTATAACGATTTGCAAAGTGAAACAACTCATAATATTACGGAAGTTTTATATTAAGCTCACGAATTGGGAGTACTGGCCTATGGAGGTGATTTACCTTCCCATTTTTGGCTATTGGATTTATTTGGGTATTAAGGCGAAATCATTGTTCTTTTTTAGTGCTTCCAATCCAAAAATCGAAAATGCGGGTTTTGCCATGGAACGTAAAAGTTTGATCTATCAAACCCTGCCCAAAGGCAGCTATCCAAGTACCGTATTTGCTAAAGTTGGTACAAGCGAAGATGAATTAATGGAATTGATGAAAAATGGGGAACTTCAATTTCCTGTTATCGCGAAGCCAGATGTTGGACAGAGAGGAATACAGGTTAAGCTAATTACTAACAAAGAAGAATTGGCTACCTATTCCAACCAGATATTTACAGATTTCCTTCTGCAAGAATACATTAACTATCCAAATGAAGCCGGTATTTTTTACTACCGAATACCAGGAGAAAAAACAGGAAAAATTTCTGGTGTAGTTGGTAAAGAATTTATGGAAGTTATTGGTGATGGTGTATCTACCATCCGCGATCTTGTTATTAAAATCGACCGTTACCTGTTTCAACTTAATGAATTAACAGATGTAATGGGAGAGTCTATTCATCATATACTTAAAGTTGGAGAAAGCCGAGTGCTTAATCCTTATGGCAACCATTGCAGGGGAGCTTTATTTTTGGATTTAAGCCACCGCATAAATACCAAGTTAATGATGGCCATTGACAAATTTTGTATGCAAATTCCAGAATTTTATTTCGGTCGTTTGGATATCAAATACAACACATGGGAAGAGCTTTGCGAAGGAAAGAATTTTGTGGTTATCGAACTGAATGGTGCAGGCAGTGAACCAACGCATATATATGACCCCAAACACTCGATCTGGTTTGCATGGAAAGACCTCATCAGGCATTGGAACATTCTTTACCAAATTAGTATGGTAAACAAAAAAAATAACAAACTTACACTAATGGGGTATGCAGAAGGAATGGAGTTGATTAGGAAAAACAGTGAGTATGTTAAATTAATTGCATAGTTGTGAAATACCTAAAAATATTTTCCGCCGGTTTGTTCATTAGTCTTATAGGGTCTATCCCGGTAGGAACGCTAAACTTAAGCGTTGTTGGATTAATTTTGAAACATCGTGTTGCAGATGCAATTGCTTTTGGAATAGGGGCAATAGTAATGGAAATGTTAATAGTATGGTTTGCCATCCTCATTTTAGATAAACTGGGCAAACTTAAAAAAGTGCTGACTTTTCTTAACCTAGTTATGTGTGTTGTGCTGTTTGTTCTGGCAATTTCAAGTTTCATTGCAGCATTTCAAATGGAGAAACTGAAAGATGTTATCCCATTCAGCAGCCATTATCCATTTTGGGCTGGAATCTTATTGAGTTTTTTAAACCCACTGCATCTTCCTTTTTGGATGGGCTGGACAGCTGTGCTGAGAAACAAAAATGTATTTGTTAAAAGTAGATTCGGTTATTGTGTATATATCTTTTCTATTGCTTTAGGAACAAGCACTTCATTTGCGCTTTATGGCTTTACGGGTAACCTGTTCATAGATTTCTTTGAAGCCAATCAATATATTCTTAATTGGATTGTTGGCTTTACGCTAATACTTACCGCCTCAATCCAAACTTACAAGTTGTTTAAGCAAGTTTTTACGCCTAAAAAAACAATCACCATAATTTAAAAGAGTATGAAAAATTCGATTTTTTTATTGATAATTTTATTGCTGTTTTGCGGCTGTAAAAAAGAAAATACGCCAACTGAGGTTTTGGATGAAAAGGTAAGCGCTGCAGCTTTTGTTAAGGCAGGTGGAAACTTTACAAACGGACCTTACGGTATGGTTACTGGGTTGGCCAAAGTATACATGGAAGCAGAAGTGCTAAAGTTGGCTTTTGAAGATTTCTCTAGCACTAATGGTCCAGATTTGAAAGTGTATTTAAGTAAGGATATCAACCCTGTTGATTTTATTTATCTTGGCGATCTTAAATCAGTAAGCGGAAATCAACTTTACACAATACCTGCTGGTACAATTGCCAAAGACTATAAATATGCTTTGGTTTATTGTCAACGTTATAAACATCTATTTGGGTCGGCCGAACTGAAATTTTAATTTTCTACACAAGGATAAAATGAACTGATAACATAATGATCATAGATAAATATTTTAAATAGGCTATTCTTGTTTAAATGCTATTTTTTGATTATTATTTTTAAAAAAAAATGCCTCCACATTGTGTATAACTTTTTGGAGGCAGTGCATTCCTTTGGAATGGCCTTTTGCTATGCATTTAACTTAATGATGGCAAATTTTTACCATGTACAGCTAGTCTCAACTATTTCAAGGTTACATCCAGATAAACCGAATGCCTGCCATAAGTATTGTAAAAGGGTTTAAAAACCACATCGTCGATGGTAAAATTTAGTTCTTTTGGGTTGCCTTTTATGCTTTTACCTATATCGTTTGCGTTAAAAGTTATTTTGCGCCAATCTTTTCTGGCTTCGGGCTCCTGAGCTGCAAGCAAAATGGGACCATAAAATAAACTTGCAATATTTTGCTGGTCCATCACCGGGTCTAAATGAAAGGTAAACGGCATTTTTAATTCAATGGTATCTCCATCTTTCCAACTGCGGTTAAGTGCGAGGTAAGAACCAGGTGTTACATTTACCTTTTGTGCAACTCCGTTTATTTTTACCAGAAAACCTTTGGTAGCCCATCCCGGTACACGAACATGAATTTCAAATTTTCCATTGCCTCTTACTGTTAATTTCGTTTGGTCTTCTTTTGGAAAATCTGTCGTTTGCTCAATGCGTACTTTTTGCTCAGTCCAATCCAACACGGATGGGATGTAGAGGTTTACATAAAGTGCTTTGTTATCTTTGCTTTTAAAGTAAATTGAATTTTGGAGTTTTGTGCTACTCTCAATAGCGGTACCGTTACAACACGTAAAACCGGTCATGTCTTCATTTCCAAACTGTTTTACAGAACCTGGTCTTAGTGGTACATGGTAGGTATTTGCAGGACTATTTTCTGCTACAGATGCCAAAATGTGATTATATAAACCACGTTCGTAATAGTCCATTAATTCGGTTCGCTGGTCGTACATAAATAAATCACTTGTTAACTTAAGCATATTATAAGTGGCGCAAGTTTCATTTTGTCCGCCTTCAGAAAAACCATTTTCATAAAGTGTTGAGGGTTGGGCTACAAAGCACTCGGCATTGGCCGGATTGCGTGCACCCGCTACACCACCAATGCTATACATGTAATCGCTAATCATTTTATGCCAAAAATTATCAGCTATGTTATAATATTCAGGATTTTTAGAAGCCTGATACATCTCTATACTCCCAACAATTTGAGGGATGTGCTGGTTAGCATGAAGGCCGCGGAAAAGATCAACATTTTTTGCCAGGCCATTTGTATGGGATGCATCACCATAAAAAACTTTGATATTATCGAACAGTTGTGCAGTTTTTAAATATTCTGTCTTCTTGGTGATTTTATAAAGTCTGGCCATTGATTCATTCATACCTCCATATTCGCCGGCTATGTAAGTATTCCACATTTTAATAAGCGTTTCCTGAGGCAGGTTATTTAATCTTGCAAATACCCAATCGCCCATGTTTGTGGCAATTGCCAATGCTTTTTTATTTCCACTTACTTCGTAAACATCTATTAAGCCTGCCAAAATTTTGTGTAATGTGTAATAGGGGGCCCATACCTGATTTTTCTGACCGCCGTATTTAGCACCTTTTTCCAGCATAATAAATTGGTCTGGCGGATAAGCACTAATAAAACCGGTTCCCCAATTCCAATAATCGTTGCGTATACTTCCGGTAGCTAAATCAGAATCAAAATCAGCTTTGCCGGCTCCAACCGGTACTTTTGTTGGGTCGGCGTTAAAAGTTCCGCCTGCTTTTTGAGGCTTTCCGGAGCGCTGCGATAAATCGTATAGAGTATTCACCATATAGTTCATTTTATCAGCAAAATTTTGATGTAATGTCTTATCATATCCTGTCCCGGCATAAGCCTGAGCAATTGCAGAAAGGTAATGTCCGGTAGCATGACCTCGTAACTTAGTATCTTCTGTATCCCAAACGCCTAAGGGCTTTGTTCCCGAAGGTTGCTTTTGTCCAAAGGCATGTCTAAACATATATAAAAACGAGTTTGGATCAGTTTTAGAAAGCCTTTTAATAAATTTATCTCTGTTTTCTATAAATTTTGTTTGATTGCCATCAGCATCTGTTTTTAACGAAACCTGATTAAGTTTAAAACCAGATAGTTTCTGCTCAGGAGCGATTTTTGATGAGGACGGTTCAATAATTACTGTGGCTTTTGGTTTGAAACTGGTGCCAGGGATATCGCCTGTTACACTATAAGTTCCTGGTTTTAAAACTGAAGAATTATCTGTTGGTGCTGGCCAGATAACCCTCACTTTTGGTCCGATAGTATTGTTTTTATAAACTGCATCAATAAAGGCTGGTAACCGTGGTAACGAGCCAACGGCAGTTTTTATGGTAATATCAGGCACACTTACTAAAGATCCATTGTAAAATTGAGGAAGATTGGCTGCAAATTTCGGGAGATCGTCTTCAGGCTTGGTATTGGTATTTACCAGACCATTGCCACCTCTATCTGCGTTTTTAAAAATGCCTGCAACTTGTTTGCTGTTTAAAGCTACCCGGTAAATTCTAAAGTCATGTAAATTGGCATTAAGGTGTGGATTTCCTTGAACAAAAGATTTGCCGATATAAAGTCTGTTTTTATCTTTCGATTGTGGCGAGGCAAATATTTCAGATAAATCTGATATTGCATGAGCCACTTCCCCTGATGGCTTTCCGTTTATGTAAGTAATTAAAGTTTTTGAAGGAATATCAATCACCACGGCTAAATGAACCCACTTATTCAGCTCTATTGGAGATGATATAGCATTTATTTGATTCTTGGCAGAAACAATGGTTGCGGTTAAACCTTCAGGCTGGTTGCTTCGGGCGTTAAGCATGTAAAAGTGCTTGCTGTTATTCACACCAAAGTCAAACACAGCTTGATTTGCCTGATTTGAACGTAGAAAAACCCATCCCGATAGGCTTATCGACTCCATCTCCTTTAAAACAGCATCTGGTAAATTAATAAAAGAATTAGCTTCACCAGAAAGTGAAAGCACTTTTCCAAAACGCGTATCGTTAACAAATTTTACTTCGTTAGATAGCGATGTTCCATGTAGATTATTTCTCGACCAATCTTTTAAATTGCCATCAAAAATGTATCGGGCGCTTAATCCGGTTTCTCCAATACCATCTAATATTTGGTCGCCACTTTGCGCAAAGGCAGTATTAAAAAACGAAAAAAGTGCAAATACAAAAGTTGCTAACCAATGTATTCTGCTTCTGATTTTTGATGTTGCTATTTTGCTCATTTTTTTATTAATTGATAGATATCTAAGTAGTTTTAAAACGAAGAAATTTACAGATATGCTGTATGGAAAATTTTATGCCATTCGTTTAGAAAGATAAAGCTATAAAGAACATTGAGCTCAACATGCATCCTTTTTAGCTGATAACCGCAAGATATTAACAAATTACATTTGTTGATTACAGGGATTATGTAAAAGTTATCAGCCTGAATTTAACTGCTTTTAGTAGATTAAATTTTAAATAACTTACATCTGGCAAATGGTTTACTGATGATTTTTTAAAATGAAATAATTCAAGTTTCAGATTTAAATTTAACCGTATCCCGTAATTACCATTTTAAACTGACCATAATTAAGCAGATTATTTACTGATTTTGCCTAAATCTGCTTCTCATGTCAACCTTCGTTTATTATAATATATTTTTGGTTATATAAAATTGAATATTGGTTATCCAAAAATAATGATGAATATACATACCGGTGTGCCAAAGGCATATTTACTTACCTTTTTAATAATCGTATCAGTTTTTGCTTCCATGGCGCAATCTCCGTGGGTTAATCTTTCAAAAAAACCATCAACATTAAATTTATCTGATGGTTTTGTAGAATTTGATGCTGGCGCCTTTAATTTAAGATTGGTAAAATCATCACAAACTGTTGCCGGCTTAAAGCCAAAAAATGTAAAAGATTTCGATTTTGTTCCAAGTGATAGTTTAAAAGTTAGAAGTTCTGATGGCCTTTACCATTTGGGCGATATCAATTTAAGAATTCGCAATGTTGGTACTGAATCGTGGAAAAGCTATAGTACAGCAACCAGGCGAATGCCTGTTAATGCCATTGCGGTTAAAGGAAAGGTTTTAGCTGCCGCAGATTTATCATCAACGCTGCCCTCAGATATTCCTTTACAGATTATCCGCTCTTGGGAAATGGTTAACGGGAAACTTTCGCTAAAGTTTACGCTAAAAAATAAAACCAATACCAATATCGAAATTGGAGCATTGGGTATTCCGATGATTTTTGATAACATTTTAGAAGGAAGAACATTAGAACAAACGCATGCTAAAAATGTATTTTACGATCCATACATTGGTAACGATGCCGGCTATTTGCAGGTAACCCGATTAAGCGGTCAAGCACCATCGTTAATTGTTGCGCCATTGGGCAAAGCTCCTTTCGAGGCTTACAACCCTTTAAATGATGATAAAACACCAAGAGGAATTGCTTTTGAAGGATTTTACGAGTGGATGATACACAGCAAAGCTTATGCAGAAAACGAATGGAAAACAGCTGAACCATGGAACAACCCTACTTCAATAATCATTAAGCCGGGCGAAGTTAAAACTTACGCCTTACAGTTTATTTTATCCGGCAAAGCCGAAGAAACAGAAAACACCTTAATTGAAAATAAAAAACCTGTAGCGATATCGGTTCCGGGTTATGTGCTAGCCCAAAATGTTGATTCAAAATTATTCATCAATTACCCTAAAAAAATTAAATCAATTAATTGTTACCCCGAAGGCGCTTTAACTTTTAATGCCTTGCCATTAACAAAGGGTGGTTGGAAAAATTATGAAGTAAAAGGTAAAATTTGGGGTAGGGCAAAATTGACTGTAACCTATGATGATGGTTTGGAACAAACGATTAATTATAAAATTATTGCACCAGAAAGTGAAGTTATTGCCAGTTATGGGAATTTCCTGACCACAAAACAGTGGTTTAATCAGCCTGATAATATTTTTCATCGTTCTCCATCGGTTATAACTTATGATTACGAAAAGCAGCAACAAGTGGCGCAAGATAACCGGGCCTGGATTGCAGGCTTAAGTGATGAAGGTGGGGCAGGTTCATGGCTTGGCGCCATTATGAAGCAATTGGTGCAGCCGGAGAAGACGGAGATAGACAAGCTTCAAAAATTTGTAGATACGGTAATGTTTGGCAGAATACAAATAAAGGACGGACCAAATAAGTATGGTGTTAGAAAGAGTCTTTTTTACTATGCGCCAGATTCATTGCCAAAAAATACTTATGCTAAGGATATTAATTTTAAAACCTGGTCGGCTTGGCCTAAAAAAGAAGCAGATAACCTGGGTAGATCATACAACTACCCACATGTTGCTGCGGCACACTGGATGTTGTATCGCCTGGCTAGAAATTATAAAGGTTTGGTAGCACAATCTACCTGGAAACAACACTTAATTGATGCGGCACAAACGGGTATGGCGATGGTAACTATTGCGCCTTATTATGCGCAGTTTGGGCAAATGGAAGGAACCGTTTTTTATCTGATTTTGAGAGATTTAAAAAATGAAGGTCTGTCGCAACAGGCAACCGAACTTGAAACCGCAATGCGAAACCGTGCTAACCATTGGCGTACTTTACAATATCCTTTTGGTAGCGAAATGCCTTGGGATTCTACCGGGCAGGAAGAAGTTTATGTGTGGTCTAATTATTTTGGTTATGATGATAAAGCAAAAGTTACACTAGATGCGATTTTGGCTTATATGCCTGTTTTACCTCATTGGGCTTACAATGGAAATGCCCGCCGCTATTGGGATTTCCTCTATGGCGGGAAATTACAACGTGTAGAACGTATGATTCATCATTACGGATCGGCATTGAATGCGATTCCGGTGTTGATGGATTACAGAAAAAACCCCGATAATTTCTACTTACTTCGCACCGGTTACGGTGGTTTGATGGGTTCCATTTCTAACATTACCAAAGATGGATTTGCACCTGCAGCTTTTCATGCTTATCCTTCTACATTAAAAAATGATGGTATTACAGGCGATTATGGGTCAGGATTTTTTGGGTACGCAGTTAATACTTCATCTTATATATTAAAACACAAAGAATTTGGCTGGCTGGCTTTCGGCGGTAATTTACAAACCAAAGGTGATGTGGTAAACGTAACATTAACTACTGCCGCAAAATCTGCAGTCTACCTTGCACCAATAGGCTTGTGGGTAACTTTAGATGCTGGTAAAATAGAATCGGTAACGTTCAATATTTCCAATGGTGATGTTTTGTTAAAACTGCAAAAAGCAGATGATTTTACGCCCGAGGCTGTACTCAGAATTGATCAACCAGCCAAACCAACAGGAACTGGCGTTTACCAAATAAAAACATCGGGTAAACCAGATCGTGGCGCTTTGGTAATTCAGCTTTCGCCAAATGGTACTACAGATGTGATAATTAAGAAATAGGATAGTATAAACTTTTTAGAAGCCTCGCACACTAAAATGCCCCCAACAAGTTAAACACTTATTTGGGGGCATTTTTGTGAATGGAGAAACCAAGTTTAGTGTAAGTTATGCAAAAAATAATCAGCTGCTAAATCCTTATTTTATAAGTAGTTAACTTAAAAACGAATGGTGTTAGCTAATTGTAAATATTCTGTTAATATTCGGTTACAAGTAGCTAAGATCATCTTAAGGCATTCATTTAATGGAAGTTAAATTTGAATTGAACAAACAAACTAATTAAGATGATTACTAAATTAAAATCTGCTTTAACCGTTATTGTTGTTTTTTGTTTGATGTTGGCTTCGGCCTCTGCACAAACAGAAACGTTAAACGGTAAAGTAAATGATCAATCGGGTATGGCTATACCTGGTATTTCGGTTAAAATTAAAGGTAGCAACAGCGGAACTTCCACCAATAGCGAAGGAAGGTTTACGCTGAAAACATCGAATCCGGCCACCTTTATTTTTAGTGGTATTGGCTATCAAACTAAAGAGGTAGCCTACACAGGTCAAAATAATATTACTGTTGTTTTGATGGATGACCAAAAAGACCTGAACGAGATTGTGGTTACGGCCTTAGGCGTAAAACGTGAAAAACGAAATTTAACTTATAGTTCTCAGGAAGTTAAAGGCGACCAGCTTACGCAAACCAAAGAACCCAATTTGGTAAATGCTTTAGCAGGTAAAGTTTCGGGGGTGCAAATTACCAGTTCATCTGGTACACCTGGTAGCTCATCAAGAATTGTGATTCGGGGTGCCAATTCGCTTTATGGAAATAATGAAGCTTTAATGGTTGTTGATGGTATTCCGGTAAATAATGATGAAACCGGTAACTTAAATTCTGGGCCTGGTACCAATCGTATTGCCGATTTAGATCCGAATATTATTGAAAGCATTAACGTTTTAAAAGGTGGTGCAGCAACCGCATTATATGGTTCTGATGGTGCAAAAGGTGTAATTATCATCACCACAAAAGCCGGCGCATTAAATAAAAAACCAAGCATAAATTTAACCTCTTCCTTTTCTTTTGAAAATCCGCTGATTCCTGAAATTCAAAATAAATATTCTTTGGGCTCTAACGGGGTATATTTTGATGGTGAAACCAGAAAAACAAGTACTTCGTGGGGCGCCAGAATGGATACCTTAAAAATTAACGGACAGCCTGCACAAGTTTATGATCAATCTGATTTGTTCTTTAAAACAGGTAAAACCTACACCAACTCGATTGCTTTAAACGGCGGCGGAACGTATAGTTCTTATTATTTATCGTACACAAACCTTACACAAGAGGGAACAGTTCCATCAACTTCATTTGATAGAAATACCGTTTTTGGAAAATTTTCTACACAGGTTGTAAAAGATTTAAATATTACTTTCTCTTTAAATTATGCCAACACTAAAAATAACAGGCAACCAGAAGGTTATGCTTTAGAGAGCCCGGTATGGACTATCTTTTCTGCACCGGTGTCTTATGATTTGCGTCCATCTACCAACCCTGATGGCACTCAGCGCCTTTATCGTTTCTCGAGAAATAATCCATATTGGGTTTTGGATAACATCAAAAACACTTCGATTGTGAACCGATTTTTACCAACTTTTAATGCGGAATACAAGGTATTGCCTTGGCTAACAGTTATAGAGCGTTTTGGTGCTGATGTTTATGTAGAACAAGGTAAGTATATAGAATCTTTAGGTTCTGTTTCTAACCCAAACGGTAGAATTGTTAATAATAATACCAACTTCAGACAGTACAATAATGATTTAATTGTGAGTGCCTCTAAAACAGTTGGCGATTTTAATTTAGATGCTATTTTAGGAAATAACCTTATCTCTACCTACAGTCAAAATTCTTATGCAAATGGTTTGGGGATTACCGTTCCCGATTTCAATAATATCAGTAGTGCTTCTACAGTTAAATTTAGCGAAAATAGCTACCTCACCAGAAAGATAGGCTTCTACCTTCAATCTAATATCGATTATAAAAGGTTTATTATTTTATCCTTAACAGGAAGATACGATGGTACTTCGGTATTAGCCAAAGGGAATAGTTTTTATCCTTATGGTTCGGCTGCTACAAGTTTCATCTTTTCTAATTTCTTTTCTAAAGGATTATCTGATGTAATGAATTTCGGTAAATTAAGATTATCGTACAGTACAGTTGGAAATGCTAGTATTGGTCCATACAGTTTACTTACACCTTACGAATCGCAAACCATCAGAAATATTGCTTTTCCTTTTCAAGGGCAATCTGGTTTCTTAATTAGCGGTACATTAAGCGACCCAACTTTGAAAAATGAAAGAATTAATGAGTTTGAGGTAGGTTTAGAAACAGGTTTTTTCAAAAATCGTTTAAGCCTTGAAGTAACTTATTTCGATAAGAAAACTACAAGCGGCATTATTCCATTTGTTGCGCTGGCACCATCTACGGGTTATAACTCTACCAGCGTTAACTCTGCATCTATGCGCAATAGGGGTATAGAAGTATTATTAAATGCTAACCCGGTTAAAACAGAAAATTTTAACTGGGATTTAACATTCAACTTTAGCAGAATCAGAAACAAAGTATTATCCATTTACAAAGATTTAAATCAGGTAGGCAACGGTTTCACCTTTATCTTTTTAAATCAGCCGTATGGCGTTATTTATGGAACAAAATATGCCCGAAATGCTGAAGGAAAATTATTAATTGGTGATGATGGTTTGCCATTTCAGGCAGATGAGCAAGGGATTATTGGTAATATCAATCCAGATTTTATGGCTGGAATTGTCAATAATTTTAAGTACAAACAGTTTAGCTTCAGCTTTGCTTTTGATATGAAGAAAGGCGGCGACATTCAAAACAACGTAGATGGATATGGCTATTTTTACGGAACGCCAAAAGTTACTGAAGACCGCGATCCAAGAGTTGTAGAAGGGGTAAATGTAAATACAGGACAGCCGAATAACGTATCAGTTACCGGCCAGGCTTACTATCAGCGTGCCAATAGTGTTTTAGAATCTGTTATCCAGGATGGTACTTATGTAAAATTACGTAATGCAAGTATTGGTTATAGTTTTAAGCCAGATTGGATTAAAAAAACTGGTTTTAAAAACATATCACTAAATGTTACGGGTAGAAATTTATGGATCTATGCTCCACATTTTACCGGAGGCGACCCAGAGGTAAGTTCATTTGGTTCTTCAAATGGTTCACAGGGAATTTATTCTTTCTCTACACCAACTTCCAGATCCATCGATTTTACATTGAAGTTAACATTATAATCAATTATCAATTAGAAAGAAAAATTATGAAAAAGATATATTTTGTTATCGCAGTTTTATACATGGTATCACTTACCTCGTGTAAAAAATATATTGATGTAAATACAGATCCAAACAGGCCGATAGATGTAAAGGAATCTTTGATTTTGCCACCTGTTCAAATGCTGATATCTCAGAATATCAATGCTTCAGGAGACGCCAGCCTTAGTATTATTCTGCAACAATACCTTCAGGTTATTGCCTTAAATCAGGTTGCACCAAATCAGGGTACATACCTCATGTACAATGTAGATATGGATGGCGACTGGAACAATGTTTACGTTAGAACTTTAAATAATCTAATCTTATTAAACAAAAAAGCATCGGCAAATGGCAACACTAAATATGGCGCTATTGCTAAAATACTTACCGCTTATTGTTTGGGTTATGCTACAGATGCATGGGGCGATATTCCTTACAGCCAGGCTTTCAAAGGCACAGAAAATCCTACGCCGGTTTATGATACACAACAGCAAATTTATGCTCAAATACAGCAGTTATTGGATCAGGGTATTGAAGATGCCAATAAAAACGCTGGTTTAAGCCCTGGTGCTGATGATTTTATGTATGCTGGTGATATGGCTAAATGGAAAAAGCTGGCTTATACGCTAAAAGCGAGATATTACATGCATTTAAGCAAAGCGCCTGGTTCAACAGCTGCTGCGCAAGCTCAATTGGTGTTAACGGCATTAAATAATGGTATGCAAAGTAATGCAGATGATTGTAAAGTTGCTTTTAGTGGTGCTGCTGGTGCAGAAAACCCTTGGCAACAGAACTTTTTACCGGCCAGTACATTGGTGCTTGCCAATACATTTGTAGAAGGATTTAAAACGAGAAACGATCCACGTTTGAGCAAAATGATTGCTCCAGCTGTTCAAACCGGCTTATATACCGGACGCGAAATTGGTTTAGATGAAATTGGAAGTCTGCAATCTTACTCCATTCCTGCTTCTTTTTATGCCGGCGCAAATGCAAATAATTATTTGGTAAATTATACAGAAGCATTATTTTTAAAAGCAGAAGCTACAAATATTATTTCTGGAGCTGCAGCAGCACAACCCATTTATCAAGATGCTGTTAGAAAACACATGGAAAAACTTGGGGTAGCAACTGCAGAAGTTAATACCTATTTGACGGCTAGAGGAACTTTGAGTAGCTCTAATGCATTAAGATTAATTATGGAAGAGAAAGCAATTTCAAACTTTTTAAATGCAGAAAATTTTACCGATTGGCGTCGTACAGGCTTTCCGGTGATTACAAAAGTTAAAAATGCAATAAGTGAAATCCCGAGAAGGGTTTTGTATCCTAACTCTGAGATTACGGCTAACCCGCAACCTCAGCAGAGAGCCAAAACTACCGACCGCTTATGGTGGGATGCTAATTAATTTTAAAAATTAAATGTAAAAGCTTTTATATAATCCTTCAGAGTATTATGATTCGTTTAATCCTTTTTTCCTGTCTTGCCCTTTTGAATATCAGTTTATATGCTCAAGAAACGAATAAATATACATTGGCAGATACATTAAGAGGCAGTTTAGCGCCTGAACGTACCTGGTGGGATGTTCAGCGCTATGAACTGGCTTTTACACCCGATTTTAATGGTAAAAGCATAGCTGGTAATAACGAAATTGTTTATAAAGTTGTAAAAGAAAATGATGGTAAACTGCGTATGCAGATTGATTTGCAGGAACCGCTTTTAATCGACAGTATTTTATACAATAACAAAGTTAAGCTTCAATTTGAACATTCAGGCTCCGTGTGGTATGCAAGAGTTCCTGCACAAAAAACAGCAGCAATAAACCGGGTAAAAATTTATTACCACGGCTTGGTACATCAGGCTAAACGGGCGCCATGGGATGGTGGCTTTATTTTTACAACCGATTCGCTTTCCAGGCCTTGGATGACGGTTGCTTGCCAGGGATTGGGTGCTTCAGTTTGGTATCCCAATAAAGATCATCAAAGTGATGAACCGGATTTAGGCGCATCTTTAACAATGACCATACCCGATACACTTGTTGGTATTGGTAATGGAAGATTGGTTTTTAAAAAGGACAACAACAACGGTACGGTAACCTACAAGTATAATGTGGTTAATCCGATTAGTAATTACTGCCTTATTCCTTACATTGGTAAATATGTCAACTTTAAAGAAACTTATTCGGGCGAAAAAGGCAAGCTTGATTTGAATTATTGGGTGCTGGATTATAACCTTAAGAAAGCAAAAACCTATATGCCAGATCAGGTACACAAAATGTTAAAAAGCTTTGAGTATTGGTTTGGGCCTTATCCATTTTACGAAGATGGATACCAGTTAATCGACGCATCGCATACCGGTATGGAACATCAATCAGCGGTATCTTACGGAAATAAATACAAATTTGGCTATTTAGGGCGAGATGTTTCTGGCAACGGTTGGGGACTAAAATATGATTTTATCATTATACATGAGAGTGGGCACGAATGGTTTGGAAATAATATTACAACCAAAGATTTGGCCGACATGTGGGTACACGAAGGCTTTACCAATTACAGCGAAACCTTATTTATTGATTATAATTTTGGTATCCAGGCTGGGAATGAGTACAACTACGGAATAAGAAAAGGGATTAGAAATGATAAACCGATTATTCCAGTTTATGGCGTAAATGCCCAAGGCAGTGGAGATATGTATCCAAAAGGTGGAAATATGCTGCATGCCATCAGGCATAGCCTTAATAACGATGATTTGTTCAGGTCTATCCTGCGGGGATTAAATAAAAATTTTTATCATAAAACTGTTACCAGCGCACAGGTAGAGTTATACATTTCCAAGCTTGCAGGCTATTCTTATGCTAAAGTTTTTGACCAGTATTTAAGAACCACTCAAATTCCTGTTTTTGAGTATTCTATTAAAAATGGTGTGGTTAAATATCGTTACACCAACTGTGTAGAAGGGTTTAATTTACCTCTGGTACTTAAAAAAGATGGCGTTCAACCCTTAAAAATTATACCGGGCAAAAATTGGAAACAAACTAAACTTGGTTTAAAGCAATCGGCTTTATTTGAAAAATCAGCAATCGAATTTATGTATTATCTGCAGGCAAAAGCACAATAAAAACCTACAAACTTAAAAAGGTATATTTACAGTTGGTATCGGTTAAAATAAAATAATTGTGCGCTGTGCCTATAGCATAACTTTGAAACAATCTTGAGATAGATGAGAAACATCTTTAACAAATCGGGATCAAAAAATCAATCAAAAAGAAAATTATTATTAATAAAAGAATTAAAAAATGGCAATAAATTGGACAGGGGTTTTTCCGGCGGTAACAACCAAATTTACAGCAAACGATGAATTAGATTTTGCAGCATTTGATTTAAATATCGAAGCGCAACTGGAAGCAGGTGCTAAGGGGATTATCCTGGGTGGTTCTCTTGGAGAGGCTAGCGTATTAACGGATGAGGAGAAATTTGGCCTGCTATCACATACTTTAGAAGTTGTAAATGGTCGCGTGCCGGTGTTATTAAACATTGCAGAGTCAACTACTAAAAAAGCAATCGAGGCTGCTAAAAAGGCAGAATCTCTTGGGGCGCAAGGTTTAATGTTATTGCCGCCAATGCGCTATTATGCATCGGCAGATGAAACTTTAGCTTTCTTTGGTGCCATTGCAGAATCAACAGATTTACCAATTATGATTTACAATAATCCGGTAGATTACAAAATTGAGGTTACTTTAGATATGTTTGAAGCATTAGCGAAATATCCAAACGTTCAGGCGATAAAAGAATCTACCAGAGATGTTTCAAACGTAACACGATTGATAAACAGATTTGGTGATCGATTTAAGATATTTACAGGCGTAGATCCGCTTGCAATGGAAAGTATTGTAATGGGTGCACATGGATGGGTTGCAGGTTTGGTAGATGCTTTTCCAAGAGAAACGGTAGCTATTTTCAATCTGATAAAAGAAAACCGAATCAGCGAAGCGTTAACAATTTATCGTTGGTTTTTACCTGTATTAGAGTTAGATATTCACCCAAAATTAGTTCAGTACATTAAATTAGCCGAGGTTGCAACAGGTTTAGGCACCGAAGCGGTAAGAGCACCCCGCTTAGCACTTGTAGGCGAAGAAAGAACTAAAGTATTGAAAATTATCAATGATGCCTTAGCTGTTCGTCCGGAACTTCCTGCTGGCAGCTGGGGTAAATAAAACTAAATATGATTGGAAAAAATATTGTTGCGAGCGCATACAAAGATAGTCACGAAACTCCGCTCCAAGCGATAAATCCTGCAACAGGCTTATCGCTTGAGGGCGATTTTTTTAAGGCAAACCAAACAGATGTTGAAGATGCTTTAGTAGCCGCTACAGCCGCATTTGAAACTTTTAGAAACATCCATAAGGATAAAAAGGCAGCTTTTTTAAATGCTATTGCTGATGAAATTTCTGCTATTGCTGAGGTTTTAGTGCCTCGTGCATCTGCAGAAAGTGGTTTGCCAATTGCCAGATTGCAAGGCGAACTGGGCAGAACAACCGGTCAGTTAAAACTTTTTGCCAACTTAGTTGCAGAAGGTTCCTGGGTTGATGCGGTGATTGATACCGCCATGCCCGAAAGGCAACCTTTGCCTCGCCCGGATATTCGTAAAATGCTTGTGCCTATTGGTCCGGTTGTTGTTTTTGGCGCCAGTAATTTTCCATTAGCGTTTTCTGTAGCTGGTGGCGATACGGCTTCAGCCTTAGCGTCTGGTTGCCCTGTAATTGTAAAAGCTCATCCTGCTCATTACGGCACTAGCGCACTTGTTGGTGCAGCCATTATTAAAGCCATAGAGAAAACAGGCATGCCAAAAGGATTATTCTCACTGCTTTTTGATGATGGTTATGCTATTGGTTCTGCGCTTGTATTGCATCCTTTAACTAAGGCCGTAACTTTTACTGGCTCTTACAATGGAGGCATGGCATTGGTTAAATTGGCTCAGGAACGTAAAGAACCTATCCCGCTCTTCGCTGAAATGGGTAGTATAAATCCAATTGTTTTATTACCGGAGGCGATAAATACACAAGCTGAAGAATTGGCGAAGAAATATGCTGCATCTATTACTTTAGGTGCTGGTCAGTTTTGTACTAATCCAGGTTTAATGCTGGCCATATCATCGCCAGAATTAGAAAATTTTAAGCAGCTATTGGCTGCAGAAATATCTAAAGTTCCTTCTGCTACCATGTTAACTCCTGGTATTGCTAACAATTACATTAAACTTTCAACAGCAGTGCATGCAGAAGATGGCGTCGAACTTCTTTCTGCATCAACGGTAAAAAATGCAGAATTGCAAAACCAGTCTGAAGCGAAAGTAGCACAAGTATCTGCCGCGAAGTTTATCGAAAATCCAAAGCTCCACGAAGAAATTTTTGGCCCTTACTCGCTCTTGGTTGTAGCAAATAATGTTGCAGAGCTAGAACAGGTTATTGCGGTATTAAATGGACAATTAACAGTTACCATCATGGCGGCGGCTGATGAAATTCGCCAATACCAATCACTTATTCATCTGTTAACAAATAAAACCGGGCGTATTATTTTAAACGGTGTGCCAACAGGTGTAGAGGTTTGTGCTGCTATGCAACACGGTGGGCCATTTCCTGCCACCAACGACAGTAGGTTTACTTCGGTAGGTTCATCCGCAATTCATCGTTTTGTGCGGCCGCTTGCTTACCAGGATTGGCAACAGGAATTTCTGCCAGAAGAATTGAAAGACAGTAATCCCCTTGGGATATTTAGAATGGTAAACCAGCAATTAACAAAGTAATATGAATAAAACCTTCTTTTGTGTAGATGCGCATACATGCGGTAACCCGGTAAGATTAGTGGCCGGCGGTGGGCCACAATTATTAGGGGCTAATATGAGTGAAAAGCGTCAGCACTTTTTAAAGGAATATGATTGGATTAGAACTGGTTTAATGTTCGAGCCGCGTGGTCACGATATGATGTCAGGAAGTATTTTGTATCCACCACACGATCCGGCAAATGATGTTGCTGTTCTGTTTATCGAAACCAGCGGTTGTTTGCCCATGTGTGGTCATGGCACCATTGGTACCATCACTATTGCCGTAGAAGAAGGCTTAATTCAACCAAAGGTTCCGGGTGTAATTCGTATGGAAGCGCCTGCAGGACTTGTAGAAATTTCTTACAAGCAGGAAGGAAAAAAAGTAAAATCTGTAAAGCTAAAAAATGTGGCTTCTTATCTTGCTGCTGAGGGATTGGAAATTGACTGCCCTGATTTAGGAACATTAACTTTTGATGTAGCTTATGGTGGAAATTTCTATGCGATTATTGATCCGCAAAGCAATTTCCCCGGTTTGGAAAATTATACTGCATCTCAATTAATAACCTGGAGCCAAACCATACGTAAGCGTATCAATGAGCAATATACTTTTGTTCACCCGCAAGACGAAACGATTAATGGCTGTAGCCATGTTTTATGGACTGGTAAAACTTTAGACCCGAACTCTACCGCTAGAAATGCAGTTTTTTATGGTGATAAAGCCATTGACAGGTCGCCTTGTGGTACCGGAACATCTGCCCGTATGGCACAATGGTATGCAAAAGGTAAGCTTAAAGTTGGTGAAGATTTTATACATGAAAGTTTTATCGGGAGCAAATTTACGGGTAAAGTAGAAGCTGAAGTTGAATTAAATGGTTTTAAGGCTATTATTCCAAGTGTAGAGGGATGGGCAAAGGTTTATGGATATAACACGATTAAAATAGATACGGAAGATGATCCTTATGCTTATGGATTTCAGGTCATCTAATCAGATCTTAAAATAAAGAAATAAATGTCGAAAGTAGTGATAATAGGAGGAGGAATTGTTGGACTAAGTTCGGCATACTATCTCCAGAAGAAAGGATTTAAGGTTACAGTTTTAGATAAGGGAGATATTACTGATAATTGCTCATTTGGAAATGCCGGAATGATTGTACCCAGTCACTTTATTCCTTTGGCGGCTCCCGGTATGATCAGTCAGGGTATCCGCTGGATGTTCAATAGTAAAAGTCCGTTTTATGTACGTCCATCGCTAAACCCAAATCTTATCGGCTGGGGATTAAAGTTTATGAAACATGCCAATGAAAAGCATTTGGCTTATTCGGCAGAACCTTTGAGAGATTTATCACTATTGAGCAAGAAACTATATGAGGATTTATCAAATGAGCCCGGTTTTGATTTCGAATTAAAAAATAACGGAATTTTAGCTTTCTATAAAACTGAAAAAGCAGCAGAAGAGGAGGCGCATTTAGCTGATAAGGCAAAAACACTTGGTTTGGATATGGCTATTCTATCTGCAGCAGAATGTAAAGCATTACAACCAGATTTAAACTTGGATGTGTTAGGTGCGGTGCATTATCGCTGCGATGCACATCTTTATCCCGGAAAGTTAATGAATGGGTTGTTGCAATACCTTAAAGCTAATGGTGTAGATATTGTATACGGAAAAGAAGTTGATAAGATTGAAACCGAAGGCGATAAAATTACAAAGGTTTTTGCAGGCAATAACGAATGGGCTGCTGATCAGTTTGTGTTAGCAACAGGCTCTTGGTCGCCGGCTGTGGCTAAAATGGCCGACTTAAAAATTTCGCTTATGCCCGGCAAAGGTTATTCTTTTATGGAAAATGAGCCGCTAAACCGGATGACTATTCCAGCTTTACTGTGTGAGGCAAGAGTGGCTATTACCCCAATGAATGGAAAGATTCGTTATGGGGGTACAATGGAATTGGATAAGATTAACGAAAGGATAAATATGCAGCGTGTTAAGGGAATTGTAGAATCTATACCCAAATATTTTCCTGATTTAAAACCTGCTATCCCCGAAGCGAAAAATATTTGGTATGGTTTCAGGCCATCTTCTCCTGATGGTTTACCTTACATTGGTCGCAGTGAAAAAAGAAAGAATTTGATAATCGCTACCGGACATGGTATGATGGGCTTAAGCTTGGGTCCGGCAACCGGTTTATTGGTTAGTCAAATTGCTGCGGAGGAAAAAACTGAGATGAATACGCTCGCTTTCCAGGCAGAGCGGAATTAAATGCCGCGAAAACTATTAGTGTAGTAAATATTTCTTAAATAATATTCCTGTCTCTATTATATAAACCCGTAATCTTAATTGATTTGCGGGTTTTTTTGCTATTTAAATTGTTTTGGACATTTTTTTTAATTGTTTTGAGAGTTTTTTTGTCGCAAGTTTCTGTAAATAACTTATTTTTCTGTCATTTAGCTCCATCAAGGTTATATCCACGGTGCATCAAAGCAAAAAGCCGCATTTTTCTTTAAAGAATTACCCTTGTTTAATGGGCAGCTAAAACTGAATATTGTCGAATACCAGCAGGATTTTAACCGTATTTGTGTTTTATTGTGTTTTTTGAGTTAATATCCTTATTTTCAGTCTGTGGATCAACTAACCACCAAACAAGATGAAAGTATTACCATTTACAATGCTTGTCCCAGATGACAAGAGTGTGATTTCGGAGCATATTCAGCTCCCGCATTTTTATCAATACCTTCACAGGCATGATGAATGGCAGATTACCTACATCGAAAAAGGTGAGGGAACGCTTATTGCAGGTAATGATATGCACAGTTTCAGAGCGGGAGATGTATTTGTAATTGGTGCTAAATTGCCTCATTTGTTTAAAAGCAATCCTGAATATTTTGCCGGTCAGGAAAAGTCTGTTTCAGCATGCTCTATTTATTTTAATCCTTCCGGAATTCTGGCTTGCTTATTTGCACTGCCAGAAATGAAATTAGCCAGCACTTATCTATCAAAAAATAAACACGGATTTAAAATTGCAGCCGGCTATACTCGTCAAATTTCAGCGAAGATGTTTGATGTTCACGAATCTTCAGGTCAGGATACACTTTTTGCATTCTTAAGTTTACTTACCGGTTTACAACAGCTGGGTGATAATATAGAGCCACTTTGCTCGGATTTATATTCTTCTAATTTTTCTGAGAATGAAGGTATGCGCTTAAGTAAAATCATCAGTTTCATTACCGAAAATTACAATAATCACATTACACTTGAGGATGTTGCAAATGCAGCATTTATGACACCTCAGGCATTTTGCAGATACTTTAAAAAGCATACAGGGCATACCTTCGTAACTTTTTTAAACGAAGTAAGAATTAACGATGCTTGCAAAAGTCTTCTTTCCGGTGATAAGGCCGATTGTATATCAGGCGTAGCCTATAAAGTAGGGTTTAACAGTATTACTAATTTCAATCGTGTTTTTAAAAGCATTATTGGCCAATCACCAAGAGCATATATTGATACCTACAATAGTGTAAGCAGGGTAACTTATGTAAGTGCATAGAATTTAAATAACAATAAATTTCACCTTAAAATGCCGAAGCTATCTTATTGATGGAGGCATTTGCTATTCCTTTTTTTTCACAATCATGTTAAAAAAAAATATAAAAAATACCCTGTTTGCATGCTGCATTTTGCTTGTTTCGGTTCAGGTAAAAGCCCAAACATCTAACTCAGAACTTTTTGAGCAAACCAGTGAAATGGGCACTATGATTCGGGGATATCAAAGCGATATTGATGCATTAAATGATTATTATAATCCATATTCGCAGGGTGGCTACTATAATTGGCCAATCCGTTCTTTTAACAGTCCCGATCAACGCAAACGCCTTACCGAGATTAATAACGACTACCTGAAAAAACTCAGTGCAGCAAAATTTGAATCATTTAGTATTCATGGAAAAGTTGATTACGTTTTGCTAAAGCGTGAAATTGAAAGTGCGCTTTTTAAACTTAATGCAGAGCAAAAAGATTATAAATCCGTAATAAAATATTTCCCTTTTGCCGATACGATTTATGGGCTTGAAAAGCTGAGAAAACGTGGCGTTTATCTGGAAGGCTCGGTTTTGGCTGCTCAGATTAATATACTTGCCAAGCAAATTGATACAGCTTGCATCTCTATAAAAAAAGCGAGCTTAAACTCAAGCGATTTAAAAACCGCAGCTGATGTTGCTACTGGTTTGAAATCACGGCTAACAAGTTTTTATCAGTTTTATAATAATTACGAGCCGGGTTTTAGCTGGTGGGTGCCTAAACCTTATCACGAGGCTGATTCTGCTTTAACGAAATATGCGGCGGTATTTACAAATAGCCTGGATTCGATTGCCAATTTAAAGGTTGATAAATTAAATATTAAAGGCACGCCAATTGGCCGGGCAGAATTAATCAGGCAGTTAAAGGAAGAATTTATTCCATACACACCAGAACAACTTATAGAGCTTGCCGAGAAAGAATTTGCCTACTGCGATGAAGAACTTTTAAAAGCTTCTGCAGCAATGGGTTTTGGTAAAAACTGGAAAGCTGCACAAGAGAAAATCAAAAATAGCTATGTGCCCTTAGGCAGGCAGGCAGAATTGATTGTGAAGTTGCAGGATGATGCCCTGCGCTTTATTAAGGCTAATGATTTAATCGATATTCCGCCACTTGCCGAAGAGACCTGGGGAATGGTTATGATGTCGGAAGAAAGGCAATTGGTTAATCCATTTTTTACAGGCGGCAGAGAAATTAGTATCAGTTATCCAACGGCTAGTATGCAAGAGGATGATAAACTAATGAGTATGCGAGGCAATAATCCTTATTTCTCCCGCGGAACCGTTCAGCATGAACTATTGCCTGGTCATCATTACCAATATTACATGAATAGCCGTTATAAAGGTTATCGCGATATGTTTAAAACGCCTTTTAGTGTAGAAGGCTGGCCACTGTATTGGGAGCTTTTGCTGTACGAAAAAGGCTTTGCCAAAACACCTGAAGAAAAAATGGGCATGCTTTTTTGGAGAATGCATCGTTGTGCCCGCATTTTATTTTCACTCAACTTCCACCTCGGGAAATGGAATCCGAAGCAATGTGTAGATTTTTTGGTAGATAGAGTTGGCCATGAAAAGGCAAATGCAGAAGGCGAAGTTAGGCGTTCTTTTAAAGGAGATTACAGTCCATTATACCAAGTGGCCTATCTTACAGGCGGTTTGCAACTATATGCTTTAAAAAAGGAGTTGGTAGATGGTAGAAAAATGTCTTTCAAAGAATTTCATGATAAAATTATTAAGCAAAACCTCATCCCGATCGAACTAATTAGAGCAACGCTGATTAATCAACCCATAACCAGAGATTTTACAACCAGCTGGAAATTTTACCAGCCTGCCCGCTAATTATTTTATTCTTTCTCAACTGAAAACTAAACCATCAATGAAACAAGAAACCACAGAATTTAAGCCTACCTTAAAATTAATGGATGCCACCATGCTGGTTGCAGGTAGTATGATTGGCTCAGGAATTTTTATTGTAAGTGCCGATATTACCCGAAATGTAGGCAGTTCGGGATGGTTATTGGTGGTTTGGTTAATTACCGGCTTTATGACATTAACGGCCGCATTAAGTTACGGGGAACTGAGCGCTATGTTTCCAAAAGCCGGCGGACAATACATTTATTTGAAAGAGGCCTACAATCCTTTAGTAAGCTTTCTGTATGGCTGGAGCTTTTTTACAGTGATACAAACCGCTACCATTGCAGCGGTGGGTGTGGCTTTTGCGAAGTTTACCGCCTACCTCTTGCCCGCACTAAGCGAAGATTTAGTTGCAGTAGATTTAGGATTTCTCACCATATCACCGGCGCAGCTGCTTGCCATAGGCGTAATTGTATTGCTTACCTACGTAAATAGCAGGGGCGTAAGCGCAGGTAAAACCATACAAACCACTTTTACCGTAGCTAAGTTATTAAGCTTGTTTGGGTTAATTGTTTTTGGTTTGTTTTTTCTTGATCAGGATATATGGAAAGCCAACTGGAATAATATGTGGACGCTCGGTTCGCTTTCGGCAGATGGAAACATTACAACCTATACCACATTTGCAGCATTTGGCGCAATTGCGGCTGCGATGGTAGGCTCTATTTTTAGCAGTGATTCATGGCACAATGTAACTTTTATTGCCGGAGAAATCAAAAATCCGGCTCGTAATATCGGCTTGAGTTTAGCCCTTGGCACCATCATCGTTACCGTACTCTATATTCTTACTAACGTGATGTACACGGGTGTACTAAGCCTGCATGATATAGCTTATGCAGATAAAGATCGTGTAGCAGTTGCAGCAGCAAATGGCATTTTTGGCACCGTTGGTACCATTACTATTGCAGTGATGATCATGGTATCTACCTTCGGATGCAATAACGGATTAAATATGGCCGGAGCCAGAGTATATTATTCTATGGGTAAAGATGGACTGTTCTTTAAAAAAGTAACCGAACTTAATAAAAATGCTGTGCCAGGGTTTGGTTTATGGATTCAGTGCATTTTTGCTAGTCTTTGGTGCTTAAGTGGTAAATATGGAGACTTGCTGGATATGATCTCTTTTGTTGTGGTTGGTTTTTACATGTTAACCATATTCGGGATTTTCATTCTCCGCAAAAAAAGACCAAACGCAGAACGACCATACAAGGCATTTGGTTATCCGGTATTACCCATTATTTACATACTTATGGGTTTATCTTTCTGCATTTTACTTATCATATTTAAGCCAAAATTTACATGGCCGGGTCTCATTATCACTTTAGCTGGTATTCCAGTTTATTATTTAATCAGGCGATTTAATCCTGATAAGTAAAATCAGCAGGTTAAGGCATTGATATTATCCTCTTTTATATTCACAGCTTAATACAGCTACAATGAAATTTAAACTCCGGTTTCAAAAATTGATTACCATAACGCTTCTACATTTTTGCTGTGCAACTGTTTATGCCCAGTTGCAGTATGCACCCACAGCTAAAGATATTGCCGAGGCTTACAGCAGAGCCAATAAATTGGATACGCTTTTGCGCAACATTCCTACTAATAACGAAATTGTTCCGGTGTGGTTAAAAAATGGGACGGCTTTTTGGTACAAGAAAAATCTGCCTAACAAAAACTGGGAATATTTTTATGTTGATGCGGAGACCGGAAAAAGAACATCGGCTTTTGATGCCGAAAGGTTAGCCCAAAATATCGAAAAAACTACCGAAAGAAAAACATCCGCTTTGCGTTTACCTGATTTATATTTTGCGGATGCAAACCAATTAAAACTTAAAATAAAAAACCAATGGTATGTAATCAATTTAACCGATTACAGTGTAAACACTACTGCCGATTCGACTGTATTTCGCTATAATGCTAAAACCCCACTGCAGCAAAAGCATTCTCGCTGGGAGTGGAATCCATCAATAAGTAAATCGCCAGATGGCAAAAACGAAATCGAAATTCGCGGCGGTAATGTGGTGCTTATTAATTTAGCTTCAAAACAAGAAACCGTTTTAAGTACCGATGGAACAGCAGATAAACCTTTTGGTAATTTTGAATGGTCGCCTGATGGAAAATCAATCATCGCTTACAAAATCAATCCGAAGGAAACTAAAAAAGTATACTATGTATTAAGCTCTGTACCAGGAACCACACGAGGAGAATTAAAATCCAGAGAATATGCACAGCCCGGAGATGATTTTACATCGTACCAGCCTTATGTTTTTAATGTTGCCAGCAAAAAAGCAACAAAAGTTGATGTGGAACCAATCGATTTTTTCGGTCCGCAGCCGTTACATTGGCGCAATAACAGCAACCGCTATTACACTTATGAAAAGGCCGACCGCGGCCACCAGCGTTTTCGGGTAATTGAGGTTGATGTAGAAACCGGAAAAACCAGAAACATCATTGACGAAAAAACCAAAACATTTATTTACGAAAGCAGAATTTACACGCGTTACTTGCCTAAAACTAATGAAATCATCTGGACAAGCGAACAAGATGGTTGGCGTCATTTGTATTTGGTAAACGGGATAACAGGCAAACAACAACTTATTACTAAAGGCAATTGGGTTGTGCGTGATATTGACAGCGTTGATGTAGTGAAAAGGCAGGTTTGGTTCCGAGCAAGTGGAATAAATGCTGATGAAGACCCATATTTTATCCATTATTATAGAATTGGTTTTGATGGGAAAGGTTTGATAAACTTAACGCCCGAGAAAGGCAACCACAGCCTTACTTTTTCTCCAGATAGAAAATATTATGTTGATACTTATTCGCAGGTAAACATTGCACCGATAAGCAAATTAAAGTTAACCATTAATGGGAAACAAATACAAGAACTGGAGCATGGCGAATTAGCACCTTTTCTAAAAACCGGCGTTAAGTTGCCCGAAGTTTTTGTGGCAAAAGGCAGAGATGCTAAAACGGATATTTGGGGCGTAATTTGTTTTCCATCAAATATAGACCCGGCAAAGAAATATCCCATTATAGAAAATATTTATGCCGGACCACAAGATAGTTTTGTGCCCAAAAATTTTCTGCCCGCAAGCGAAATGCAAAGTATGGCAGAGCTGGGTTTTATTGTAGTGCAAATTGATGGCATGGGCACAGCCAATCGGTCAAAAGCTTTTCATGATGTTTGTTGGCACAATTTAGCCGATGCAGGTTTTGAAGACCGAATTTTGTGGATGAAGGCGATGGCTGCTAAATATCCTAATGCAGATATTAACAAAATTGGAGTTTACGGTACATCCGCTGGCGGACAAAACTCTACAGGCGCTTTACTGTTTCATCCCGAATTTTATAAAGCTGCAGTTTCTGCATGTGGTTGTCATGATAATCGAATTGATAAACAATGGTGGAATGAGCAATGGATGGGCTATCCGGTTGGGCCGCATTATGCCGAACAATCAAGCATTACCAATGCTTCAAAACTTCAGGGCGATTTATTTTTGATTGTCGGCGAAGCCGATGAGAATGTTCCGCCAGAATCTACTTATCGTTTAGCTGATGCCTTGATTAAATCAAACAAGGATTTTGATATTCTGAGCATTCCAGGTATGGGGCATAGCGATGGTGGCGTGTACGGCAGGCGACGCAAAAGAGACTTCTTTATCAAACACTTGCTAAATGCAGAAACACCAAAAGTAAATTTAGTGGCACCAGTAAAGTAATTTACAATACGATTTTTTTAGCAAAACTTTCTGATTTTGTAAATCGGAATCATTGCCAATCAACATGGAAAAGATTTACAACAGCTTACTCATTTTTTTTCTTTTGGGATTATCTGGTTCAGCCTTAAGGGCACAAACCTCGTACTTAGCTAAAGGAAATGGTAACCCTATTATTCCAGGTTACTTTGCTGATCCTACGGTAAAGAAATTTGGAGATACCTATTATATATATGCCACAACAGATGGTAATGGAGGCGGTTTTGGGCCATCACAAGTATGGACTTCAAAAGACTTTGTAAATTGGACTTTGCAAGATATGAACTGGCCAACTACGCATCATTACTGGGCACCTGATGCTACTTTGGGTCCGGATGGGAAATACTACCTCTACTACTGTCAGCCCGTAGAAATATTTGGTGCATCATCAAAAACACCGGTTGGGCCATGGACACCACTCTTGGCCCCGGGTAAACCAATTGTTCCAAATTTTTTAGTGCCCAATGTAATTACTTTAGATGGGCAGACTTTTAAAGATGACGATGGAAAATATTATATGTATTGGGGTACGTGGGGTATTTATCCCAACCATGGCTGCGGTGTTGGTTTACTAAATAACGACATGAAATCATTTTCAAAATTAGCGCAGATTCCAAATACTGATGCTAAAGATTTTTTTGAAGCACCATTTGTTTTTAAGCGAAAAGGCATATACTACTTAACTTATTCTTCAGGTTATTGTGAGGATAGTACTTACAGGGTACAATACGCTACCGCTACCAATTCGATGGGGCCTTTTAAATACGCTTTAGATAATCCAATTTTAGCAACAAATAGCGATGGAACAGTTCATGGTCCTGGGCATCAATCGGTTTTACAGCAGGGCGATGATTTTTATTTGATTTATCACCGGCACAATAATCCGCATAATGATGGTGGTTACCATAGGCAAGTTGCCGCTGATAAAATCATTTTTGATGAAAAAGGCAATATTTTGAGACTGATACCAACACATGCAGGTATTGGTTATCTGGCTAAAAATGAAAATCCCCACCCAAACTTAGCTTTAGGGAAAAAAGCTTCTGCATCTTCATTTTACGATAGAGATTTTAAGGTAGATTTTGCCTTTGATAACAATAATGGCACCTTATGGAAAGCTAAAAATAATGTCGGTTCTGCATGGATTCAAGTCGATTTGGGCAAAACTCAACAGGTTAAAAGTGTACACACCCAATTTGAATATGCTACATGGTACTATCAATATAAAATAGAATACTCGCTTGGTGGTAAAATCTGGAAACTATACGCAGATAAGAGCAAAAATACCCAACATGGTAGTCCGATGATTGATTTTGGAAATGTTAAAGCCCGATACCTTCGCACCACTATTTTACATACAGAATACCCGGGTTTAAACAAGGGAATATGGAACATACAGGTTTTTGATAATCCGGCTTATAAACCGATGATGAATACCAAAATTAAACCTTGGAAATCTTTAAAAGGATTCGACTCGAAAGGATTGCTTATTGATTTAACATTAAGCCAGTTGAGGGTAGGTACAACAGCATCGACTGTTCTTAATAAAGGCAAATTAGCTGGTAAATTTTCTGCCGAAGGCGTAAATAAACCTATTGCTGCAATGATAGCCGGAAAGAAAGCCTTAGTTTTTTCAGGTAGAGAACGAATGACTTCATCGGTTACAGCACCTTTATCTCTACTTGGAAACAGTAGTTACAGCGTAAGTATGTGGGTGCTCAATCCTGACATAGAAAAAGAGGAAACTATTGTAACCTGGACACCAAAAGGTGGAGACAACTTAACCAATGTGGCGATAGGTTATGGCAATGGAAAAAATACTGGTGCTGCCATTCATTCCGGTTGGGCTGATTTGGGGTATAAACAATTGCCAAAATCGAAGCAGTGGCACTTGGTTACCATGGTTTTTGATGGAACAATGGAGCATATTTATGTAGATGGAAAATTAGATAGGGCAGAAAGAAGAATGCTTTTTATCAATAAACTAACCAGGTTTTTGATTGGCGGCAACGCCGATGGAACGGCAGGTTTCTCTGGTGCACTGGCCTCACTAAAAATTTACGACCGGCCGCTAACCGAAGAGGAGATATCTGCCAGTTTTACTAAAGGTTTAAGTAATAATACAACAGTTTATGCAACTGCGAAAAACCTCGATTATGGAAAGGCAGATACCTGGGAAAATGACGGCGCTGCCTTAGGTAAATTAGAAATAAAAGGAAAGGCAGAAGTTGCTGATGTTGCCGGGAAAATAGCACTTGTTTTAGAGAACAATTCCAAACTGATTCTTGGAAAAGAAATTGGCCGGGCGCTTAATTTTTCAAAACCATTTACAACCATCTTCTCTATTTTAGCTTCAAAAGGAACAATAAATAATTTTTATTTTGGGGATGGAAATAAGGCTGTACAAATAGCTGGAGATGGAAAATGGCAGCAAGTAATTTGCAGTTATGTTTCTGGTAAATTAAATGTTTACGTCAATGGCAAGCTGTCGGGCAATCCGTTCGTGGTAAATCGACAAAAAAATCCCTCTGTTTTACTTGAATCTTTTGGTGGCAACCCTGTTCATCTAACTGCAATTTCATCGATTGTTATTTATAATGATGCCTTTAACCAGGATGCATGTTTAAAAGAATTCGATTTTTGGAAAAAAACTTTGAATACCACTGATTTAAATGCTGTGTTTGCTTTAAAGCCATCGGCAGTTACGCCAAATATGGTTTATATGGAAGCGCAAAAATCTCTATTGCCAGGAGCTGTATTAGAATATCTTTTTAATGATGAAAAAGATAAAAAGCAGAAGCAATGGCAACAATCGGCAACCTATATTGATTTTACTGCCTTGCCACAGCAAACCTATAGCTACACGGTTAAAGCAAGAGATAATTTTGGGAATGTAACTAAAAGTTCCTTGCCCTACACTGTAACAACAGATTCTTCACGGTTTCTGGTTAAAAAACAATTTGGAACAGCTCAATCCATTCCTGCTGCAAATGATGTTTTGAAAGGAACATCATGGGATGGCTTTATGGGCAATGCGGATACATTAACGCAGCAAAACGGCATCTTAAAAATGATCTCAAAGAACACATTTTGGGATGGATCTGCAAGATTAGGTCCTTTCGTTTATCACAATGTGAAAGGAGATTTTGTTGCAGAGGTAACCTTGGCTGATATGCTGGGATGGACGCAAAAAAAAGCTTACGGCGCAAACGAAGCCGGAATTATGGTTAAAGCTACCGGAAGCAATACACAACTGCTTCAAAATGGCATAATGCCGGGTTGGGGTGTGGGTAATATCGTTACCGATTTAAATTCAAGCGGACGCAAGCAAACCAATAACCTTTCGGGTTGGACTTTTTTTAAAAAACTTCAAATTCAAAAGATAGGAAATACGTTTTATCTGCGTGGTAGCAACGATGGTAAAGACTGGAAAAACCTTCCGGGTAGTCCGGTGAGAAGAGATGATTTGACCAATATAGATTTACAGGTCGGGGTTTATCACGCTACTTATGGCGAAAATTTTGGCTATGGTGCTTTTAGCAATTTTCAAATTATTCAGCAGAAGTAAATACGATAAAATATCTCTTTTAGGTTTAATTACGGCTTTTTAATCTTCATTAGAAATAACTGGTAATTTAATAATGAAAACACTGTTTACAATTGTTCGCCCCGCCAGTGCAGCATTTTATCCTTTTACATTTTTACTTTTAAACGCAGAAGTTTTTTGTGCTGTTTCACTACTTTTGATCCATAATTTTTCATCATCTATATAAAAATACCATATCAATGTTCGATAAAAATATATATGCCGCGAGGAGAAAAGCTTTAGCTCAAGAATTAAAATCTGGTCTGCTTCTTTTTTTAGGAAACGAAGAAAGCCCATTTAATTATACCGACAATACCTATAGTTTTAGGCAGGATAGTACATTTCTCTATTTTTTTGGAATAGCTCAGGCTGGATTGGCTGCCATTATCGATATCGATGAGAACCGGACAATCATTTTTGGAAATGAAATGAGTATTGATGATTTGGTATGGATGGGAAGGCAGCAAACGCTTCAGGATAAAGCATATAATATTGGTGTGGAGCATGTTTTTCCAGCTAATCAATTGGCAGATTACATAAAAAATGCTCTTCATAAAAATAGAGCCGTTAACTTCCTGCCGCCATACCGGGCAGAGAATAAAATCAAGCTTGCAGATTTATTTAACATCGGAGTTGCGAATTTAAAACAAGCAGCATCTATTCGCTTCATCAAAGCGGTTGCTGCACAACGGTCGGTTAAATCAGTAGAAGAAATTATTGAAATTGAAAAGGCGGTAAACCACACCATTGATATGCATTTATTGGCTATGCGTAGTGCCAAACCGGGGATGATAGAGGAAGAAATTGCAGCAATCATTCATGGTGAAGCACTTAAAACGGGTGGCAATATTGCCTATCCAATAATTTTAAGTGTACATGGAGAAATTCTGCACAATCATTATCATGGTAATACTATGATGGAAGGGCAAATGGTGTTAAATGATTCGGGTATGGAAACGGCTTTTGGATACTGCGGAGATTTAACCAGAACTTTTCCGGTAGGGAAAAAATTTGATAACAGGCAGCGGGAAGTTTATGAGATAGTGCAGCAGGCACTACAAAATGCAGAAGCTGTTTTAGCACCAGGTAAAAATTTTATTGATGTACATTTTGAAGCCTGCAGAACCCTTGCACAAGGAATGAAAGATTTGGGACTGATGAAAGGTGATGTAAATGAAGTGGTTGCTGCGGGCGCACATGCGCTTTTTTTTCAATGCGGTACCGGGCACATGATGGGCTTAGATGTGCATGATATGGAAGACCTGGGTGAGGAATATATAGGCTATGATGAAACATTGAAAAAGGAAAAAACGCTTTTTGGATTAAAATCATTGAGACTAGGAAAGGCGCTTGAGCCGGGTTACGTACTTACTGTTGAGCCAGGGATTTACATGATTCCGGATTTAATTGATTTATGGAAATCTGAGAAAAGATTTGAATCCTTTATCAATTATGATGCGGTAGAGAAATTTAAAGATTTTAGCGGCATCAGATTAGAAAATAATTACAGCATTACAACAGATGGTTATCAATTGCTGGGTAAACCTTTAGCTATTGATGCTGATGAGGTTGAAGCAATAAGAGGCCAGGCTTATTAAATTTTTATGACTTACCAGGATAAATTAATGGCCATTAGGGCAGAAATGCTGAAAAATGGTATTGATGCTTACATTATTCCATCATCCGATTCGCACATGAGTGAATATGTGCCTGATTATTATAGATGCATTTATTTTGCTTCTGGTTTTACCGGATCTGCCGGAACATTAGTGATTACGGCAAATTTTGCAGGCTTATGGGCAGATTTTCGTTACTTTGAACAAGCCAACCAGCAATTAGAGGGTAGTGGGTATGAGCTGGTAAAATTAAAAATTCAACATACACCTGAATATATTGACTGGCTTTGTTCGAGGCTACCTTTAAATTCAACAGTTGCATTCGATTATCAATTAATGTCGATGGCGCTGGGAGCGGAGATTAAAACTTCTTTAGGTGCAAGGCAAATTCAGATAAAGGATGCTGACCTGCTTTTAAATATTTGGCAGAGTAGGCCGCCACTGCCAACAGACCAAGCATATCTATTGCCTGAAAAAGATTGCGGGCAGACTTTTGAAAGCAAAATTATGAATTTGCGGATTGAAATGCAGAAAAACAGAGCCGAAGTTCACGTCATATCGAGCTTGGATGATTTGGCATGGCTTTTCAATATCCGTGGTAAAGATGTAAGCTTTAATCCGGTTGTACTTTGTTATGCAATGGTTTCACTGAAAGAGGTCACGCTTTATATCCAAAAGGAGAAACTGACTGATAAAGACACAATACTGCTAACCAAACGCCATATTACAATCAAAGCCTATGAGCAAATTGCTGCCGATGTTTCGCAACTGAAAAACTGTTCGATATTATTAGATGGCAAACGAACCTGTTATCAGTTTATCAATTTGTTGTCGCCCTCCCTGCAAATTATTCAAGAAATAAATCCTGCGGTGTTTTTAAAATCAATTAAAAACGAGGTTGAAATTGAAAATACAAGATTGGCCATGATTCAGGATGGGATAGCATTAACCCGTTTTTTTAAATGGCTGGAAGAGAATATCGGGATAAACCGGATTACAGAAATATCAGCATCCGAAAAAATTAAATCTTTTCGCGAAGGCGGAAAAAGCTTTGCAGGTTTAAGTTTTGCCACTATTGCAGGCTATGGCCCTCATGCAGCCTTGCCTCATTATTGTCCTGATGAAGAGCGTGATAGTGAACTCAAGCCGGAAGGTCTTTTTCTATTGGATTCGGGCGGGCATTATTTTTACGGTACAACCGATGTTACCCGCACGGTGCCACTCGGCATTACCACTGATGAAGAAAAAAGAGATTATACCTTAGTGCTTTCTGCCATGATATTGGGCTCGGCTGCTAAATTTCCACAGGGTACAAGAGGTTATCAAATCGATGGGATTGTTCGTCAGCAAATGTGGCAAAAGGGAATTAATTATGGTCATGGTACCGGTCACGGTGTTGGTTATTATTTAAATGTTCACGAAGGACCGCAAAATATCGGGCCATCAAATGCTGCTATAGCTGTAGATTTAGGTATGATTACGTCTATCGAACCCGGTATTTACCGACCAGGTAAACATGGTGTCAGGATAGAAAATCTGGTGTTAACCGTAGCACATCAGAATACTTTTTTTGGTTCATTTTTGCAATTTGAAACACTTACGCTAGCCTATATCGATACTTCAATAGTTATTTCCGAACTATTAACGGCTGAACAGATTAGTTGGCTAAACACATACAATGCGATGGTTTACGAAAAATTGAAAGCTGAATTAAGTGAAGATGAACGGTTATGGCTAGCAAAGAAATGTAAGCCAATTTAAAAGCCAGTTTTGGTTAAGCGGTCATCTTCTAAGGGAATAGAGCAAACTTTGCGCTGGCTTAGATGGCTATTGGATTTCATGCTTTCTATAATCTTTTAATTTTTTTTGTCGAATAGATTTGTTGATGCAAAAAAGGATGACCAAATTAGCCTCAAACAAATCAAAGCCCTAATATATGATGCGTCTTTACAAAAGTAGTTTGGTAACATTGGCGCATGCCAAAATTGTTTTATCTATCTTTTTGCTAATAATATTTTGTAGCGATGCATTTGCGCAGAATACGGGTTTCAAAGTTATTCCTAAAGAAATCAGCGAGATATCTGGTTTGTATGTTGCAAACAGCAATCTCATTTACGTGCATAATGATAGTGGCGATACATCACGATTCTTCGCTATGGATGCTAAAGGCAATTTAATATCTACAATATATTTTAAAGGAGATGTTTCAAATAAACATTTAGGTGTAACGGATTGCGAAGACATAGCCGCTGGTCCCGGGCCTGTAAAGAATCAAAACTACATTTACCTTGGAGATATTGGCGATAATAGCAGTAACCGTCCTTACATTACCGTTTACCGATTTTTAGAGCCAGGCAAGCTTTCAAACAAGATGCAAATTAAAAGTGAAGCTGTTCATCTTAAGTATCCCAATGGTGCTCAAGATGCCGAAACTTTAATGATTGACCCGATTTCGAAAGAATTAATAATTGTTTCTAAGCGTCAAGATACAGTTGGAATGTTCTCCGCATCAATTGCTTTTAAAGACGGAGATACCATTACTATGAAAAAAGAAGGAAACCTTTTTCTACCTGGCAAAGGGATGTGGAAGTACGTTGTTTCTGGCGATATATCTCGTGATGGGCGACAGATTATCTTAAAAACTTATACAAATGTTTACTATTGGTTGAGAAATGGCCGTGAATCTATCTCTCAAACTTTGCATAGGCCGCCAACAAAACTTCCCTATATCCTGGAGCCTCAAGGTGAAGCAGTCGGATTTACACCAGATGGAAAATTTTATTATTCTATAAGTGAAGGAAAAAATGCAGCTATCTATCGATATAATATCCCAGTTATCCCCGCTAAAACCTTAAAATAAGCGTTGCTACACATCGTTTTATTAAATTTTACAACGATTTCTAATCCTTAAGAAATGATTTGAATGGATGATTTTTAAAAAAATTAAGCGGTATGCTTTTCTTTTCCGACAATACCCAGATGTGTAAAATTAAAACCGCTATTAAATTTTAATCCATAGCCCATAACACGGTCCAGGCTACTGTGTCCAAGCATTACAAGGCCTGCTAATTCCATGTAAGGTATTTTAAAAATCATACCTGAAAATGCCACAACAATTGCCACAAGTTGATGATGGAACAAGTTGTAGGTAAAAGCCCCTATCTTATTATTTACAAGGTATCCTAACATACCCAAGTCTGGGATTAAGAAGATAGGAATCCAAACCCACCATGCAAAATGTATTGGTAAATTATTGATTAGTAGAACTGAAATTAAAAATGGAACGATGGCTTCTGCCTGAAGGAGTTTTTTCATTGTCTTTTGATTAATAATCAAATTTCATGAATTTTAAACCACCCAAACGTTAACAAAAGATAATAAAATTTAGCGCTCTTTTTTGCTGATTATTCTTGCCCGGATGCGGCTAAGGCTTACCGGAGTTATACCTAAATAATTTGCGATGAGGTGTTGCGGTATGCGTTCAATTATTTTCATTTTATTTCCATGTAATAGTTGCAAATAACGCTCCTCGGGTGAATGTATTAGAAGTGAAGTCATACGCTCCTCTAACCCTAAAACAAGGTATTCAGCCAGCACTCTGCCAAACCTTTCCCACAACTGAGATTTATCGTAGAGCGAAAGGAGTACGCTATACGGGAAAGTGATAAGGCTACAATCGGTTAGTGCTTCAATTGTTAATCGAGAAGGTTGGCCGGTTAGTGCGCTAAAGTATGAGCCAACCAAGTGATTTTCGAAGTAAAAATAGGTTGTTTTTTCTTCACCATCATGAGTATAATAATGCCTCATATTACCATTGAGGATAAAACCGATTTGTTGTTCTCTTTTACCTTCGGTTATCCAAAATCCGCCTTTATCTAGGTGTCGGTAGCTTAAATGCGGAACTAAGAGTTCCCAATCCTTATCGGAGAGTTTTACAAATAGATTAATGGCATTTCTGAGCATTGCCACATGTTTTGCATCCATTACACTAATTTAAATATTATGTTGAGAAAAGCATCCCACCAAAAACATTTTCTGAAGGTGCTGCGATAAATGAAATCAGGCTTGACCGACTATGATTTTAATTGTAAATACGATATTACATTAGAACATTGCATTACATAAAATTAATACCTAAGTTTATGCAACCGTTTGCATAAATTAGATAAATTTAAAATAATGTATTTATTAGGCATAGATATTGGCACATCATCAGTTAAAGTTTCCGTAGTTGATGTTGCAAGTCAACAAACTATTGCATCAGTATCTTACCCAGAAACTGAAGCGGCTATTCATTCGCTGAAGCCTGGCTGGGCCGAACAATCTCCATCAGATTGGTGGACATTTACTCAAAAGGCGATTTTATTGCTAAGTGAGTCTGAAAAAATCGATACAAAGAAGATTGATGCTATAGGTATAGCTTACCAAATGCATGGTTTGGTGATAGTTGATAAAAATCAAAATGTGCTTAGAGATAGTATCATCTGGTGTGATAGTCGGGCTGTTGATATTGGGAATGATGCATTTGTTCATTTAGGAGAAACCCTGTGTTTAGAAAATTTGCTGAATTCTCCAGGAAATTTTACTGCTTCAAAACTGGCCTGGGTTAAAGCAAATGAACCAGAAATTTATGCTCAGATTGATAAGGTAATGCTGCCGGGAGATTATATTGCCATGCAGCTAACAGGAGAAATTACAACCAGTATCTCGGCACTGTCTGAAGGAATTTTTTGGGATTTTAAGCAAAATAATTTGTCGCAAGATCTTCTAAATTATTATGGAATTGATGAGCAATTAATTGCTGAACAGCGACCATTGTTCTCTATCCACGGTTATCTGAAAGAAAATATAGCCAGCCATTTGGGTTTAAAACACGGCATTCCTGTTAGTTATAAGGCAGGCGACCAGCCAAATAATGCACTCTCCTTAAATGTTTTAAAGCCGGGTGAAGTTGCTGCAACCGCTGGTACATCGGGTGTTATATATGGTGTGAGTAGTGATTTAACCTATGATAGAAAATCTCGGGTAAACACTTTTGCGCATGTTACCTACACTCCCGAAAATCCTAATACCGGTGTTTTGCTTTGCATAAATGGAACGGGTAGCATGTATCGTTGGGCCAAATACAATTTTGCACCGCATTTAAGCTACCCTGAAATAAATGAGCTTTCTGCTAAAGCACCAATTGGTAGTAACGGATTAAAAGTTTTACCCTTTGGCAATGGTGCAGAACGGATGCTGGGTAATAAATATACTGGGGGGCAGTTAATCGGAATCGACTTAAACAAACATACACTGGCAGATATTTTCAGGGCTGTTCAGGAAGGTATTGCATTCGCATTTCGCTATGGATTAGATATTATGCGGGAAAATGGAATGCAACCAAAAGTAATCAGGGCCGGCCGGGCAAATTTATTCTTAAGCGATGTATTTGCTCAAACCTTTGTAGATGTAACCGGTATTCGGCTGGAGCTCTACGAAAATGATGGAAGTGTAGGGGCAGCAATTGGAGCAGGCATTGGTGCGGGCATATTCAAATCCCCAGAAGAAGCATTTTCTCAACATAAAATGATTGGTCATCTTGAGCCTAAAAATAGCCTTGATTACGAGGGCATTTATAAAGAGTGGAAACAAGTATTGATTAATCAACTAAATAATCTCAAATAATAAAAACAAAGCGATGAATAAAGTAGTAACAGGCGAAAACGAATTTTTTAAAGGAATTAACCAAATCCAATTCGAGGGTTTGGAAAGTAATAATCCATTGGCGTTTAGATGGTATAATGCCGACAGCGTTGTGGGTGGTAAAACCATGAAAGAACATTTCAAATTTGCCTGCTCGTATTGGCACTCTTTTAATGGAAACGGAGCTGATCCATTTGGTGGGGCAACTCATATTTTCCCATGGGATGAAAAAAAAGACGCCATAGAAAGAGCTAAAGATAAGATGGATGCAGCATTTGAATTTATTACAAAAATGCAATTACCATATTATTGTTTTCATGATGTAGATGTTGTAGACTACGTGAATGACGTGGCAGAAAACGAACGCAGACTACAAACGCTGGTTGAATATGCTAAGCAAAAGCAATCTGAAAGTGGTGTAAAATTACTTTGGGGCACGGCTAATCTATTCAGTCATAGGCGCTACATGAATGGCGCTTCTACCAACCCTGATTTTCATGTTTTGGCTCATGGCGCTGCTCAGGTAAAATTCGCTCTCGATGCTACCATCGCTTTGGGCGGAGAAAATTACGTTTTTTGGGGCGGCCGTGAAGGTTACATGAGTTTGCTTAACACAAATATGAAACGAGAGCAGGAGCATTTAGCAAAATTTTTGCATACCGCTAAAGATTATGCCCGCAAACAAGGTTTCAATGGAACGTTTTTTATAGAACCAAAGCCTTGCGAACCATCAAAACACCAGTATGATTATGATGCTGCTACAGTAAAAGGTCTTCTGCAGCAGTACGATTTATTAAACGACTTTAAATTAAACCTGGAAGTTAACCACGCAACTTTAGCAGGGCATACTTTTCAGCACGAATTACAAGTTGCGGTTGACAGCGGCTTATTAGGCTCAATTGATGCCAATCGTGGCGATTATCAGAACGGTTGGGATACAGATCAATTTCCTAATGACATTAATGAATTAACAGAGGCCATGTTAATTATTTTAGAAGGCGGTGGCCTGCAAGGCGGCGGTGTAAACTTCGATGCTAAAATCAGAAGGAATTCTACAGACCCAGCCGATTTGTTTTATGCACACGTTGGCGGTATGGATATTTTTGCTCGTGCTCTGCTAACGGCTGATGCCATTCTTCAAAAGTCAGACTACAAAAAAATCAGGGCCGAACGTTACGCTTCTTTTGATAATGGAAAAGGTGCTGAGTTTGAAAATGGCAAACTCACATTAGAAGATTTAACAAAATATGCAGCTGAAAATGGAGAACCTGAAGTACGCAGCGGCAAGCAGGAATATCTGGAAAATCTAATCAATAGATATATTTAGGCTGAAAATTCAATAATTGTAGAAAAGCCCCTGCAAATATATGCTGTTGGCAGGGGTGTCTATTTAATTTATTTTATAATTGTTGCAGCTTATGGTTTTTCTGTTATTTGTAAACTCATCCTCCTAAATAGTGAAAAAAACAACAATATATGATATCGCTCAGGCGCTTAATGTAACAGTCTCAACCGTTTCAAGGGCTTTAAGTGGTTCTACATTAATTAGCAAGGCAACAACTGATGCAGTTTTGAAAGCAGCCAAGCAAATGAATTATACGCCGAATAAGCTTGCTTCTGCACTTAAATCAGGAAAAACATTCATTGTCGGAATAATTGTTCCATCGGTAGAAGCACACTATTTTGCCTCTATCATACATAGTATTGAGGAAGGACTAAAGGAGGACGGCTATCGAATTATCTTGTTTCAAACCAAAGAATCTGTCGAGAATGAAATAAAAGGCGTTAAAACATTACTCGAAGCTCAGGTTGATGGTATTATGGCGTCAATGTCGCTGGAGACAGATGATGTAAGCCATTTTCACGAAATTATAAACCAAAATAAACCTTTGGTGCTTTTTGATCGAATAAATAAACCGATAGAGGTTCCAACGATTTCTTTAGATGATTTTCAGGCGGGTTATCTCGCAACGGTGCATTTGATAAAAAACGGCTACAACAAAATAGCCTTTATAACAACTTCACGCCAGATAAGAATTTTTAGTGAGCGTTTACGTGGCTACACAGCAGCCATGAATGAAAACAGTTTATCAATTATGGAGGATTACATAATCTTTGGTGGCCTCTCTGTAGAAGATGGACGCCTGGGCGCTGAAAAACTGATGAAATGTGAAGAAATTCCCGATGCTGTTATTGCAGCCGACGACTTCACAGCATTGGGTGTAATTAAAGAACTGAAAAGAATCGGTAAAACTCCGCCACAAATTGGGGTAATCGGGTTTGCTGATGAAGGATTTTCTGAACACATAACGCCTGGTCTTTCAAGCATCGATCAACATCCCTCAAAAATGGGATTGCTCTGTGCAGAAATGTTTTTAAAGATGGTCAAACAAAAAAATGTCTATCAAAATGTTAGACATATCGTAATGGAACCAACTGTTATAGAGCGCACATCAACTAATCGTAAATATTAATCAGCTGTTGATTAGAGAGTATTAGCGTGCCTATTTAAAAATAGTAAATTAAGAATTATCCGTTCAAATACCCATTTTAATATTGTTTGATATAATCATTACATTTACAAATAGCCCAAAGTAATTCTACAAGGCAGCAAAAAAAAAATAACCAAATAAAGCACAATTCCAAGTATCGGATATGGCCCGCATTTTTAATTTCTTCCTTTCATCTATACTTCTTTTCCTGTTGTCTTTTCAGGCTACAGCCCAATTGAATTTTAAAAGTGAATTTTATTCAACAGAAAACGGCCTTTCACATGATGCGGTAACAAATATCATAAAGGATCGTGAAGGCTTTATCTGGGTTGGTACCTGGAATGGGATCAATCGTTTTGATGGACATAATTTTCGTTCATTCAAATCTTTTCCGGGTGATCTCTCACATTTAAAAAACGACCGTATTGATCAAATTGTTGAAGACTTAGGAACAAATTTGTGGATCAAAGCCTACGACAACCAGATTTATCGCTTTAATAAAATCAAAGAACAATTCAGCCCTTTCAAAATGCATCATGGTATAAAAGTGCTTTTTAACCGGATAAAAGTTGGTAATGAGGGAGAAATATTTTTAATTACCAAAAATGATGGTTTAGTTATCATTCCAGATCCAAAAATCCCCGAAATATATAATCATTTCTCTGCTCATACTTCTTCTGCAATTAGATTGCCATCTGGTAAAATAAATTTCGTTTTGGAGGATGCACAGAAAAAAGTCTGGATAGCCACCGATAAAGGAATTGTTTGTTTAAGGAAACAAAATAAACGTTTTGTTCAGATTAAACTGGATGCCAGCATTTTCATTGCAGAAAATTTCGGGTCGTTTGCAGAAAGCAGGTTCAGTCTATTTTTCGGTTCTGACAAGGGGAAACTCATTACGGTCAACAAATCTAACGCTTCCTCAAGGTTGGAGCGTATATCAGCATACAAAATCAATAATCTTTTAGCATCAAAATTCGAGGAAAAAATCTACGCTTCAACATCAGCAGGAGAAATCATCACCTTATTTGTAAATCCATTTAGAAGTGCCACAATAACCCACGCTGGCGAAAATCTGACATGGATGTTTGAAGATAATGCCGGGATGGTTTGGATTGAGCCAGAACATAATGGTGTGATTTCCTATAATCCAAAAACCAAGGTTTTAAAGAAAATTAGCGCAATAAGCGATGATGGATATTCCTACAATGGAACTTATTTCAGCGCTTTTGAGGATAATAAAGGTAGAGTTTGGGTAAATATGAAAAATGCCGGTTTTGGGTATTTTGAAGGCGATAAAACGGAATTTAAAATATTTAACAGTGGTAAAAGTTCATCCTTCGATAACCTTCCAAATGCCATTACTGCCTTGTTTTATGAAGGCGAAGGGGTTATTTGGTTTAGTAGTGTGGATAGAGGAGTGAATAAATTAGTATTGCAGGAAGGTTATTTTAAACAACGTTTTCCAGTGGAGAAAACCATACAGAAATTAGACAATGATGTGCGAGGGATATGGGTGGACAAGAAAAACCGGCTTTGGCTTGGCCAGAAAAGTAAAAACATTTATGTTTTTAAAGATGGGAAGCGCGTTTCCATTAAATTTACTAACCAAGAAAAAGCCAGCTTAGGTGCGGTATACTGTATTTTAGAAGATAGTAAAAACAATATTTGGCTCGGTACAAAAGCTAATGGCTTATTTTTGGCAAAGCCCGTAAATAAGGACAGAACCAGCTATTCGCTTACTCATTTTAAAAAAGAACAGATGTTGCCGTTTTCATTAAACAGTAATGAAATCTATTCGCTTTTGGAAGATAAATTTGGTAAAATTTGGATTGGCACTTTTGATGAGGGTTTAAATGTGGCGAATGTTAGTGGGAGCAAGGTTAAGTTTTGGAATAAACATAATGGTTTAAAAGGTTATCCAGGTGAAGGTTTTCAAAAAATTAGAACATTAGCATTGGATAGCGCTGGCAACGTATGGATTGGAACAACGGATGGCTTACTGATTAAGGATGCAGGTTCTCTGAATTTGCCAGGTAGAAGGTTTTCAACCTATGCTAAAAGGCCGGGTGTAAAAAACAGCCTTGGCAATAATGATATTCAGTTTATATTCCGTGACCATAGAAATAAAATGTGGTTAAGTACTTCAGGCGGTGGTTTGGATAAAGCACTCATAAATGACCCTTTTAAAAAGGTAAACTTTAAAAATTATACCACACAGAACGGTCTCCCAAATGATTACGTGCTCAGTTGTACAGAAGATCATCATGGTTATATATGGGCAGCCACTCAAAATGGATTGTCGAAATTTGATCCATTAAAAGAAGAATTTACCAACTATGGCACCCATAATGGATTACCAAAAGTAACATTCTCCGAATCCTCTAGTCAGCATTTTGCTGATGAATCTACTGTATTTGGTACCAATCGAGGCTACATTTATTTCCATCCTGATAGTGTTTTAACCAGGAAAACTTCTGCCAAAATGGTGTTTACCAACCTGCAGGTAAACAATGTCGATCAATTTCCAGATTCAAACGGAATAATCGAGGCCAATGTTAACTATTTGAAGAAGCTCAAACTTAATCATGATCAAAATATTTTAAGTATTGATTACGCCGTCTTAGACTCAAAGAATGGCGCAAAGCAATCATATGCATATCGTCTTCGAGGCTTTGAAACAAGTTGGAACATTAACAGAGAAAGACGGAGAGCCACATACACCAATTTACCTCCGGGGAATTACATATTTGAGGTTAAAAGTTTGGATAAGGAAAGTTTCATTAATCCGCCTTATAAACAGCTTGAAATAAGCATTTTGCCACCTCCATGGAAAACATGGTGGGCCTATTTAATTTATGCATTAATAACCTTGGCCTTGATTGAAGGTGCAAGAAGGATAGTTCTTACCATGATCAATCTTCGCAATAAAATAACCATCGAGCAGAAAATGGCAGAATTAAAAACAAACTTTTTTACCAATATTTCTCATGAACTACGAACCCCACTTACATTAATCTTAAACCCCATTGAAGAAATACAAAGGAATGAGGTACTCAGTCAGCAAGGTGCTGATCAGATTGAGATTGTAAAAAAGAATTCGAACCGAATGATTCGCTTTATCAATCAGCTTTTAGACCTGAGAAAGTTGGAAAGTGGCAAGGCAAATCTTCAAATTGCAAATTTTGATTTAACTATACTAATTAAGGAAGTTTCGTCCTATTTTCATGAAACTGCATTGAAAAGGAACATTACCCTTTCACTTATTCCAGATAACATTGCATTGTACATCTGGGGCGATAGGGAAAAATTAGATGTGGTAATATACAATCTCCTTTCAAATGCTTTTAAGTTTAGTGCGGATAACTCTAACATTCTGATAAAGGTTGATAACGACTCTGCCAATGAATGTTTAAGCATTTTGGTTCAAGATCAGGGTATTGGTGTTTCAGTAAATAAACTGGAAGAAATATTCAATCTCTATTATCAGGGAAACAATCCTGATGATATCAATCAGAAGGGATCAGGAATTGGCCTGGCGCTTTCCAAAGAAATAATTGAATTACATGGTGGCCAGATATCTGCACATCAAAATAGCGGTCAGGGTCTGAGTATTAAAGTAACTCTTATAAACAATAAAACTCATTTTGTGGGAGATAATATCGAATTTGTTGCGAATGATAAGGGTTTAGCCCTGAACAGTACAACAAAGGCAGATGCTAGACCTGAGCGGATTGATTCTGATGTTCAACAAGAAATAAGGTTGCTACTGGTGGAGGATAATGATGATTTGCGGAACTTCCTTAGCACACAACTTAGCAGATTTTATCAAGTTGAAACAGCTGCTGATGGGGCTGAAGGCTTATTGAAAGCTCAAAAATCTATGCCCGATCTAATTGTAAGCGATGTGATGATGCCTGTTATGAGCGGTATTGATATGCTCGACAGGCTAAAGAGCGACCTTGCAACGAGTCATATTCCTGTGGTCTTGCTATCGGCAAAATTTTCTATCGAAGACCAGATTAAAGGATTACAATATGGAGCAGATTATTATATCACAAAACCATTTAATAATGAGTTTCTGATAGCCGCGATTGCAGGATTAATTAAACAGCGACGAAGGGCCTTCGTTTATTTGGTAGAGAAAAAACAACTACCCCCTCTGCAACCCTCTGATATTGTGATTACCGATAAAGACAAACTGTTCATGGAAAAGGTAATCGAAATTGTTGAACAAAACATGGAAAACACTGATTTTAACATAGATTCTGTTGCCGAAGCAATTGGCATGGGAAGATCTACATTTTACCGTAAATTTAAAAGTTTAACAGATTTTGCGCCAGTTGAATTTGTTAGGGATATGCGTTTGCAACGAGCAAAACAGTTTCTTGATGGTGGTGAGAAAAGTATTTCTGTAATTGCATATACCGTTGGCTTTACTAATGCAAAGTATTTTAGCACTTGCTTTAAAGAAAAATATAAATTTTCTCCTTCAGAATACTTGAAATCAAAAGGTGAGTAATTGATTTTGACTAATACTTAAACCCATTTGCACATTTTTTAACCAGCCCTTTGTGCTTCTGATTATATTTTTGTCTTATTACTAACCAAATAGCAGATTGTTTAGTGCGTTCAGCAGTTATCAATCTGAAACGGATATGAAAGATATGAGAAGTATAAAATGCAAGGTTATTTTTGGTAAAATCTTTTGTGGTCTATTCCTGACTATAATACTTACAGTAAGCACCTCTAGTGTAATTGCTCAGCAACACCTTAAATTGCATTATGATAAGCCAGCACAAAATTGGAACGAAGCACTACCACTTGGTAATGGCCAGTTAGGTCTTATGGCTTTCGGAAATCCTTCAAAGGAACATTTGCAGTTGAACGAGGAAACTGTATGGGCAGGTGAGCCCGGCAATAATGTACCATCAAATACAGCCAGTCAAATAAACGAAATTAGGAGTTTACTATTTCAAGGTAAAAACCAGGAAGCCCAGAACCTTTCTAATCAAACCTTTCCACGCCAGTCACCCGCCAATCTCAATTATGGTATGCCCTATCAAACAGTTGGTGATTTATGGCTAACCTTTCCTGGTCACCAAGTTTATAATAGTTATTACCGCGAACTGGATATCAGTAACGCAATATCAACAGTAAGCTATAAGGTGGATAACATCACATTTAAAAGAAAAGTCTTCGCATCGCTTACAGATGATGTTATCATTATGAAAATTACTGCAGATAAGCCCAAAAGTGTCAGTTTTACTTTGGGATTATCCAGTACGCAAAAAGACCATCAGGTTAAACAGGTTAGAGGTTATCTGCAACTCTCTGGTAACGGAGGCAGTGTAGATAATAAGCTAGGAAAAGTAAAATTCGAGGCGCTGGTAATGCCAATTGTGAAGGGTGGATTGATTGAAAGAACTGATTCATCATTAACGGTTAGCAAAGCTGATGAAGTTATAGTTTATATTTCCATTGGTACAAATTTTATAAATTACAAGGATTTGTCTGCCGAGCCACTTATAAAAGCAAAATCGATTTTAAACAGCGCAATTGCTAAAAAATATGACCAGGCTTTCGCCGCTCATCAAAAGAAATATAAGTTATTTTTCGATCGGGTAACATTAAATTTGGGAGATTCCAATCAGTCTAAAAAAACAACCGATGTAAGGATTAAAGAATTTGCAAATCATGCAGATCCGCAACTTGTAGCCCTCTATTTTCAATTTGGAAGATACCTTTTAATCTCAAGTTCACAGCCAGGAGGTCAGCCCGCAAATCTTCAGGGTATTTGGAACGATAAAAATTCTCCCCCTTGGGATAGTAAATATACCGTGAACATCAACACGGAAATGAACTATTGGCCCGCTGAAATTACCAATTTATCTGAAATGCACCAACCATTATTTTCCATGTTAAAAGATTTGGCAATAACAGGTAAGCAAAGTGCAAGTAAAATGTATAACGCCAGAGGCTGGAACATGCACCACAATACCGATATATGGCGAATTACCGGCATTGTTGATGGTGGCTTTTATGGGATGTGGCCAATGGGTGGTGCCTGGCTCACCCAGCATTTGTGGCAGCATTATCTTTTTACAGGTGATACAAAATTCTTAAAAGAAAATTATCCAATTTTAAAAGGTGCAGCTATGTTTTATCTTGATGTGTTGAAACAAGAGCCTAAAACCAAATGGCTGGTAATGGCGCCTTCAATGTCGCCAGAAAATACATACGAGAAAAACGTAGGCGTAACTGCCGGAGCGACAATGGATAACCAACTGATTTTCGACACGTTTAATAACCTGATAAATGCAGCAAAAGTTTTAAAAACAGATCAGTCCTTTTCTGATTCGATTGCAACTGCACTCGCAATGATGCCCCCAATGCAGATTGGCAAACACAATCAATTGCAAGAGTGGCTGCAGGATTTAGACAGACCTGATGACAAACATCGGCATATTTCTCATCTTTATGGCTTGTACCCCTCCGGGCAAATTTCTCCATTTCGCAATCCCCAACTGCTGGAAGCTGCCAAAAACGCTCTTATTTACCGCGGAGATAAATCAACAGGATGGTCTATGGGCTGGAAGGTAAATTGGTGGGCACGAATGCTGGATGGTAATAAAGCTTACAAACTTATTTCAGATCAGCTCACTCCGGCCCCAATGGAAACCAAAGGCCAATCTGGAGGTACTTATCCAAACCTGCTGGATGCGCATCCACCATTTCAAATAGATGGTAATTTTGGCTGTACTGCGGGTATAGCAGAAATGCTGCTGCAAAGTTATGATGGCAATATTTACATATTACCAGCCTTACCCGATGCCCTTAATGAAGGCAGAATTGCTGGGCTAAAGGCCCGGGGAGGTTTCGTATTGGATATTGAATGGAAGAATGGCAAGTTAACTAAACTCTCCATCCAGTCAACGCTGGGAGGAAACTGCCGGTTAAGACTTTCAGACAAGGTAAGCTTAACCGGGAATGCTAAGCTAATAAAATCCGCAGGAGAAAATTCAAATCATTTCTATCAGGTTAATACCATAAAAGATCCACGGTTATCCAAAGAAGCAAATTTGAAAGGGATTAAGATTCCTCAAACTAATCTTTTCGATTTCAATACAGTTGCTGGCAAAACGTATATTTTTACTGCGCTTTAGTTCATTACTAAGCATAAAATAGCCGCTAGGTGCTTTAAGCGTTTATTTTGCACGGAAAATAGACTCTTTTGGTCAATTTTTTTACCCCTTTAGTTTCGGCGGTATATAAATTTGTTTATCAAGATGGAGTAAAGGTTAACTTTATTTCATTTTTTTACTAACCAAATTGTCAAATTGTATGAGCGTTTAAGAAGTTCTTCTTTAGTTAACAGCGTAAATCATTCAGCATTTTTTTTAAATTTTTAACATTGCCAGATTCGTAACCAATTATAAACTTCAGTTGTGCAACCGTTTGCACTAGAATTAATAACTAACTAAATAACCTTGGATTTTATTAGTAAAACCCAATCTAACCAATCAAATTATGAGGAAAAATTACAGCATTAATCTTAAAAAAAGGGCGTTTCAAAACATCAGATTATTGAAAAGTCCAAACGATCATAGTGAAGTCAACCTCCAGCAAAAAACATTTTTTTGTTCACCATTCAACTGATCGATTATGAAATATATATACATTTTTATAGCCTTATTTCTATGTTCTGCACAATCAGCTTGGTCGCAGAACCGTATAATCAAAGGTCAGGTAATAGATGAAAAAGGCGTATCGATTGTAGGTGCAACTATATCAATTAAAGGAACAAATAGAGGTATCAATACAGACAACGATGGTAAATTTTCAATCACAGTTCCACCGGGTGTAGCAACCTTGGTGGTTCAATTTATAGGCTATGTAAAAAAAGAGGTAAATATTGCGGCCAACATTACGAGTTCAAAAATTACACTTCAAGAGGATATTAATGTCCTTCAGGAAGTTACTGTAGTTAATGTTGGATATGGTACAGTTTCCCGCGAAGCCCTTACCGGTTCCGTTTCATCCCTTCGTGCTGATCAGATAAAGGATATTCCGATTAATTCTGCAGAGCAAGCTTTGGCAGGTCGACTGGCCGGGGTTCAGGTAACTGCTACAGATGGTGCACCAGGTACTAACGTGCAGATTAGAATTAGGGGCGGAAGTTCCATCACTCAAGATAATTCTCCACTATATATTGTTGATGGGGTACAGGTGGAAAATGCGTTAAGGGCATTATCACCTCAGGATATAGAATCTATCGACGTATTAAAGGATGCAGCATCTACTGCAATTTATGGCGCCAGAGGTGCAAATGGTGTTGTATTAATCACCACCAAAACGGGTAAGCGTGGCAAAATGACAGTGAGCTATAACGGTTTTGTAGGTGCAAGCAAAATTTTAGGAAAATTAGATGTGCTGGACGCAACCGATTATCTTAAATATCAATACGAACGCAGTAGGGGAAATGTTATTGATAGTACCTCATTCGTAACTAACTATGGGCCATTTGATACATTGGAGGTTTATCGCGATAAAGGTCGCGATTGGCAAAATGAGGTTTTTGGAAAGGTTGCATTGCAACAAACCCATAACCTGAGTTTAAATGGAGGCGATGAGAAAATCAATTACAATTTAAGTTTAACAACAAACGGTCAGGAAGGGGTGATGATTAATTCAGATTTCGACCGGAAGCTATTGGGTTTTAAAATGGAGTTGAGACCTAACCAAAAATTTAGAGCAGGATTCAACGTAAGGTATACTGATGAACGAATTAATGGAGCCGGAGTATCGAGCCCCGGACTGGCAAGGGACAACTTCCTGAAAAATACACTTTCTTACAGGCCAATAGACAGCAAAAATCCAACTGACATAGATTTTTATGATGCGCAATATCTGGCTGTGTCCGATTTAAGAAATCCTGTTATTAATGCAACTGCAGTTTACAGGAAAACATTTGGAAAACGATACAATTTATCGGGATATCTTAGTTATGCAATAACCCCAGAAATAACGGCAAGGGTTACGGCCGGGTATGATAACAACAATTCCAGAACAAACAACTTCTACTCAGAAATTACCGGTCAGGCGTCGCTTTATTCTGCAATGCCAATTGCCTCAATTTTAACAGGTACCGTAAATTCCTTAAATAATTCTAATACTATCACTTATAGTAAAAAGAATATTGCAAAACATCATGATATTGATGTATTACTTGGTCAGGAATCTTACCAAACCAGAAATGAACAATTTAATGCCGAAACGAGATACTTTCCTTTAGGAATTAGTCCTGAAAAGGCATTATCAAATATGAACTTGGGGAATCCACCTGCAGGTCAGGCTCAGCCACGCCCCACTACCAATAATATTATGGCCAGAACCTTTTCATTTTTTGGCCGGGTTAATTATGGTTTAAATAAAAAATATTTGTTAACGCTTACGGCCAGGGCAGATGGAAGCTCTAAATTTATGGCTGGACAGCGTTGGGGCTTTTTTCCATCCGGCGCTTTTGCATGGAGAATTTCTGATGAAAAATTTGCAGAATCTATTAAGCCAATAGTTTCTGACGCTAAGCTGAGATTAAGTTATGGTTCTACAGGTAATAATAGAATCAATGATTTTAGTTATTTGCCTCTATATTCTTCCAATACCTATTATGGATTAAATGATCAGCTTGTACCAGGTGTGGTACCTACACAGTTAGCCAATCCAAATGTGAAATGGGAAACAACAGTATCAAGAAACTTAGGCCTGGATTTAAGTTTCTTCAAAAACAGGGTTCAGTTTACAACCGACATTTATTACAACAGTACTAAAGATTTATTATTGCAGAACCCTATACCACAAACTTCTGGCTACACACAACAAACGCAGAATATTGCGGCAACATCAAATCGCGGTATCGAATTTCAGTTGTCTGGATTGATTCTGCAAACCAAAGATTTTAGTTATTCTGCAAGCTACAATATGTCTTTCAATAGAAACAGAGTAGAGAAACTAAATGATGGCATCACCAGTAAAGGATATGCTTCGGGCTGGGATACCAATACAGGTAACGACTTTCTTGTTGAAGTTGGAAAGCCTTTGGGCCAAATGTATGGCTACCGCTCTGATGGGTATTACAAGGTAAGTGATTTTAACTTTAATGCTATTACAGGTGTTTATACCTTAAAACCAGATGTAGCTTCCTTTTTTGGTGTAACCAGGAGCACTATTCAGCCAGGAACAATGAAACTTCTGGATTTGGGCGGCTCAATAAAGAATCCTGACGGCAGTCCTGCTATTCATACGGATGAAGACAGAACGGTTATTGGAAATGCTGCACCAAAATTTATAGGAGGCTTAAATCAGCAATTTTCTTACAAGAACTGGGATATGAGCATTTTTGTGAACTTTAGTGTGGGAAATGATATTTATAATGCCAATAAAATTGAGTTAACGAATGCCAGATTACGTGGTGTAAACTTACTTGAATCTGTTAATGGAAGATTTTCAACTATCGACCAAAACGGAAAATCAATCTATAATGATCCAGCTAAGTTAGAAGCTTATAATGCAAACGCAACCACCTGGCGACCGTATGAAAACAGCAACCTATTTACCGACTGGGCTGTAGAGGACGGCTCTTTTTTAAGAATTAATAACATTACGCTGGGTTACACCCTTCCAAAAGATTTTGCAAAAAAAATCAAACTCTCAAGCCTTCGTTTTTATGCAACAGTAAACAATCTGGCCACCATAACCGGTTATTCAGGTTTCGACCCGGAAGTAAATACCCGTACCAATGGCGGATTAACTCCTGGTGTGGATTATTCTGCTTATCCAAGATCGAGAACAATACTCTTTGGACTTAATTTAACATTTTAAAAACTAAAATTTCAGATTATGAAATTCAACAACATAAAAATATTAGCCTGCAGTACGATAATGGCTACAGCTCTATTTGGCTTAGGCTCATGTAAAAAGTATTTGGAAATAAAACCAGAATCTGCGTTTTCCCCTGCAGATATTTTTAGCAATGTTTCAAGTGCGAATTCAGCCATAATGGGCGTATATCAACTTTTAGCCGGAGATGATGGTTACGGGCAGCGGCAATCACTCGTTTTTGTTAACGATACCGATGAGTTTTCCAGAAGTGGTGATGTAGATGCAGGCGCCCGCGGACTTGCACGTTACAGCGCTGATGCAGGAAATGGCGAACTTGCTGCAACCTTTACAAGAGGATTTCAAGCTATAGAACGTGCCAATTTATGTATTAAATATATCCCACAGATGGTAGCATACAATAGTGGTTCTGCATCTGACCAGAAAGAATTGAGAAGACTTTACGCAGAAGCGCTCGTACTTAGGGCAATATATTATTTTGACCTGGTTAAAAATTGGGGCGATGTTCCCTTGCAATTGGAACCTTCAGTTTCGGGAATGGATTTTAATCTTAGTAAAACCAACAGTGATGTGATTTATGATCGCATTTTGGGTGACATCGCAAGTGCTGAACGCATGTTGCCATGGCGCAAGGAAACAACCATAGATGAACGCATAACCCAGGGTGCTGCACGTGGCATGAGGGCTCGAATTGCTTTATTTAGAGGAGGATACCAATTGCGTAGAACATCTAAAGTAATGGAAAGATTACCAGATTACCTAAAATATTACACTATAGCAAGAGATGAGTGCGATACGATTATGAAATCTAACCAGCACGCACTTAACCCAAGTTTTTATGACGTATTTAAGAAAGCTAACGAACTTACTTTAGATAATGTTTATGGTGAACGAATGCTTGAAGTTGCGCAGGCTGGCGGAAATGCCAATTATGATAGTAAATTAGGAAGGGCTAGCGGTACCCGTATTGCCGATGGTTCACGCTATGGCCCAGGTGGCGGAGCCTTAAATCCTACAGCAAGTTATTTTTATTCTTTCGACGTGTCTGATCCGAGAAAAGAAGTTACCATTGCCCACTACAATATAGATGCTAACAATTTAAAAAGTCCGGCTCGGATGACTGAAATGAATGATGGTAAGTACCGTAGAGACTGGAGACCAATTATCGCCGGAGCTACTCAAACATTAGGAATCAACTGGATTATGTTGCGCTATTCTGATGTATTATTGATGTACGCAGAAGCGGTTAACGAAATAAATGGCGCACCGGATGCATCGGCGATAAAGGCATTTGAAGATGTACGAAGAAGAGCATTTTCGGCAAATTTAAGTAAAGTTGGTACAACACCCACCTCAAAAGCAGCATTTTTTAATGCGATTGTACAAGAAAGAAGCTGGGAGTTAGGTGGAGAAGGCATAAGAAAATATGATTTAGTACGCTGGAATTTATTAGGCGCTAAACTAATTCAAGCCAGAACAGAAATGACAGCCATTGTTAATACACCTGCAAAATATCCTCGCTATTTATATTATAGAAATGTGGGCGAAGAATTTGAATTTTTGCCAGGTACTGGATATTATTTGCCAGATCCTGCTGTAGCGCCAGCTCCATTGTATAATGCTACTACAAATCCAACAGGTTACATCAGGGTAGACTGGAGACAAAATTTAACAACTACCGCTGGAGGCGCAATAGAAAAATTGGGACGCACTTTTCAATCTAATCACTCTGAAGTGCTGCCTATCCATAGGAGTATTTTAGATCTTAATCCTAATCTAAAACAAGATTTTGGATATTGATATCGACTCACCGCCTTATCAATAAAATATATGCTTGGCCTGAAGGTTTGAAAACCGGAAGGCCTTGCTTATCAAAGTCTAATTCAGCTCATAAATTTTACGATAATGTTATTCGGAACAAAATTTAAATAAATCAATAGAAATAATGTCGATTTCAGAGTTAGTGCGAAACGCTATATTAAAAGGCTATACAATGCCTCCGGCTAATGCTTTGGCAGCTGTAAAACCAATAGGGTTAAAGAATTCAGTCGACCATTTTATTGCACAGCTGCAAGACTCAGGCGCTAAAGTTTTTTTGAATAGCTATTACTTTTCTAATGCATTCGGTCCCGTTTCAGCCCGGCTTTTAGGGAAAACAAGGCGGCAAATAAGGAAATCGCTCGCCTTTTTGCGTGTGCGGAAATTTGTGAATTGTAATTTCAGGGCCAAGTTGGGCGTAGCTGCATGTGGCGCTATTTTTATTTCAAAACAGGATATGATCCTACTTCAGTTAACAAACGAATGTAGATTCGCTTCACTATACATCGATGCGAATGACGTCTTATCAGATTTATGCCAAGCAAACGTGCTCATTGAGCAATATCAGCAATCTGATGGATATTATGTTTCAGGGCCAAACCGTTTGGCGCATAGCCCCTTAAATGAGTTAAGGAACATACCGAGGCTTGTGGTTTATATTTCCAAAAAGCAGAAACGAGGTCCGGTTTTTAGCGCCTAATCTAAGGTTCTGTATCGCACTTAACCGCCAGTTAATTTTTTAAAATACTCAAACTAACTGGTGCTCAATACTTTGCAAATGCTAAAGCTTAACCATATTAACATGAAATTAAGATTATTCAACCTGTTTTTATTATTGACTATTGTATTTACTTACTCCTTTGCGCAGCAAACTCCTATAAAGTTTACGGTATCGCACAATGGTAATGGTGATTACAGAACTATTCAGGAAGCTATCAATGCTGTACGTGATCACATGCAATCAAAGGTTACAATTTTAATAAAATCGGGAATCTATCACGAAAAAGTTGTTATTCCAGCTTGGAAGAAAAACATCATGATTATTGGCGAAGACCAGAAAACAACAATTATAACAAATGGGGATTATTCGGGTAAACTTTTTGCTAACAAAGATTTTACAGGTAATAATAAGTATAGCACATACACCTCATATACCCTATTGGTGCAAGGCAACGACTGCAGCCTGGAAAATATTACAGTAGAAAATTCGGCTGGACCAGTTGGACAGGCAGTAGCCTTAACCGTTGAGGCCGACCGCTTCGGGGCAAAAAATTGTGCATTTTTAGGCCACCAGGATACGCTATACACCTCAAAAGATGGTCGATGTTATTTTGAGAATTGCCTTATTACCGGCACCACTGATTTTATTTTTGGAGAGGCAACAGCAATATTCAACAGGTGTACCATCAAAAGTCTTACGGATTCGTACATCACCGCTGCCTCCACAACCCGCGAGCAGGTTTTTGGCTATGTATTTATGAATTGTGAACTAACTGCACTTCCAACCGTTAAAAAGGTTTTTTTAGGTAGGCCATGGCGGCCTTTTGCAAAAACAGTTTTCCTGAATTCCAGTTTTGGCGGGCATATTGTTGCAGAGGGTTGGCATGCCTGGCCAGGCGATCCCTTGTTTGCAAATAAGGAAAAAACAGTATTCTATGCAGAGTATGGGAACACCGGACCGGGCGCAGGTACCGCGGAAAGAGTACCATGGGCAAAGCAACTTTCTAAAAAAGAAGCTGCTCATTACACCATTAAAAATATCCTTGGCGGCTGGATTCCAGCCTTTTCAACAATTTAGCGTAGGCCTTCAATAAGAAACATAATTATTGTGTTGGGATGTTGCTGAGGCATATCCAATGCTGAGGAAATTCGATAGATTAATTGGCATGCAGCTATAATATTTTGGATTAGTTAGGCCGATTATTAAGCCTTGCTGCTTAAATAAGCCAATAAGTTTGCTATGTGAAGACAAAATATTAAATAAAAAGCTTGCGTTGTAAGTTAAAACAGAAAAGCAAATTATGAGAGCATAATTTAGTAAACCAGAACAAATCATCAAAGAAAGAGCAACTTTGGATATTTACGAAGTTAAAAACTTATTCAGCTATCTATTTAAGCCTGCTCAATCTACTTTTAATAACAATCTTAAGCAATCAGCGCTTTAGCCATTGGCGATCCGTGGCTTTACAATGAGTATACTAATGGCAGGTTACCAAAAACTTTTGAAAACGATAAGTCAGCGAACGATTTAAGTATGTTTATCCTAAATTTGATAAAACTTAAGAACTTTAGAATGACAGGGAAATAAGTTTTAGCTTACATGATTTACCTGGTCTAAATTCTGCAAAAATTTGATACCTGAATATGAGAAAAATTGATGTGATATGCTGTATTTTATTGGGAATCAGCTTTTTTTCTTGTTCGGATGCGGGGCAAAAAGCTGCGAACGAAAGTAAGCAGGATTCGGTAGCTTCATGCAGCCAAAATCTACCTAAGCGCTTCGGTGTAGAAAATGATACAGCTACTTTTGTTGCCAATAAAGCTAGCCATAAGGGTATGGTTTTTATTCAGGGTGGTGAATATTTAATGGGGGCGGTTGATAAAGATGGGCGGGAAGATGAATATCCGCAACATAAGGTTAGGCTCTCTTCATTTTGGATGGATATTAATGAAGTAACAAATGCTGAATTTAAAAAATTTGTAAAGGCAACAGGATACGTAACTACTGCAGAAAGAAAACCGATATGGGAAGAAATGAAAAAACAACTTCCCGAAGGAACGCCTAAGCCACCAGACAGTGTTTTTAGTGCAGCCTCATTGGTGTTTTATCAACCTAAATACATTAATGGTTTTAATAATGTTGCCCAATGGTGGCATTGGGTAAAAGGGGCGAGTTGGAAACATCCACAAGGACCAGAAACTAACATCATAGGAAAGGATAATTATCCGGTTATTCATATTTCCTGGGAGGATGCTATGTCTTACTGCAAATGGGCTGGAAAACGTTTGCCTACGGAGGCAGAGTGGGAATATGCAGCAAGAGGAGGTTTGAAAGATAGTTTATACCCCTGGGGAAATGAAGATATTGAAAAAGGCATCCCTAAAGCAAATACATGGCAAGGAAGCTTTCCGGTTAAAAACACAAACTGGGATAAATTTGGAGGTTTAGCACCTGTGAAACAATTTGAGCCAAATAATTACGGATTATTTGATATGGCTGGAAATGTTTGGGAATGGTGCAGCGACTGGTATCGTTCAGATTATTATCAAACGGCTAATACAATATCCACTAACCCCACCGGCCCTTCAGACAGCTACGACCCAATGGAGCCGCTTGTACAGAAAAAAGTGGTGCGTGGCGGTTCTTTTATGTGTAATTCTGCTTACTGTAAAGGGTATCGGGTTACTTCAAGGATGAAAACTTCTACTGATACCGGACTTGAACATACAGGGTTCAGGTGCGTTAGTTCTGATTAGCTAACCTCCAACGGCTTTTAAGAAAAAACTTTTGTCTGCTCAATATCTTTGCGGAAGCATATTTATTTAGCAAAATTGCCTCGCTTTATTTATACAAAATTCAGGTCTTTACCTCATTCACATATCTTTAACAAATGTATTAAATGTAATGGCTAACCAGTTACATCGAAATAAGAAACGAAACAATAAGTATCTTAATCCTTATAGCTTATAAGTTCTTTAAAGCTATATTATTAGCTTTTCATTGTTAATTAAGCGTACGTAAATTTTTGAAAGCTATCAAAATACTTATCCGTATGTTCATTGGATTTATTGGCATAAAAAAAGGAAACAACAAAAACATGTTGCTTCCTTAAGTAGCGGGGAGCAGGATCGAACTGCCGACCTCAGGGTTATGAATGCCGCCTTATACGGTATTGTTGTTTGATAGTCAGCATGTTAAGCGTCATGAACATGTATTTGAGTCACTTTAAGATTCAAATTATGTTTACAGAACCAAAAATCGTGTCAAACGATAAACTCAAGTCAAGAGCTTATGTAATTTTTTATTACAATGGAAAAAGATATAGAGAATACAATGGTAAACGCCTAAACCTTGACCTAAACCCTAATTACTCCAAGACATTAAAGGATAAGAACCGACTCCTGTCCGCCCTAAGATTTGCTTTTCAGAAAGCACTCGATTCGGGATGGTCGCCATTAAAAGACATGTCTAAACTTCGAGCCACTTTTGGAGAAGGCTTAATAGAGGTATTGAATGATAAACTGAGTTCAGAGTACAGCAGAACTTATAAAAGAGATTTAGAGACGCTGCACAAACAGCTAACTGAGTTTTTGCCAAAGCATCTAATGGGTAGTATTGTTGCTGATATTGATCGCTCATACTTCGAGAAGTTCTTAAATCAATTCAAGAGTTCTAACCGCCACTATATGAACAAGAGGAGGTCGCTTTCTGTATTCTTTACAGGTATGATTAAGAAAGGATATACAACTCTTAACCCAGCTTTAGACACTGACAGGCTAAAGGTTAAGTCAGTTTTACATGAGCCTTACAGCTCTTCTGAACTAAAAGCCATCTTAGGCTATCTTAAAGTTCACTATCCAAACTTGCACTTATGTTGCTTAATGACTTATGGATGCCTACTGCGTCCTCATCAAGAAATCCGTCTGCTTAGGAAGAGCCACTTTAACGATGATTTGACTCGTATTAGTTTATCTGGTAAAGAAAATAAAAGTGGTCGCATACGTTCAACCTTCGTTCCTCAGTATGTGAAGGATGAACTTGAGATTAAGTTATCAGATGCAGATGGTGATGATAATATTTTTACCCTCGACAAGTTGCCTTTCAACGATGATTATTTCAAGACGCAATGGTCTAGGGCTAAAACAGAAATGCTTAAGATAAGATTAATACGTAAAGGACAAACTATTTACTCCTTTCGACACTCTGGTGCAATTGCGGTTTACAAGAAAACCAAAGACATCCACATACTGCAACAGGTATTGCAGCATTCAGATATGGCAGTTACACTTAATTATTTGAGAGGGTTGGGTGAAGTTGCAGATGAAAGATTGCGAGATGTATTACCAGAATTGTAGGATGGTTATAGTAGCCTGGGCGATGAGCCCAAGCTATTTCATTTTACATCATACATTCATCAGCAAAGCTGTAGTATCTATCTGTTGTAACGATTATGTGATCGCACACCTCAATCTCTAACAACTTACCTCCCTCTTTCAACTTTTGCGTGATCTTCAAGTCAGCGTTGCTTGGCTTTGTATTTCCACTAGGATGATTATGTGCAAGTATTAACTTGCTACTGTTAGTCTTCAAAGCAATGGCAAAAATCACTTTAGGGTCTGCCAATGTTCCTTGTACCCCACCAATTGAGATATCTACAATCCCTAAAACCCTATTGGTAGTGTTCAATAGGATCACTTTAAACTCCTCCAAATACTCAATACTGCCTAACTTCCAATGCTGTAAAAGGATGTGGTAGGCATCATTAGAACTGTTAATTTGAGGTCGTTCTTGCACCTTGTAACCTGTTCTGTAGCTTACTTGCACTTCGGCTACTTTGAATTGTTCTTGTACCATAATTGTATCTATTTAAATATGGCACATGTATCAAGCTTTCATACCAATTAAGCAAAGGAGGAACGGAATAAATAGACTGTGCGGTAGCTACATGAGCGTTTATGCCGTAGTTCCTTTAAGCGTATTGGGAGGACAAGTTTAAATTTGTGAGTTATTGTTATAGATACTCCTCAGCAGCAATATTAATATAACTTACCCTTAAGCCAATAACTCACCCTAACCAGTAATATCAAAACAGGAACTTCAACCAATGGTCCAATCACACCAACAAATGCCTGTGGAGAATGGATGCCAAATACAGCAATTGCTACTGCAATAGCCAATTCAAAATTATTTCCCGTTGCAGTAAATGCAATCGCAACGTTTTTATCATAGGAGACATTTGACCATCTATTAATAAAGAAACTTAGTAGGAACATTAGAGCGAAGTACAACACTAAGGGAAGAGCAACCTTTAACACATCCAATGGAAGCTCTAATATCTTATCACCTTTTAAACTAAACATCAATACGATAGTGAACAGTAATGCATAAAGTGTAATTGGAGATATTAACGGAATGAACTTCCTATAGAACCAATCCCTCCCCTTACATTTAATGAGTAATCTATTTGATATGATACCCAACAGGAAAGGAATTCCCAGATAAGTCATTACGCTCAATATAACATCCTTAATGTCTATCTGCACACTGAAACTACCTAAACCAAGCTTATTAGGCAGCACGTTGATAAACAACCAAACGTAGAATGAATAGGCAACTATTTGAAATACGCTATTCAAGGCTACCAATAACGCTGCGTATTCTCTATTACCTTTAGCAAGGTCGTTCCAAACTATAACCATTGCGATACATCTAGCTAAACCTATCATCATTACCCCGACCATATAACTTGGTTCATCACTAAGGAACAATGCCGCCAGAATGAACATTAGAACTGGTCCAACAATCCAATTGAGTAGCAGTGATATACCAATCACCTTTCCATCCCTTAATGCTAATGGTAAAATTGAGTAGTCAACTTTCGCCAATGGCGGATACATCATAAGGATTAGACCTATTGCAAGAGGTATGTTTGTTGTTCCTATTGATAGTGCTTCGGTAACTATTGAAATGCTTGGGAACACATACCCCAATGCAACTCCAAAAGCCATTGCAAGGAATATCCAAAGAGTTAAATAGCGGTCGAGAAATTTCAGCGTTACCTTCATCTTACTTCTTGATCTTAGAGAATAAATAGAAAATCTCAGCAGCAATCTGAAAGCTCCGTTCAGTGTAAACTTGCTTCTGCTCAGGTGTACCATCTGATACTTTAGGATCTTCAAATATAATTGGCACACGCTTGTCCGCACCTGCTATGAATGGGCATCCGCCGTCTGCCTGTGAACACGTCATAATTGCAACGAAACCACTTACTGGATTAAAGGGATGCTCATAAGTCTTCGAAAAGCCTATAATCGGCAATGAGTTGTCCGCATACTTGATCATGTAGATTGGGTTATTCGTTTCAGCTAACTTCTCTATCTCAAATCCCATTTCCATTAGGGTTTCTGCCACCATAGGAAACATTGCGGTAGCCTCTGTCCCTCCAGAATAGCAAACCACTTTAGGCACTTGATAGTATGATGCTGCAACCTGAGCCCATATCTGCGCTAGATGGCTTCGCCTAGAGTTGTGCGTGCAGATGAAGTTGATGTTAACGTCACTATCGGAACTCACTCGCTCCTGTAAGTAGTTTGTTAGTGAGTTTAATACTTCCTTGCGTTCATCACTTATATGCATCTCCAAGATATTAGCAATGTTTGTTTTAATGTCGTCGTACATAACTAACAGCAGCCAGAATTAGGTGAACATTCAGATTTATTAGTGCTTGCAAGGTTTACCTTTACTTTACTCTCCGGTATGCCACACGCTGTATTGGCAAGACAAGCTGTTGTTTTACTAGTAAGTATGAAGTGTGTTCCGTTGTAAGCCAAACCGTATCTACCGATGGTATTACTTTGGTACTCTACCTCAATCTCTAAGTCTTCCAATCCTAATGTTTCTTCGGAGAGCTTGATGATTGATAGTAGTTTACCTGGCTTCAATCTATGCTCGTAATCGTCTGCATTCCATAACTGAAAGTTAACTACGGTTTCTTTACGCACATTACCTCCACAGTCGATAAAATGTTTGGTTACCAGTCCAACTTCTGTTACGTGAAAATGCTCCGGTACAAATGAACCATTCTCCAATTGAAACTCGACGTTATTTAACGTTGGTAGGGTTTCTTTTACTTGTGATAATCTCATATTTCTTAGAGTTTAATTATTATATCGCTATATTACGATTAACGTGAGTATAGAAAAGCTAGCAGCAGCCTTTAGTAGATACACCATCTGCTAAGAAGTTGTTCAAGAGCACTTTAACACTAAGCCATACCGCTTCATCTATGCAATAGCAAACGCTAGTACCCTCAATGTTCCCTTTAATTATACCTATGCTTTTCAATTCCTTTAAGTGTTGTGATATCGTAGCTTGGGCAAGCCCAAGTTCTTCAACGAGATCATTACAAATGCATGCTTGCTGCTTGATAATGTGCTGCAGAATTGCTACCCGTGCAGGATGCGCCAACGCTTTCAAGACGTTTGCTATTTCGTTCTGTTCAGTAGTGAAGATATTGCTTTTAGTAAGTCCCATACGTTTGTATCGCAATATTACGATTAATGATTTATATTATATTACAACCTTATTAAACAAGACAATCCTATGACGTACGTGTTGAATAACTTAAGCTGACATTTTCAACTTAGGTGGGCTATCAATAATGGTAACGGAATAAAAGTGTGCTTGGTGACTGTAGACGATTAGATCAAACGTCATCATCACTGTTTAGTAGCAGTAGCAAGTCTGAATCGTTGTTTAGTTTCTTCAAAGTTGATACAACGTTAACACGCTTGCCAACCATATCGCGCTTCATTAGCTCTTGAATAATGCATCTAATACCGTCATTTTGTATTGAGAGGTTGCTTCGTTGTTGCACTTTTATTTATTACTAGGGTTTATAAATAACAAATAGGAAACAAATTGTGCGTATGGGAAATACATGATTTTTGAAAAGGGTACACTCTGAAGCATGCATATTACTTTTTTATCTTTATTTTCTTAGCCACATCAAACAAGTCAGCGGTGTACTGTTCATATAAGTCAAACAGAAACTCTAACCGCTTCATTTCGTTTATAAATGGTTGAGGTCGATATGCCAGGTCAACCACCTTATCGAGTTCAGAGTGCGCCTTTTGCAATGAGACTGGCATAGTAAGAGGGTTGTAAAGGTCTGATAAGGAGCTGTTCATATACTGACTACGCACATCCAAAACATGTTGTGCCTTTATCGAAACGGCTTCAATTTGTTTTTTGTTGGAGTCACGAGGCCAAGGATAGTTATTATATACAATGTCTATGGAGTATCGATATCTACTTTCAAGTCTACCACATACAGTTTTCAACCAAGACATGTGCATTTGAGACATAAGGATTCCAAAATGATAGAGGCTAGCATCTGGAATGGATAGGCACGAATTATTTAATATGTCGTTTGAGGTCATGAACCCCATCGGAATATAAGGTCGGCTCTCAGATGAGTGAGATGGTATCAGTATGTATTCGGTCGAAGGTTGGCGGTTCTCCGTAAAAAGAGTTGGCTGTCGTGCCCACTGTACAGTAGCTATTTTGGTACTATTCAACCTCATTGTCTTAACAGCGTTAATTCGATTCATGACTTGTGGTAGTTTGAGCAACTCAGTAGGATTGGCATCCACCAACCACAAACAATACCTTTTCAGTCCATTTAAGAATTCATGCGCGGATATCAGAGGCCGAACAAATTTTTTGGCCATAGGTTCCACATTTAGAAACTGGATTACCTCATCTTCTGTAAATAAAAAATTGCCCCCGTCAGTGGGTTGACTTCCCTTAAACATTTTGGGCGCATTCGAAATTGACTTCGTCCGCTTGCTAATGAATGTGTCTGTTGCGTCGATAAGGTAAGGGTTGATATGCTTAGCGACGATTTCATGTGCCTCACCTTTGACGTCCTCATATTCATAAATCGTTTTTCGGATTGTATCAAAGGTGGCAAACCCGATGATTACACAATACACACCAGCATTTCCTCTCGCTTCGTTAACCCATTTAAAAGTTCTATGGGCAAAGTGAATCACACCGCCATACGTCTGCAGAATGGGCCTCCATAGTAAAGCTACTTGTTCTCCCTGTACGATTGAGTTTGTTGACACAAAGGCCACTTTGGTTTTAGTTCCCTGTATAAATTTAACAGCCCTCATATACCAACCACTTACATAGTCTAGAGTACCACTCCCTGTAAGGCCCCCGAACTCATCTACAATCTGACCCCTTTGTTTTGCGGTCATTAGTTTTGAACCTATGAACGGAGGGTTACCAATGATATATGAAAGCTCTTCCTTGTTAACGATGGTATTCCAGTCAGTTTCAAGTGCGTCTGCATTGAGAATAGTTGCCGACTTACGCAATGGTAGCCTAACGAAATATTGACCAAACTCACTACTTATTTGCATGTTCATCTGATGGTCTATAAGCCACATTGCAACCTCAGCTATCCTTGCAGGAAACTCTTCGAACTCGATGCCGTAAAACTGGTCCACATCGAGCCAAATAATGCTTTCTATACTGGTTGCAATCTGATTCTTAAACTGGTAGCGAAGTATTTCAATCTCCAACAACCTCAATTCCCTGTAGGTAATAACAAGGAAGTTACCGCAGCCACACGCAGGATCAAGGAACTTGAGCAAGCTAAGTTTCTTGTGAAATGAAGGTAGCTTGTTCTTGTTATCTTTAATGGAATTAAATTCTTTCCATAGCTCATCAAGGAACAACGGTTTGATAAGTTTCAATATGTTTTTTTCGCTTGTGTAATGAGCACCTAGGTTTCTGCGCTCCTGAGGATTCATAACACCTTGAAACATTGAACCGAATATGGCAGGCGATATCTTACTCCAGTCGATGTAACAGCATTCCAATAATGTTACTCTCATCGCACTATCGAAACTTGCGAAAGGTAACACTTCCTCAAAGAGCTTACCATTAACATATGGGAATGCATTTAATTGCTCATCGAGGTTTTTAAATCGCCTTTCATTTGGTGTATTAAGGGTTTGGAATAGCTCTTGAATCTTCGATGCTAAGTCACTACCGTCTTCATTCGTTCTATCCTCAATGAAGTTTTGAAACTGCTGCCGTTCAAAAATAGTGGTGTCTTCTGCGAACAAACAGAAAAGCAAGCGAACTAAGTAAACTTCTAAAGGATGCCCTTCATAGCCAATGAATTTTAACCTGTCGTGCAGCTTAGCCATTAACGCTGCCGCTTTAATATTAACAGGGTCTTGTTCTTTGTAAACTCTCTTTTGATATCCCGCTATAAAACCAAAGTGCTGTACATTGTGCACTAAGTCCTTTAACTTGAACTCAGTTGTTTCTTGGTTCTCGGTGTCGAACAAACGAAAGTTTTCAAAGTCGGATACCAGTATATACTTAGGTAACTCATGCTCCTTAATACCATGGATGTAGTCTTTGGCTTGAATGAAGGCTTTGTCAAGGTTCTTTCCCTTGGTTTTCATTTCAATAAGGATGGTTCCTTTCCACAACAGATCGATGTAGCCATCTGCCTCATTCAATTTTTTTACACGATGTTCAAACGTACCAACACGCTTCCTAGTGATTCCAAAGATGTTAAAGAACGCTTCAAGGAAAGGTTTAGCATCTGCATCCTCATTGTAAGTATCTTCCCACTCCTTAGAGAACGCTACTGCTCTATCTTTTATCTCGTTCCAACTTAAAGCCATTCTTTATTATTCGTTAAACTGTATTGTAATTGTTATAGAACTCATGCTTGAAATTTGTTTGTCACTTCTGAAGTAGCCAACGAGCGGATTAAAGCTAAGACCCAATGCTCAAGATTAGCTAAACGAAATCCATTAGCGGAACCGTATGTTGTATAGTCCCATCTGCATTCTCCTTCAGTATATTAGCATATTTCACATCTATCCCTTTGCCAGCCAAGCTTTTGCCAAATGCATTTAAATAAGGCATTTGAGCTGTCGGCTTCAGTAACTTTAAAAGCTCGGTACCAGACTTGCTAAAAGCATGAACTTCAGTACTAGCTATAGGCGTATTAGCTGTTTTGTTTGCGATTATAATTATATTAGCAGACGTAAAAACCGAAGTCGATCCCTGTGGCGTATCGAGCATCTGATACGAGATAAAATTATCTGGATTTAACAATCCAACCTCAACTAAAGTAGAACGAACCTCATAACTAAGATATTTAGAAGTTGAATCACTATCTTTAAAAATAAATAATGACTCATTACTTCTAATCGCATAGTTAGAGGCTTTTATAAATGTATCAGCTTCATACTTACTTAGATTTCGAATCATTTCAAGCGTACGCAATGAAAATGATTTCGGCTGTTTAACTTCACCTGCAAGTATTTTACCCCATAGGGCTTGCATATCAACGTCTGAAATATCTTCTGCCATATTGAAAAACCTAGTCGTCCAGTCATTGCTTACAGGTTCTTCAGATACGGATTCTTCTTGAGATAACTCGTCGGCTGCCACATTAGAAATCGCATCTATATTCATTTGCCTTTTCATCTCCCTGTGCAGAAGTCGATCTTGTAGTCTCTCGTAGGAAGCTGCCTCAATTTCTTTACCTTCGGCTTCAGCTCTAGACTTAGCTCTTTCAATTATTTCGATTTCATAAGCCTTGGCATCCGCCTCCTTCCTCATTGCTCTAGGTTTATAGATTGTACCAATAGCACTACTTATGACTTCTATAAGCTTTTCCAGAGGCTTCCCATCTACTTTAATAAGATTAAATTCGGGCATGTTAATTTAGTTTAAATTTGAGCTTGGCTAAGATAAGAAATAATTTGTAGTTCCATACTAGGTGCTCACCGCTGCTGCGAACTGAGAAAATGTGTGAGAACTGGTAGCTGCAAAGCAGCGAGGTTCGATCTATGTTTTAACACAAGCGTCAGCGCAGCATTTTCGACTACGCAGGTGAGCTGAAAAGTGGAATGCGTGTGGGCTTATCCAGGATAAAGCGAAGCAAATCCTAGATAAGAACAGAGAAAGCATTCATGAGGCGACTGCTTTGCCAAAATTAAAACCATGACAAAAACGAAGTGACTGGCGCGTGTTTTAAGTGGCATTAACCTCGCCGAATACCGATCTACCTACCTTATAGCACTGTCTGATGGTAAGAACTAATGTCATAAAAGTAAACGCAGTTAACTTATAAGAAAGCAGAACAGTACAATTCCTTACCGAATCAAAGACTAAGCCCTCCCTTTCTCGCTGTAAGCCACTAAATGAGAGAGGGAGGAAATTAGGATGACATTATATCTAATATTCAAGCCGATCTTTTACTAAATTAGCTGTCTGCTTAAAATCATACAACTCTATTATTTTGTAGTAATTCCTTTAGATTGTGATATCTTCTTGAAATTGAAATATTCATCAATTCTTTTATTGTATCTTCGGATATTTTAGCTCTATCTTTATTCCACCTCTGCCAAGCTGCATGAGATTTTCCTATATGATCTCCTACATAATATGCTACAGAATTTAAATTATAGGCTGCTGACTCCAACAATGCTGGCGGCATTCTTTTTAATTCAACATTGATTAAAATGTCAATAGTCACCTTTAGATTCTCGTCATATGCGTGGAAAGCACCACTTGGTCCCGATCTATCCCAAGTTTTTTGTATAGCTCTAACATAGATTTCCAATAAACCAGATATAACCATAATATCGTTGTCTTTGAAGATTTTCAGGATGTCCTCCCTATGGACATCATCATCAATAAATCTAACAATATCTAAATCCTCCGCTTCAAGCAATTCTTGATTAAATTGACGATAATCAGCCATCAGACTTTGATATTCATCAACATTCGAATCTATTTTCATTTTTAATTCTGCAAGCAGTGATGATAAGTCGTTAAATTCAATAATTATGATTCCATTTTGAGTTAAATATGGGGTAGTCTTTGGTGACTGGCAATATAAAAATTGGATTATACCTTGTGGATATAGCACGTTTTTATCAGAGTAAACATTTTTTGACCAATCTACCGCTGTAAGAACATTGAAATCTCCCAAATTGTAACCAATTAAGACAGTTAATGATTCCTTTATAGTAAGGGGTAATTTTTGCTGTCTGTATTCGTTTGGTCTAAATAGCGAAATATAATCTTCTTGTGTGATAATAATAGAATCAGGATTAGTTCGTAACCCATGAAGATGGTAGACTGGAATCTGGTCAGATTGCGACACCATGTAATCACTAGGACTTAAAGAATAGCCTTTTCCGGTCAGAATACTTTCAATTATGGTATCATAATTTGTTGTGATTACCCATTTGGGATTTATGCTTTCAAAATATTCTGCATATTCCTTGCGCTTCCCTTTTTCTGGATACCAACTTGTAATGTCAGCTATTTTTTCCTTTAACTTCTTGACCGCTTGCTGATAGTCTATTGAGTTTTCTATCGCATAAACCTTGCATAATTCCGTTGCAATTTCAGGGTAAGATGAGCCTGCCTTATTGATTTTGTTGTAATCAACTTTTAGATTTTTACAACATTCCTCAATTAGTTTTGGCCAAGAGAGTGCGACTGTTGTGAATGCATCATTAAGAATTGCCATCGGCAAGCCAGCACCTATGAACAATCCTAAGTTTCCATAAATAGATGATTCTGCAATTAAGTCAAATACTTCTTCCTTGTTTTTGTATTCTTTTGGTGTCATTGAGAGTATAATTTTCACGAAAGTAACAAAGTGGATTCACTTTCTAAAATCCGCGAAATACTTTCAACAGCACGGTTATTTTAACCATATTCTAAAAATAAGAATATTAGCAAATTTGCTAGATGCAATGGTCAAAAAACAATTTATTTTAGATGCTTTTGGAGAGCCACAATGCTATGGCTCTTTTATTAATTCAAGTATCCCACTAGTGTATCTACTCTGATTGAGCCAGTTATCGTTTCCACTTTTAGAAAGGACGATCTCCTTATACAACCTCAACTCTTCATCATAAAATAAAACAGATTTGGTATGCCAACCTGAATCATATATACAGATTGGCGATTCAACCACAAGTGCATTCTTCAAATCCTCTATAACATCTTTGCTCAACTCTAGTTGCAAATCACTTTGGTAAAACTCGCAATTAGCAAGCTGTTTAAAGAGTTCATCTGGTCTAATGTGACGCTCATATGGTACATTGCATTCCGTTACACCATCATCATCTTGACTCTCATCACTGCTGTCAAATACCGTATAATCCGGGTTCTCTCCAGAGATGTAAAGATTGAAATACTCTTCTTCAGGGATGCTGTAATGATATTCATTGCCTTTGCTATCTAAATAAAAACCTCTTTTGTCAAAGTCAATATTATAGAAATCACTTTGGAAGAGGTATGGCAGACTTTCTATTGATAGGTAATTGTCTAAGGGTGAATTTAAGTGTTCTTCGTTCATTACAGGTTATGTTGGTTTGCCAATGTGTAACTTATATAAAATAAAGATGGGCTCAATCATTTCAGCACTAACTTACGGATTTCATATGCACATCGTGTGAATATTGTGGGGGTCAAATTGGATTGGCGAAGATTGTTAGATTTACATCATCCAGTATCACCAAATCTTAAATGAGTTAACTATAAGTGTACGTCCTTCCTCCGAGCATACCGCTGAGATTCTTCTTCCAACTTGTATGTAATCGATAATCACAGCTTTTCTCTCATCAGTCAGATTCCTAAAATCAAAGTTTACGAAAGTAGATGTCCCTTCCTTATCAATAACGTAGACACCTTCAACATCCTCATCCACACTGATAATTTTACCAGCAATGATGAATGTAGATGCACTACTATAGACCTCATTAGGAAACATCTCAGAGCTCTTTACTGAAACAATTGGCTCCACTTCCCTCTTAACAATTCGTGGCTTAGGGGTATCGATTACTGCGTCAATAACAAAAGTGTTCGCATTCAGGGAGGTGTCAATATTATTAGTTGCATGGTCTATCACGCCAATCCCAAACGTTGATTTTTTAGAGCTGCTAACCGCCTCAGCATCAATTGATTCACCATGACCTTGAGACTTCATGATTAACACTGTTCCAAGAACAAGTACGAACGCAGCTAAACAAGAAACAATGATATATAAAACTTTAGTCTTCATATCAATCTAGTTTGCTTAAATAACATATAGCTCTCCCACAAGGGATGCCACCAACAAACTTGCCTCCAACCTGAGCTGGTCTATATCTAATATTCCATGGCACATTCAAATCCACAATCAATACTAAACCACTCTTCGATCTGCTAGGTCTTAACTGGATATTAATCTTTTCTTTGTCTTCGCCTTTTGATAACTGAGTCGAGTAGTAATCTCCATCGGCATCGTTTGTTAACGCTAGTATCGTATCCTCATTTTCCTCAATGTCCTTTACGATTACAAAGTCCTCCTTAAATTGCAACTGGTATTGTTTCTGTTTAAGCTTGTCTCTGAGAAATCCACCGATTGATTTGCCCCCTACAGTATCATCGGAGCACTTAGGTAATGTATTGTATTGTCCACCATCGGCTTCGACATTAACAACCACATACTTACCATCTTTCATTTTGTTACAGCTTGTGAGAATCAAGACTGTCGCAAACAGCATTAGTAATCTTAGAGTTTTCATTTAGATTTAGAACCGATAGTCCCAGCCGGTTGGTTAGTAAACACGAAAGCGTAGGGAACTGTACCAATCCTGCAATCAGAGGCTCCTAGGAGGGCCATTGCAACAGGCGGACAGCACCTACGCTTTTGCGCAGGCGTGAACCACTCTGTTCTTGTTGCAATGTTCGAAATGTTCCTAGGATTCCTGAATGCAAGAACTGATAGCTACGCTAAAATTCTTTATATGTTGTTGTAATTTACTCTATGTTTATTTACTTCTTGTGTTTTAAGTTGCGTAAAGATAATCAAGAGCAATGAAATATAAGAGCAGTTTGCTCTTATATTTTTAGTTTGGTAATTCCTGTTTCTCAACTGTATTGATTGAAACGTAATCTGTTTCTCCCTCCGCTATTCTTCTATAAAAGAAATTGTGTTGCTGTTCAGCAGGTAAAAAGTTCACTCTAAGTGCGTACTCAATGCCAGTAGTATTGTCATTCGATTGCGTAATTGAATAAGCTTCCCTTAGTAATTGGTTGGTTAAGCTACTGCCGAACTTTTCTAGTGCTTCAAGTCCGCAGTCTAAAAAGATATAGAACCTACCATCCTTTGGACTCATTGAGAGCGTTACGTTATGAAAGTAACTTAGATACTCTTTAACAAGATTTGTATTCTGTTCATTCTTGGTGTGTTCCATCATTGCATAAGTGCGAAACTTGGTAACTTCGAACCGTTTCAGCAGTTCGATTGCTTTGTCTACTATAAGCGTGTAGGCTTTCTCAACCTCTTTGTTAACGGTTTGAACATCCGCTGTTACTGCAACGAACTGTGTTCTGGTTTGAGCTTTCACTCTTGTTTGTGCTTTCATTGTTAAGAATTAAAAGTGATTAAAAAGGAAAAGCAACCCGACTGAGTTGCTTGTAAGTTGTGGGGGTATGAACCATCGCAGAACTGGGTTTTTTGAGCTTTACCTGAGTACCAGAGTTACTCCCTGTCATTAACTGCTTTCATTAAGGAATCATGTTCCAAATAACGTTACGACTTAAAGCCGTCTATCGTATCAGTCATTCTGCGATGGTAATGGGATTGTGTTAACTTTTATAAAATAAGGAAGCGGCGTGTATTTGGACTCCTTCCGTATTGATGTTATAAAAGTTAAACAGTATAAAAGTGATGGGTTAAGATACCTAGCTGATTAAGCCAGACATGAAGTGAAGTGGTCAGTTTGCAGCGAAATCGATTGTTGAGATGAAGCGGTTTGGTTGAACCTGAAGACAGCGATTAAAAAATGATGGATAATCATCTTTGACTACCCTGTTCGCACAATGAGAGAGAGCCATCTTATCAATCAAGCTTAGCACCTCAAGTTCAAATGGACAGTTGAACAGGGTGTATTCGATTACGTAGTCACAATTAATCGTACAACTTAAATAGAGATGGAGGTGCTTTGTTTGAATGCAATGTAATCCCTCGACATCCTTTGGATGCTTACGCAGATTGATTTCAAGGCACAATCTATCTTCATCAATTGGTAGTGATTGGTGCAGCACTTTAACCTTATTGACTAACCTGTGAAACATTCTTTCTGTGAGCAGGTTAATGCTCTTTTGCAACTCACTGCCGCGCTTGCTGGCTCGAACGTGGTTCTTGTAAACGAATTGCTTGCTGCTCCATTGTTCTTCAACGATTGAAACCTGTTCGGGAAGCTTTTTTAAATGGCGTGGGAGTTTTGAATGCTCTGTTTTCATTTCTTAAAGGTTAAAATGTGTCAAATGGCTGCTTGTATTTTAAAGCATTTATGTGGGTATAGAGTCTTTTCTATACTTTTTACTTCGCCAGCCGGCACCTAGAAGGGGGCTAATGTCCAACCTACGTTTCAGAGCGCAAAAATCACAGGATTTCCGTTTAGGCACTACTCTTTCAAGGTTACATTTGGAAAATGTTAACTTTTATGAAAGCAGATTATAATATAACATGAGACTGCCATACCTGTCAAATCACACATATTATTCACTTTGAGATTTGAAGTGGAGGGGGGTGGGTTTGGTAGAACCGTCTGTAAAAATTATATTTTTAAAATCTAGCACCTATTGCTAAATTAGAGCAATGGATGGAGCATTAACTTACTCACTTAAAGTATGGCTTACAAGTATAGTTATAGGTACGTTTGCTTTATGGTCAACAATGATTATTTTCTCTCCTGCTAAAGACGCACCTTGGAGTTAGCTGCCCTCATTCGTATTATTGACATTGGTAATCGCAGCATTCATATCTTTCCCTTCATCATTAGTATTGTTTCTATCCACCTACATTCTTATTAGAAGAGCTGTAGCTCCATTAAGTACAAATATTTTATATTAGTTTGATAGCTATTGCTGCATGCTTTATAACGTTTACCCTCATAGCTAGTTTTGATCATACCTCAGTGTTTGACAGAGGCAACTTCACTTTGCTTCTTTGTTATAGTTTACCAGTTCCGATTTGCGTTTGGTTCTATGGAATTAACACATCAAAGAGAGCAAGTCTTCCAGAGGTAACTACACAAAAGAAATAATTCCTGTGGAACACTCTAACTATACTATACTTATACTCAGTATAATTAGAGTGTGTCAGGGGTAACTTTGGCTTTCACTTACCCCTGATTTTTCGTATCTTTATAATACTACCCAACGAGATCAGTTGCTTCCTCAGCAAGTTAAGATAACCTTATAATAGGTTTAAGAGATCTAAATGATAATACGAAAATGAATTATGGAATATATGGAGTTGCTACATTTGACTGGAGGAATTTAGTCGTCAGATTTAGAAAGAAACTTTTAAATTTGATTATATGAGCAGACGAATGTTTGATGAATCCTTCAGGAAGATGGCAGTAGAGCTTTCTTAC
>NZ_CAKLBO010000012.1:0-131973 GCF_920984695.1 Pedobacter sp. Leaf132 | reverse complement strand
ATCTGGGATTCCGTAAACTTGATTCTTTTCATATTGCCAATTAAAATTAATAGTTTTTCTAATAGCCTCGCTGCGCTCGGTCTAGAATTCTACTTTTAAATGGTCTGAATTTTGGGAAGTGCACATCGTGATAATCTGTTTCATTTTATATCTGGTTTTTAAATTTCTGCCAACATCTAAATTTACGCATTGCGTTTATCCGAATTTAATAACATTCGTAAATCTACTTGTACAATTTTCTTTGATTTTCATTTAAATCATTTAAATTCAGTTTTTTATCTCTATTGTTCATCATCATATTCTTTTGGATTTACGAATGTTTATCGAAAGAAAAAATGAAATATTCTGAAATTTTTAAGCAAAAAATGGAAATTGCCCGTTATAGCAGTTCTACCATTAAATCATACCTTGCCGCATTATCTGTCTTCTTTAAAGAAAACAACCAAATTTCAATTGCCGCTGTAAACGAACAAGTTATCGAAAATTATCTTTCAAAAATTATTAAAGAGAAAGGAATTTCGGCCTCTTACCAAAAGCAATTAATTGGCAGCTTAAAGTTGTTTTACAAAATGGTATTTAGCAGGTCTCTGCAAATAGATGATTTATTTCCGAAACGTACTGAACATACATTACCGAAGTATTAAACAGAGAAGAGGTAAAAAGGCTTTTGGCAGCCGTGCGCAATTTAAAACACAAAGCAATTTTAAGTACGTTATACGGGTGTGGCTTACGCTTAAGCGAAGTAATTGATTTAAAAATTGAGGATATTGACTCAGAAAGTGAAGTGATAAATATAAGGCAGGCAAAAGGAAATAAAGACAGGCAAGTGATGTTGCCAAAATCTCTTTTGCCACTTTTAAGAGCGTATTTTAAAATCTATTTACCCTCAAATTATTTGTTCGAGGGGCAAGCTAAAGTAAAATACTCACCCAGAAGTGTACAAGCCATATTAAAGCAAGCCGCCTTAAACGCAAAAATTAATAAGGTGGTTTCGCCACATGTTTTGCGACATAGTTTTGCAACGCATTTACTCGAGAATGGTACCGACATCCGTTATATACAGAAACTTTTAGGGCATAACAACTTAACTACAACTCAAATTTACACCCACATAACTGACGTTGCCAAAAATAAAGTTATAAGCCCACTAGATTTTTAAAGGAAATTTCTTTATTAAAGACAAAAATTTTATTTAAAAAAACAGGAATTTTAATGCTGGTTATGTGCAATCTCGTTTTTGGCGGTGCAACAAAATTAGAAAATTCATGACATAAAAAAAGCATCCTTTGATCAGAAGGATGCTTTAAATCTTTTTAAGAAGATTCCTAAAAACTATTTTGCTAATGCAGCTAAAACAGCGTTGTTTTTAGCTAATTGGTCGTTTTTAGGTTGTGCAGAGCGACTTCCTAACTCAATGTTAGTAGCTCTTTTTAAGAAATCCACTTCTTGATGAGCGGTATTTTTATTTCTTCTGTCTTTTCTTTTTAATCTGGTAACTGCCATGGTTTTAACCTTTTATTATTCTTTATTTGTACAAATGGAGGTCGAGAGCGGATTCGAACCGCTGTAGAAGGTTTTGCAGACCTCTGCCTAGCCACTCGGCCACTCGACCCTTAAATTCAAGGTTGCAAAAATATGAATTAATAATTAGCCCGCAAATAAAATCTGCTTTTAATTTCGAACTCTCACTATTTCAGCACAAAAGATTGCTGCACTAACTGCAACATTTAATGATTCTGCCGATCCAATTCTTGGTATGGTAACTGGTTTACTAATTTTTTCAATAACTTCTGGGCTTATGCCCTTGCCTTCATTACCTAAAATAATAAGGCCTTCGTTTCCCCAATCCATCTTGTAAATAGAATTACCGTCCAGCAACGCACCAAATACAGGCACATCGGTTTGCGCTAAAATAGAAACCAAATGCTCATAATAAATATTTACCCTCGCTAAAGAACCCATCGTTGCCTGTACCGTTTTGGGGTTATAGGCTTCAACACAATCTTCGGCGCAAATAATGTTTTTAAATCCAAACCAATCTGCAGTGCGAATTATGGTACCCATGTTACCCGGGTCTTGTATGCCATCTAAAACAATTGTAAAATTATTTTTTAATGAATTTAAGTCTACAGAAGCCCTTTCGGGTATGTGGATAACAGCTAAAAAACCTTGTGGCGTTTGTAAAGTACTAATCTTGGTTAATTCAGCGTTGTTTACCTCAAATAAGTTTATATTTGCAGGTAATTTGGGCAACAAATGATACTGTTCTGTGTTGTAAAATATGCTATGGATTTGATAGTTTGATTGTATAAACTCTTTTATGGATTTTATACCCTCAACCAAAAAAAGACCGGTTTCTTTACGATATTTTTTTTGATGTAACGATTTAATAAAACTAACCTGAGATTTTGAAAGCATACCAATCCTTTAATTATTCTAACCTGAAAAGCCCTGCAATATTACTATTAATTATTGTTTTAATCCAAGGTTGCTCCTCAACTAAATACATACCAGATTACCAGGCTATCGTTAAAAAAGTTAGCATTGATAGCGTTGATGCGAAGTTTGAAGAACAGGCTTATAATTATGTTCAAAAAGATATTCGTCCATCATCGCCTTTTAGTATTAATGTGCCACTTTATAACTTATTTAATACAAAAGATGGTAAATACAAAACAACAGGTATAAAGCCTTTTGGTTCGCCACCGGCGATATTAGATAGTGCTTTGGTGGAAATATCACGTAATCAAATTGAAAAATTCTTAAAGGGTAAGGGTTATTTCCAAGCAAAGGTTAATTCAGATATTCAGGTCAAAGATAAAAAAGCAGAGATTAAATTTAAGGCACAACCTGGCCCTGCATCTTATATCAGAAAACTTTCAGATTCTATTTTTACGCCTCAGGTAAGAGCGGTTTATCATAAGGAAAAACCCAACTTCACACATCTGCACGAGGGCATGCAGTACGATTCGGATTCTCTTAGTTATGAGCGAGACCAGATTTATCGCGTAATGAAGGAAAATGGTTACTACGAATTTTTACGTCCGTTTGTAAATTTTGATGTGATAGAAACTGCAGATGTAAAAAAAGTAGATTTAAAACTTAATATTACAAATCCGCCTAATGGCGATCATAAACAGTTTTACATAGGCAATACACACATGCTTATTGCGCCTAGCCCTGATGGATTACCAGATTCTGCAAGGTATAAATTGAGCAAAGACACCGTAAATGGAATCGTTTACACAGATTTTTCGGGCAGATATAGAAGAAATCCTATCGTTCGTTACGATTTTTTAAAGCAGAATGAGTTGTTTGACATTAGAAATGAGCAGCTTACCTATGATAGGATGTATGAGTTGAACATCTTTAAAAATGTTAAAATTGATTATTACAGACGAGACAGTACATCGAATAAAATAAACCCGATTATCCTTTTAACACCACAAAAAGTAATGAGCAACCGAGTAGAAGGTGAGGTGCCTTTTAACGGTGGTACCGTAGGTTTTAACTTAAGTAACACGTACACCAACAATAATTTATTTAGAGGCGCAGAGCGATTTGAATTACAGCTAAAAGGTGGTTTACAATCCAGAATTGGTAATGGAACGTCGCCGTTTAGAGATATTTACCAAAGAGATTTTTCTATAAGTGCCAGTATTAGTGTTCCGAGATTAATTATTCCTTTTTATACGCCGGTTTTAGGTGCAAACGGAATGCCGCACACTACTTTTTCATCGAGCTACATTTACGCCTTACAAAAAGATATATCCATTAGAAGAATATTTATAAACTCCATTACTTACGATTGGTTTGAAACAAAATCGAAATTACACAGCTTTACGCCTTTAAATTTTGAATACAGGTTTGGAAATTTAGATCCAAGTATCCCACAGGAAATTTTACTAAACAACATCTACTACGGCATCCTTTTAGGCAGAAAAGATTTAACACTGGGGATGAAATATACCTATACTTTAAATGCTGATAAGCTTAACCAGTTAAGAACTTTTGTGTATTTGCGAGGTGGTGTAGATATTGCAGGTAACTTATTGCAAGGTGTTACAAATATTTTCGGTGCAAAAAGAGACCCGCTAAATGGCAATTCTGCAACATTATTAGGTTTGCCATTTAACCAGTATGTGAGGCCGGAGATTGATATACGCTGGTATAAACATTTAGGTGGAACAAATCAGTTTGTAGCAAGGTTAAGCGCTGGTGTAGGTTATGCGTATGGTAACTCTCAGGAAAGAGGTATACCTTTTGAAAAATTATTTTTTGCCGGTGGTTCAAACGGGATTAGAGCATGGCAAGCCAGAACTTTAGGTCCGGGTAATTACAATCGTGCTGTTATTGCTACTGATTTGGGTAGAAGAACCTTATTTGGTTTAGACCAATTAGGGGAGATGAAAATTGAAGCTAACCTGGAATATCGTTATACCTTATTGAGGAAATTTTTTGGTGGCGTTTTAAAAGGTGCGGCATTTATCGACATGGGTAACGTGTGGAATATTAATGGTAAAAGTACCTTAAGCGGTAACATAAGCGAAGAAATCAGGCAGCAAACTTTGCTAAAACTTAGTAAAATGGCTCAGCAAACGGCAATAGGAGCGGGTACCGGGTTTAGGTATGATGTTCAATACTTTGTATTTAGGTTTGATATTGGTTTGAAGGTTAAAGACCCACAATTCTCAGGCTCCGAACAATGGGTTATTGGTAAATTTTTATCTAATGGAAGAGCATTTAGAGACAACTTTAACGCCACCCATGCGCCAGATACTTATCGGTTTTTGCAATACAATTTTGGTATAGGAATGCCTTTCTAAATCAAACGCATTTCACATTTATTAGCATTATACTAAATTCTTTAATGCATCAAAAATACTTTCGAAAAATGTTGCTAGGTTAAGGCCGCTGCTGTGGTTAAAGTATACAAATACAAGGAATATTATTACTGCAAAAATTATCAGCTTTCTGAAAGCGAAGGCTATAATTACCAGTAAAATTGGGATAAGGAATAACCATAAACTATTAATTGGGTATGGCGTTAAGTCGCCATCTTTTTTATAAACGTAAACCAATTTGCTATGTGTTCCGGTGTCGTTTTTGTGTTTAAGATATACAAAAGTAGAGCGCTCAATAGGCAACGGTAAAACCGCTATACCATCATTAAATTTTAAACTCTGCGTAAAACCGCTAACACTAAAAGTGTAAATACCATTAATGTCTTCGTTTGGATTGTTTAAAGAATCGGCAGCAATTATGGCCAGTTTATTGTTTTTTAAAAGGTTCTCTTTAACTAAAAAATTATTAATTGCCGATGTTTGAGCAAAGCCAAAAATGCTTGCTAAGCAGAGAAACAATAAGATAAATCCTCTTTTCATTCTATAGAACGTTTATTGTAAATTAAGTAACCAATGTGCAATAATACACCATTTCTTTTAATCGCATCGTTATATAAATTATAACTTAAGCTTACAGGGCCAACCGGCGATTGATAAACCACACCCGCTGTGGCTGCATAACGCAGTTTGGTAATCGCTTTTGCGTATCCAACATCTTGTAAATTGTTTAATTCGTATTCTTTATGCGGCAAGAAAAGATAGCCTTCCAATCTAAAATCTAAATTTTTTCTGATGCTGAAAATATTTTTTATACCGCCAGCAGCATAAGTAGAAGCCCTGAATTTATCTAAAAACAAAGAACGGCTATCTTGCAACGGATAAAATGCAGGTGAAACCAGTAATGTTGAATAATAGTTATTAAAAAGCGGTTGGTTTGATATTACCCCTTCAATTAAATAACCCAATGTGTATTTATTAAGGTGAAGAAAATAATTTTCTTGCGAAAGCTTAATGCTACCCCATTGCCGGATTTGGTTAAAAGGTTTTATGGTGTTTGCCGGAACAATATTTCTGAAAATATTGCCTGGATTATAGTTTTCTCTACCTGTAGTATAGTTAAAACTTATGGTAAAACTTTGTCCGCGGGTTGCATATTGTTTACGGTTTAAAGAATTTTTTTCGAGGTTAAGTGATGATTTAAAGCCATTAAAGACGGTTTGGTCTAATATATCGCCAACGGCAAAAGAATTGTTTGGACTGTATTGGTCTTGATTATTGATAAAAGCAGCGTGCAAAACCACCTTTGTGTTGTAATTAAGCGGAAATCCCATCATCAAATCAATTTTCCTATCGGCTTGTTCTATATAAATCGGGCGTGGGTTTTCAATAAAAATCTGGCTGGTGTTGTAAAAATTCCAATGGTTATAAGTTAACTCCGCACCTAAAAAAATTGGGAGCTTTGTGGGGTAATCAATTCTGCCACTCATTTGTACCGATTCGTAAAATCTTCCAGAATAGAAACTGGTTCCAAAAGTGTAAGCTTTGCGGTTTAAATAATTGTATTGTGCACCTAAAAATACGTTGCTAATTGGCCGTGTAGAAATATTGCCGCCTAAATCAAGCTTAAAACTTTTTTTAGGTTGGGCAACTACTTCAAAAGTGTAGTTATCTGTTGCAGGCTCGTACACAATTTTTGGATAAATGGTTTCAAAAGTCTGGTCTGCCACCAGCTTATAATAACCTCGTTTAATATCATCGAGATTAAAAGTTTGTTTATCACTTTTAAATAAGCGCTCTACATAACGTTTTTGCTGGTCATTCACACCAGTTACGGTAATGTTGTTAAAAACAAAATCAGGTTTTTTACGATTAAATTTTTCTCTTTTCGCTGCAAGCTCTTCATCAGTAACCCTTCGCTTTATAAGTGCTTTAATCCGTTCCATATCTGCCATGGTGGCTTCATAGCCTTTTTGAATTAAATCTTTAACCGGCGAGAAATTAGTAACACTATAGTTGCCAACGTTAGGTTGGATGTAAATTCCGTTTTTACCAACCATTGTAGAGTCTGATTTTGAAAGAAACATATAAACCAAAAAGCGGTTCATTAATCTTTCATCATTACTTTTTGGGTATTCGTTATATGTTTTTGAAGATACATTTGCGCCAATTATGTAATCAGGCTCGAATTCTTTTTGCATTACATCAGCTGGAAAATTATTATAAAGCCCGCCATCAAATACATATTTTCCATCAAGCTTAATTGGACGGTAAATAATCGGTACGGTCATGGTTGCTCTAACCGCCTCGGCTAAACTTCCTTTATCAACCGTTATGCTCTCTTGCGAAAGTACATCGGCAACCATGCATCTAAAGGGCACAAATAGATTATTAAAATTATCTTTTGATGCAGCAGATGCTTGAGAAAATAACTCTAAAAAGGCAAAATTTAAGGGTATATCATTAATTAAATTTGAGCGGAAGCTGAAGTGAAAACCTGAATCTATAGCAACTTTGGCAGCAAGCATAGATGCGTTTGGTGCATTTTTTTCAAAGTAATAAGTATAATCGCTGGTATAACGGCCATTTACCCAATTTTGAAATTCGTTACCTGTTGCAATATTTTCAATTTGTGCGGGTGTATATCCGGCCGCATACATGGCGCCAACAATTCCGCCCATCGATGTTCCTGTGATGTAATCAATTGGAATGTGGTTTTCTTCTAAAGCTTTTAAAGTGCCAATATGCGCCAATCCTTTAGCACCGCCGCCACTAAATACTAAACCAACCTTTTGTGCCTGTAACTTAAAACAGCACAAAATAAAAAGCATCAGCAAATATCTTTTAAGAGTTACCACTCTCTAAAAATAAGTGTTTTCTTTTGAAAATTAGTTGAGTATGTAAATGTTATATGTTAAAAATGATGCAAAACTTACCCATAAAATGTAAGGGATGAAAAGAAGTCCGGCCAGTTTATCGATTTTATAAAAGGTTATTGCATTTATAATAATCATAATGAGGAGCATAATTATCTCTGCCAATGCAAAACCTATTTCATGGAAATAGAAAAATATAAATGACCAGCAAAGATTTAAAATTAGCTGAATGACATAAATCGCTACAGTTCTGGGGAAGTGCACTATGGTATCTCTTTTAACCCATACCAAATAGGCTGCAATGCCAATTAATATGTAAAGTGTTGTCCATACTGGCGCAAATAACCAACTTGGCGGATTGAATGAAGGTTTATTGAGGGTTAAATACCAGGTTTTAACAGAGTTAGCCGTTGCGATGCCGCCCAATGCACCAATGCCAAGGGTTAAGGCTATGTTTAAAATTAATGCTAAAGGTTTAAATTTCATTTGGGAATTTTCGAATAAACAAGCGATTTACTTAATGGTTTTTTTATCTGCCAATTGATGGTACTACCGGCAAGCTCTCGTTATCCTCGTTGCCAACACTTTGCACCGCAAACAAGTAATTATCTTTACTATAAGGCAAACGCATTTCTGTAGCTGTGGTAAAAAATTTCTTTTGCCATACTGGGCTACTTGTTTCTCGCATTAAAATATAATAGCCTTTAACACGACCATTTACCGGTGCTTTCCAATATAAGAAAGTAGAATTGCTTAAGTTTTTCACATCAACTTTAAGCTCTGTTGGTATAGATGGGGCCTTAGCTAAATTTGCTAAAACCGAAATGTTGACAGCTGTATTTTTTCGAAGATATTCAAAATCCATAAATTCGATTAAATCACCATATATAACTCCTTTTTCAGTTCGTAAATCCTGATGTTGATGATCGAAGTTTTCGTTCATTTCTGTAATTCTTACCGCCGTAAAACCATTTTCTACAAATGGCGTATGGTCACCGCCACGCAAAAATCTATCATTACGATAAATTAATTTAATCTCGAGCTGATCAACATAACGTTCTCCAACTTCTTTAACATAGCGTGCCAGTTGCCTGCTTTTACCATCATTCTCTAAACCAAACTGGCGAATGTTTTTAGCATTTTTATCTAATTCGAAAGCCGGTAATCCTTCGCTAAAAACTCGCAGCTTAGTATTATCTATAATTTGTGTTTCGCTGGCATTGTTGCTTCCAATCATATCGTTATTAAGCATGGCTTCTAAATTCCAGCCTTCTTTCTTCGCTTTTGATGCCATAAAACCCGAGCCTAATAAAGATTGCTCTTCGCCACTAACCGCAACAAAAATTACCGTAGCCGGAAATTTGTGTTGACTCATAATTCGGGCGGCTTCAATAACACCGGCCACGCCACTACCATCGTCATTTGCGCCTGGAGCATCGCTAACTCTGTTCATCACATCTGTAACGCGACTATCCAGGTGCCCGCTTACTACAAAAACTCTTTTATCATTTGCATCGCTACCCTTCAAAATGGCCACTGCATTGCCTAACACAATTTGCTTGTCAACACGTTTTCCGTCAGGGTTTATGGTAACTGTATCCAGAAATGCTGATAATCTTCCATCGCTTTGCTTAGCAAACTGGTTAAATTTATTAACTACCCAATTTCTGGCGGCGCCAATACCTTTAGTTTTACTTTTAGTATCACTTATAGTACTTCTGGTACCGAAAGAAACCATTTTTGTAATGTATGATTTTAACGAATCAGCGTTAACCGATTTTACCATCTTATCGATATCAGCATTGCGGTTTACAATGGTTTGAGCATTAACAACAATAGTACAACTGCTAAGAAAAAGTATAGTGAGTATTTTTTTCATCAATGAATAATTTATGGTTACTAATGTATCGAATGTTGGGGTTTATTTTAATTGTAAGCCTCGAAAAGTTGTAACAATTTAACGATAAAAGATAAAAGCAGTTTGAAAATTTTGTAGCCAACAATAAAGATATCGTTACAAAATCATGATGGTTTAAAATTTGTGACTCTAAAAGCCTTTAAATGACTTGATAAGATTTGAAAACTTAGAACCATGATTAAATTTTTCTATATTTATTGTTCGAAAAGAATTCATAAATCCCAATAACGCATAACATCCCTCAAAATCATAGTAATGGACAGGTTTCCAACTAACTTAACATCAGCCAAGTGCGAACTTTTAGATAGAATACTACAAGAGTTTAAGCATGAGGAATATGTTAAAACAGATAGGATTCTTCACATTTTTAGGGGAAATGCAATCCTGGCATCAGAATATCTTCAGCTTTTAAACCAGTTAAATTTAATTATGCTTATTGGAGAGGTTCACGGGCATCCTTTACCGGCATTAATTGGGAAACAATCTGGCTTAGAAATTTTTTTAAGTGAAGGCGGTTTTATGACCAGGCTGGAGCTTAGAAAGATGCAGGAAGAAACCGGGAAGAGTTTAATTGAACTGCAAAAAGAAATCTTTGATTTAAGAAGTCAGCTTGCCGCATGCCGTGAATTAATTGCTAAGCAAGAAATGGCCATGCTTGATATGGATGCCGAGCTCAAAAGGTTAGAAGCAGGAATGGAAAATGAAGATTATTAAGTTGTAGCATTTTAAGCTGTTTATTCGTTTTACTCTAAAAACCTTAAAACTATGCGTAACAACCTATTAAAAACCTTCGGTATATTTTTTCTATTGTCTATTATTTTTATTTCATGCAAAAAGGATAAACCAGCAGGTAAAACTGATGTGCTTACCGGAGCATGGCAAGAAGCAAGCGTAAACGGAAGTATTGGCAGAAGGTTAATTTTTAAACCCGATGGATTGTTTACAATGGAAATCTGGAGCAGCACTGCAAAAACTTCAGAAGTAAACGGTACTTACAAAATTGATGGTGAGAATTTAACCGTTAATATAAGCGAAAGTGTTGAATTTAACGCCGCCGGAAATCCAACTAAGCGAAATGTAAGTTATCAATTGTTTGAAAAGGGAAAATTTTCTATTACGAATACTATTCTTTCTATAAAATACATTTCTTACCCTGCAGATGCTCCTGTTAATACTGAATTAAAATTTGGGAAAATTATCGCTATTGATTAAATTATAAATGCCTTGACGATTAATCAAGGCATTTTTTGTTTTTTTAGATGATTATTTGTCAATTCTAATTTCAGTTCTTCTATTTAAAATTCTTCCTTCCTCGCTATCATTTGAGGTAATTGGTTCTTTCTCGCCGTGACCAACGATTCTAAAATTAGAGGCATTTAAACCTGCATTGACCAGGTAAGATTTTACTGAATTTGCCCTATCAATCGACAAAGACATGTTGTGTTCTGGCGTTCCCTCGGCCGATGAATGTCCGTTTAACACAAATTTAGTATCTGGCGATTTTTTCATTTCGGCTACGGCTTTATCTAAAATAGAGAATGATGAGGTTTTTAGTACAGCCGAATTAAATTCAAATTGAATGTTATCTAAGTTAAAATTAGGATTATCTGTAGAAGCAGGTGCTTCCTCTTGTTTAGCCGGTTCAGGTGCAGGCTTTTTCTCTTCAACTGGTGGTGTTGGTTTTGTAACTGGTGCTGCTTCTGCTTTTGCAAGTGGTTTTTTAGCTTTGCAAGAATACATTGTGAGTGCAAATAATCCGATAATTGTGGTTATAAAAAACTTTTTGATAATCATGTTTTATCCTGTTTAACGTTTTAAATGAAAATATAATTTTATAGTTATAACGATTTTTATGCCCATAACATATAATTTCAATTAATGTTATCTCACTATCGTCAGGATCTTATCATTCGTCTTTCCTTTTAAACTCTATTCGGTTTATCCAATTAACTCACAATTTAGCTAAATTATTTAAGCCTCAAGGTTGAACTTTTTGTTGTAACAAATAATTTATTTAGACTATTTATAAATAAATTTATTTTGTAAATCATTATAAAAGAGTTGTTTATAAATAAATTTGATTTAATGAGGTTTTTTAAGCAAGCCGTTGTACTCAATTTGATTCAAAATAAATCTTTATTTAGAATGATTCTTGTTAACTTAGCCGAAATAATAAAAACCATTACGAATTGAATACTCACAATAATATTTAGCTTCTAAAATGAAAAAAATCATCTTTGCTATTTTAGCTTTTGCCTCCTTAACTGTGCAAGCTCAGAAGAACGCTTTTTTTGATCAAGCTTTCTGGAAAGGGAATACTGATTTAGCGACCATTAAGGCAGAAATAGAGAAAGGCAGTAGCCCGTCACAATTAAATCCTTCTTCTTTTGATGCAACTGTTTTTGCGATAAATAGTGGTGCACCAACAGAGTCAATTTTGTATCTTTTGGCTCAGCCGGGTAACGATGTTAATAAATTAACGCATGATAGCAGAACCTATTTAATTTGGGCATCATCCAAAGGAAACATTCCTGTTATGGAATATCTTTTAAAAAATGGTGCTAAAATTGATATTCAAGATAGCCACGGCTATACCGCATTAACTTTTGCTGCGGCTGGCGGACAAAAAAACACTAAGGTTTACGATTTATTGATAAAGAACGGCTCGGATTTAAAGCAAGATCTAAATCACGATGGTGCAAATGCATTGTTAATCGCAATCCCTAATGATAAAGATTTAACCTTAACGGATTATTTCGTAGCTAAAGGCTTAGATTTAAACAGTAAGGATGCTGCCGGAAATACTGCTTTCAACTACGTTGCAAAAGGTGGTAACATTGAGTTAATGAAGAAATTGCTTCAGAAAGGTGTGAAATATACGGATAATGCAATGATTATGGCTAGTCAGGGCGGACGAGGAACATCAAATGGTTTAGAAGTTTTCCAATATTTAGAAAGCTTAAAAATCAAACCAACAGCAGTTGGAAACAATGGCGAAACAGCTTTACACAACATTGTTCGTAAACCAAAACAAGAAGAAATTATTAACTATTTCCTGTCAACAGGTGTGGATGTGAACCAACCAGATAAAGAAGGAAATACTGCTTTTATGAATGCTGCAGCTTCAAACAAAGATTTAGCCACAATCGAACTATTGGCAAAAAATGTTAAAGACATCAACCAAATAAACGCTAAAGGTGTTTCTGCATTAGATTTCACCGTTCGTGGTAATTCTGCTGAAGTGGTAAAATTTTTAATTGAGAAAGGCGCAAACTTAAACCATATAGATAAAAATGGTGATAACCTTGCCGCTTATCTTTTTCAGGCTTACAACCCACGCGGTATGGAAGATTTTGAAGCTAAATTAAAACTGCTAACCGAAAAAGGTTTCGACATTAAAAAAGTTCAGGATAATGGTAACTCATTGTACCATCTTGCGGTTGCGAAAAATGATTTAGGCTTATTAAAACGCATTGAGCCCTTAAAAATTGATGTTAACCTTAAAAATAAAGAAGGTTACACGGCTTTACACAAAGCTGCTATGACCGCCAAAGATGTTGAGTTGATGAAATATCTGGTTTCTATCGGAGCTAAAAAAGATGTAACAACCGAATTTAAGGAAACCCCTTATGATTTGGCTACTGAAAACGAATATCTTTCTAAGAACAAAATATCGATTGACTTTTTAAAATAAAAAAATGAATAGCATTTATAAAGTATGCCTAGGCTTAGGTATTGTATTTTTAACTTCTTACGCATCTATGGCGCAAAAAACTACAAAATACAAGTGTATGTTGCAGATGACCAATTATGTTGGAGAAGGAGCCTATATTGTTGTTTCTTTAGTTGATGCTAAGGGTGCTTACGAAAAAACACTTTATGTTATGGGTTCTGATAAAAAATGGTATCCTGATGTTAAAGAATGGCACAAATTTTATAAAAAGAAACCTACAAACCTAAGTGCAATTACTGGCGCTTCGGTAACAGGAGGTGATAGAAGTGTTACTACCTTTGAGATTGAAAATTCCAAAATTAACAAAGGTTATACTTTACGTTTTGAATCGGCTGTTGAAGATAAAAAATACATCGTTAAAGATTTAGAAGTGCCTTTAACTACAGAAGGTATTGCCGCTAAAACTGAAGGTACTGGTTATATTAGATATGTTCGTTTAATAGCGAACTAATAAAGGCTTTTAAATGACAATTTCAATATGGAGATATAGCCACTTGGCATTTGCTGTATCTTCTTTTCTTTTTTTAATTCTTGCATCTGTAACGGGTATCATCCTTTCTTTCAAGCCCGTAACCGAAAAAATTCAGCCTTTTAAGGTTAAAGATTTCAATAAACTTAGCATAGCTGATGTTATTCCAAATCTTAAAAATAACTATACCGATATTATTGAGGTTACGGTTGATTATAATCAATTTGTAGTGGTTGATGCTACAGATTTAAGTGATAATTCCGGTAAATTCTACATCAACCCTAAAACCGGAAAAAATTTAGGCAAGGTTGCTAAAGAAAATGAATTTTTTCAATGGATAACCGCCTTACATCGTTCACTTTTTTTGCATGAACTTGGCCGTTTCTTTATTGGTTTAACATCGTTTTTGCTATTCCTCATTGCAACCTCCGGAACGGTTTTAATTATACAGCGCCAAAGAAGTTTTAAAAATTTTTTTTCGAAAATTGTTAAAGATAATTTCGCCCAATATTATCATGTTGTTTTAGGCAGGCTTTTACTAATTCCGATAATCATCATTTCAATTAGTGGAACTATCTTATCGTTGCAGACTTTCGAGATTATTAAAGAACAGAAAATTTCTCATAAAGTTAATATTGATGCTTTAAAAACCAATCCAGAAAAGAAAACTGCAGATTTTGAAATTTTTAAAAACACCAAATTATCCAGCCTAAAATCAATCGAGTTTCCGTTTTCTGAAGATGTAGAAGATTATTTTACATTAAAACTTGAGGATAGGGAATTAACCATAAACCAAATTTCAGGCGAGGTACTAACTGAGCAGCGATATTCGAATGCTAAATTGCTAACTGCATTAAGTATGGATTTGCATACCGGTAGAACAAATGCAATCTGGGCAATTGTTCTAGCGGTCGCATCAGCAAATATTCTTTTTTTTATTTATTCAGGCTTTGCTATTTGGTGGAAAAGAAGATCTAATCAGGTTAAAAATAAATATAAAGCAGAGCAGGCAGAATATATCATTTTAGTTGGTTCTGAAAATGGAACAACTTTTCGTTTTGCAAAAGCCATTCACCAGCTGTTATCGAAAAGTGGGAAAACATCTTTTATCGGGCAACTAAATCATTATAAAGTTTTCCCAAAAGCCAAGCAACTCATTATTTTAACAGCAACTTATGGTATTGGCGATGCGCCAACAAATTCAACTAAATTTTTAAAGCTTTTAGATAAATTCCGGCAGGCAAATCATATTGATTTTTCGGTTGTTGCTTTTGGCTCGCATGCCTATCCCGATTTTTGCAAATTTGGTTACGAAGTAAATAATGCTTTATCGCAGCAAAACTGGGCAAAACCATTGCTCGAAATACATACCGTTAACGATAGATCTCCTGAAGATTTTATGAAGTGGGCTACATTGTGGGCGCAAAGTTCTAATGTAGAATCCACATCTTTATCAAAACTTTTAGAAACTAAACCAGTAAAATTACATCAGTTTACAGTTGTAGAAAAAAAGATTTCAAGTCATGAAGAAACTTCTTTTATTGTTCGCTTAAAGCCTGTAAAAGGTATAAAATTTACTTCCGGCGATTTACTTTCTATCTATCCTGCAAACGATCATCGCGAAAGACAATACTCAATCGGTAAAATTGGTAAAGATGTTCAGCTGAGCGTTAAGTTGCATGAAAATGGTTTAGGTTCAAGATTTTTACATGCACTAGAAGATGGACAAACCTTAAATGCAGCACTTTTAAGAAATGAGCATTTTCATTTTCCTTTAAAGGCAAAAACAGTAATTATGGTTTCTAACGGAACCGGAATTGCACCTTTTTTAGGGATGATAAATCAGTTTGGAGATGGCAGAGATATTCACCTTTATTGCGGTTTCAGAAATAAAGTTTCTTTTGAGCTCTACGAAAATGCCCTGAAATCTGATGCGGATAAACTGACTAAACTAAGCATAGCCTTGTCTCGTGAAGGCGAAAAACAATATGTTAAAGATTTGCTTTCCCGAGATGCTGAAACGATTTATTCTGCGCTAAAAGACGGGGCTGTAATAATGCTTTGCGGCTCTTTAAGTATGCAAAAAGATGTAATTGAATGGCTTGAAGCGTTGTGCCAAAAGCATGAGGGGAAAAGCGTCAGTTTTTATCAATCTCACGGACAGGTATTGATGGATTGTTATTAAAATTAAAAGACTTATAATGGGTCTTGAAAAATGCTGACATAGTTAAAGCATTTTTTTCCAGCGTTCTACAGTCCTTTTAACCAGATTATCGGATAGAAAAATCTCGCCGTTGTCGCTAAACATAATGCAACTATATTTAGGAAATTGCTTAATGAAATTTAATCCTGCATGTTTACCTAAAACCATTATCGAAGTGCTTAATCCGTTTGCCAATTCAGCATCCGGACCGAAAACCGTAACACCGCTTAGTCCGGTAGCCGGGTAGCCGGTAGCCGGATTTATAATGTGAGAATATCGTTTGCCATCGAAAATTACAAACTTTTCGTAGCTGCCAGAACTTACAATAGCCTTATTGTAAAGCGGAACGGCGGCGAAAAGGCTATCTTTATTATATGGGTTGGTGATGCCAACAAGCCATTTTTTGCCATTAGGTTGCTTTCCCCATGTGCTCATATCGCCGGTTGCGTTTACAATTCCGGCCTTAATTCCCTTGGCAAGCATCATGTTGCGACATTTATCTGCTGCGTAACCTTCTCCTAAAGCGCCAAAGCCAATTTTCATGCCTTTTTTACTTAAAAAAATTGTGGAGTTTACACTATCGAGAATGATGTTTTTGTAGCCAACTTTTTCTACAGATTTCCTAATTTCATCAACAGATGGGATTTCAGTCATCGATCCATCAAACTTCCAGATTTTATCCATCGCAGCAAAGCTGATGTCGAAAGCACCGTTTGTAAGTTGCGATAGTTTAATTGCTCGTTTGGTAAGCTCAAAAACCTCTTTATCAACTTTTACAGGCTTCTCTCCAGCATTTCTATTCACTTCCGAAACCTGTGAATTTGGTTTCCAATCAGAAATTAGATACTCAATTCTGCTAATTTCATTTATAATGGTGTCTATATTTTGCTCGGCAAATACAGCAGTTTTTGCAACAATGGTAATTTCAAATCGACCGCCCATTAGCATGGTGGTTTTCTTTCTCAAAACCTGTGCGTTACTGCTAAAACCTAAAAAAAATAATGCAATTATGCTGTAGAATTTCAAATCTTGTAATGAGCTAGCTAACTTTTAAATTGATATTATTTTGCTCAGCTGCTTCGATTGGGCTGTAATCAGATAAAATAAGTGCTTTGCCTTTTTTAACACAAACATCGTGTTCAAAATGTACGGATGGTTTTCCATCAACGGTTCTCACCGTCCAACCATCTTTTTCGATAAATACATCTTTTTTGCCCAAATTAATCATGGGCTCAATAGCCATAGTCAGGTTTTCTTTTAGCATTAAACCGCTTCCACGTTTGCCGTAATTTGGCACTTGCGGCGCTTCATGCATGCTTTTCCCAAGTCCGTGACCAACAAAATCTCTAACAACACCATAGCCTTGTTTTTCATTATGATTTTGAATAGCAAAACCAATATCGCCCAATCGCTTACCAGCAACCGCTTCGTTAATGCCTATAAAAAGGGATTCTTTGGTGGTTCTTACCAGCTTTAAAATTTCTTCGCTGGCATCGCCAATTACAAATGTATAAGCATGGTCTCCGTGATATTCGTTTTTGATAACGCCAACATCAACAGAGATAATATCGCCATCTTTTAATATTTCTTTGCCCGGAAATCCATGTACAACAACATCGTTAACAGAAGTTATAATATGGTGTGGAAAGCCGCTGTAGTTGTAGAAAGAAGGCACAGCGCCATTATCCAAAATATATTCATTTGCCAGTTTATCAATCTCAATTGTCGCTAAACCCGGACGTAAAATTTTTGCAATTTCTGCCAAAGTATTGCTTACCAGAAGCGCACTGATTTTCATCAGTTCTACTTGTTCATCGGTTTTGTAAATAATCATTGCCGCAAAAATAACAATTAGTTTTTTAAAAGCTTTTGATTATGATTAAGCAGCAAGAAGATTATTCATTATTTCTGTTGAAGTCTGTCAATAATCCATTTTGATACAAAGGATGTTTCCGTCTCTTGGTTTAAGCATAGTTGAAATCAAAGTAATATTATTTAATTTGTCAGCAACTTACAATCATCCATGAGAATAATTCTATCCAGCCTTGCTTTTATAATTTTATTATCGGTTTCTACATTGGCTCAAAATGTTAAAAGCAAAGGGCACAGTCATAACGATTATCATCAAAATTTACCATTAGTTATGGCATACAAGGCTGGGATGAATTCGATAGAAGCCGATGTTTTTTTAAAAGATGGAGAATTGTATGTAGCGCATGAAGCTAAAGAAATCAATATTCTAAAAACCTTAAAATCATTGTATTTATCTCCATTGGCTGAGTTATTTAAAGCGCATAATCACCATGCTTTTAAAGATAGAACAAAACATCTGCAATTGGTTATCGATATAAAAGAAGACCATGTTAACGTACTTAAAAAACTAATTATAGAATTAAAGGAGTTTGAGAAGGTTTTTAATATTGTGAGAAATCCTGAGGCTATAAAAATTGTAATAAGCGGAGATATGCCTCAGCCTGTAGATTTCGCAAATTGGCCAGAATACATCTTCTTTGATGGCAGACCAGAAACCAGCTATACTCAGAATCAGCTTAAAAGAGTAGGCATGATTAGTCAAAACATTAAAAAATATACGGCTTGGAACGGAACGGACGAACCCACACCAGCCGATTATGCGAAGCTTGAAAAACTAATTAATGATGCGCACAATGCAGGCAAGCCTTTTAGGTTTTGGGCAACAGCCGACAATCGTAATGCCTGGATGATTTTAGAACGTTTAGGTGTAGATTGGATTAATACCGATAAACCAAACGAATTAGCAGAGTATTATATTAGTCGGGATAAATGAGATGCCGGGTTTTGAACTAAGCTTAGTAGCTGTAAGGCACAATGGTCTTTAAGCAAATAATTTAAATGGATTTACAAATACAAAAAGCCACAACATTAATTGTAGCTTTTAAATTGTGCTCCCGACGAGATTCGAACTCATATCGATGGTACCGGAAACCATAATTCTATCCATTGAACTACGGGAGCAAAACGATGCAAATATATAGAATCAAAATGTTAGTTTACTTAATTTGAAAGCTAATGTTGCTATTTTAACCATCCTTAATAACTTATTGATTTTGTGTTGATTGCGTTTAATAAACAAAATTTAGCGCAAACTTTAATCTGCTTTTTGCAAACTGAAATAACAAATGTGTGCAAACTTTGTTAATTAAACCTTATTGCAGCGGTATCCTTTTGAGCTTTTCGGCGAGAAAGATTTAGCGGAAAGCAGGACTGACCTAAAACCGAGTTACAGCAACTGCTTTACTTAAAATTAACGCTGCCTTAACGCCAAAATTGGCATTTTAGAAAATAAAACCGCACCTTTGCGAACCGTTAACAGAGGTTTTAGCATGTAAAAAAATATTAATTTGCTTATGGAAGAATTGGTTGTAGAGGAGATTCAGGAACTACTTGAAAAAGATAATGATAAAGCATTAAAGCGATATCTTGATGAACTGAATATCTCGGATGTGGAGGAATTGATTGACGAACTTCCGCAGCATGCAGCCAAATTTATTGAAACGATTTCTTTAAACAGAGCGGTTAATGTTTTCAGAATTCTCGATTTTCGTACCCAGGAAAGAATTATCAAAAAATTATCGGGCAATAAGCTAAATCAAATTATTAAAGATTTGCCTCCTGATGACCGTACCGCACTTTTTAGTGAGTTAAAGGGTGATGTGGTTAAGAAAATGATTACGCTTTTACCTCCCGAAGAGCGTAAGGAATCGCTGGCACTTTTAGGTTACAATGAATACAGTATTGGGCGTTTAATGACGCCAGATTACATTGCTGTTAAACCGGAATGGTCTATTACCAGGGTTTTGGCGCACATTAGGCGTTATGGTAAAAATTCTGAAACCATTGATGTAGTTTACGTTATTGATAAAGACGGTGTATTGCTTGATGATATTAGGATTAGGGAAGTTTTGCTGGCAGATCCTGAAGCCATAATTGGTGAACTTACCGATAAACGTTTTATCGCTTTAAAAGCAAACGACCCCCAGGAAGATGCTATCAGTATTTTTAGAATGAATAACCGTGTTGCTTTACCTGTTGTTGATGAGCAAAATATCCTCTTAGGTATTGTTACTGTTGATGATATTTTATGGATTGCCAATGAAGAATACACAGAGGATATTCATAAAATTGGTGGTTCGCAGGCTTTAGACGAGCCATATTTAGATGTTCCGGTTTTTGAGCTTTACAAGAAGCGTGTGGTTTGGTTAATTGTATTGTTTTTTGGTGAATTACTAACCATAGCGGCAATGTCAAACTTCGAAAGCCAGATTGCAAAAGTGGTTATACTGGCTACATTTATCCCTTTAATTATTTCTAGCGGAGGAAATAGCGGTTCGCAGGCTGCAACATTAATAATCCAGGCGATGGCTTTAGGCGAAGTAACGGTTAGAGATTGGTGGAACGTAATGCGAAGGGAAATTTTTTCGGGTATGTTACTAGGCGGAACTTTATGCTTGCTGAGTTTTGCCGTAATTGCCAGCTGGAACCTTTTTATGCCAGGCTTTACCGATCATTATGTTAGAATTGGTTTAGTAGTTGGTTGCTCGTTAATTGGAGTGGTTTTATGGGGAACATTAATGGGCTCAATGTTGCCGCTTTTGCTTAAAAAAGTAGGAGCAGACCCTGCAGTTTCATCAACGCCCTTTGTGGCAACACTAGTTGATGTTACTGGCTTGATAATCTACTTTTCTTTCGCGATATTATTCTTAAGTGGAATTTTACTTTAATAATGAGTTATGCAAAAAAAAATCACAACACTTTTTACCGATATAGGTGGCGTTTTATTAACCAATGGTTGGGATAGAAAGGCAAGGGGAGAAGCTGCGGTTCTTTTTAACCTTGATTCTGTAGATTTAGAAGAGCGCCATCATTTAACTTTTGATACTTACGAAGTTGGTAAGCTTACGCTTGATGAATACCTGGAAAGAATTGTTTTCTTTGAAGAGCGTTCTTTTAGTTATGATGATTTTAAGGAATTCATGTTTAAAAAATCATTGCCCTACCCTGAAATGATTCAATTAATATGCGATTTAAAGAAAAAATATAGCCTCAAAGTTGCTGTAATTAGTAACGAAGGGAGGGAACTAAATCAATATCGAATAAATACTTTTAAGCTTAATGAGTTTGTTGATTTCTTTGTTTCATCAAGTTTTGTTCATTTCCGCAAACCTGACGCAGATATTTTTAAAGTTGCAATCGATATTTCGCAAAGCGATGTTGAAACAAGCTTATATATTGATGATAGAATGCTTTTCGTACAGGTATCAGAAGGTTTAGGTTTAAAGGGTATTCATCATACTAGTTATGAAGATACTAAAGCCCAGTTGGCGGCTTACGGATTGGTAGTATGAGGATTTTTGATTGATGTTCTTGTGTCCCGCAGATTTCGCTGATAAGCGCAGAGTAAGGTTTACATGTTAGTAACTCATTCATTTCAAATAATTCCGTGTATTCAATGTTTCCGTGGCGAATAGTTTTTAGTCTCCCGCAGATTTAGCTGATAAGCGCAGAGTAAGGCTTACATGTTAGTAACTCATTCATTTCAAATAATTCCGTGTATTCTGTGTTTCCGTGGCAAATAGTTTTTAGTTTCCCGCAGATTTCGCTGATAAGCGCAGAAATAGATTAATGTAGATTGTTTCCCCGAATCTTTGGGGCAGGCTGTGCCTCTCAATGACGGGTTTGTTACTAATTCAAATAATTCCGTGTCTTCTGTGTTTCCGTGGCAAAAACAAAAAGGCCACCATTTCTGGCAGCCTATATTTTTTAAATATTTTTTTAAAATTATACGTTAAACCTGAAGTGCATAATATCTCCATCTTCAACAACGTAAGTTTTACCTTCTACGCCAAGTTTACCAGCATCTTTACAGGCATTTTCAGAGCCTAAGGTTACAAAATCAGTGTATTTAATAACCTCTGCACGTATAAAACCTTTCTCAAAATCGGTATGGATTACACCAGCAGCTTGTGGTGCTGTAAAACCTTTGGTAATTGTCCAGGCCCTAACTTCTTGTACACCAGCGGTGAAGTAAGTATAAAGGTTTAATAATTTATAAGCAGCACGAATCAGTTTGTTTACACCAGATTCATCCAAACCTAAGTCGGCTAAAAACTCCTGACGTTCTTCATAGCTTTCTAATTCAGCGATTTCAGATTCGATTTTTGCAGAAATCACTAAAACCTCAGCATTTTCATCGGCAACATTTGCTTTAACTAAATCCACATATTTATTTCCTGTTACAACAGATGCTTCATCAACGTTACAAACATACATTACCGGTTTTTGGGTAAGTAAGCCTAAATCTTCAATAAAATCAAAATCTTCTTGTGCTAATGGGGCAGTACGAATAGATTTTCCACTTTCTAAATGAGCTTTAATCACAATTAAAATTTCATAAGTACGCTTAGCATCCTTATCGCCACCGGTTTTAGCCATTTTTTCAACTTTCTGAATACGTTTTTCAACAGTATCTAAATCCTTAAGCTGTAATTCAGTATCGATAATTTCTTTATCGCGAATTGGATCTACAGAACCATCAACGTGTATTACATTTCCATCATCAAAACAACGTAAAACGTGGATAATAGCATTTGTAGCACGAATATTTCCTAAAAATTGGTTGCCTAAACCTTCACCTTTTGATGCTCCTTTTACTAAACCAGCAATATCAACAATTTCTATTGTATTTGGCTGCACCTTATTTGGCTTAACCAATTCCGCAAGCTTTGTTAATCTATCATCAGGTACGGTAATTACGCCAACATTTGGCTCAATTGTACAAAACGGAAAGTTTGCTGCTTGCGCTTTTGCATTTGATAAACAATTAAAAAGTGTCGATTTACCCACATTTGGTAAGCCAACTATACCACACTGTAATGCCATTTATATGTTTTGATTTACGATTTACGATTTACGATTTACGATTTCACCTTTCACCTTTCACCTTTCACCTTTCACCTTTTTCAGGCGGCAAAGATAAGCTTTTAAAATCTTTAATTAAAGGCAGTAATTTGTGCCAGATGGATATTTTATCTAAGTTTAGCAAAATTTAAAAAACATTATGGAAGATTTGGAAGGGCAACAGCAAGCCGAGGTGAAATTGGTCGTATCAGAAAATATGAGAAGCTATATTTACGACATTACTAAATGGGCCAAATTTCTCTCCATTGTAGGTATTGTTGTTTCTATATTCATATTTATGGTTGCTTTTAGTATTCCAACTCTAATGAATAGCAATCCGAAGGTGGCAGCTCAAATGAGTCAATTAGGTTCTGCTGGTACAAACATCATTACAGTAATATATTTAATTACAAGTCTTTTATTATTTTACCCAAGTTTATTGCTCAACAAAATTGCCAGTAAGGCGAAAAAAGCAGTGCTTTTTGGCGATCAGGAAAGTTTAGAGGATTCATTTTCAAACTTAAAATCGCTCTTTAAATATTGGGGTATCCTTACAATTATGATTATTGCCTTCTATTTTCTTATGATATTTATGGTAGGTGCCGGAATTGCAGCAACATAAAAAAACATTGCATAACAAAAAAGAGCCTTTAGTTTCTAAAGGCTCTTTCTATTTATCTTAAATTAAAACGAAAAATCGTCGGTAGTTTTTGCACTATGCTCACCGTTTTCCGAATATTCGTAGCGTTTTTCTACAACATCTTGATGCGTTTTAATGTAATCTACAGTTTCATTTAAACCTTCTGTAAATTTTTCGAAATCTTCTTTATACAGAAAGATTTTATGTTTCACAAATACGCCGTCTTCTAATCTTTTCTTGCTTTCAGTTACTGTTAAGTAATAATCTCCCGAACGAGTGGCCTTCACATCGAAAAAATAAGTTCTCTTACCTGCTCTTACTTTCTTTGAAAAAACTTCTTCTCTCTCTTTATTGTCGAATTCTCCCATGGTTGGTATTGATGTTGGTTTTTGGTTTCGGTAAATATAAAGCAAATATTTAAAGTTCAAAATAGAATTCAAACAAATTAAGCGCTACGGCTTTCTTCTTCTAATAGCTGATTGTTGTAAAGCTCAGTATAACTGCCATTCAGGTTAATCAGTTCATTATGTGTGCCTTGTTCTATTATCTTTCCATCATCTAAAACCAATATTTTATCAGCATTTTTTATGGTCGAAATTCTGTGTGCAATTAAAATGCTGGTTTTATTGTGCATTATTTTGCCAAGGTTTTGCAGAATTTCTTCTTCAGTTTTAGTATCCACTGCTGATAAACAATCATCAAATATCAAAATACGTGGCGATTTTATTAGCGCCCTGGCTATCGATACTCGCTGCTTTTGGCCGCCTGATAACGTTATTCCACGTTCGCCAAGCATGGTTTCAAAACGCTCTTCAAAATCAATAATGTTGTTATAAACTGATGCATTTTTTGCCGCTTCGTAAACTTCATCTTCAGTTACAGTATCCAAACCAAATGCAATATTGTTTTTAATGGTATCAGAGAAAAGGAAAACCTCTTGCGGCACAAAACCAATCTGATTCCGGTAATCCTTAAGGTTTAAGTTTTTTAAATTTTCACCGTCGATATTTATAGCTCCGTTTTCAACATCATACATTCGCATTATAAGGTTTGCCAATGTAGATTTACCCGAGCCTGTTCTGCCAATTATGGCTACAAACTCACCACTTTTAATCTCAAAACTTATATTCTTTAAAGCTTCAATGCCTGTATCAGGATAGGTAAAACTTACGTTTTTGAATGAGATATTTCCGTTAACTAACCTTTCGTTGTTGTTGGTTGATTGAATATCTGATGGGATATCCAAAAATTCATTAATCCTCTTTTGCGATGCTGCCGCCCTTTGTATTAATGAGGTAACCCAGCCGAGCATCGTTACCGGAAAAGTTAATTGATTAATATATATAATAAATTCTGCAATATTACCAGCCGTTATGCTGCCATTCATAACCTGTATGCCGCCAACATAAATGGTTAAAATTGTGCTCAAACCAATTAAAAGTAGCATTGTTGGGTAAAAAAGTGCAGATACCTTAACCAAACTCATCGAGTCTTTTTTGTAATCGTTACTTTGAATTTCGAACATGCTGCGTGTATAATCTTCGCGTACATAAGATTTTATAATTCTGATACCCGATAACCGCTCTTGCACAAATGTTGATAAGCTGGAGAGCCTTTCTTGTATCTTTCCGCTTTTCTTAAAAATAAGGGTGTTTACATAGTAAATTATAAACACCAGAAATGGCAGTGGCAATAAACAATAAATGGCTAATTTTGAGTTTACATCAAACATCGACCAAATAATAAGCACCGATAAAACAAAAGTATTTATGGTGTACATTATTGCCGGACCAACATACATTCTCACCCGGTTTACGTCCTCCGTAGCACGATTCATTAAATCGCCGGTATTATTTCTTCTATAAAAGCCTAAACTGAGCCTTTGGTAGTGTTGGTAAATGTCATTTTTCATATCAAATTCTATATGTCGCGACATAAGAATAATGGTTTGGCGCATGAAAAATAAAAATAATCCCCTCAAAACGTAAAGTGCAATAACCAAAAAACCAAAATACAAAAGGCTATTGCTAAAAATATCATAAATAATTTGCTGGCGGTTAAAACCATCAAAAAGGCTATAAATCTGAATGTTTTCGGTAATTAAGTCGAAGGCATAACCAATAACCTGAGCAGGCACAACACCAAAAATATTAGAAATTACCACGAAAATACTTCCCGGAATAATCCACCATTTATATTTTAAGAAATATTTATTTAAGCGTTTCAGGTGTTTCATACAATACAAACTTAGATAAATTTGTTATTCTATACCGCATATTTACTTTTAAGTATTTAAGCTTTAAAAACTAATGACATTTTTAAGGTTTTGAAAAGCAGGTTTCAGCTTTTCATTGGTTAGGGTTGGCCCCGCCATTCGCTTTACTTGCCTCATAAAAATTCGGCTGCGTGTTCGCTACTGTCAGGTTTAATTAACTCAAAACCGAAGCCTTAAAACTCAAATTTCCTATCTGATTTTCTATTATCCATTGGTTCAAAACCAACGGCAATGAATAGCAAGTTCCTAAAGAAGTTATCTAACACCGACAGCAGCGAAAATACTTTTTGTGTTCAGCTCCAATAATTACAGCTATAAACATCAACAAAAAGATTGCCTGACTGCGGTAGGCAGGTAGCAAATGGTGGGACTGCAATTACCTAAATACTATTGTAACTGATTTTCTACAAAAGAACGAATGGTTTATTTTACATTCTTAAAAGGAGTATTTGGCTTTTCGGCAGATGTTTAACGGGCTTGTCTAATTAATTTCACTATAGATTGTTTTTAATACGTGTAATAATGGTTTTTTATTTTATTTTTGCTGCAGGTTAAGCCTAACGTTCATTATGCCAGCAAATTCTTCGTCAGATTCATCTATTTTAGAGCAATTAAGTGCTTACGGGCATAAAAAGTTGGTTTTCTGTAATGATCCCGACACTGGTCTAAAAGCAATCATTGCCATTCACGATACTACTTTAGGGCCAGCTTTAGGCGGAACACGCATGTGGAGCTACACAACAGAAGCCGAAGCATTAGAAGATGCACTTCGTTTATCAAGAGGCATGACCTATAAATCGGCTATTACCGGTTTAAATTTAGGTGGTGGCAAAGGTGTAATTATTGGTGATTCTAGAAAAGACAAATCGGAAACTTTAATGCGTAGCTACGGCAAGTTTATAAAAAACCTGAATGGCGAATTCATTACAGCCGAAGAAATGGGAACGAACACGCGTGATATGGAATATATCCGTATGGAAACCAATTATGTTACAGGTGTGCCAGAATCTATTGGTGGCGCTGGTAATCCTGCTCCATTTACAGCACAAGGCGTATATTTAGGTATAAAAGCCAGTGTTAAAGAAGTTTTTGGTACAGATATGCTTGCCGGCAGAACTGTTTTAGTACAAGGAATTGGCAACGTTGGCGAACATTTAGTGGCTTTATTACGTAAAGAAAACGCCGAAGTTTTAATTAGCGATATTAATCAAGACCAACTTACTTACGTAGCCAGAAAATACAAAGCAAAGCCAATTGAGGCTGATAAAATTTTTGGAATTGATGCCGATGTGTATGCGCCTTGCGCTATGGGTGCTACCGTTAATAATAAAACCATTGAGCGCATGAAATTTGCAATTATTGCAGGTTCTGCAAATAACCAGTTAAAAGATGAGGTTTTAGACAGTGAGTTGCTTTTGAAAAAGGGTATTCTTTTTGCTCCTGATTATTTAATTAACGCCGGAGGTTTAATTGCTTGTTATTCGGAATTAACCGGCTTTGGTAAAAAACGCACCGTACAGCTAACTGAGAATATTTACGAGGCAACCAGAAATGTTATAAAACTGAGCAAAGCTGAACAAATACCTACAAATATTGCAGCAAACCGCATTGCTGAAAAAAGAATTGCGGACATAAAGAAAATAAAATCAACATATTAAATAATTATTAACCGGTTTAACAAACCACACTCGTTCTTACATTCATGTTAAATAGAAGGCACTTAAGAATTAAAGCTTTGCAAAACATTTTTGCTTGGCACATGGCAGATAAAAAAGACATTAAAGGTGATTTAAAAGTCTTAATGCAAAGCATCGACAGCGTATACGAAATGTATATCTGGATGCTATCTCTAATGGTAGAGGTTACGGAATTTACAGCCAATGATGCTGCTGAACGTGCCAACAAACACATCAAAACCGCTGAGGATATTAATCCCAACCTGAAATTGCTTAACAACAAATTCAGTGTTTTAATGCAGCAAAATCCAGAATATATTTCTGCAATTAAAAAATATAAAGTTGATTGGGGTTTCGATCCTGAAATCCGTAAAACGGTATTTAACTCATTAAAAGCTTCAAAAGAATATGCTGAATATCTTGCAGATCCAAACGAAAGTTTAGAATCATCAAAAGATATTATTAAATATATTTTCAGAAAGATAATTTTAAAAAACCAGGCTATTATTCAGGTTTTTGAAGAGAAGTTTATTAACTGGCAGGTTGATCATGAAGTAATGAAAGGCATGGTTGCTAAAACGCTAAAGAACTTTACATTTGATGATCCGTTTAAAAATAAACTTACTGAAATAAGCGCTGATTGGATTGAAGACAGCAAATTTGTGCAGGATTTATTTGTACATACTTTGCAAAATGACGCAAAATATCAGGAAATGATCGCCGAAAGAACTAAAAACTGGGAATCGGAGCGTATTGCTTTAATGGATACAATTTTAATGAAAATGGCAATTTGCGAATTGTTAAATTTCCCATCTATTCCGGTTAAAGTTACCATAAACGAATACCTTGAATTATCAAAAGATTACAGTACACCGAAAAGTAATTCGTTTATTAACGGTATTTTAGACAAAATTTTAGGCGACCTGAAAAAGAATAACACGATTAAAAAATTAGGTCGCGGATTAATTGAAGAATAATATGAAAAAGATATTCATCCTGGCAATTGCCGCTTTATCGTTATCAGCTTGCCGTAACGCAAATAGTTCTACAACAGAAGTTGCTGCTGTAAACAGCACCGAAGCTTCGGCTATTGCACCTGCAGATGCACCAGTTATTAAATTTGAACAGGAAATTTTTGATTTTGAAAAAATTGAAGAAGGTGCTGCGGTTACCCATGAGTTTAAGTTTAAAAATGTAGGTAAGAGTCCGTTAATTATTTCAAATGCTACCGCAACTTGTGGTTGTACAATTCCAGAAACACCAAAAGAGCCTATATTGCCTGGCAAAGAAGGTATAATTAAAGTTGTTTTTAACAGTACCGGTAAAGGTGGAATGCAAGATAAAGTGGTTACCGTTACCTCAAATGCAAATCCAAACACAAGCACAGTGCACTTGGTAGGTGAGGTGCTTGCGAAGAAATAATTAGATAGTTGGATGTTCAAATTAGCATATCTAAATATTTCAATATTCAAATCACAATTTTTAATAAACAATTAGAAGAGTTAAATAAATTTAACAACACAAATAAATACAAGAAATGATTTCGACAGTAATTTTACAAGCAGCAGGTGGTGGTATGTTGGGTACGGTTGTACCAATGGTATTAATCATGGTGGTATTCTACTTTTTCATGATTCGTCCGCAGGTTAAAAAAGCAAAAGATCATAAAAAATTAGTAGCAGAATTAGGTAAAGGCGATAAAGTAATTACAACAGCAGGTATTCATGGAAAAATTATTGATATGAATGAAACTACTTTTGTAATCGAATCAGAATTTGGAGCTAAGTTACGTTTTGATAAATCTGCCGTTTCATTAGATGCAACTAAAGCTGCAATAACGCCAAAAGCATAATAAAAGTAATTTCAATTTTACAGCAGTCTCGAAAACTTTCGGGACTGTTTTTGTTTTATTACATTTGAGCACGTAGCTTTTCTGAACTACAAATATTACTATGCCGTTTATAAAGTTAACTCAAATAGAAAAAAGACGTGTAATAAGCCTCTTAGCTTGTTTACTCTTGGCAATTGCTGCCTGGCTATTTATGGCATTAAACAACAAATATGAATACATTGCCAAAACGGTTCTTATTTATAAAAATTTCCCGCAGAAAAGAGCATTTCATCCTTCACAATCAGATACGGTAGATTTAAGGGTTGAAGGTACGGGATGGCAGTTACTTTTCGCTAGATTGAGGATAAACCCACAATCGATAACCGTAAGCTTAAATCAGCTAAACCGTAGAGATTATGTAGTGCTTTCCGACCAGCTTTATGGTATAAACAAACAATTAGAAACTTCTCAAAAGATAATTTCTGTTAAACCAGATACACTTTATTTCGATTTCACTAAAAGGTCGACAAAAAAGGTAAATATAAAATTGGTGCAGAAAATAGATTTTGTGAGTCAATATGGAATTTCTAACGATATCAGGCTCACGCCAACACAAGTAACTGTAACCGGACCAATTGAAGAACTGCAAAAAATTGAAAGCTGGAATACTGATACCTTGAAATTGTTCAAAGTTCAAAATAATGCATCAGTTAGGGTTGCTCTACAACACAGCACCTTAAAGAATGTGAATATTTTCCCATCTGTTGTTGAGGTTAAAATTCCGGTTGATGAATTTACCGAGAAAACAGTTGAAGTGCCATTGAAGATTACTAACAATTGGAATTACAATAGCATAAAATTATATCCGAAGAAAGTAAAGGTTACTTTTTTAGTTGCTTTAGGAAATTATGCGCAGGTTGATGAAAATTTTATTACGGCTACGGTTGATGCAGATGAATGGCAAAAGCTTAATCACCATCAATTAACGGTAAAAATATCTCAATTTCCTGATTATTGTAAGCTTGTTCGGATTGTTCCATCAAAAATTGATTTTGTTGTAGAGAAATAATGTATAAAGTTGGTATAACGGGCGGTATTGGCAGCGGTAAAACTACCGTTTGTAAAGTGTTTGAGGTTTTAGGCATTCCTGTTTTTTATGCTGATACGGCTGCGAAAGAAATTATGGTTACAGATGCTTTGCTGGTAGATGGTATAAAAAAGGCTTTCGGTAAAGAGAGTTATTTTGAAGATGGCAAACTGAATAATAAGCATATCGCCGGTATTGTATTTAATAACGAAGCCGAGTTAGCGAAATTGAATGCTTTAGTGCACCCCGCAGTATTTAGAGCTTTTGATACTTGGGAAGCTCAAATTGATGCTAATGTTCCTTATACATTAAAAGAAGCTGCTTTGTTATTTGAAAGTGGATCTTACAAAATGACTGATGCTACGATTTTGGTAACAGCGCCTACAGATACCAGAATAAAAAGAGTTATGCAACGTGATAATGTTACAGCAGAACAAGTGAAAGCACGAATGGATAAGCAATTAAGTGACGAAGAAAAATCTAAACTGGCTAATTACTTTATTCATAATGATGAAAAAATTTCAATTATTGAACAGGTTTTAGCTCTACATAAAACATTTTTAAATACAGCTAAACAAGAGCATTATTTAGCAGCAAAGAAAATTTAAAAGTAATATCTGTAAATCTGATGCTTATTGTATCTACCTAAAATCCTGCCTTATCCTTCAACCCAACAAATCCTATTCATGATTTTAGAAGATTTTATCACCATAACACCAACTGGTTTATATTGCATTTATGGAGATTTTTACCTCGACCCACAACAGCCAGTTCAAAATGCAGTGGTTTCTCACGCACATGGCGACCATGCAATAGGCGGAAGCCAAAATGTTTATTGTACTGCGGCAACCAAAACTTTTATGGAACATAGGTATAGAAAATTTGCTGCGGTCGATTTTCATACAAAAACATACCACGAGAATTTCAAAATTAAAGAGGTTAGCATAAGTTTTTATCCAGCCGGACATATTCTAGGTTCTGCGCAAGTTTTAATAGAATATGATGGCGTAAAATATCTCTACACCGGTGATTATAAAATTGAACCAGATGCAACCTGTGAGCCATTTGAATTTGTTGAAGCAGATGTTTTAATTACAGAAAGTACCTTCGCAAACCCAGAAACTAAACACCCTTCGCCAATTGATGAGATAAAAAAACTGAATGAAACTGAAGCAAATATTATGCTTGGGGCTTACGCTTTAGGTAAGAGCCAAAGGATTATCCAGCTGCTTTATGAACATTGCCCAAACAGAAATATTATGGTGCACCATAGTATTATGCCTTTTGTAAAAATTTATGAAAACTATGGCGTTAAGCTTGGTGATTATAAAATGTACGATAGAAAGGTGATGAAGAATAACCAACAACATCAGGTTTATATCGTACCGCCAATGGTTTTTCACAGTTACCATAAAGCTATAAATGTTGTTAGGGCATTCGCATCGGGCTGGAAAAATTTGCAGCAGACAAATGGAATTTCCTTGTATATTTCAGATCATGCGGATTGGGATGCCATATTAGAAACCATCGAAAAGGTAAAACCAAAACAAGTATGGACTTTACATGGTGACGGAAAACATTTGAAAGAATATTTTAAGGATACTCTGGAAATTAAAATAATGAATGAAAGATAGAATGATGAAATAAAGCTGACGCAAACAGATTTGTTAATCCGATAATTTAAAATTCAATCATTCAAAACTCATTCATTCATTAACTATATATGAAAGAAGGCGAAGATTTTTACTTCAACGAACAAGGTTTTATGGTTTTTACAGAAGCTTACCATTTAAAGCGTGGCTACTGCTGTAAAAATAAATGTAAACACTGCCCTTGGGGTTATGGGAAAAAGAAAGAGAAGAAATAAGACAGATTTTAATTTAGACTTAGGTCCGAACGCTGTTATAAATCTCAGATAATTTAACTTCAAAACCCATAGATATAAATTTTGCTTCTTAATGCCCTCCGGCGAAAAATCCTATCAAAGAAACCCCAATACCTAATAAAACAGCAACCATTTTGCGGGTATTTATTTTATGGTCGGCACTTGATTCGAATAAAATTGTAGTAGAGATGTGTAAGAAAATACCAATTACAATACCCATTATTTTGTTGAAATAGGCATCAACACCACCAATTGTGCCATTGCTTAAGCCCACACTTACATAAAAACCTAGAGGTGCCATTGCCGCAAAAATGAGCAGGTACAAAAAAATACTTCCTTTTTTGAAATGATTTTGCATTAAAATACTTGCTAAAGCAAAAGCAGCAGGAATGTGATGTAAAGAAATCCCGAATATTAATTCGTTGTGCTGGTCTTTAGCTAAAGGCATACCCTCTAAAAAGGCATGTAAGCATAAACTAATCATTATCCCAAAGGGAAAAACATTTCCGTTGTGATGTTTATGAATATGTCCGTGTTCTACACCTTCAGAAAATTGTTCTAAAAATATTTGAAGTAGAAAACCAATCAGAATGAAGATACCAATCTGCCATTTATCTGGTCCGCTGTAAGCATCGGGAATTAAATGAAGAACGGTAATGCCAAAAAGGTAGGCGCCACTAAAAGATAAAATCAGCTTAAGTAATTTCGATTTATCACTTTTAACCAAAAATATAGACGAGCCACCCAACAGTGCACAGAAAAAAAGTACGGCAAATTTCCAGATTTCCATAGCTTAAAAATCAGGTTGTAATTTTTTAAAAATTCTTGAACAAACAAAACCAATTAGCGCTCCGAGTAATGCGCCAGAATTTACATCTACAGGATAGTGTACGCCCACATATACTTGCGCAAAGCAGATAATTGCAGCCCAAAATATCCCAATGGGTAAAATTGGTTTCCAACGGCTGTAAAACAAACAAATTAGAAATACTGCTATTGCAAAATGATTGGTTGCATGTGCCGATGGAAAACTTAAACCGCTGCCACATGGTACGCGATGTACAATTTCATTAGCAAGGCTAAAATCGTTACAAGGGCGAACTCTCGAAACCAAAGGTTTTATTACTCTGGATGCAACCAAATCGGATGTGGCAAACGTAAAAAGTAACATTGCAATAATGTAATAACCTTGCTTTTTATACTGTTTTATGCAAAAAACTATAATAAATAAATACAGCGGCGACCAAAAAAATCGGTTGCGTAGCAAAGGCATCAGCCAATCGAAAAAGCCATTTGATAAACCACGATGGATTTTCAAAAATAGCTCAATATCAAATTGCTGTATGCTTTCTATCATGCTTTCTTACAAATTAAGATTAACCTGTCTGATGATGATTCATCAAAATTATCAAGCGAATAATTGCCAAAAGTAGTTTCGATTATCATCCCGGCTTTAGCTAGCATACGTTCAAAATCTTCAAAACTAAATGCCTGGACGCGTTCCTCAAAATTGTATATTTTACCCTTATCCTCGAAGTTTATCTTTTTAATAATTTTTCCTTCAATTACATTTTTTGATATGTTAAAGGTAATACCATCTAATGATTTTGCTTCGCAGGAATTTAGGTTTCTGATAATTTTTGCAGTATTAAAATAGTCAAGCACTAACATTCCATCAGCTTTTAAACATTTTCTAAACGTTTTTAGGGCATTTACATGTTCCTTCTCCGTATCGAAATAGCCAAAGCTTGTAAATAAATTTAAAGCTACATCAAAGTAGTTGATGTAGAACAATTTACGCATATCGTGCACTAAGAAATGCAATTTATTGTTTTCAAATTGTTTTGCGTATTTAATGCTTTGTTCGGATAAATCAATCCCGGTAACATCAAAGCCTTTTTTATTTAAGTAAATAGAATGCCTTCCTTTTCCGCAAGCAATGTCCAGCATTTTGGAATCTTCTTGTGGCTTAAGATATTTTGTAAGGTTATCTATAAAAAATTCGGCTTCAGCATCATTTCTTTGTTGGTATAGAATATGATAATATGGCGAATTAAACCAATACTGAAACCATTTGCGCTGCATAAAAAGCCATTTTGTATTTTAAAAGGTTGCAAATATAAGATTTTAGCTTTGCATCAGAAGTGCTCACCTGGTTTTATGCAACAATATTGCAAAATTAATTATTTGTTGGGTCATCTTCATCTTTGCTACCATGGAATCCAGAGGTTAAATCAATTTACTTTGCTTTGGCGAATTGTGCTTGTAGATTGTAAGATACCTTGATTTGTTGTACGCCATGCTCAGCATAATAGCACTACATCATAAGCCACCTAAACCCGACCGAAGTGAGAAAGCCCGCAATCCCGATTTGGGCAGCAAGGCTATTGTTTTTAATAGATTGCTTTCCTATTTCACAGGTTTTATCGGGTTGCGGCTTAAAACGGGGGCGGGACTTATTAGCCGAAGCAATACCGCGATTGCTTTTCAAAAAAAAGGACAAACGATTGATTAAATATTTCTATTAAATACATCGTATAAATAGATATAAAAACAATGTAAATTAAGTGGTTCAGGCATTTTGAAATAGCTGCTATCTTAATTTTTTTATTATTTTTGAGCCTCTAATTAAAATACAAAAAGTGACTTTAATAAAATCGATTTCGGGAATACGGGGAACAATTGGCGGACAAGCTGGAAATGGCTTAACACCAATAGATGTAGTAAAATTTACAGCTGCTTTTGGTAGTTGGGTAGTTCAAAAAACAGGTAATAAAAGAATTGTTTTAGGTAGAGATGCCCGCATTTCTGGCGAAATGGTTAACAATTTAGTTATCGGTACGCTGCAAGGTTTAGGTATTGAGGTTATCGATTTAGGTTTATCTACAACACCAACTGTAGAAGTTGCCGTACCAGATGAGCAAGCCGGCGGCGGAATTATTTTAACTGCAAGCCATAACCCAAAACAATGGAATGCTTTAAAATTGCTAAATGCCGATGGCGAATTTATTAGCGATTTAGATGGTAAAGAGGTTTTAGATTTAGCAGAAAGTGCAGCTTTTGATTTTGCAGAGGTTGATAAACTGGGTAAAGTAATTAAAAACGATACTTATTTACAGAAACATATTGATAAAGTTTTAGCATTGCCTTTGGTTGATGTGGAAGCGATTAAAAAAGCAGATTTTAAAGTTGTTATCGATTGTGTAAATTCTACAGGAGGCATTTTTATTCCGACTTTATTAAAGGCTTTAGGTGTAACCAGGGTTACTGAATTATATTGTACGCCAGATGGTCATTTCCCACACAATCCGGAGCCACTTCCAGAAAATTTAACTGAAATTTCTAAAGAAGTACAAAAACAAAATGCTGATTTAGGTATTGTGGTTGACCCGGATGTTGACCGTTTGTGCTTTGTAAATGAAGACGGCAGCATGTTTGGCGAAGAATATACTTTGGTGGCTGTTGCTGATTATGTTTTGAAAAATACACCTGGAAACACGGTTTCAAACTTATCATCAACGCGTGCCTTACGCGATGTAACAGAAAAAGCAGGTTCTGTGTATAATGCTTCGGCTGTTGGCGAAGTAAATGTGGTTAACAAAATGAAAGAAACCAATGCAATTATTGGTGGCGAAGGTAATGGTGGCATCATTTATCCTGAATCTCATTATGGTAGAGATGCTTTGGTAGGTATCGCTTTGTTTTTAACGCATTTAGCAAAATTTGGTAAATCTATTTCGTTATTAAGAAGCAGCTATCCACAATATCATATTTCAAAAAATAAAATTACGCTTACGCCAGAAATGGATATCGATAATTTATTAAAACAGGTAGAAGAGAAGTACAAAAAACAGCCATATAGTACAATTGATGGATTAAAAATTGAGTTCGATAAAACATGGGTACATTTGCGTCGTTCTAATACTGAGCCAATTATCCGTATTTACAGCGAAGCAGAAAATGAAACTGTAGCCGAAAATTTAGCAAATAAAATTATATCCGATATCAAGGAAATCCTTAAATTAAACTAGTACATGAGAAGAGTTTATCTAGATAATGCCGCAACTACACCTTTAGATAAAGATGTAATTGCTGAAATGACTAATGTGATGGAGAATTATTTCGGTAATCCATCGGCCATTCATGCATTAGGCAGGGAAGTTAGAACCTTGGTAGAAAAGGCTCGTAAAACTGTAGCAAATCTTTTAGGAGCATCTCCATCTGAGATATTTTTTACTTCAGGCGGTACTGAGGCTGATAATACAGCTATTCGTTGTGGCATTTCGGCATACGGAATTAAACACGCCATTACTTCAAAAATCGAGCATCATGCAGTGGAGCATACTTTAAATATGATGCTAAAAAATGGCGAGATTGATAAATTAAGCTTTGTAAATATCGATGAGAAGGGTAATGTAGACTTCAATCATTTAGAAGAATTATTGCAAAATAACGATCGCACATTTGTTTCCCTAATGCATGCCAATAACGAATTAGGAACTTTAACAGATATGATTAGAGTTGGCGATATCTGCGAGAAATATAATGCTATTTACCATGCAGATACCGTTCAAACCATGGGCCACTACGTACACAATGTACGCGAGTTAAAAGCCCATTTTATTGTTTGTGCGGCACATAAATTACACGGACCAAAAGGCGTTGGCTTTTTATATGTAAACAGCAATATTAAAATTCCACCAATGATTTATGGTGGTGCGCAAGAGCGTAATATGCGTGGTGGAACCGAAAATGTTTATGGCATTGTTGGTTTAGCAAAGGCATTAGAAATTGCGTACGCAGAGATGGAAGAACATCAAAATCATATTCAGGGTTTAAAAGATTATTTAAAAAATCAATTAATTGCAGAAATTCCGGGGATAGGTTTTAATGGAGAAACTGATGCCGACAAAAGTCTTTACACGGTTTTAAATGTATCTTTCCCGGAGATGGATATGGCAGATATGTTGCTTTTTAACCTCGATATTAATGGAATCTGTGCTTCTGGTGGCAGCGCTTGCTCATCAGGTTCAAATATCGGTTCGCATGTATTAAATGGTATCAATGCAGATCCGAATCGTCCGTCTGTACGTTTTTCTTTCAGTAAATACACTACTAAAGAGGATTTAGATTATGTAATAGAAAAAGTTAAAATGGTGGTTAAGCAAAATGCTTTAGCCTAAAATATCATTAACCAAATAGGAACAGTCTCGGAGAAATCTGAGACTTTTTTTATGCCATTTTTTTTGAAAAGCAATTTCATCACCTTATTTAATGTTCGTCCTGCTTTCTGTTTCAACAAAAGCAGAAAAAGCTTTTGGTTTCCACGTCAATCAGGTTTATATTACAAAGGTTCGTGGTTCTTATGAAAAAAATAAAGAAGAGCAATCAAATTTTTAAATCCGTCTGCTGAAGCAGGCGGCAATAAATTCCATTACAATAGGTCTAGGTTTTTTAGCTTTTTCCATTTCATTGCCGTTGACTTCTGTCAACGGTTGTTAATATTCCTCTTGCAAATCTCATAACAAAAGCTTAAATTTAAGTAGCTAACGAAACGCTATCGCTTTTAATATTTAGCTCCTTAACGAAACCTTATCAATTCTCCCTTTGGTATAAGGTGAAGCAAACCGAAATTTATAAACCCAGAAAGCCACTGCTTTCTATAAATCTTTGCATTATGGAAAATTATCAACCTAAATCAGAAGAAAAAAAATCTGAGAATGAGCAACAGGCAAAAACCGAAAGAAAGCACATTTATAAGTTTATTTTGGCTCCTTTTTCTTTCGAATCGTCTCACCATTTTAATAAAATACACAAGCGAAAATTTAATTCGTTTGGCTGTATACACGATTTAAGGAAGTTGCCTGGCGCAATGTTGTAGTGTTTTATTCTTTATATTTTTTTAATCATTACCAATAATGAAAAGGTTTATTATGCTTAAAAACTATTCCGAAAGGTGATAAACAAAACAATGTAGATTGTTAAATGTTCCATTAATACATCAAATTGAAAAGCAATGGAAAATAATAAAGAAAAAGGCAAAGTTATTCAGAATGACTTACTTGATAAGAAAGTTGAAGATGTTAGAGAGCATGATTCTTTAGATAATAACAAATCATCAAAGCAATCTACCAATCTGTTCAATAAAGACAAAGATCGTAAAAATAATGCTTTTGGCCCTGGTCATGAGCCTGGCACAACACCGGGTTCTGGAATTTAGAGCAGTGTTTTATTTATAAAATTATTAAATTTAAGCCATAACATTTGTTGTGGCTTTTTTAAGTTTATCTAACATGGAAAGAAGAAATTTTATCAAAAATTCAGCATTAGCAATGGCTTTGCTTTCAATTTACAAAACTGACGTTTTTGCGCAAAAAGAATTGCTAAGGGCATATAATTTCAAGGCTTTAAGAAACAATGTTGGCGTTTTTACAGAACAAGGTGGAACCATTGGTTGGCTAAACTCTTCCAATGGATTTGCGGTTGTCGATGCTCAATTCCCAACCTCTGCGCCACATGTAATTGATGAATTAAAAAAGTTGGGCGATAAGCCTTTCAAATATTTAATCAACACACACCACCATGGCGACCATACCGCTGGTAATATTGCTTTTAAGGGTTTGGCGGAGAAAGTTGTAGCGCATCAAAACTCCTTGGTAAATCAAAAAAGAGGTGCAGAAAAGGCAAATAACTTAGATAAACAATTATTACCCGATACAACCTTTGGTACTGGCTGGAAAGCACCAGTTGGCGATGAAAAAATTAGTGCCTATTATTATGGCTCTGCACATACTAACGGCGATGCAGTTTATCATTTTGAAAATGCAAATATTGTTCACGTTGGCGATTTGGTCTCCAACCGCAAATTTCCTTACATCGACAGAGAGAATGGTGCGCATATTGGCAACTGGATTACTGCATTAGATAAAATTCATAACCAATTTGATAACGACACACTATTTATTTTCGGACACAGCAGAGAACCTGAAAAAATAACTGGCAATAAAGGAGACGTTAAAGCTTTCCAAAATTACTTGCAGAACCTTTTGAAACTGGTTTCGGCTGAAATTAAAGCCGGAAAATCTAAGGATGATATTTTAAAAATTACCACCATTCCAAATGCTTCTGAATGGCAAGGCGAAGGTATTCAGAGAAGTTTAACCGCTGCATACGAAGAATTAAAAGGCGCCTAATATTGTTATCTTCGCATAGGCTGCAATCTTAAAGCGAGATACAAGTTCGCTTTAAGATTCTCAATTAAATCGGGAATGACTAGGCAATATTTTTCCAAATCTTTCTCCAATTTATAAACATTCTATATTTAAAATAAATCTAAACAAGCCTTGCAAATCTGTCATTACTAATGCCTTATCCGCTATATTTGTGTTACACAAAATCCAATATCAGATATGGATGATTTTTTAGCAGCTCGTTCCCAAATGGCCTTATCATTAGGCTTTCACATTATTTTCTCCTGTATCGGTATGGTTATGCCATTTTTTATGGCTGTATCGCACTATAAGTGGCTTAAAACAAACGATGAAGTTTATAAAAACCTAACTAAAGCCTGGAGTAAAGGCGTAGCTATTTTCTTTGCAACCGGAGCAGTATCTGGTACGATGTTGTCTTTCGAACTTGGTTTATTGTGGCCAAAATTTATGGAACACGCCGGACCAATTTTCGGTATGCCATTTTCTCTAGAAGGAACAGCATTTTTTATTGAAGCTATTGCTTTGGGTTTTTTTCTTTACGGTTGGAATAAATTAAACAAATGGTTTCATTGGTTTACCGGAATGGTTGTAGGTGTAAGTGGGTTGGCTTCAGGTATTTTAGTTGTTGCTGCAAATGCCTGGATGAATAGTCCGGCAGGCTTTGATTTTGTAGATGGACAATACCTAAACATCGACCCAATACAAGCCATGTTTAATAAAGCCTGGTTCTCTCAGGCCTTACACATGTGCTTAGCCGCTTTCACAGCTACAGGTTTTGCGGTAGCCGGAGTTCATGCGCTAATGATTTTAAGAAATCAGAATAAAGAATTTCATTTAAAAGCATTTAAAATCGCCGCAGTTTTTGCTTGCATTGGCGCATTGCTTCAGCCAATTAGCGGCGATATTTCTGCAAAAGATGTAGCCAAACGTCAACCAGCTAAGCTTGCCGCGATGGAAGCATTGTACACAACTGAAAAACCGGCTCCTTTATTAATAGGCGGAATTGTAAATGAAAAAGACAGAACTGTTAAGGGCGCAATAAAAATACCAGGAGCGTTAAGTTTTCTGGCGCATGGTAATTTCAAGGCAGAAGTTAAAGGCTTGGATAAAATTCCAAAGGACGAACAACCGCCTGTAGCAATTACGCATTATGCCTTCCAAATTATGGTGGGTATCGGTACGTTATTAATGCTCATCTCTTTAATTTACTTCTTCTTCCTGCTTCGCAAGAGAGATTTATCAAGTAAGCGTTGGCTGCTAAAGTTATTTGTATTTGCCGTTCCTCTTGGTTATATCGCTTTAGAGGCGGGTTGGGTTGTTACCGAAGTTGGACGGCAACCATGGATTATTTATGGTGTTATGCGCACCAAAGATGCAGTAACGCCAATGCCGGGCATTGCATATTCTTTCTATATTTTCTCGGCAATTTATATTTCGTTAAGTGTTGTCGTTACTTTTTTACTTTATCGGCAGATAAAAATGGTTCCAATACTTTATAATAATAAAAAATCCGAAGTATAATTCAGCTAATCTGTGGCAACAAAATAAATTATGGAATACGTTGTAATAACTTTTTTGTGTTTAGGCATATTGCTTTATTTCCTTTTAGGCGGTGCCGATTTTGGTGCAGGAATTATTGAGCTCTTTACATCCACAAAAAATCGAAGCAGAACGCGTAAAACGCTCTATCAAGCCATTGGCCCAGTGTGGGAAGCCAACCACATGTGGCTAATTATTGCTATCGTAATTCTTTTTGTAGGTTTCCCGAAGATTTACACAACCATGTCGGTTTACCTGCATATTCCTTTACTCATTATGCTTATCGGAATCATAGCTCGTGGTACGGCATTTGTTTTTCGCCATTACGATGCAGTTAAAGATGATATGCAATGGCTTTACAATAGAATTTTCCGCTATTCTAGTTTTATAACAGCACTTTTTTTGGGCATAATTGCCGGGAGTTTAATTTCCGGTCATATTGATACCAATTCGAATGATTTCCTTTCGGCTTACGTTTTTGGCTGGCTAAATTGGTTTTCGATTGCCGTTGGATTTTTTACCGTAGCACTTTGTGGCTTTTTAGCGGCGATTTACTTAATTGGAGAAACTAAAGACGCCCACGACAAGCAAAGGTTTATCAAAAAGGCAGAATACATGAACATCGGAGCGGTTGTATTTGGTGCAATGGTTTTCATTGCTGCTCATTTTGATAACATTCCGTTAATCGACTGGGTTTTCAAAAATACCGTTGGCTTAACCGCAATTGTGTTGGCCAGTTTATCGCTGATTTTACTTTGGTATTTATTGATTAAAGGAAAAACCAAAGTGTTAAGGATTTTAGCCGGATTTCAGGTAACGATGATTTTGGTTGCGATTAGCTATGCACATTTCCCTAATTTTATCCGATTAAAAAATGGCAACGCAATGTCACTTTTCGAAACCGTTGGACCAGAAAAAACCATTTACAGCTTAGGTTTAGCTTTGCTTTTAGGTAGTATTTTAATTCTTCCCTTTTTAGGTTATTTGTTTTATAAATTCCAGAAAAAAGAGGAGTAGATATTAAATCTGTCAGTCTGAGCTTGTCGAAGACCATTAAGTTCCAAAACAAGTTCTTAAAATTACTTGAAAAGCAAATACAGTAGCTCTTCGTTTCCGAAAGCCCCGCCTGACTGCAGCAGGCAGGCTATCGTTCCAATCTTTTTTAGCTTCTGTTAATCGTCATTGCTTGTAAGAACAATGTGGTAATCAATTAAATTCGGGGTAATAAAAAAGGATTTTCACTATATCGGGTTTAGGAAGAATGGATGGTGCAAGAAAACCACTAATAACGGCACTGCATAAAGTTAAATAGCCCCGACATAATGGAAATACTTTTGGTAACTCAGACCACCGTTCTCGTAATATTTTCACCTAAAGATTTTAGTATTGGCGGGACAGGACTTGAGCCAAGAACCACAGGTTTTGCGCTTCAAAATTAAATTTTTTAAAATACTGTCATTCTGAGGAACGAAGAATCCCTGCCTGCGGCAGGCAGGTGTTTCATCGGTTGCAGATGCTTCGTGCCTCAGCATAACAAATTATTCAAGGTTGCAAAGGGATTTCAACTTTATAGGGTTCGTTTCTGTAAAAGGATTTTATGAATTACAGTCGAATCAAAAAAAGAGCATCTGTTTCCAAATGCTCTTTTCTAATTTATTAATAAATTTTTATTTATAAACCACCTTTTCTGTTCGCTTTACTTTGAACAGGCCAAGTTGCTTGCTTTCCGGTACGTTCATTTACAGGTAAATCAGTTGATTTTTCTGTTGACGTTTTTTCCGCGTCTTCACAAGCCATATAAACCATAATTGCAGCCAATATAACGTTGCTTCTAATTTCATCAAAAACTAATTTATCGTAGCTATCGCGGTTGGTATGCCAGGTGTAAGTTCCATAATCCCAACTGGTAGAGCTTAAAGAATAACCTAAAGCGCCAGCAGCAACAAAAGATGCGAAATCAGAACCTCCGGCACCTGGCGTACCTGGAAAGCTGGTTTTAATCTGATTTTTAATGGTATCTGGAACTGCAGCTAACCAACGGGTAATGTAATCTTTAGATTTTGCAAAACCTTGTCCGCCAATATTAACCACACGACCTGTTCCATTATCCTGATTAAATAAGGCTTGTATGTTATTTACAATCTCAGGATGGTCTTCTACAAAAGCTCTTGACCCATTTAAACCTTGTTCTTCACTTCCCCAATGGCCCACTAAAATTGTGCGTTTTGGGTTAGGGTAAAATTTCTTTAAAATACGCAGGGCTTCCATCATCATAATAGTTCCCGAACCGTTATCTGTAGCACCACTTGCACCATCCCACGAATCGAAGTGAGCAGAAAGCATTACATATTCTTTAGGTTTTTGCTTCCCCTTAATTTCAGCTATTGTATTAAATGTTGGTACAACACCGTGTTCTTTAGATTCTGATTCGATTTTTAGCATTGGTTTATTGCCGCTTTTTGCCAAACGATAAACTAAGCCATAATCTTCAACAGATAAATCTAACGTTGGGATTTTAGTTGTATTTGCACCAAAAATTTTATCAACGCCAAAACCTTGCGACCAGTTATTAATGATTATTCCAGCAGCGCCATTACTTTCAATTGCTAAAGCCAAATTTTTAGCATTTAAGCCTGTTTTTGAAAGGCTAGCAGCCCATGCTCTTGTAGCATCGGCTTTTTCCTTTTTAAATTTTTCAAATAAATCCTTTGTGGCAAATTCTTCCCAGTTTTTTTCTGGTCGGCCAGAAAGTTGGTTCATGGATATTAAAACCAGTTTGCCTTTAACATTTGGTAACCACTGTTGAAAGGAAACAGAATCGGTAATTGCAGGTAAAACAATCGCTTCAGCATTAATTGCTTTGCCATTGGTTGATGGGCTCCAGGCTAATTGTGTGCCTTCTAAAGTTCTTAAACGAGGACTAACCAAATCGATATGCGTAACGCCTCTTTCCCATCCACGCCATTCGCCCCATTTTTCATTTTTGGCAGAAATGCCCCATTCGCCGTATTTTTTTACTGCCCAATCGTTGGCTTGTTTCATTTGTGGTGAACCTACTAAACGTGGTCCAACAACATCTAAAAGCTCATGAGCCAATTTCTCCAATTGCGAATTTTCATTTACCTCTTTTACGATATTATCAATTAACTTCTTGTCTTGTGCAAAAGTAAAAGATGATGTAAATAGCAGTAGGGATGGTAGTAGTAGTTTTTTATTCATAATAAGTTTAGTTGAAATGATAAGCTAAATTAAGGAATAAATACTTTGAGATATGATGTTAATGGAAATGTTGCAGATCAATCAAACCTTGCTGGTGAACCAAACATCTAATAATTTTAAACAGGGAAATTCAGAATCGAAATACTTGCAATCTATTTTTCTATATAGGAAAATATATAACCATGCTGGGTTTAATGTTTGTCTATTTTTGAGGCTTTAATGTTGCTTAACATCATTGTATTGCCATAACACATTGATAATTTTCCATGCACCATTTAACTTTACAAGGTGCATATAGTCAATCCATTCGTCTGCAATAAGTTTGAGAGATGCGGTTCGTTCAGAAACATCTAATAATTTTATTTCTTTTTTAGGCTTTGCTGGAAATTTATCTCCTTTAACATTGTAGCTCTCAGCAAGTAATATCATCGATTCAGTAGAAGTTTCCCTAACGTAATCCTTATTGGTTGCTTTATCTTTCCAAAAAGTTCGCTTAACCATTCTTGGGTGAAGAGCACGTTCCATTCTTGATGGATTTGGCTGATGCTGAGATTCAATATAATCGAATGCTGCTTGTTTTATCGATAAGGTATCTTGTTTAGTTTGTGAGGATGCAATTTTACTCATGATAAGAAGAAAGGCACAGGTAATGAAGTATTTCATTGTTTGGTTAGTTTGTTGCCTAAAGATATAAAATTTATAAAGCTTATAGTTGTATGCTGTTTGTTGTGAAATCTATAAAGCAAAAAAGCAGGGCTTAAATAACCGAAGTTACTTAAGTCCTGCTTTTCAAATATCAATTAGCAACTGAACAATTAAAACAATTGAGCAATTATTAAAACTTAGTTATTCATCATTTTGATAAATGAAGCAAGTTTAGCTTTCATTGCTCTTCTATCTACAATAAAATCAAGGAAGCCATGTTCTAAAACAAATTCGGAGGTTTGGAAGCCTTTTGGTAAATCTTTTTTAATGGTTTCTTTAATTACACGAGGACCGGCGAAGCCGATTAACGCACCTGGTTCAGCAATATTGATGTCGCCAAGCATTGCATAAGATGCGGTAACGCCACCAGTTGTTGGATCGGTAAGTAAAGAGATGTATGGGATTTTAGCCTGACTTAATAACGCCAGTTTGGCTGATGTTTTTGCCATTTGCATTAGTGAAAATGCGGCTTCCATCATACGTGCTCCGCCAGATTTTGAAATCATTAAAAACGGAATTTTATGTTTTATGGAATAATCGATAGAACGGGCAATTTTTTCGCCTACAACCGAACCCATAGAACCGCCAATGAAAGCAAAATCCATACAGGCAATAACAATTTCTTCGCCTTCAATTTTACCAACACCTGCTCTAATAGCATCTTTTAAGCCGGTTTTAGCCTGGCTTTCTTTGATTCGCTCTGTATAAGGTTTGTTATCATTAAAGTTTAGCGGGTCGCCAGAAGTTAAATTTGCAAAAAGCTCTTTAAAATCATTGTTATCGAATAAAACTTCGAAATATTCTTTTGAACCTACTCTCAGATGGTAATCACAATAATGACAAACATATTTGTTTTCTTGTAATTCTGTCTGGTGCAACGGTTTTTTACAATTTGGACATTTATTCCACACGCCATCCGGTGCCTCTTTCTTCTCTTCAGTTGTGGTAATAATACCTTTATTTTCTCTTTTAAACCAGGCCATATAATTTTTTAAAGAATTGGATTGCAAAGAAACGAAAAATATAATTAACATGAGGAATAACCAATAAGCAAATTGAAATTACCAAATTTCAATTACCAACAACTCAATAATCATATTGCAATAACCAAATTTCAATTACCAATAACTCAATTATCAAATTGCAATAACCAAATCTTAAAAATCAAAATCTCCCGTGGCTTTAGGTTTTTGAAAATTGATTCTTGAAATTTGAGATTTATAATATCCTGCTGCTTTAGGTTTTTGAAAATTGATTCTTGAAATTTGAGATTTATAATATCCTGCTGCTTTAGGTTTTTGAAAATTGATTCTTGAAATTTGAAATTTATAATATCCTGCTGCTTTAGGTTTTTGATAATTGATTCTTGAAATTTGAGATTTATAATACCCTGTTGCTCTAGATTTTTGAAAATTGATTCTTGAACATTGTAATTTATAAATAGTGTGTGTTTCTTACACTAAGGATAATGTGCTTTCTACACTAAATGCCCTCTATTTGGTTTTAAGGCAAATAATTCTGTTGTTACAAAAGCTTGGAATGTAAATTTTTTTTATAACTTCGAACAAATAAAAATTAACAAGAGATGAGTTTAAAAGGCTACAAAGGCGTAATTTACGGAGATGCCGTTCAAGAATTATTTGAGCAGGCTAAAAAACACCAGTTTGCTTTACCAGCAGTTAACGTAACCGGTACAAACACGGTTAATGCGGTATTAGAAACTGCAAAGGCAGTAAATTCGCCAGTTATGATTCAACTATCTAATGGTGGTGCACAGTTTTATGCTGGTAAATCTTTAGATAATGAGAAATTGCAAGCATGTATTTTAGGTGCTGTATCGGCAGCTAAGCATGTACATTTATTGGCAGAGCATTATGGTGTTGCTGTAGTTTTACATACAGACCACGCCGCTAAAAAATTATTGCCATGGATTGATGGCCTTTTAGACCACGGTGAAAAATTCTTTGCTGAAACCGGAAAGCCTCTGTTTTCATCACACATGTTAGATTTATCTGAAGAATCTATCGAAGAAAACATGGAAATTTCTTCAAAATATTTTGCTCGTATGGCAAAAATGAATATGACTATAGAAATTGAACTAGGTGTAACCGGTGGTGAAGAAGATGGTGTAGATAATAGCGATGTAGATAGTTCAAAATTATATACTCAACCGAGTGAAGTTGCCTATGCTTACGATGAATTAAGCAAAATTTCTCCTCGTTTTACGGTTGCTGCAGCTTTTGGTAATGTTCATGGTGTTTACAAACCTGGTAATGTTAAATTGCAGCCGGTAATTTTGAAAAATTCTCAGGATTTTATCAAAGAAAAATATAGCTTAAACGCTGAAAAACCTATAAACTTTGTTTTTCATGGTGGTTCAGGTTCTTCTCAGGAAGAAATCAGAGAAGCAATTTCTTACGGTGCCATTAAAATGAATATTGATACTGACATGCAATGGGCATTTTGGGAAGGTATTTTAGGCTACTACAAGCAAAACGAAGCTTATCTTCAAGGCCAAATTGGCAATCCGGATGGAGATGATAAACCTAATAAAAAGTATTACGATCCACGGGTTTGGTTACGCAAAGCGGAAGAAGCTTTTGTTAAACGTTTAACTTTAGCTTTCGAAGATTTAAATTGCATCAACGCAAATGATAAACTTTAATAATTGAATGTTGTAAACTTGCAACATTTTAACCTTTAAGTTGAAAAACAAAAGCGCCACTGGTTTAAAAACCAATGGCGCTTTTGTTTGTTTTATGCTTATATTTAATCAAACCTTGATGTGATGGCAAAATCTAAGTCGAAACCAAAAAATAGTAATTTTTTTGAAAAATTTGCTAACGCTGCAACTAAGTTTACGGGAAGTTCTTTTGCATTTATTGCCGCCACAGCCATTGTAATTATTTGGGCAGTTACGGGGCCAGTATTTCATTATTCTGAAACCTGGCAATTAGTTATAAATACCGGAACAACAATAATTACTTTTCTAATGGTTTTTCTAATCCAGAAAGCACAGAACAAAGATGGGAAAGCTATTCAATTGAAATTAAATGAACTAATTGCTGCTCAGCAAGGTGCAAGTAATCGTATGGTTGATATTGAAAATCTAAGTGAAAATGAATTAGACCAATTGCATAAATTTTATGTTACGATTGCAGAACTTGCCAAAAAAGAGGCCGATATTCACTGCTCACACTCAATTGATGTGGCAACAGCACTAAATGAATTAAAGGTTAAAACGAATAAACATTTTAAAAACGATAAATAATGAGTCTACTAGTTCAAAAAGTCAATCATCCCGAAGATTTAGATAAAGTATTTGCCATACGAAAAGTTGTATTTGTAGACGAACAGAATTGTCCGCCAGAACTGGAATGGGAACATGAGGATGAGTCTGTTCATTTTTTAGCTTCGCATAATGGGCAGCCTTGTGGGGCTTGCCGTTGGCGCAAAACAGACCTGGGCTACAAATTGGAACGCTTTGCCGTACTCAAAGAATTTAGAGGAATGGGAGTGGGTAGAGCTTTGATTGCAGAGGCTTTATCAGATTTGCCTGATGATGCTCATTATATTTACTTGAATTCGCAATTAGATGCGATGAGTTTATATGCCAAGTTTGGTTTTTCTGCTGTAGGGGAGCAATTTGAAGAAGCTGGTATTCAGCATTTTAAAATGGTAAAGAAGGTTTAGGTTTTTTGCCACGGAAACACGGAAGTCACGGAAATTTTATTTTTGTTAATGATTGTTATCCATGGGGTTGTCTAATTTTGAACTTTCCGTCATTGCGAGGTACGAAGCAATCTAATCATTAGAGATTGCTTTCCCGATTAATCGGAACAACTTAAACCTCGCAATGACGACTGTGTAAAGCTAAATTATTACCCAAATATCCTACCAGATAAAATCATTGCCTCATTCCATTTATCCATATTAAGGCCGAGGTTTTCTCCTTTTGAATTCAAGAAGCTAATCAAATCCTCCGTAGCGATGTTTCCGGTTAAATCATCAGCCGCCATCGGGCAACCTCCAAAGCCTTTTAGAGCAGAATCTATTCTCTTAACGCCTGTTTTGTAGGCAGCTTCAATTTTCTCAAATCTATCTAAAGGGGTAGAATGTAAATGAATCCCAATTTCTGTACGACTAAATCTTGATATCAGCTTTGGTAAAATATTTTCAATCTTTTCAGGTGTAGAAACTCCAACCGTATCAGCCAAAGAAAGAATTTTAACGCCTTTACCAACCAAAACATCCGCCCACTGTTCCACAATTTCATAATTCCATTCATCACCAAAAGGATTTCCAAAACCCATGGAGAGGTAAACCACAGCGGTTTTATTATTTTTATCGCAAAGCGATAGCATATCTTCAACGGTGCTTAAGGATTGTGAAATGCTAGAGTTAGTGTTGCGTTGCTGAAATGTTTCTGAGATAGAAAAAGGGAAACCTAGATAATTTATCTGTTCATGCTCAACCGCGGCTTCTACACCTCTTAAATTAGCTACAATGGCTAAAAGTTTGGTTGAGGTATAACTTAAGTCTAAGTTTGCTAAAACTTCAGCAGTATCGGCCATTTGCGGTATAGCTTTCGGCGATACAAAACTTCCAAAATCTAATGTATCGAAACCAACCTGAAGCAACAAATTCAAATATTCAGATTTTAATTCAGTAGAAACAAAATTATGCAATCCTTGCATGGCATCACGAGGACATTCGACTAATTTATACTGATTTTGGCTCATAGTATTTTGGTTTGAACGCAAAATGCGCAAAGTTTTTCTCAAAAGAGAAGAAGATAAATGATAGTGAAGTTTACAACCCGATTTTACAATAATGACTAATTGAAAAATGACCAATTATCAAATTATCAATTACCAAATATCAATTATCAAATTAACAATTACCAAATATCAATTACCAAATTAACAATTATCAAAATAACTAATGGCTAACGATTTCTTTTACTTCTTCACGATAATCAATGCTACGGTCTTTAGCAAATGTTCTGATAATTAAACGGGTGCCTCTATCGTAGCTAAAATAACTCCAAACCCAGTTTACAAATACTATAATTTTGTTTCTGAAACCAACCAATGTCATTAAGTGCACAAACATCCAGGTAAACCAGGCAAAAACACCTTGAAAACGAATTTTGCCTATATCTACAACAGCTTTATTTCTACCTACGGTAGCCATTGAGCCTTTATCGAAATATTTAAACTTTTCTAATGGCTTATTTTCTATAATGTTGATTAAATTTTTAGCCAATTGATGTCCTTGTTGAATAGCAGCAGGCGCCACTCCCGGATGTCCGTTAGGAGTTTCTTCATCTATAATTGCTGCAACATCACCAATGGCATAAATATTAGGATAGCCTACAATTAAACTTTGCGTATCCGTTTTTAAGCGTCCGCCTCGAACAATTTCGGCTTTATCTAATCCGGCAAGCACCTGTCCTTTTACACCTGCGCTCCAAATTACTGTTGAGCTTAAAATAGGGGCTTTGTCTTGCAAAGAAAGTGTATGTCCATCGTAACCTAAAACGCGGGTTTCGTTCATCACCTGAACGCCCATTTTTAGCAAAAACTCTTTAGATTTTTGTTGAGCCTGCGGCGACATTGGGCCTAATAATTCAGGTGAATTTTCAATCAGAAAAATATTAACCTTACTTAAATCCATCTCCGGATAATCGTTAGGAATAACGTGCTTTTTAAGTTCAGCAATTGCTCCGGCAGTTTCTACACCCGTTGGTCCGCCACCAACAACCACGAAATTTAGTAAGGCGCTTTTTTTGGTTAAATCCGTTTCTATCAATGATTTCTCGAAATTTTGCAGAATTAAACTTCTTAAATCCAATGCTTCAGGAATGGATTTCATTGGCATTGAATTTTGCTCAATTTCTTTATTGCCAAAAAAATTACTTGTAGAACCAGTGGCAATGACTAAATAATCGTAACCGATATTGCCAATATCTGTATGTAAACAATTTTCGGCTGCGTTAACTTCGGTAACTTTAGTTACCCTGAAAATTAGATTTTTTTGTCCTTTAAATATTTTACGAAGTGGAAAAGCAATAGAATCTGCCTCCAAGCCGCCAGTAGCAACCTGGTAAAGTAATGGTTGAAAGGTATGGTAGTTGTGTTTATCTAACATCACTACTTGAAAAGGTTTGTTTTTTAATCGTTTAGCCAGCTCAATTCCGCCGAAACCACCGCCAACTATAACTACTCTTGGGTACTCGCTTTTTGGAAGTTGTAAATCCATTTTTCTATTGCTTTATCTGTTGCGAATGTAACAAAAAGATAGCCAAAAGGTTTAGAAATTGAATTTTCAGCAATTATTGAAAGTAATATAACTTTAATATGACCTTGGGTTTTCTTTAAGTTTTAACCAATGAATTTAGTTTAATAAACCTGATGGCAATGGAAATACTTTTGATTAAACCTTTAAGGTTTTTGAAACCTTATAGGTTTGAAAAAGATTGGAATGTACAGCAGGGCTAATGTAACCCATGTAACACTGCAATTGTTTTTCAAAAAATTAATACTATTGGTTAATTCAATTATCAATAGCAAAAAAAATGCCCCGATTAAAAATCGAGGCATTTGATATGTTTTGAAGATTTAGAGAATCTTATTTTCTTTTTTCTGCAGAGCTACCCAAATCGATTACGATAGGCGTAGAGATACATAAAGATGAGTACGTACCAATGATACGACCGATTAACAATGCGAAGATGAATCCGCGGATGCTATCGCCACCGAAAATAAAGATTACCAATAACACGAAAAATACAGTTAACGAGGTTAAAATTGTACGGCTTAAGGTACTGTTTAACGCGAAGTTGATTAACTGATTACGCTCTTCACCATGTAAATCTTCTTTACCTGATTCCTTTAAGCGCTCACGAATACGGTCGAATACAACAACAGTTTCCGTCATAGTGTAACCCATAACCGTTAAAATTGCTGCGATAAAATCTTGTCCAATTTCTAATGAGAATGGTAAAAGACCATCTAAAATTGTATAAAAAGATAATACCATTAAAACATCGTGTGCTAATGCAAGTACTGCACCTAAACCATATTGCCATTTTTTGAAACGTACAACGATGTAGATAAACATGAAGATACATGAAATTAAAACTGCGTAGAAAGCGCCGTTAACTATATCGCTGGCGATAATTGGCGTAACTTTTTGCGAGCTTACAATTTCGTATTTAGAACCTGCCAAACCTTTGTTTAAAGCATCTTCTACAACTTTATCCGTTTTAGGATCTTGATCTTCGATGTGGAAAGTAGTGGTAATTTTTACCTGGCTATCTTCTCCTGCAGTTTTAACCTCTGGTGTTTCGTTACCGAAAACAGGTGCTAAAGTGCTTTTCAAATCTTCAGTGTTAACTGTTTTATCAAAGTGAACCAAATAAGTTCTACCACCTTTAAAATCTACACCTAAGTTTAAACCGCCATGTTTAAAATACATACCAATACCTGCCAGAATAATAATTGACGAGATGATATAGTAAATTTTACGGCGACCAACGAAGTTGAATGCTAAATTTTTGAATGCATTACGAGTAAAGTTATTATCAAAGCTGATTTCCATCTTACGATCTAACATCGCATCGAAAACTACTCTTGAAATTGCTACAGCTGCAAATAATGAAGAAAGGATACCGATACACAATGTAGTTGCGAAACCTTGAACCGGACCGCTACCGAAAGCATAAAGGATAGCACCTAAGATAAATACAGTAATGTTTGCATCTAAAATTGATGGCATTGCATGTTTAAAACCTTCTTTAATTGCTGTTGGGATGTTTTTGCCTAGAGCAAGTTCTTCACGTACACGTTCAAAAATAAGGATATTCGCATCAACTGATAAACCGATGGTTAAAACGATACCGGCAATACCAGGCAATGTTAATACAGCACCTAATGATACTAAAATACCAATGATGAAGAATAAGTTGATTAACAACGCAAAGTTTGCAACCCAACCAGCACGGTGATAATATAACGCCATGAAGATTAAGATTACGATAAACGCAATTACGAAAGAGATTAAACCATCGTGAATAGCCTGTGCACCTAAAGTTGGGCCAACAATAAAGCTACCTGCAATACGGGCAGGAGCAGGAAGTTTACCAGCTTTTAAGATGTTCGATAAATCTTTTGTATCTTCTTGTGTAAAGTTACCAGAGATTGATGAAACACCATTTGGAATTTCGTTTTGAACCGTTGGAGCAGAATAAACCTGATTATCTAATACAATTGCAATAGATTTTTTATTCTGAGCATCAGCAGAAGCCTCAGCAGTAATTTTTTTCCATTTCGCAGCACCTTCGCTGGTCATGTACATGGTTACTTCTGGCTTGCCTTTTTGGTCAAAATCGTTACGTGAATCACTAACTGCTTCACCACCTAAATCCGGTTTACCATCAGCACTTGTAACTTTAATTGCATAAAGTTCGAAAACTTTAGAGCCTTCCATCGGCTTAACGCTCCACATAAACTTCATCGAAGAAGGAATAGAAGCGGCAACCTCTGGTAATCTGAAATATGAATTTACTTTAGCCGTATCTTTTTGTGCAACCCAACCAACAATTGGTCCGGGGCGTAAAGATTGCTGACCATTTTCTGCCTGATAAGTAGGAATACTTAAAACTGAGAATAATGGGTTAGATTTTGCAATTTCTGCTTTAGCAGCTGTTGAATCTTTTTTAGCTAAGCCAGCTAATTTACCACCTTTAGCGGTATCTGCAGCTTTTTCTAAGCCTGCTAATTTGCTACCTGCCGCAGGTGCTGCAGTAGTATCGTTAACAACCGGAGCTGTTTCTTTTAAAGTAGAAGCTAAAGTTTTGTTAATGTTTTCAAGCAAAGAAACAACTTCCTGAACCTGGTAAACTTGCCAAAACTGTAATTCAGCAGAACCTTGTAATAATTTATAAACACGTTCTTTATCCTGAATACCCGGCATTTCAATTAAAATGCGGTTTGTTCCAGGTTGTTTTTGCATGTTCGGACTAACTACACCGAAACCATCAATACGTGAACGTAAAATTGTAAATGAACGGTCAATTGCGCTTTCAGCTTCTTTTGATAAAAAAGATTGAACTTCAGAATTTGAAGCATTTGGCTTTAACTGTGAAGCATTGTCCTGATTTGAGAAATAATCTGCAAGTTTAACACCAGGACTTAATTTTTCAAACTCGTTAACAAAAAGTTTGATGTAATCTTTACCACCTGCGTTTAATTGGGTTTGCGCATTTTGTAATGCCTGGTTAAAATTAGCATCAGTTGTGTTATCTGCTAACGATTTAACTAATTCCGCTAACGATATCTCCATCGTAACGTTCATACCACCTTTTAAATCCAGACCTAAATTAATCTCTTTCGATTTAACATCCTGATAAGTAAAGCCCAATAAAGGGTAAACTTTTTCAGTACTCATCGAATCTAAATAAGCCTTTTCTTTGGCCGAATCACCTTTCGCATAGTTTTTGGCGTCTTTCTCTACACTAGATGCTACCAGTGTAAAAGAAAGGGCATACGCACAAACGATAGCTAAAACTATCGCTATAAACTTAATAAAACCTTTTCCTTGCATTGTTTGTTTAAAATAATTTGTCTTTCGCTGTTTTTTAACAAGTCGGCAAATCTAATTAAATTTTTAAATTATAGAACCCCTTAATTGATAATTTATTAAGATTAATTTCTAACATGGAATTATCGCAATGCAATCGTTACGTTAAACAGGTTTTTGCCGAAAATTTTGATTGATAAATTTATTTGGAAAGCAATTGCAGTAGTTTTTGGCTTTGGTTCGGCCCCGCTATCGTTCCAATCTTTTTAAACTTCTGTCATTCCGAGGAACGAGGAATCTCTTTCATCGGTTGCAGATGCTTCGTGCCTCAGCATGACAGCTTATTGACGATAGTGCAACAAAAAAGTATATCCACTCTATCAGGTTTAGGTGGCGCAGTTGGTATGCTTATACAGATTTCGTCATTGCGATGCACGAAGCAATGTCTTTCAATAAGATTGCTTCGTGCATCGCAATGACGATTGTCGATTATTTCTTCCTTTTTAAAACCTCAAAAGTATAATCATATTTGTTCTTTTCATCAGCTTTGTGAGGTTCAGAACTTACTGTTTCCCATTCATTTCTATTTATTTCAGGAAAAAAGGTATCAGCATCAAAATTATGATGTATGGTAGTTAAATAGAGTGTATCGGTTTTTGGCAAAGCCTGACGATAAACCTCCGCACCACCAACAATAAACACTGGTTTTTCTTCAGTTTGAGTAATTGCTAAAGCTTCATCTAAACTATTCACAACTTCTACGCCATTAATATTTAATGAAGCATCTCTGGTAATTACAATATTTCTGCGGTTTGGTAAAGGTTTACCAACAGAATCAAAAGTCTTGCGACCCATAATAACAGTATGACCGGATGTAGTTTGTTTAAAAAACTTTAAATCGGCAGGCATGTGCCATAAAAGTTGATTGTTTTTGCCGATGGCAAAGTTTTCGCCTACAGCAACGGCAATGGAAAGGGTTTTTGGTTCAATTGTCATTGGTTCACTTGTGTCATTAGTTCATTAGTATCATTGGTTCAATGGGTTCATCCGTTCATGGTTTAGTACCAGAAGATTTCTTTCCAATATATTTTAAATAAGCATTAAGCTTAATGTGTATTATTTCGAGCTTACTAAAAAGTTGGTTATAAATTTCTTCGCTAACCAAACCCCTATGTTTCATTTTTCTCAAAAAAGATTTAGTTTCCAAAATAGAACCCCTGCTGTAATAACAGAAATTTTTATTTTCCTTGAAATGAAAACGTCCATAACCCTCAGCTATGTTTGCACTAATCGAATCTGCAGCTCTGCAAATCTGCTTCCCTACAGTGTCTTTGGCAAAAAAGTCCCATTGCGTTGTAATATCCCAAATTTCATTTGATAAATCTTCAGCAAGAATATAAACTTCTAAATCTTCAATTCGATTATAACTCATAATTATCTTGTTTACACATTAATTATAAGGATGAAATTGAATAGAGATTTTTTAAATAAACACTTAGCCTAATGATACCAATGAACTATTGAGCGAATCAACTAGACAGCCACTATACCCTTAATATGTGGATGCGCTTCGTAATTCTCTAATGTAAAATCTTCAAACTTAAAGTCGAAGATGCTTTTCACATCAGGATTAATTTTCATTGTGGGCAATGGTTTTGGCTCACGACTTAGTTGTAAATTCGCTTGCTCAATGTGGTTATTGTATAAATGTGCATCGCCTAAAGTGTGTACAAAATCTCCGGCTTCTAAACCGCAAACCTGCGCAACCATCATCGTTAATAATGCGTAAGAAGCAATATTAAAAGGCACACCAAGAAAAATATCAGCACTGCGTTGATATAGTTGGCAACTCAGTTTGCCGTCGGCTACATAAAACTGAAAAAAAGCATGGCAAGGCGGCAAAGCCATATTTTCGATTTCCGCCACATTCCACGCAGATACTATAATTCTACGCGAATCTGGGTTGTTTTTTATCGTGTTGATGATGTTTTTAATCTGGTCGATGTGTTTTCCATCTGGTGTTGGCCAGCTTCTCCACTGCGAACCATAAACCGGACCGAGGTTTCCATCTTCATCTGCCCATTCATCCCAAATTCTAACGCCGTTATCTTTAAGGTATTTAATGTTTGTATCGCCGGTTAAAAACCAGATTAATTCATGAATAATAGATTTTAAATGCAATTTCTTTGTGGTAACCATCGGAAAACCTTCCTGCAAATTAAAACGCATTTGGTAGCCAAAAACGCTAATGGTTCCAGTTCCCGTACGGTCGTGTTTTTGTGCGCCGGTATCCAGCACATGCTGCATTAAATCTAAATATTGTTTCATATATCCCTAATCCCGATTAATCGGAACTTCCAAAATCTTAAATAAATAAATAATCAGCTACAAATATCGAAAATTTATGATTTGTTGAAGCGCATTTTTATGCACACTTAATACTTACTAACATTGAAATGATATTAGCCGTAAGGGTTTTTTTTGAAACTTAAATAGTTGCATAAATTTGCTTCATAGCCCTGGGTGCAGCGATTACCCCGCAGCGAGGAGGCACGGCGAAGCGAAGCCTGCCTACCAGGCAGGCAGGCGTAAAAGCGAAACACAGGAACAAACTTAAATAGGGTTACAGGTTTTGCGCTTCAAATTCGGTTTAAGAATTGTAAAGAAACATAAATCACTAAAAACACTTTTGTATGTTTGCGCTATGTAGAGGCGGTAGAAAGAAAACCTTGATACCCGATACTAACTATATAATACTAAAATGCTGTCCTTTCCAAACGCAAAAATAAATTTAGGCTTACATATTACCGAAAAACGTTCGGATGGTTACCATAATCTGGAAACGGTTTTTTATCCAATCCAAATTAAAGATGCGGTGGAGATTGTTGATGCCGATATAACTACCTGTAAAATTCATGGAATTGATATACCTGGAGATGCAAACAACAATTTATGTGTACAGGCTTATAATTTAATTAAGGCTGATTATGCTATACCTGCGCAGCAAATAAATTTAATGAAAAATATTCCGGTAGGTGCAGGCTTGGGTGGTGGCTCGGCAGATTGTGCTTTCGTTATCAAATTAATTAATGACAAGTTTGATTTGAAATTGAGCAACAATCAAATGGAAGATTATGCCCGAAAACTTGGGGCAGATTGTGCCTTTTTTATTCAGAATAAACCTGTTTATGCATTTAATAAAGGCGATGAATTTGAAAAATGTGAAATAGATTTGTCAGCCTGGTTTAAAGTTTTGGTAAAACCGCCTGTACACGTAAGCACAGCCGATGCTTATGCGTTAGTAAAACCTCAAAAGCCTTTGCAAAGCCTAAAAGAAATCATACATTTGCCCTTAACAACATGGAAGAGTAAGGTTATCAACGATTTCGAGTCATCGGTATTCGCGAAATATCCCCAAATTCATCAAATAAAAACCAGTTTATACGATGCAGGCGCAACATTCGCTTTAATGAGTGGCAGCGGTTCGTCGGTTTTTGCAATTTTTAACCAACCCGTTAAACTGCCCGAACTGGAAAAAGACAATTTAGTTTATTATAATATTTAACAAAGGTAAAAGGTTGTAGGGTTTATGGCTTAAGGTCTTATTACTAGATACTTAATAAAGGTAAAAGGTTGTAAGGTGTATGGTTTAAGGTTTTATTACTAGATACTTAATAAAGGTAAAAGGTTTTAAGGTTTATGGCTTAAGGTCTTATCACTCGATACTTAACAAAGGTAGAGGGTCGTATGGTGTATCGCTTAAGGTCTTATTACTAGATACATAAAAGGTAAAAGGTTATAAGGTTTATGGCTTAACACTTTATACTCAACACTTGAAACTAACATGAACGTCTTACGCTCCCTCCCTTCTGGGGAGGGTTGGGGTGGGGCTTTGATACTAACAATATGACTATAAATCTCATCCGCAAAAGCGGGAAATTTAATTTCGAGGCAGAAAATGAAAGCGGTTTTACTGTAGAATTGGATGCTAAGGCTGCAATAGGTGGCGAGGGTAAAGGTTTTAGGCCAATGGAAATGCTTCTTGTTGGACTTGGCGGCTGTAGTGGTATTGACATGGTAAATGTGTTAACCAAGCAAAAGGAACCTTTAGCCGATATTAAAATTGCCATTAATGCAACACGAAAAGATGAAGAAATGCCGCCGATTTTTGATGTTATTAACATTCACTTCGAACTATTTGGCGATTTAAGCTCCCCAAAAGTAGAACGGGCGTTAGCTATGACATTCGATAAGTATTGCTCGGTATCAAATATTTTAGGCCGCTCTGCAAAAATTAACTTTACATATAAAATAAATAGTAGTAAGTAGCAAGTATCGAGTAGCAAGACAAGTTCTTGACACTCGGCAGCTAATCTTGATACTTGATACTCAAATCTTGATACTAAAAAATGAAATCCCAGAATTTTGAAACCATAGCAATACGCACTCAAACAGAACGCAGTTCACACAAAGAGCATTCTGCGCCAATTTACTTAACATCGAGTTATAAATTTGATGATGCAGAAGAAATGCGTGCTTTATTTGCCAACGAGAAAGAAGGCAATGTGTACAGCCGCTATTCAAATCCAAATACATCAGAATTTATTGAGAAAATGTGTTTGCTTGAAGGCGCCGAAGATGGATTTGCAACTGCAACCGGAATGGCTGCTATTTTTACAACGTTCGGTGCATTTTTAAAAGCTGGCGACCATATTGTTTCCAGTCGCTCGGTTTTTGGATCTACCCACCAATTATTAACTAATGTTTTTTCTAAATGGGGTGTTACTTTCGATTATGCAGATTTAGATAAACCACAAGACTGGGAAGGTTTGATTAAACCGAATACGAAAATGATATTTGTAGAAACGCCTTCAAATCCAGGTATTGATATTATTGATTTGGCATTTCTGGGCGATTTAGCCAAAAAATACAATCAGCTTTTAGTGGTAGATAATTGCTTCGCCACACCATATTTGCAGCAGCCAATTAAGCTTGGCGCACATATTTCTATCCATTCGGCTACTAAATATAGTGATGGACAAGGGCGTGTTTTAGGCGGCATTATTTTAGGTGCTAAAGAGTTAATAGCCGAAGTTATTGGTTTTGCCCGCCACAGTGGTCCGGCTTTATCACCATTTAACGCATGGATTTTATCAAAAAGTTTAGAAACGCTGGCTGTTCGTATGGATCGCCATTGCGAAAATGCACTGAAAGTAGCCGAATATTTAGAGAAACATCCAAAAATTAAATTGGTTAAATATCCTTTCCTGCCATCGCATCCGCAGTATGAAATTGCTAAAAAGCAAATGAAACAAGGCGGTGGTATTGTTACCATCGTTGTTGATGGTGGCGTAGAAGGCGCCCGTAAATTTATGGACGGACTAAAAATGTTCTCTATTTCGGCTAACCTTGCAGATACACGCTCAATTGCAACGCATCCGGCTACGAGTACACACAGTAAGCTAAGCGAAGAGGAGCGCAATATTGTTGGTATCGAGCAGGGTTCTATCCGTTTATCAATCGGTTTAGAGCATATAAATGATATTTTGGCTGATATTGAGCAAGCACTATCGTAATTACGATTTTAGATTTACAGATTACGTTTTTTGAAAAGCAATAACAGTGGGGCATTGGTTACGATAGCCCCCGCTTTTTGTTTCAAGCTTTTTAATACTCACTGTCATGCTGAGGCACGAAGCATCTGTTTCATCGGCTGCAGATACTTCGTACCTCAGCATGACAATGTATTCAGGGTTGCTGCAAATTAAAAAGTCTTTCCACTACAATCTGGTTTATTTAACTCAGTTAGTTGCTAAAAACTCAAACTCGCCTTTTTGAACAATAAGAAGTCCAATTCTTCTTAGCTATAACATTAATAGCCACAATCTTTTAATCCTAACATCCGATAATCCTGATATTACTTACCCTACATCAATGCGCAGGTTTAAAACCTGCAGTAAATTTGTATCATAAACAAGAAAGGAAATTTATGTCACAGTTTATTTTGCACAAAGAAAACACCAGAGGCCATGCAAACCATGGTTGGTTAAATGCTCATCATTCATTCAGCTTTGCTAATTATTACAACCCTGAAAGAATGCACTTTGGCGTTTTGCGGGTTTTAAATGATGACTTGATTGATGGTGGAATGGGTTTTGGAGCACATCCGCATGATAATATGGAAATTATTACGATTCCATTAGCCGGAGCCATTGCGCACAAAGATAGCATGGGTAACTCGGCGGTAATAAAAAGTGGAGAAATTCAGGTAATGAGCGCCGGTACAGGCGTAAGTCATAGCGAATTTAATGCTTTGGAAGACGAAAAACTAAGTTTATTGCAAATTTGGTTATTCCCTAACAAAAAAAATGTAACACCACGTTACGACCAATTGGCTTTAGATGTAGATGCCCGTCAGAACAATTTCCAGCAAATTTTGTCGCCAAATCAAGATGATGAAGGCGTTTGGATTCATCAGGATGCCTGGTTTTCTTTAGGTAAATTTGATGAAGGCTTTGAAACGGAATATAAAGTGAAAAAAGCCGGCAATGGTGTTTACGCTTTCGTAATTAGCGGAGAAGTTACCATTAACGGACAAACTTTAAGCAAGAGAGATGGTTTAGGTATTTGGGATACCGATAGTATTAGTTTTAAGGCAAATACTGAAGGTGCAGAAGTTTTGTTGATGGATGTACCGATGGAATTAAGTTAAGATAATAATTATTTTTACCAAACCTCATAGGTTTTAAAACCTATGAGGTTTACAGTTTTGGAAATATGCAAACAACCATACTTTACATTGGCAGAGATACAGAAATTACGGTTGTAATGAACCGCTTGCTTAATGCCCGACCAGAATGGAAAGGCATTTGCGTTTGTTCTGATGAAGAAGCAATTTCGATTTTAAAAGCGCAGAAGGTAGATTTGGTTCTTTTGGGTAATGGAATAAGTCTGGAATGCGAAAAGGCGCTTAGATCGAATATAATTGCTTTAAAACCTGATGTAAAAATTATTCAGCATTATGGTGGCGGAAGCGGTTTGCTTTACGGAGAAATTATGACGGCCTTGGCATAGTTGGAGTATTTTGCTAAGCTAACTTCAATAGTTATAAATTGCCTTGCCCAATAAACGGGATTGAAGCGATATCCTTTTTGGCAGCTGTTGGCCAACTTACGAAGTTTGACAAAGCATAACGGCATTAAACTTCGTAAGTTTCTTTAAGGGCCAAAAAGATTTAGCGCAAGGCCCGGGCAGCATTAAATCGAAGTACAGGCTTTGCTTTTCAAAATATAAATTAAGAAATATAATCCTTGTCTTCGTCGGTTAACTCTTTCTTATTTAAAACCGGCTTGTTTTTTTCTATTTCGGCATCATAGCTGCTTATTGTTTTACGAGGGCGACCAACAATAAAGCCGATGATAAAGCCAATGAGCACACAAACGCCGATTACCAGCAGTTTGGATACTAAAACATCGTTTACAACAATGAAATTAAATAGAACTTCATCGCTATTTAGAAATAAAAATGCTGTTAGAAGTGCCGTTAGTACGATTATAAAAATGGTTTTTCCGCTCATGGTTTTAAAAGCTGTAATTAAATGAAAATTCTAATATCGGGTTTTGGTTGTAAATTTTGTTAACGAAAACTAATCTTGCGCCAACATCTACAACAGGTTGATACCGCAAAAGGTTTAATTTACTATTTATTTCTACGCCGTAAGTTTTTGGTTCGGTAATTCTGGTGTTAATACCTATGTTTTCGTAATGGCAAAACAAACCCGCTCTAAAATTTCTAACATAGGCAATAGAGCTTAATTCCCAATCGGGAAAGGCAAATGGAAAGCGATAATTGATAAGCATTGTGTTTTGCAATTTATTTCTTGCTAAAATGTTATTGTAGCCATATACAGTTGCAATTTCTGTAGCGTACTGATTTACACCACTTGCTTTTTGATAATTGAAACTTGCCAAAAATGAATGATTTTTTGCAAAACCAGGGAAGTAAAGAAAACTTTCTAAAGCTAAAATCTCGCCGCCAAGGTTTTTATCAAAAGGTTGATGATTGTATGTTGCTCTAAATATTTGTGCCCATCGCGGTGCAATATCTCTTTCGGTTGTATTTACGCTGTGGTTAAAAGTTAAATTATATTCCATAGGGAATTTTACCTGGCGAATAAAACTAGCAGGCATGTTTTCTGTTAAATAACGCTGCGTAAAAGAAGTTGCCGTGTTGAGCGTAAAAGCATACGTACTATTGCGAGCGTTAAACGAAATGGGTACTGATGCATTAAGTTTGTAATATTGTTCTCTCCAATCTCCCTGCTGGATATTGTTTTTAGTTTGATAGAACGTTCTTCTTGGTCTGTTGCGGTATTGTAAGCTTAAAATTGGGTAAAGTGCTTTATAGCTAATATCTGCTGTGTATTCAAATCGCTTTAAATCCCGGTGGTATTTTACACCTGTGTAAAAGTTCATGGTGTTTAATAAATTGTTGGATTGAAGTTCCAAACCGAATACATATTCGTTATCTATAACCGGAATGATGCTGTGGAAACTGAACAGGTTTAAACCCTGATGAAAAGGTTTAGATTGATATGCGCTATCTGGAATATTTTTAAAAACATTGCCAACGTTTTCCTGCTTTTCGGCTGCGGCAGAAAAATCAATAAAAATATCTTTACCTACAGGTTTCTCCGTTTTAGTTTGCTCGGCAATTTCATAACCATTGATTTTATAATCGTTAAAAATAATTTTTCCATCTTCTGTTTCTGATGCATTAAAGGCACCATATTTAGAATTACTGAGGGCGGTAATTTTTTTCGAAAGGATATCGATACTGTAAATGTTATCGATACCATTAAAGTGCGCATTAAATGCAATGTTTTTACCAATAAAAATTGGCCGGCTAAGTTGCTGCCTGCTGTTAAAAATTAAACGGGTTTTTTTATTGCCCTCTATCAACCATAAACTTTTTCCATTTTCGCTTACGCTGATGTATGTAATTCGATTTCCGCTTTTATCAAAAGCCGGAGTTTGCAGAATTTCATTTTCAGGATTTGGATAGGTTTTTAAAATGGCGCCACTTGAAGCATCAATTTCTATAAGATTGAATTGGTTGTTAAGTTCAACTTTAGCGGCGATAATTTTTGTTCCATCATTGGACAGGCTAGGGGAGAAGATACGACTTTGGCTACTTAGTTTTTTAAATTTTTTAGTTTTAAAATTATACGAACAGATTACGCTGTAGCTTCTCTGTTTATAGCGTGGGTCGTAGCGGATTTCGTCCCATACTAAAACATTATTTTTATAACTAAACCATGGCTGCTCCTGATAGCCAATTCCAAATAACCTTTGCTCAGTTTTATCATCATTTACAAGAACAAAATACCGGGCATCTTGTTTGCTTTCTTTCAGTGCTAAAATCTGATTTTTGTTGATGCGAACAGGTAAGAAATAATTGGTGGCAAGGGATGTTTTTTTGTTTAAACTTTTATAGTTTTCTGCTTGAATTTTATCTGCCTGTGCTTTCCAGTTTTCTGCGATTTTATTTTGTGTAGAAAGGAAATAATTTTTTGTGTTTTTGCCCGTAATTTTTTTCAAGCTCTGAGCAAATGGATAGAGTCTTAACGGTCTTTTTTTTATGTCTGATAGCAGGCTGTCTGAAATAAATTTTCCATATCTTTCTTTCATATCAGCTACCATTAAATATCCCGTTTGGTAGTAGCCAGGTGTGGCATCTTTATTCGAGCCAAAATAAGCTTTACTATAAGAAAATTTTTTTCCTTCTAAAAGTGAGGTTCTAAAAGGCATGATCCATCTTGGCTGTCTTCCCCTGCCAGATTGGGTTAGGGCAGTCTCATTAACTACCGCATCTCCTTCAAAAAACCATATCGGTAAAGCTGCCCCGAAATAAGCAAAGTAAACCAACTCCGGAAAAGGATGTTTTTGGTTTCCTGTCAATTTGTCAAATTGTGCAGCGTGTCGAAGTTCGTGAACAGCAAGGTTATTTAACCAATCCTGACTATCGAAATATTGTGGTGGTGTAGCGTAAAATTCAGACTTCTTTGGAGCAAGCTGAACAAAGCCATTTGCGATGGTTCCTCTATTCTGTAACAGCAGTGGGATGGAGGTCTTTTGTTGCCTTAAGCTAAATCCAACTTTAGTATATATGAAGGGTAGGGTATTAGCCATTCTTTGGGCTTCATTTTCTAATTCTTTAGGATAGATGATTTTGAAGCCTTTAGCCTGGATGTAGTTCCATTTTACACTAAGTGGGTTTTGGGCACTGCTGAATATTTGCCCAAAAACGGGTATTGAAACAGAACTTAATGTAATTAAAGATAAGTATCTGATAATTAATTTTTTAAAGTATAAATTGTAAATCATTTATATGTTTTGCTAAAATATTTAGTATTAATCAAAATTTGACATGCTATCTTATTAAAATTAAAATTTATATATATTATTATAAGTGTTTGATTTTTATTGATTTATAATATTATAAAAAATAAAAAATGTAGGTTGTAATAGCGCTCTTTTTTATTGTTGTAAAGCTTTTTCGATGGCTTTAGTCGGATAAATATTTTGATAATTTTCAATGCTTAAATTTACACTTATTAATCCGAATTCTTGGGAGATTTTTTACAACAATCAGCTTTTAGATTACCAAAGCTTCAACATCAATCAGTTATTTTTTGTGCATTTTATTAGAATTTTTTGCAAGATTAACTTAGGATTTTCAATATATTTCGTGCAATTTTTTTCATCACGTATGCTGCATTTTAGATTTATGTTTTACACTGATTTTATGAACAATTTTTCGGTTTTAATTTTCAATAGATTACCGCTTTATATCTACAACAAGTTTTTGCTACGATATGTTTTTTCAGCCATTTATTAGTAATCTTAAAAAATAGAGATGCTGACTAAATGTCTGCTTTTTAAATTGTGTAAGCATTTGTCAAACCAAACTAGATATTGGGTTTTTGTCTAAAAGGAGCAAAAATTTCATTCAAATAATTGCGCTCGTTTTTAACATTAAGATTAAATTTTTGTGTTTGTTAGGTTGTTATTTTGAATATAAGTCTCTGTTTTTACCTCTGAAATTTTATGTTTGCTGTATGTTTTTTTCAAGATTTTGTTCAGTTTTTGGTATGAAATTAGGCATCATAATCCGTTTTCCTGCTCATATTTGCTTGCGGGTGATGTGAATCTCCACAATTTAGAATTTTATAAAAATGTATATAAATAACTGATTTTAAGTTGCTTAACTAATTACCTGTATTGTATTTTTGCTTTAATAATTTTATACAGATTATACCTGAATTAAGCTGAAAACGGCTAAAAACCAGAGGTTAAAGGATAGCTTTTGAACAATATTATCAGTCATTTTTGACTGCTTTTACCTGAGAAAATTATAAAGAAATGTAGTGAATATCCCCTCTATTTTCTCTGCTTTTTAACTTGCATCAGGTAATGATAAATCGAAATTCTAAAATGCAGAGCTGGCTTATTTTTATAAAAATCTCGACAGAAAATTACCGCAATCAGTAATAAAAATTTGTGAAAAAAATACTTATTAAATCATCTGGATTTAACGATGATTTTTTCTGTTCTTGTAGATTGGATATAGGAAGATAGAAGCTAAAATGATGACTGCTCCGAAGTAAAAACCAGTACTCATTTGTTCTTTATTTTGAAAGAAAATATAAGCCAGAATAATCCCGTAAACTGGTTCTAAATTGGTAACTAGTGCAACACGAAATGCCGATAATGTTCTCATTACAGATACGCCTGCAACGTAAGCAACCGAGGTGCAAAATGTGCCTAAAATTGTTAAATAAAACCAGTCTTTTCCACTTAAATTAAATGGCATTGAGGTGAAAGAACCATCATAAAAACGGTAAATGGTAATCCAGAATAGGCCACCAATTAATTCGTAAAATCCAATAATTGCGGGCTCGCTTTTTTGAACAAGTGTAGAATTTATGGTAGAAAATAAACTCGATGCAACGGCTGCCATTAATCCGAAAATAATACCTAAAGTGTACTGGCTTTCGAATTTAAATATCATATAAATACCGGCAATAATTAGTAAGCCAACTAAAATATCGCCGCCATAAATGGGTTGTTTTTTAATTAAAGGTTCTAAAATTGCTGTAAATAATGTAAAAGACGATAAGCAAACTAGCGTTACAGAAACTGTAGAAACCTTAATTGCATGGAAGAAAAATATCCAATGAATGGCTACAATTCCGCCTGTTAAAAAGAATTGAATGAATTGTTTTTTGGTTACTTTGATGCTTTTTTTGGTTATTAGAAACCATACAAAAAGTGTTGATGTTGCAATCAAAACCCGGTACCAAACCATTGGTACGGCATCAATAGAAATTACCTTGCCAAGCACACCTGTAAAACCCCAAACAAACACTGTTGCATGAAGAATAAGTAGATTTTTTTTATTTGCTTCCATGCTATTTCGGCGCACGTTTCAACAGAAAAAATCCTAACAAACCAAATACTATTGTTGGCGATAATACCGCAATAAATGGCGGTAAACCACCTTTAGTAGAAAACATTTGTGTAAACTGATTAAACACAATATAAGCGAAGCTAAAGAAGATACCAATACCTAAAGATACACCTACACCGCCACGCACTTTTCTAGAAGACAATGCCACTCCTATGAGCGTTAAAACAAAGGCCGATAGGGGATGCAGATAGCGTTTATACTGCTCAAATTTTAGGTCGTTCATAATTCCCGTTCCACGGATTTTTTCTTTTCTGATTTTCTCAGAAAGTTCGGTAGTGGATAGGTTTTGAACCACGTTATCATAAGCAGAAAAGTCATCCGGACGCATATCTAAAATAGTGTCTTTAAGCTTTCCACTTCCGTAAATCATACTTTCCTTCAATCCATTTATATTACGGATTGTGTAATTGCTCAACTGCCATTTTCGCTTGGTTGAATCCCATTTTATGTTTTCTGCAATAATCTTTTTGGTTAGCACATCGCCATCAAAATTATCAAGAGAAAAGCGATAACCATAATTGGTTTTATTATCGAAACTCTGTATATAGATATACGTTTTGTTATCCAATTTCATGTGGATATTCGCTTTTGTTGATGGGTCGTTGCGCTTTACATAAGTATTTTCGAAACTATTTTTTAAAGTATTGGTATAGGGAAGTATGTATAAATTCGATAATAAATTTGCGGAGAAAATTACACTAGCAGAAATAAAATATGGCCATAAGAACCTGTTGAAACTCACTCCGCCGCTCAAAATTGGTACAATTTCGGTTTGATCGGCCATTTTTGCGGTAAAGAAAATAACGGCAATAAAGTTAATTAAAGGCGAAAGCATATTAATGTAAAACGGAATAGAGCCTGCGTAGTATTTAGTTAAAACACCCCAAAAGCTTAATCCACTTTTCAAAAAATCATCCAGTTTTTCCGATAAATCGAAAACAACAATTATAACCACAAAAATGGCAAGTGTATAAACAAACGTGCCTAAATATTTGCCGATTATAAAGCGGTCGATAATTTTTATATTTCCCTTTATTAAGTTCATTTTATAATTTATTGCCCAATACTTTAACCATTTGGTTTTTCCAGTCGTAAAATTCGCCGCTAATAATCTTCTCTCTTGCAGTTTGAACTAGCCAAAGGTAAAAATGAAGATTATGCAATGTTGCAATCTGGGCACCAAGCATTTCATTGCTATGCACCAAATGACGTAAATATGCCTTACTGGTAACTAAATCTACATGTAAATCGCTATCAGCCTCAATTGGCGAGAAATCGTTTTCCCACTTTTTATTTCTGATATTAATAATACCGTTTTTGGTAAAAAGCATTCCATTTCTGGCGTTTCTGGTCGGCATAACACAATCAAACATATCTACACCTAAGGCAATATTTTCAAGTATATTGATTGGAGTACCAACACCCATTAAATAACGTGGTTTATCAGCAGGTAATATGTCGCAAACTACTTCAGTCATTGCATACATTTCATCAGCAGGTTCTCCAACCGATAAACCTCCGATTGCATTACCCTCACGGTTCATACTTGCAATAAATTCTGCAGATTTAATTCTCAAATCTTTGTATACAGAGCCTTGCACAATTGGAAACAATGTTTGGTCGAAGCCGTATTTTGGTTCGGTGTTATCAAAATGTGTGCAGCAACGTTTTAACCAACGGTGCGTCATTTTTACGGATTCGGCAGCATAAGTGTAATCACATGGATATGGCGTACACTCATCAAAAGCCATAATAATATCAGCACCAATAGTACGCTGAATATCCATTGCATATTCTGGCGTAAAAAGGTGTTTAGAGCCATCAATGTGAGAGTGGAACGTAACGCCTTCTTCTTTAATCTTTCTAACTTTACTTAAAGAATATACCTGATAACCACCACTATCGGTTAAAATCGGTCTATCCCATCCAATAAATTTATGTAATCCGCCGGCGGCCTCTAAAATGTCAAGTCCTGGTCTTAGATATAGATGATATGTATTACTTAAAATTATTTGTGCATTTATATCGTTTTCTAGCTCACGCTGATGTACGGCTTTAACTGTACCTGCGGTGCCAACAGGCATAAAAATTGGAGTTTGTATTTCGCCATGTGCTGTAGTTACAGTTCCGGCTCTGGCTTTAGATAATGGGTCGTTAGCCTTTAAAGTAAATTTCATATAGGATGCAAAAGTAACAAATTTGCCTTATCTATATATACAGTAAATCAGTTTAATGGATAAACACATGGCTCTAAATTCCACTTACTAATGCTTTTCATTAAAAATTTGCCAAAATATCTGCTTTCAAAATACTAACATTCACTAATAATGTTGATGTTTTTTTAAGAAAAAGGCTGGTATTGCAGATTTAAAATGAGAAATTTGCGCCTCCTTATTTTAACGCTGTGATACTAACCCTTGTCGAAATCTGTTTGATTTCATTTTTTATATTTTGTTTCTTAATTCAATTATATTATGTGCTTTTTGTACATCTAAGGCTTGCAAACGTAATTGTAAAAGAGGTACCCGAGATTGCTGTTGCGCCTGTTAGCGTAATTATCTGTGCCCGTAACGAAATTAAAAATCTGCAGCAGCACTTACCGGCAATCTTTAATCAGAATTACCCTCAATTTGAGGTTGTGGTGGTAAATGATAGGTCGTGGGATGGTACTGAAGAGTATTTGGAACACCTGGAAAAGCAACACCCAAATCTAAAAGTTGTTAAGATTTTAGATAATGATAAATTTATCGCCGGCAAAAAATTCGCAGTTACAATGGGCATAAAAGCTGCCAAATACGATTGGCTGGTGTTTACAGATGCTGATTGTGTTCCGGACAGTGATAATTGGATAAGGTGTATGCAAAAACCCGCTGATGAAGCGACTGAAATTGTCATCGGCTATTCTCCTTACTTAAAGAAACGTAGTTTATTGAATGCGCTTATTCGTTTTGAAACATTTTTCACTGCCGTAAATTACCTCGCTTTCGCTTTAAAAGGAATGCCTTACATGGGTGTAGGTAGAAATATGGCTTACAAAAAGTCTTTATTTTTTAAGAACAAAGGCTTTGCTGCCCACATGCATATACCATCAGGAGATGATGATTTGTTTGTAAATGCACATGCAAATAAAAGGAATACGGAAATAAGAATTAATAAAGATAGCCAGGTTTGGAGTGAACCTAATCATAGCTGGGCAGGTTATCTGCGACAAAAAAAGCGTCATTTTGGGGCTGGAAAATTTTACAAGCCTAAGCATAAATTTGTACTCACTTTTCAAATCGTTTTTCAGTTTCTGTTTTATATCGCTTTTGCAGCTTGTATGTTCTTTAGTTTAGAAGCTAAATATATCGCCGGCGGCATTCTATTATTAAGTATTATCATCAGAAGTTTAATTTATCCGAAGTTGCTAAATCGCTTAAATTATAGAGATTTACGTTGGTGGTTCCCTATTTTAGATATACTTTTGTTCTTCTTTTTAATCTTAAATGGCTTTTTATCTATTTTTGGAAAGAAAAAAGTAAACTGGAAATAAAGCAAAGCCTGAAATAAAAATAATATGTCTGAAATAAAGCCTGATATCATCCTCAAATATTTTCCCGATTTATCAGAAAAGCAACTTTCACAGTTTTCTCAATTGTTCGATTTGTATAGCCATTGGAACGCTCAAATCAACGTAATCTCGAGAAAAGATATTGAGGAGCTTTACGAACGCCATGTATTACATTCTTTAGGTATAGCAAAAGTCTGTAATTTTAAAAAAGGGGAAAATGTACTTGATGTTGGTACAGGAGGTGGTTTTCCGGGCATTCCATTGGCTATTTTATTTCCTGATACAGAATTTTACCTGGTAGATTCTATCGGGAAGAAAATTAAGGTTGTAAATGAGGTTGCATCTGCATTAGGACTTGATAATTTAAAAGCAGAACACTTAAGGGCAGAGCAAATCAAAGATAAATTTAACTTTATTGTTTCTAGAGCAGTAACTCGTTTGGGAGAATTTTATCCCTGGATTCAGGGCAAATTCAAAAAGGATTCTTTAAACGCAATTCCGAATGGAATTTTATACCTAAAAGGTGGAGATTTGACCGAAGAAATTAAAGAATCAAAACTGAAAGCAGAATTATATCCGCTTTCAGATTATTTTGAGGAAGATTTCTTTGAAACGAAATATGTTGTTTACGTTCCACAGTAGACTATTTTTTCTAACCTTTTTTTGCCGGCTTTGGCTCGATTGGTGGCGGTGGCGCTAACCTTATTTCCAAAACTTCACCTTTAGCAGCTTTCGGTGCTTTTGGTTCTACCGGTGGTGGCGGTGGTGCTATCTTTATGTCCAACGATTTCGTAGCAGGAGCTTTTGGCGGAGGTGGCGGATTTTGACCATTTTTCTTGCCATACAGCTTCTTATTCCTGGGCTTTTCAATCGGTGGCGGCGGCGGAACCTGTCTCGTTGGCTCTTCTATTACAATTTCTTTAGCCTTTGCTTTTTTAGGCGTTGTTTGCTTTGGACTAAAATTGCCCAAATTGCTTTTTGGATACAAGTCTAAAATTCCATAATCTTTTGTAAAGGCCATTGTTGATGTGCATAACATCGCACCAACAAGTGGCATGGCAACAAGCAATCTTAGCCTTGCCCATTTAGCCGATTTCTTTTGATTTAACATAGTGATTCTTTGTTTTAAAATTGATGAATTAAATATTTGATTCGTAAGCGATAAATTCTGGCTATCGTAGGTATTCTGGATTAAAAACATTGCATATTCATACTTTGCTATCTCGTTTTTTGTCGTGGCTTCATCTGCCAGATATTCGTGTAAAAGCTTTATGTCTTTCTTTAGAAGATAGATTAAAGGATTAAACCAACTTATAATTTGCACGAATTCTAATAGGAGCACATCAATGCTATGTTTTTGATTAATATGAACCATTTCATGCTTTACTACAATGTTTTTTTGAGGTAAGGATGGGTCGATAAAAAGTAAGTTAAAAAACGAGAAGGCAGTTTTCGTGTTGGATAATTCTATAACTTTAAGCCCGTTTTCTAGTTTTACATCGGCTTTTGCCAGCATAGCTATAATGTGTTTAAAACCTACCAAAAGCCTTAATAGCAAGCATGCCGCTCCGATTCCATAGATAAGTAAGAGGCCATTTTCTAAAGTTAAAATGGGAGATTCTTCAACTTGGTTGTAAGCAATTTGTTGGTATTGAAGCGCAGGCTTTAAAAGAAATCCAATCTGTAAAAAAGGCAATGTAAATGCTAAAACTGAAGAGATTAAAAGATAGAATCGATTGGCTGCATAGAAAGTTTCTTTATGCAATACTAATCTGTAAAAAACGTAAAAAACGGATAAGTACAGATTTGCTTCGAGTAAATAATATATCCAACTCATAATTAGGTTTTTTTAAGCTTTTCGGCTAGTTTAATAATTTCGTCAAGTTCATCGGAATTCATTTTTTTATCTTTTACTAAAAAAGAAACTAAACTCTCGTAAGAGTTTTCGAAGTAATTGTTCATTACTTTATTCAGGGCAAAACGTTTATAATCAGCTTCAGCTACAATAGGGAAGTATATGTGTGTGTTTCCGATAGCCTTATGATCCACAAAACCTTTGCCCTCTAAAACTCTGATAACCGTAGATACCGTATTGTAAGCTGGCTTCGGTTCGTCCATCTTTTCAATAACGTCTTTTACGAGTGCTTCACCCATTTCCCAAAGGATTAACATGATTTGCTCTTCTGCTTTTGTAAGTTCTTTTAACATCTTAACTATTTTTGTAGTTTGCTTAATCTAATTTACAACTATTTATGTAGTTTACAAACTATTTTTATAGTTTTTTTTAATTTATTGATTTTTAGCGTTTTAATTAGCTATTAGCCTTTTTTAGGGCATAAAAAAACCTGCCTCGTTGGGGCAGGTGTTAATTTGTTTTATATGGATTAGAACTTTTCCTGCTTCCGCGGATTATCCATCATTATCATTTTATCTTTTAATAACTGTTGTAAGCCCGATTGATTATCTATGCTTTTAGCAACATCTAAAACAACATTTGCAGCATTGCTAAAGAATTGCTTTGTAATGGTTTGATACTCATCAGTTGCTTTGTGGTAATCTTTATGATCTTCTACACCAAAATAAAGGAAAGGAATATTTTTAGCATTAAATGCACCCTGGTCGCTTTGGTTTGTCCAATCATCATGGCCAAGTTTTGGGTCATCGTGACCTAAGCTTACTTTGATATCCTTTCTATTGGTATCTACATGCTTTTTTAAAGATGGGTACTTAAAGGTTCCGGCAACATATAATTCTCCTTTATCGCTATGACTAATCATATCCATATTTAAATTTACCACTATGGTTTCAATTGGTACTGGTGGATTAGCAACAAATGCTTTAGCGCCTTGTAAACCCATTTCTTCTGCATCAAAGGCTGCAAATATAATGGTGTTAGTTGGTTTATGTTTTGCAAAATAAGCTGCAATTTTTAATAAGCCAGCTGTGCCCGATGCATTATCATCAGCACCATTAAAAACCTGATCTTTAACCACACCCAGATGATCATAGTGTCCAGAAACTACAATTACATTGGAAGTTTTACCCTGAATATATCCAATTACGTTTGTGCCATTTACTTTTGTGCCGCCTCTTGAGTTGAAAGAAAATTCCTGAGCATAATTTATATTTTGTGGATAAGATTTTAAACCAAGTTTTTGAAATCGTTCTACGATGTATGCTCTAGCCATTTCTGCACCTTTTGTCCCTGTTTTTCTGCCTTGATATGCATCAGATGAAAGCGTTTCAACATCTTTTAGTAGTTGCGTATCTAGTTTAGATGAATCTGTTGAACCCTGATTTTTTACGGATGAGCAACAGCTTAGCGTAATTGCTAATGGAATTAAGTAAAGGAATTTCATTTTTACGATTATTAAAAGCTAAAGATATTAATTATTGGGATATTGATAGGAAAACATTGTGTTTTATACTGTATTGCGTTTATAAACCTGATGGGAATGGCAGCTCCCGATTCTTCATCGGGACTAAAATGTACAGCAGGACTGGATTCGGCCATAGAGGATTGCTTTGCTTTTCTAATTTTAAAAATCTAAGTGCATTATAGTAAATATGAGCTTTCAACTTTTCACTTTCAACTTTCGATTCTTTTAAGCTGCAACTTCCCGCAAATCTACCGCAACTACTCTCGAAACACCTTGTTCTACCATGGTAACGCCATAAATAATATCGGTGCTGGCAATAGTTCTTTTGTTGTGCGATACAATTATAAACTGCGACTGGTCAGAAAACTTACGGATAATGTTGTTAAATTTATCAATGTTGGTATCATCCAATGGAGCATCTACCTCATCAAAAATACAGAATGGGGCAGGTTTAAGCAGGTAAAGGGAAAACAAAAGCGCAGTTGCAGTAAGGGTTTTTTCTCCTCCGGATAATTGATTAATTGATAGCGGGCGCTTGCCTTTCGGACGAGCGATGATATCGATATCTGCTTCAAGCGGGTTTGATGTGTCCGATAAAATTAAATCGCAGCTATCTTCATCATTAAATAAGGAGCGAAACACAACAATAAAATGTTCACGTGCTTGCGTAAAAGCCTGCATAAATTTTTCTTTTGCAGTATCATCAATTTCTTTAATGGTTTGCAAAAGGTCGCTTTTGGCTGCGTTAAGGTCTTTTTTCTGGTTTTGGATAAAAGTATAACGCTCATCCATTTCTTTATAGGCTTCCATAGCCATTGAATTTATGGCGCCAAACTCATCAAGCTGGCGTTTCATTTTATCTACCTTTTGGCGAAGTTCGAATTCACTTTCCGTTACCTCGGTCTCTGTTTCCAATAAATCGTTAATATCAATATTAAATTCAACAGCCAAACGCTCCTTAAGTGAGTTTAAATCAATTTTTAGTGTATTTTTCTTATCCTTTATTTCCGTTAGTATGAAATCTGTTTCTTCACGGTTTTTTCTCAATGTGGTTAAACTGGTTTCGAGCTCGTTTATGTTGCCCTTGCTGTCAAAATAGTCTTTCTCAGCTTCAGCCAAGCCTTTTTCCATTTCTTCGCGTTGCTGATACATATCTAAAAGCTTATCATCACTCAAATCTGTATGCTGCAAAGTATTGGTAATCTCTGCTAATGTTGCTTGAAGTTCTTTATCGTTTTGCGCAATACGCTTATTTAGTGCTTCTTCTTGCACAAATCGGTAATCTAAATCCTTTTCTAAACCAGAAAGTTTATTTTGTTGCTGATGAAAGCGGATATTATCCTGATTGAATTTGGTTGTAGTTTCGTTAACTGCATCTGCAGTTTCCTGATAGTTGAGCTGTTGTTCCTGTAAGTTTAGATGTGCGTCTTGCTGTTTTTTCTGCAATACTATCAAAGCGGGTAATTTCTCTGAGAGCAACTTTTCAATAGAAACAATCTTTTGAGCAATATCTGTTTTCCGGTTTTCGCTCGTTGTAATAAACTCCTGGTATTGGTCTCTACGGGTTTGAAGAGAAATATGCTCATTATTTAGCCGGTTCATTTCTTGCTGTAAAACAGTAAGTTGGTTAACTTTTGATGCGTCTTTTAAATTGAAAATATTTTCTGTTTCGGTGGATATGGTGTCATTATACTGGTTGATCAGCGTTTCTGATGATTTAATTTCTTTCGCTAAATTCTCCAGATTTTTGGCCCTTCCGATTCTTTTACCTTCAAATAAACCTACTGAACCACCCGATAAGGTGAATTTGGTTTGAGCGTATTTTCCGTTTTTGGCTAAAATTGTAATGCCTTCCTTAGCATTTTGCTTGAATATATTTTCTTGTTCAGCTATTGCGATGTACACATTTTGAAGCAGGAGGTTGCCCAGGTTTTTATATTTCTTATCAACCTCAATAACTTCCAATGCAGAAATTAAACCTTCGTGATTTGCAATAGTAGCATTTTTATCAGGAATATTTTCCAGTACAAAAAAGTTTGCCCGGCCTCTGCTTGCATCCGTTAGTAAATTAATGGCCTGAACAGCATCTTCATATTGTTCAACTACATAATGGTTCATCACCGGCTCTAAATAGTTTTCAATTGCAATGCGATAATCTTCATCACAAAATAAAATATCAGATAGGAGCAAAGCATTTTTAGAAAATGAACTATTCTTTTTTAGAAAACGAATGGATTCCGGAAAGCCTTCTAAGCTATCTACAAGCGATTTGGTAAGGTTATATTCGTTTTGCTTAGCATCTTTTTTGCGGTTTTCGGCATTTAGCTTTTCTTTGTTGCTGTTTAAATTTAGTTCGGCAATGCTTAGTTTTTCTTTTAAAATTTCTTCTGCTTCGGTGAGATTTTTAATTGTTGTCTGCTTTTCTCTAACCTGTATATTAAGTTCTGCCAGGGCATGATCAAATGCCTTTAGTTCCATGCTTTTGGTTTCAGTATCATCAACATTTCTGTTGGTTTCTTGTACCAAAGCATCTTTTTGAATATTTAAAATATCGATTTCTTTTTGCGAAGCATAAACCTGGCTTTGCAATTCATTAACTGATTTCACGAGATTATCTGTTCGGTTTTTCTCGGTTTGCTGCTGTTCTCTTAGTGTATCAAGCGAAGTTTTTAATGTTTTTAAATCTGCTTCAACTTTATTAAAAACTTCGGTTTCCGTTAAAACTTCTTCGTTAAGTCGCTTAATATTGTACTTAATGTGGTTAAGTTGATTTTTATCTTTATCAAGTTCAGTCGCTAAGCGGGTTTCTTTCTCTTGCAAAAAACGCATTTGTTCGTTTTTAACTTTCTTTTCGCTCTCGTATGCACGAATTTTAGAAACTACTTCGTTTGTAGCTTTTTGTTGCACCGACAAATTTTTTTCCTGATTGATACTCTCTAGTTTAAGCTTTTGCAGGTTAGCCTCACCTAAATCTATTTGTGAACTTAAGGCTGTTCGATTTACCTGCTCATTTTGTTCCTGAGTTTCCAAAGCAATTAAATCTGTACGAAAAAAAGAAATGCGGTGCGAGGCAAGTTGCACACTCAAATCTCTATATTGCTCTTTAAATTTGTAGTATCGCTCAGCCTTTTTAGCTTGATTTTCGAGTGTTTTAAGGTTTTTTTCAATCTCAAAAAGCAAATCTTCTACACGTTCTAAATCAGCTTCAGTATCTTTTAATTTATTAAAAGTTTGCCTTTTACGAAGTTTATATTTTGATATTCCTGAGGCTTCTTCGAATAAAGATCGGCGTGAATTTTCTTTGTTAGAGATAATTTCATCAACCATTTTAAGCTCGATTATAGAATAACTGTCGGCACCGATACCAGTATCCAAAAATAAATCTGTTATATCTTTTAATCTGCATTGAACATCATTTAAGCGATATTCACTATCGCCATTTCGATATAATTTTCGCGTAATGGTAACTGATGAATAAGCTGTTGGTAAAATATTTTTGGTGTTATCAAAGCTCAAAGAAACTTCGGCGAGTTGTGCCTGCTTGCGGTTTTTTGTTCCGTTAAAAATGATGTTTTCCATTTTTTCAGAACGGAGCGCTCGTGTACTTTGCTCGCCCAAAACCCAACGCATGGCATCGATAACATTAGATTTTCCGCAACCATTCGGACCAACAATAGCCGTAACACCCTCATTAAAGTTGATGGTTACTTTATCGCCAAAGCTTTTAAAACCTTTAATCTCTAACTTGGTAAGTTGCATGGTTCGAATCCGGGGAAGCGGATATCAATATTAAGGATAATTTCATTGTTTTTCAAACGGAAACTGATTGTTTAACCGCTGAGTTTGCAAAGTTTTACGCAGAGAAAGAAGAGGTGTTTTAATATAAGGAATAGTACTTTTATGATGATAAAGCCAAAAAAGATTAGCCACAGAAACATAGAAGACATGGAAATAGGATTTAATAATTTTAGTGTACTCGGTGTTCTGAAGAAAAAAACCTCACCCTATGTAAGTAGGTGGTTTGGCTAATTTTGTAACCGCCCTCTCCTTGAAGAGAGGGTTTTATGGAACTGTGCTTAACCCACTATCTTCATTTCCCTCTCTTCAAGGAGAGTGATTGCAGAGTTGCATTAGTACGGTAGAAACGTGGTTAGGGTGAGGTTAAAATACTATTTACTTCACCCTGTGAAAGTACGTGGTTTAGCTAATTTTGTGATTTAGCTAATTTTGTAACCGCCCCCTCCTTGAAGAGAGGGTTTTATGGAACTGTGCTAAACACACCAACTTCATTTCCCTCTCTTCAAGGAGAGGGATTGCACAGTTGCATTGGTACAGCAGAAACGTTGTTAGGGTGAGGTTAAAATACTATTTACCTCACCCTTTGAAAGTATGTGGTTTGGCTAATTTTGTAACCGCCCTCTCCTTGAAGAGAGGGTTTTATGGAACTTTGCTAAACACACCAACTTCATTTCCCTCTCTTCAAGGAGAGGGATTGCAGAGTTGCATTGGTACGGCAGAAACGTGGTTAGGGTGAGGTTATAATACTATTTACCTCACCCTGTGAAAGTACGTGGTTTAGCTAATTTTGTGATTTAGCTAATTTTGTAACCGCCCTATCCTTGAAGAGAGGGTTTTATGGAGCTGTGCTTAACCCACCACCTTTACTTCCCTCTCTTCAAGGAGAGGGATTGCACAGTTGCATTGGTACAGCAGAAACATTGTTAGGGTGAGGTTGGATGTGGTTTTGTAAAATCTTAATAGGGTATGACAAAAAAAGCACGAAGAAAATCATCGTGCTTACATAGAATTGTAAATCTGTAGCTACTACCAACTATTTCTTAATCATCAGCTTTGCGAATTTTAATAATAATTGCTTATTGCCTAATCCTTGAAAGAATACTGTTGCTTTTACATCAGGCAAAGTGCCTTCCAGACTAATAATTTTACCAAAACCAAACTTCTCGTGTTCTACTTCCATGCCATTTTGAAACTCGTTTGGCTGCGAAGGTGTGAAGCCAGGTGTTGGCACGTGTGCCTTCGCGAGTAATGATGTTGTTTTTGGGCGTACTGGTGGGGCAGATGTTGTTGCGCTTGCAGGCTTCGGCTTACTGAAGAAATCTCTTGGTTGCGATGTCCAGCTTTTACGTTCATCATCGAAATTACCATCTAAGAAAGCACTTTTTGCTGCAGGTTTAACATCTAATTCCAAATATTTGGGATTGATTTCATTTATAAAACGGCTCGGTTCGCAATTTGTAAGTGTGCCCCAACGATAACGGGATGTTGCATAAGTGATTGTTAATTTTACCTCAGCTCGGGTTATTGCAACATAAAATAACCTGCGCTCTTCTTCTAAATCAGAACGCGAATTAACCGACATTTGAGAAGGGAAAAGGTTTTCTTCCAAACCAACGATAAACACATTTTTAAATTCCAAACCTTTGGCAGAGTGTATGGTCATTAAAGAAACGGTATCCTTATTTTTATCGCCGTCTTTATCATCGTTGGTTAAAAGCGCAACATCTTGCATGAAAATATCAAGGCCTTTTTCCTCAATATCTTCTCGCTCGGCAAACTCTTTTATACCATTTAATAATTCCTGAATGTTTTCATATCTGCTTCTGCCTTCAACACTGTCATCATTGTAAAGTTCCTTTAAAATACCAGCGTGTTGCGCAATAAATAAAGCAGTTTCGTATGCATCAAGTTTTTTTGCTTCGGCAGCAAAGCTTTGTATCATCATCGAGAAATCGTTAAGCTGGTTGCCTAAACGGCCATCTACATACATGTGTGCATTCGAAATTACATCCCACATGGTTTTATCATGTTGGTCTGCGGCTACTATAATCTTATCAATAGATGTATCTCCAATACCACGTTTTGGATAGTTAATAACCCTTTTAACAGCTTCTTCATCGTTCGGATTAAAAGTTAACCTGAAGTAGGCAATTAAATCCTTTATCTCTTTACGTTGATAGAAAGACAAGCCGCCGTAAATTTTGTAAGGAACATTTAGTTTTCTTAAAGATTCCTCCATCGCCCTACTTTGAGCATTTGTACGATATAAAATCGCAAAATCGTGGTAATCATAACCTTTCAAACTACGTTCCTGCACAATAGATTCGGCAACCAACTTACCTTCTTCGTTATCTGTAAATGCCCTTGCAACTTTAATTCTATCTCCCTGAGGATTTTCTGAGAAAACATTTTTTTCAAGCTGATTTTTATTGTTAGCAATTATGCTGCTGGCTGCATCAACAATGTTTTGAGTAGAACGATAGTTCTGTTCTAACTTATATACTTTTAAATCCGGGTAATCGCGTTCAAAATTTAAAATATTCTGAATGTTTGCGCCACGGAAAGCGTAAATACTTTGAGCATCATCGCCCACCACACAAATATTTTGGTAAGCTGCGGCAAGTTTTTTAACAATCGTGTATTGAGAAAAGTTAGTATCCTGATACTCATCAACCATTAAATACTTAAATTTCTGTTGGTATTTATTTAAAACATCAGGATGTTCTTTTAATAAAATATTGGTTTTGAACAGCAAATCATCAAAATCCATTGCCCCAGCTCTAAAACAACGTTTAGCATAGGTTTCGTAAATCTGTCCGATTAATGGTCTTTTATTCTGATTATCTTCTGCTTGTATCTGTTCGTTTGAATTATATTCGGCAGGAGAAATTAAATTATTTTTTGCTGAAGAAATCCTGTTAAAAACAAAATTAGCTGCATAAAGCTTATCATCGAGTTGCATTTCTTTCAAAATACTGCGAATTACACTTTTGCTATCGTCTGTATCGTAAATGGTAAAATTACTTGGATAACCGATTTTTTCTGCTTCAACTCTTAAAATTTTTGCAAATACCGAGTGAAATGTTCCCATCCAGATGTTTTTAGCCTCCGCACCAACCACTTTGCTAATACGCTCACGCATATCTTTACTGGCTTTGTTGGTAAAGGTTAAAACTAAAATATTAAATGCATCTGTTCCGCTTTGTATAAGGTGCGCAACGCGATAAGTTATTACTCTCGTTTTTCCCGAACCTGCACCCGCAACAATCATTACTGGTCCTTTCGTATTCTCAACTGCTGCTCTTTGCTGTGGGTTTAATCCTTCTAAATAATCCAAATTGGCTCCTGTTTTTACAAGCTCCAAAAATAACAAATCATATGCGCATTAAATAAAATGTTGAGAAAAAGCCTTCAAAATCTTTTGAAAAGCAGAACCTGTGTATCAAACAATGTTAGTCCTTTGCTATGCTCATACCTGCCCGCCGCAGGCAGGCCCTTCAAGCCTTAATCTCAGGGCGGTATCCGCTTCGCCAAAGGTTTAATTAACACAAGCCTATACAACTATGTACGGTTTATAGCGATATGCCAAAATTGCATGCAAGCTGTTTGGGAATAGAATTTGATATGTACATTATATGGAAGATAACAACTTTAAAAAGAATATAGAATTTACAGATATCCCCGATGGAACGAATGTTGATGTTTATGCTAACCTGAAAGAGAAGCTAGAAAGCGTACAGCAATTCCCTGGTATTTATTGTTTCAAATTTATCATAACTGGAGGCTTAGAAAAATTAGAAGATTTACGCAAAATTTTTCCGAATGATGAATTTATTGAGCAGCCTTCTAAAACCGGTAAATACTTATCTATCACAGTAAACAAAGAAGTGCAAAATGCAGATGAAGTAATTTTTGTTTACAAGCAGACTGCCGAAATAAAAGGTATAATGACGCTATAATTCGTAAATTATTTTAAGATTATAGCAACAAATTTTATTTTATCTTACTACAATAAATTTTTTGACAGCGTTGTATTGTCCAGAATCTGATGAGATTTTAAAGAAATAAATACCTGCAGTAAAGGGTGTTGTATTAATTTCTAAAGTGTGTTTGCCGGTATTAAGGTATTCATTAACTACGGTTTTAATTAACCTGCCCATCATATCGTAAATCTGTACATTTATCTTATCAGATTCTGGCATCACAATATCTATAAAGGTTTGAGTTGATGCCGGATTTGGATAGTTTTGTGTGACTATAAACTTTAAAAATCTTTCAAAGATAGCCTTATTTATGGCATCAAATATTACGTAACTAACCAAGCGGTAGCCTCGGGCATTCGGGTGAAATGGATCCTGATAAAGTGAAAAATCCCTTCTCATGGCTGCATTTACGTCTGCTAAATATATTTTGTATTCTATAGCAAGCTTTCTGTAAGCTGCATTAATGTTTCTAATGGTGGTGTTTACCGCAATTAGTTCCCTATTTGTACGGTCATCTACAAATTGGAGCGTACACAATATTGGTATAAGTTTTTGCTTTAGGCTGGTTGATATAAGCAAGCGCATGTGGTCGGTAGTTTCGGCAACACTACCAATTCCTCTTGCCATGGCTAAGGCATCATTAATACCCATATTTAAAACAATAAAACCTGTTCTATTTGCTATGGCATTATCAATTCGCAGTAAACCTTGTCGTGTTGTTTGGCCACCAATACCTTGGTTGGTGATGTTTATCACTTTGCCTGCGTAACATTTTGCAAAGTTGCTCTCTAACAAAGGTTGAAAACTCAAGCCCTTTACGCCTTCTACCGTGCTCGCTCCAAAAGTTACGATGTTAATACTGTCTTTAGCGTAGTATTGGGCGGCTTCAGGGCAGCTAACGCCGTTATTTATTTGGGCAGAAACAAAAACCGGCGAAAAAAAAGAAAATAGAAGCAAAGCATAAGTTATAATTGCGCCTAGTTTCATTGATAAGGTTTCTGTGTAGAGATTTTAATGAAATTTTATTAGGTCGCAATCTACCAAAAAACTAAGAAATATTCTATTAGTATTTCATATTTGACTTTTGCGTTTCAATAGCGAAGCAATTATTAAGCACAATCCATGTTTTGTGTTCATAATTTTTGTATGAAGTTGTGTCTACAACATTCACAGTGTAAACCTTTCCCTTATTTTGTAAAAGCAACCAATTGAAACCGTTTTTAGTAAATTTGCTGAGCAAATTGCCGCTAATTATGGTGTATTCTTTTTGTTTTTGCTTACCGTAACTACCTGATTGATAGGTTATTTGTGATGATTCGGTTTTTGAAATGAGAATGATAGCGAAAAATAGATAGAATTTAACCATAGGGGTAATCATTGAGCGTTTTTTGGAGCATTAAATATTTAAATGGTTTTCCTTACCGGTGATTTTGTTTCAATAAAGTTGTTACAATTTTCAAAAATCTTTGGCGGAAATAATTGAGTGCAAATATAAATTAATCAATCAAAGATTATAAAATATTGTAATTATAAAACTACAAACTTATTGATAATTGTCAATTTTTTGATTTAAATGCTTCTACTGTCAGTTATGTCGCATAAATCCTATATTTGTCGAAATTCATTTTGTTATGCAAGAAATTAAAAATTATGTAGAGGCAAACAAGCAACGTTTCCTCGACGAATTGTTTGAATTATTACGTTTTCCATCGGTAAGTGCCGACCCAAAATACAAAGCTGATGTTTTGAAAACAGCCGATTATGTGGCTCAAAAATTAAGAGATGCCGGTGCAGATAATGTAGAGATTTGTGAAACTGCAGGTTATCCGATAGTTTATGGCGAAAAATTAATCGATGCCTCTTTACCAACAGTATTGGTGTATGGTCACTATGATGTTCAACCTGCAGATCCACTAGAATTATGGCATACGCCACCTTTTGAACCAACTGTTCGTGATGGTAAAATTTATGCCCGCGGCGCTTGTGATGATAAAGGACAATTTTACATGCATGTTAAAGCTTTCGAACTTATGATGCAAACCAACACTTTGGCTTGTAACGTTAAGTTTATGATTGAGGGCGAGGAAGAGGTTGGTTCTGCAAACCTTGGTATTTTTGTTAAAGCAAATGCCGAACGTTTAAAAGCTGATGTTGTTCTAATTTCTGATACTTCTATGATTAGCATGGAACATCCATCAATTGAAACTGGTTTACGTGGTTTAGCTTACATGGAGGTAGAAGTTGTTGGCCCTAACCGCGATCTACACTCTGGGGTTTATGGTGGTGCGGTAGCAAATCCGGCTACTATTCTATGTAAAATGATTGCTTCGTTACACGATGAAAATAACTACATTACCATTCCTGCTTTTTATGATAAAGTAATTGAACTGACTGATGAGGAGAAAAAGGCTTTAAATTCTGCACCTTATGATGAAGAAGAATATAAGAAAGACCTAAATATTGAAGAAGTTTGGGGAGAGAAAGGTTACTCAACTTTAGAGCGTACAGGTACACGCCCAACTTTAGAAGTAAACGGAATTTGGAGTGGCTATATTGGCGAAGGCGCTAAAACCGTATTGCCAAGCAAAGCAAATGCGAAAATTTCTATGCGTTTGGTTCCTAATCAAAGTTCTGAAGAGATTTCTGATATCTTTGCTAAACACTTCGAAAGCATTGCGCCAAAAAATGTAACCGTTAAAGTTACGCCTCACCATGGCGGCAAACCGGTAGTTACGCCAACAGATAGTGTAGCTTATCGTGCTGCTGAAAAAGCAATTGAAGATAGTTTCGGTAAAACGGCTATTCCAACTCGCGGTGGCGGTTCTATTCCTATTGTAGCCTTGTTTGAAGATGTTTTGGGTATTAAATCGGTGTTATTTGGCTTTGGCTTGGATAGTGATGCATTACACTCGCCGAATGAAAAATACGATATTTACAATTATTATAAGGGCATTGAAACTTTACCATTGTTCCATAAATATTTTGCTGAATTGAGTAAGTAATTCATTTGTCGTTCTGAGCGAGCTCGGGAAACAATAAATCCCTGTTTATTTTTTAATAGACGGGGATTTTTTTTAGACTTCGAAACAATAGCTCCCTGAAAGCGGAAATATAGATTATGCCTATTCATCAAGCTATCCCCCTTTGGAGGGGCAGGTGGAGAATTTCTAAACTTTGAGGTAAAACTCCACTGCTAAGTTTTTTTTAGACCGCAAGAAAGGTCTTCGACAAGCTCAGACTGACAACGAATTTATTGATTTAATGACATTGTGGGTGGTTGAAAACTTTAATAGCATAACAAACCAAGCCACCTAAACCCGACCTGAATGTAAAATCCTTTGCCGATTTTTTCTATCGGCAAAGATTTGAAATGGGGGCGGGACCAAACCCAACCGAAGCACTTCTGAAACTGCTTTTCAAATCATTAAAGAAATTCATCACAGTCACAGTTTTTTTAGAAGGTAATTTTTTTTAAATTGTGGGCATGAAATACATATTCTCATCTCTTTTACTTTTAGCAGCGAGCTTTTCTTATGCTCAAATTACTAAATCGATTAAGCAATCGGGAAACCCGATTTTTGAAGGTTGGTATGCAGACCCTGAGGCAGCGATTTTTAACAATAAATATTGGGTATATCCTACATATTCTGCAAAATATAAAGAGCAGGTTTTTATAGATGCATTTTCTTCTGCAGATTTAGTAAGCTGGAAAAAGTACCCTAAAGTTTTGGATACCGCTGCAATAAAATGGGCAAATAAAGCCATGTGGGCGCCGGCAATAGTAGAAAAAGGGAAAAAATATTATTTGTTTTTTGGAGCTAACGATATTCAAAGCGATAACGAAGTTGGCGGAATTGGTGTTGCGGTTGCAGATAAACCCGAAGGGCCATACAAAGACCATTTGGGCAAGCCCTTGGTTGATAAATTTTACAACGGTGCGCAACCTATTGATCAATTTGTATTTAAAGATAAAGATGGTCAGTATTACTTGATTTATGGCGGATGGAAGCATTGCAACATTGCTAAATTAAATAAGGATTTTACAGGCTTTTTGCCCTTTGATGATGGGAAAATTTTTAAAGAAATAACGCCAGATAAGTATGTTGAAGGTCCTTATATGTTTATTAGAAACGGAAAATATTATTTTATGTGGAGCGAAGGCGGCTGGACTGGTCCTGATTACAGTGTGGCTTATGCGGTAAGCGATTCGCCTTTTGGCCCATTTAAAAGAGTTGGCAAAATTTTAGAACAAGATGCTGCGATTGCAAGAGGAGCAGGACATCATTCGGTAATTATTAATGAGAAAAAGAATTCTTACCATATTGTTTATCACCGCCGTCCGTTAACAGAAACAGATGGAAACCATCGTGTTACCTGTATTGATGAAATGAAGTTTGATGAAGCTGGAAATATCCTTCCGGTTAAAATTACTAATGAGGGCGTAAAAGCTCAAAAGGTAAAATAATTCTTTTTTCCGTTTTTGGCTATTCGGTCGGAAACGGAAAACTAATCTGCACTCAAAACGGCTTTTTCCTGTTTTTTATCCAGCAAGCTAAAGCCATAGGCACAAATTAAAAGAATACACGCCAAACCAAACCAAAGCCAGTTATAACTTAGTTGCTTTGCAATAAAAAAGCCTGCCATAGGGCCTACAACCTGGGCACAACTCCAGCTCAGCGTATATCCGGCAGCATATAAACCTCTGTTATGCTCGTTACTTCTGCTAATTACAACGGTATTGATAAAGGGCAATACAAACATTTCGCCAATGGTAAAGGTTACAATGGTTAGCACAGCCGAAAATACGTGGAAACTTATGGGTGCGCTGAGAATCAAATAAGAAACCGCAAAAAATACGGAGCCTATGATGATAAAGAAAATCGGCGAACGTTTATGCTCAATTTTATTAATCATTATCATTTCAAAAAGGGCAATTATAGCGCCATTTAAACCGATTATAATTCCGATAGCAAATTCGTCAATGTGCCATTGCTCTTTAAAAAATACCGGAACAACCCTAAACATTAAAAAGGCACAGGTTATAAAAAGTGTGGTTAACAATATAAACTGAACATAAAATTTATCTTGCCAGGGTTTTAAAATAACCATACTGCTGCGGTTCTCCTTTGCTTTTTTTATGAAATCCTTAACCTGAGGAAGCAGAAATAAGATAGCTAAACCAACCAAAATGCTCACGCCTCCTTCTACAATAAATAGTAATTTATAATTTATGGAGGCAATTATCCCGGCCATGCTTATCCCTGCAGACCAGCCTATGTTTACCGCAAGGCGATTTAAAGAATATGAACGCGTTATGGTACCTTCTTTAGCATAATGTGCAACTGCTGTAAAATTCGCCGGACGAAAAGCCTCTGAAAAGAAGCTGATTACAACCGCTAAAACGCAAAGTGTAGAAAAGTGGGTTATTGTAGAAAATAAGATGAACAGTAAGCCACCAATAATGGAGGAAAGTATCTGTACGGGTCTGAAACCTATAATATCAGTCAGTTTGCCACCAGTTGCAGAGCCTAAAATAGAACCAACGCCGAATAATGTAATAATTAAACCTGCATCAATTTCTGAACGATGCAAGCTCTGCGTAACATATAAACCCATAAAAGGAACGGCCATGCTTCCGCACCTGTTAAACATCATCACAATGCTTAACAGCCAGGTTTCTTTACTTAAGCCGCTAAATGAGGTTTTATAGGTATTTAATATGAGTTTGAGCATTGGTCTGGTTTCGATTGCAAAAGTAGTGAAATGGGATGTGATAAATGATGAGAGATTTTAAAAAGTGCTGTAGCAATTTCTTTGTTTTATTAAAGAAGGTTTTATCATATAAGGTATTTAAGGACATTTGAAAAATTTCTCTGTAAATGCATCGTGTGTCATCTCAATCCTAGCGGAGATATTTTCGAAATATAAATTACAAGTAATTATGAACGGTTTTAATGGGATGTCATGCTGAGCCTGTCGAAGCACAAATCTTTTATTAAATGTTACTAAACGCCTTATATGGTAAATTTTATCGCTCACATTACATCGCCACTCTCCGTCATTCTGAATTATTGTTGTGCTAACAACAAATTTGAAATTCCGTGGTTTTCGTGTTTCCGTGGCTAAATATTAGCTAGATTTTAAAATAAAGATGTCTATTGGTTGATTTTTTTAATTTCTCATTTTTCCTCAACTTTACGGCACCATATGCCGCCAGAGAAAAAAATACCTATAACCAGAAAACCAACTACACGAAAACCTGCAAGTCGGAAGAAGAAGTCAAAACCATTTCCAACAGCCTGGAAAGTGGCTATTGCGGGCTTGTTGTTAATTCTATTGTCGCCTTTTTATTATGGTTATGTGGTTAGTGCTTTTGTTTCAAGCTGGCGGTGGATAACCGATATTGGCGAAGACCCAAATTACCGCACTTATAAAAGTTTCAATATTAAAATACCGAAGAAATATACCATTCACGGTATTGATGTTTCTTATTATCAAGGCAAAATAGATTGGGCAAAGGTTAAGGCAATGAAAGAAGACGAAGTGAATGTAAGCTTCGCTTTTATTAAAGCTACAGAAGGCATTTTGCTTGTCGACCCATATTTCCAAAGAAACTGGCGTGAGGCACCAAAAGCAGGTGTGCTTTGTGGAGCTTATCATTTTTTTCGTCCGAAACGTGATGGTAAAACCCAGGCAAAATTCTTTCTTCAGGTGGTTAAAATAGAAAAAGGCGATTTACCTCCGGTAGTTGATATTGAGACATTAGATGGGGTTTCTCCATTAAAAATGAGGGCTGAGTTGTCTGATTTCCTCAATTATGTAGAAATGAAAACGAAAGTCAGGCCAGTTATTTATACCGGACTAAAGTTTTATGAAGATTATCTTATCGAAAAGTTCGATGAATATCCGCTTTGGATTGCACATTATTATCAGCCTAAACTTCGTTTAGATAAGAGCCGCTGGAAATTCTGGCAACATTCTGATAAGGCTAAAATCAACGGTATTGGTCATGTTGTTGATTTTAATGCTTTTAATGGAGATAGTACGGCGTTAGCGGAGATGGTGGTTAAGTGATTTGATAAATTAGTTAATTGTTATTCACCTTTGTAGAAGCTTGTCTCGGTGGGCCGCCGAAGGGCTTTTTCTTTTGGCTTAGCCCAAAAGAAACAAAAACCCAAGGCTTGGATCTGATGTCTGATAAAAGGAATAAAGTTTTTTTCGGCATCACAAGCTGCGATGAAAAATCGCAGAGTGTGCGATGCCTTGAATTGTGTTTTTTTGAAAGTTGCTGCGGGAAACTTTATTCATTTCTCCTTCCATCATCTCCTAGGCCGGATAGCATAGTGGCTATAGCTGAAGTATTTACCTGCTTCACAGGCTTGCCTCGGCTGGCCGCCGAGGGGCTCTTTCTTTTTTCTTGATAAAAAAGAAACAAAAAATCAAGGCGTGGAAATGTTGTTGAATATACTAGTCGAAAATTAAAGTGCAACAGCGGATTAGGTCAATGAAAAATTGGACTGACCGCTGTTTTGGTTATTCGTAGTATTAAAGTTTCTGCAAAATTTTCAACTGCCTATTCTACCAACACTTCCTATGCCGGATATCAGGTAGGCTATAGCGAAAGTATTATTTTTATTAAAGTTATTTCGGCGCTCGCTATCCCCCTTTGGAGAGTCTATCCCGACTATTCGGGAGGGCAGGGGGAGGATTTATTAGATATCAATTTATTTTCTGCTTCGCTGGCTGGCCGCCGAAGGGCTTTTACCTTTTTCTTGATAAAAAGGTAACCAACCTGAGCGCAGCGAAAGCATACCTACAAATAAAAACTACAACAAGAAGGTATAAACCCAAGGCTTCCCGAATGCTCGGGACAGGTGGAAATGTTGTTGAATATCCTAGTCGAAAATTAAAGTTTTGGTTATTCGTGGTATTAAAGTTTCTGCAAAATTTTCAACTGCCTATTCTACCAACACTTCCTATGCCTTATAGCAAAGCGGTTATAGCGATTGTTATAACGACAAAAATCTTATTTTTTCACTTTGTCTTTCCACCTCGCTTGTCATTCCCCCTTTAGTGGGCTAGGGGTTAAACTGTCCAACTTTCACATTTCTCTAAGAAAAATTCATCGGCTTCTGCACCAATTCCCGGCGTTTCCGGCACGTCTAGAAAGTATCCGTTGTATGTTAAACCATCTACAACAGGGTCGACCAAATGGCCGAGTAAAGCAGTATCTAAATCAAAAAATACAACATTCGGACTGGCTAATGCGAAGTGCAAATTTGCACTCAAAGCAATCCGGCTTTCGAGCATACTGCCAATCATACATTTAACTCCGGTTTGTAAGGCTTCTTCGTGTATTTTTTGTGCGCCTAATATGCCTCCAGATTTTGAGAACTTAATATTTAAATAACTGGTTGATTGGCTGTTGATTAATTTCCTCGCATCGTGATAATTGTAGCAACTTTCATCAGCCATCAATTTTATAGGTGAGTTTACATTCAGTTCAGGCAGCTTATCATCGTACCAGGTTCTCATGGGTTGCTCACAAAATTCAATATTGTATTGTGCCAATTCTCCCAGGGCAAATAAAGCTTCGTCGAATGTCCAACCCTGATTAGCATCTAAGCGTAATGTTATTTCATCGCCCACTGCTTCGCGAATTTGTTTAACGCGTTCAATATCATCACTAACTTTCTTGCCTAATTTAATCTTTAGAATTGTACAACCTTTACTTTTGTGTTTTAAAGCTGTATTGGCCATACCTTCAGGGGTATCAATGCCAATGGTCATATCAGTTTCAATAATGCGTTTTGTTCCACCTAAAAATTTGTAGAGCGGTAATCCAGCATGTTTAGCAGAAATATCAAACAGCGCCATATCAAATGCGCTTTTTATCGTGCTATTATGGTCGGCATAGGCTAACAAATCATTCATACGCTCCGGAATTTCCAATGGATTTTTATCCTTCAAAATCAAAGCAAAATCCTTCGCCATTGCAATGCAGGTTTCCTGCGTTTCGCCAACAATCATCGGAAAGGCCGAGCACTCTCCAATGCCATGTATGCCGCTATCCGTGTAAATGCGGATTAAAACATTCTGGGCAAAGTGCATAGTTCCTGTTGCAATTACGAAGGGTTCCATCGGGATACTAAAGCGGTATATTTCGGTATGTGTGATTTTCATGGTAAAAAGGTTTAAGGTAGAGGCTTAAAGGTATAGGGTTTTGGCTGAAATAGGAAATATCGATTAACTTTTGCCTTACGCTTTAAACCTTTTACCTTTACAACTATGGAAAATATGCCCAATAACCTCATTCACGCTTCATCGCCATACCTTTTGCAACATGCACATAACCCTGTAAATTGGTACGAATGGGGTACCGAAGCGTTAGAAAAAGCAAAGGCAGAAAATAAACTGATTTTAGTAAGTATTGGTTATTCGGCCTGCCACTGGTGCCACGTTATGGAACGCGAAAGTTTTGAAAACCATGAGGTTGCAGAGGTAATGAATCAGCATTTTGTTTGTATAAAAGTAGATAGAGAAGAGCGACCAGACATCGACCAGATTTATATGTATGCCATACAGTTAATGACAGGAAGCGGCGGCTGGCCTTTAAATTGTATTTGCCTTCCCGACCAGCGACCAATTTACGGCGGAACGTATTTTAGAAAAAACGATTGGATAAACATTCTTGAAAATGTTGCCGGCTTATGGGCAAATGAACCTGATAAAGCTGTTCAATACGCAGAGCGATTAACATCAGGCATCCGCGATAGCGAAAAAATAATTCCTTCAAATATAGAAGAAATTTATACTGATGAGCATTTAACAGCAATCATCGAACCCTGGAAACGCCATTTTGATATCGCCTTCGGCGGATATAACCGTGCGCCAAAATTCCCATTGCCAAATAACTGGGTTTTTCTGTTAAGATACGGTTTTCTTAAAGATGATGAATCTGTTTTTACATCGGTTTGCCACACGTTGGAAGAGATGAGTAGAGGCGGTATTTACGACCAGATAGGTGGGGGTTTTGCACGATATTCTGTTGATGATAAATGGCATGTACCCCATTTCGAGAAAATGCTTTACGATAATGCACAGCTAATCAGTTTATATGCAGAGGCTTACCAATGCACAAAATTTAATTCTTTTAAACAAATTGCCGTAGAAAGTATCGATTGGGTTTTTAACGAAATGACTTCGCCCGAAGGTTTATATTATTCTGCTTTAGATGCCGACAGTGAAGGTATTGAAGGTGAATTTTACGTTTGGGAGAAATCGGAATTTGATAATTTATTAGGCGAAGATGCTCCATTGATAGGCGATTACTACAACATCACAACAGAAGGTAATTGGGAAGAGGAGCAAACCAATATTTTAAGGAAAACATTAAACGATGATGATTTGATTTCGAAATACGGTATCAATACCGAAATTTTGAACCAAAAAGTTAGCCTTGCCAGGAAGATATTATTAAACGTCAGAAATAAAAGAGTTAAACCGGGTTTAGATGATAAATGCCTGACGGCCTGGAACGGTATGATGATTAAAGCGCTGGCTGATGCGGCTCAGATATTTAATTACTCACATTATTATGAAAAAGCATCAGCCTCTGCGAATTATATATTAACACATTTAAAAACTGAAGACGGCGGTTTATTCAGAAACTATAAAAATGGTAAGGCATCTATAACTGCTTTTTTAGATGATTATGCATTTTTTATTGAGGCATTGATTGCGCTCTACGAATATGATTTTGATGAAAAATGGCTAAATGATGCTAAGCTTTTAACCAATTACGTTTTGGATAATTTTACTGATGCAGACTCGCCAATGTTTTTCTATACTTCTGCACAGGCAGAAGGTTTAATAGCCCGTAAACATGAGGTTATGGATAATGTTATACCGGCTTCAAATTCTACCATGAGCCAGAATTTGAAAAAATTAGGTTTAATATTCGATAGTGAAACCTACAGCGTTAAGGCTGCAGATATGCTATCGGGCGTGCATGCCAAAATCAAAACCTACGGTTCGGCCTATTCTAATTGGGCCATTCAACTTTTAAATGAAGTTTATGGAACAAACGAGATTGCAATAACAGGCTTAGAAACCGATATAATTAAATTAGAATTGAGTAATCATTATATCCCAAATAAAATTATTTTGGGCGGAGTGGAAAGCAACTTACCCTTACTGAAAGGTAAAGAGCGTAACGAAACTAGGATCTATGTTTGCCGGAATAAGGTTTGCCAATTACCGGTTAAAACCGTTAATGAAGCCTTAGAGCATTTGGCTTAAATTTTACCGTGATTATTTACATCAGCTTCATCTTATTTTAACTCAGATACCTTAAATTGCTTATCTATTTAATTAACGCCTCATGAAAAAACAATTTATTGCAATGGCTACTGCCATGCTGAGTTTCTGTGCCGCAAAAAGCCAGGTTGTACCAACACTTAAAGCCGGTATTACGTTTCCGAGTATTTCCAGTAGTCAATCTATGGATTTACAAGATGCACCTAATGCAGTAGATTACAACATGTCTAGCGCTTTCTATATTGGCGGCACGGTAGATATATCACTTTCCAAAGCACTTTATTTACAAACAGGCGCTATGGTAATCGGTAAAGGTGGTCAGAATGAATTTTTCGGTAATAAAACTAAAGTTAAAACTTTTTACGTCGAAGTTCCGGTAAACCTTGTACACAAATTTCCTTTTGGAGCCCATAAAATATTATTGGGTGCCGGTCCGTATTTTGCAGTTGCTTTTGATGGGCAAACCAATTTAACCAATACACCAGGGCAGGAGTTTAAGGTAAAAACCAGGTTTGGTGAGGATAACAAACGAGCAGATTATGGATTAAATTTTGTAACCGGAATAGAATTTTCAAAGCACTTAACCTTAAATGTTGGCTACGGTTTGGGCTTAATGAATATCAGAAGCATAGGCTCTGATTACATCACTGATAGAAATCAGGTGTTGTCTGCCGGGCTGGGTTATCGGTTGTAGAATGGTAGCTTTTTACTACATTTTCATTTTATTGTTATGTTCTCTGAACAAATAAGCCAACATTTTTGTTAGCATAATAATTAACTTATCTTTGCCACGCATTATTTAAAAAGGCCATAATAAGTTTTAATAATTATTTGCAAATAATACGTGCTGATTTGCAGTTAAAGCTGTTAAATAAGCCTTTTAAACATACAATAAAACAATTTAAATGAATATAGCACCAAACTCAGTAGTATCATTAACTTACGAATTGCATACTACTAACGAAGAAGGACAGCAGGTTTTTGTAGAAAAAGCTGATGAACAAAATCCTTTAGTATTTTTATATGGCGTTGGCATGATGTTGCCAAAGTTCGAAGAGCATTTAACTGGTTTAACTACCGGTAGCGAATATAGCTTCGAATTATCTGCTGCTGACGGTTACGGAGAACTAGATCCAGGTGCTTTTGCAGATTTGCCTAAAGCAATGTTTACCGAGGCAGGTGGCGAAGTGCCAAGCGTTGGTGATGTAATTCCATTACAAGATAACAATGGTAACCAATTCAGAGCTGGTGTTACTGCTGTGCATGATGAAACCGTTGCGGTAGATTTAAACCACCCTATGGCTGGTAAAAACTTAATGTTTGCGGGTACTATTTTAAGCGTTCGCGAAGCAACACAAGATGAGTTGGCTCATGGTCACGCTCACGGTGCTGACGGTCATTCAGGACACTAGAATATAGCTTGGCAAATGCCAAGTGGTTAAAATATGTTAAACAAAAGAGTCCCAATTATGGGGCTCTTTTGCGTTTTATGGGCATTTATGTTAAAATAGGTTAATTAAGAACTAATGGTTTCGCTGTTCTGTTTTTCTTGTGCACATTCGTTTATTAACTATTTAATCATTAACAACTCAGACACATGAAAAAAGCATTTTTAGTATTAGCCGTTATTTTAAGTTTTGGATTCTATGCCTCAGCGCAAACAGAAGGTGCTGTTCGTAAAATTAGTGTAGGTGCCGAATTTGCAACGCCAGACAGAAAGAATTCTAATCAATATTCTGTAGGCGGTTCCATCCAATTCGAGCAACCTGTTGCCAAATCATTAAATTTAACAGCTTCTGCCGGATATCTGCGTACAACTTACACCGATGGCACTAAAGCGTTCATGAAAACTTATGGCTATCCAACTAATTGGGGCTCGATACCCGTAAAAATTGGCGCTAAATATTATTTCGGAGGTAATTTCTATGGTGCCGGAGAAGTTGGCGCTGCATTTTCTGTAGATTCATCTACCAAAACCGGATTTATCTATGCGCCTACATTAGGTACTTCCTTTTCTATTTCAAAAAAATCAAATCTAGATGTAGGTATTCGTTACGAAACTTTTGTTCGGTCAGCATCATCTGGCTCATTTGGAATCAGGGCAGCGTATTCATTCGGTTTCTAATCTTCCTTTGCTTTGATAGACTCCAGTATAAAGTATTTACCTTGAAAAGCAAGGTTCTGTAGATTATCGGTTCCGATAGTCCCGCCATTCGCTTTACTTCGTTACACTCCGTGTTCGCTGCTGTCGGGTTTAATTTACTTAGGTTAACCTAACTATTTTAAACCCGACTGACGCGAAAATACTTTTTGGTTTTTAATGGTAAAGATTGCCACGTCGTTTCTCCTCGCATGCGGTAGGCAGGCAGCAAAAGGCGGGACTGATGCCGCAAAAGAACTACTGTTATTGCTTTTCTAATAATTATTTGCGCCAAATTTTAATGTCAAATAAGCAGATAATATTAAGCTATATTTATACCTAATTATAAGAATATGAAAAGTTTAATATTTTCGGTGTTAGTACTGTTAACAAGTACTTTGTATGCGCAAACAGGTTTAAAAGTTGGCGACAAAGCGCCTGAATTTATTGCAAAAAATAGTGAGGGCAAAGAAATTAACCTCAAACAGCTGCTTAAGCAAAACAAGAGCGTGGTTTTATTTTTCTACCGCGGCCAATGGTGTCCATATTGTAATAAACATATAAAGGATTTACAAGATTCGCTAAGTAAGTTGAGCGAAAAAGGTGCTTATGTGCTCGGTGTAACGCCAGAAACAAATGAATCTATAGCAAAAACCAAAGGCAAAACAAACGCTTCTTTTTCGCTTCTTTCAGATAGAGATTATAAAATTATGAAAGCCTACAAAGTAGATTTTGTGATGGAAGAAAGCCTGGTTTCGAAATATAAAACCTACGGAATTGATGTCGCGAAGAACAATGGTGCACTTAATGCCGTATTACCTGTACCCGCAACTTACATTATTGATAAAAGTGGCAAAATAAAGTTTGTTCAATTTGACAAGGATTATAAAAAAAGAGCCAGCATAAAGGATATTGCAGCAAAACTCTAAAAATCTAACTTCAACCTTACACCACCATTGGTTAGGTTTAAATTATCGTTCGAAAATGTTTTCATCGGTAGCCTTAAAAATGGTTCTACTGCAAAATTCTTTTTACCCGATATTTTTTGTTTGTAACCTATTGAGAAATTATAAAAACCGATGTATTTGCCGGCAGCGGTGGTCGCTTCTGCCTGCGGTTCTGAAATTCGTTCGGTAACCAAAAGCATTTTTTGCTCAGCATAACCGCCAATACTATTGGCAACTGTTGTGTTTTGTGCGCTACTTACCAAATAATTTTTATCCTGTCTGTTATTTAAAATTGCAAGTGCAGATACACCAACGCCAGTGTAAAACTTTTTACTGATGCTGTACTTTAATTCAAGCGGAATATTTATACCATTCACATTTGCATTAACAGATTCTAAACTTTTTGAAGTGTTCAATGTAGATGAACCTTTAGCACTCAACATCGGACTTGAAACTGCATCAAAACTCATATTGTTATTGCCACTGTTGGATGGGTTGCTTGTACTACTTAATGCGGTGTACGCAATGCCTGAGCTTATAGATAATTTATCGGCTACATTGTAGGATAGTGAAAAACCGTAATTCATATTTACTTTATTGTCATTTCCCATTGCCGGTGCAACGTAAATGCCAGGTTCCCATTTGCTATTAGCAGCACTTTTGGTTTTGTTGTTTTTAAGCTGATTATTTGCGTAACTATCACGAGCCAGAATATCTTCGAAAGTTAATCTGCTTTGAGCAGGCTTCTTTTGCTCAATAATCAGCGCCGCCTTTTTATTGTCATTATTTGCAATGCTGAAACTTGTATTTGGCTTTAATAGCGGATTTTCATTTTGCTTGATAATTGTAGCTAAATCTGTGTTAATGTTACTTTCCGGATTAGCTAACAGATTACTTTGACCATAAACATCGGCTTTGGGATTCACTGCAGTAGGAAGGCTTAGTGTATTATTTTTAAGTTTTTCCGCTACATCTAAACTCTTATTAGGTTTTTGAACATTAGCTGATAAATTATTTTGTGTTTCAGGATTTGTTAATGTTGTTGTAATTGTATCAATACCCAATTCCTTTTTAAGCAAAGGCTTTTTAATCGCTATCTGATCATTCTTTTCAGTGTTATTATTTAAGAAAAATAACCCTCCAAAAACCATTAGCACAGCAGCCGCCGACCAAAGTGGCCAGAGTACGAAACGCCTGCGTTTTTTTTCTTCCTGCACGCTAAAGCGCTCCCAAGCGCCGGGCGTGTAGGCTTCTTCGTGCGCCGAAAGGCTATCTTTTATATGATCAATTAATTCCTTATCCATTTCTCTCGTACGAATTAACCAAAGTGTTTGTGTATAATACACGCAGCTTATTCTTGGCTCGTGTTAAATAAACCCTGCTCGAACTTTCGGGGATGCTCATCATTTTCGAAATTTCATCATGTGCAAAGCCTTCAATTTCATATAAGTTGAAAACAAGTCGGTGTGTATCGGGTAATTCATTCAATAATTTTAATATATCCTGCACGTTCAAATCAGACGTAACCGAAGCATGATTTGACGGATGTTCTTCTTCAGTAATATCATCAAGGTAACTTTGGTTTTTTAACGTTCTGAGTTTATCTATCGCCGTTCTTGATGCTATGCGGGCAAGCCAACCTTTAAATGTTTTTTGAAGCTCTGCTTTGTTTGCAGGTGGCTGATAGCTGTTAATATTTTTGAAAATCTTTATAAAGCAGTCATTTACAAGCTCTTCACCATCGTAACTGTTCTTTACATATCGTAAAATAATGCCCATTAAATACCCATAAAATGATTTATACATCATTTCTTTAGCGGCATTGTCGTTCTTTTTGCAGCCTTTTATAATTTTCTCTACATCGAGTATTTTTTTTATCAACCCTTTAAGAACTTATTGGAGATTAATTTTAATATCATCACTAAATTAAAGAAAATAACACCATCCAAAATAATGGATGATGTTAATTTTCCTTTCATATGTAGGTGTTATTTATGACTTAATATTGCAAGATTAAATTTGGTGCTATCTGTTTTGCTTTTTAAACCTTTTGCCCACAAAGTGTAAATTTTACCTTTTTCGATTTTTGTTGCCGGTAATGTTGCTGTAACATTACCGCCTTCTTTAATCTGGAAAGTGTAATTATCTGATGGGTCGATAGAGATAAAAGCTGTTGATTCTTTATAAGCTTTAGCGGTAAAAAGAGCGGCATCTTTACCTTGCACAGCTAAATCTAAAGCTGGCGCATCCGGACTTAAATTTATAAAACGAATTTTTGCTTTATCAGTTTCAGGGGCTTTTAAATCATCTTCAAAAACCAGAATTTTAGGTGCGGGTAATACATCTACCACAAATGCTGAATAAAAAATACCTGGTTTTAAGGTAACATCAAGTGTAGAAAGATATTTCAAAGTGTCTTTCTTTGCAATTCCAAACAAACGGCTACCAGGGTAAGCTCCATAATAACCTAAATCTTTCCCAAAGGTAAAATCGACATTGTTGGCTCTTTGGCCGCCAACGATAAAATCTAACGGGCCAGTTCCAGGTGAAGCATGAACGAAGCCAATACCTGCAACTGTTACAGAATCAGTATTTTCCCAGTTTTTTTTACAGGCTGAAAAAAATAAAGTAACGGCAAGAAGAGAGAGTATAATTTTTGTAGTTGTGCTAAAGTTTTTCAGAGTAGTTTTCATTTTAATGTTCTAAATCAATTTTTAATAAAATTGGTTAATGGCCATTAACGCTTTTTCTGATTAAACGAAGCGTATTAAAAAAACGCTACAAAAAAAATTGTTTTCGTTAAGTTTTATTCTACAGTTAGTTTAGATTCAAAAATTAATTTACACGAAACTGCCTTTCCATTTAAGTAAGCTGGTGTAAAATCAAAGTCTTCGGGTTTTAGTTTCGTTAGCGGAATTATTTCTGAACGCTTTAAATTCGCTATACCGGTTTCAGTTTCGTACTTAATAAGTTTACCATTTTCATTGATGTGAAAAATTAAATAAACCGGATGTATTCCTGCATACGACTTAAATTCTTTGGAAGGGGAGAAGAGTTTAATCAAAAGGCGCAATCCGCTGTAAAACCCACCTATTTTTGTTGCTTTAATGATTCGGTCACCAACTTTGGCAGAATCTATCTCACAGCTTATATTAGCAAATGCTGAATTTCGCTCAAGTTTTTTTGTTGAGTAATTATATACCTGTTCAATTGAATCTGGCGCCTTGTAGAAAGTCCATCTGCCAAAACGCTCACCATTTTTATACAGCCCTCTTGCAACAACATTCCTGCCTAACTTAATTTCTGATTCACCATTTTTAATGTGTGGTTTAGATTTTAATTCAGTAGAGTGCTCAATCATGCCTGCACGAATAATTCTGTAACTCATACGTGTAGAATCGCTTTTTTGAGCAAAGGCAGAAAATCCAACAAGTGTTAAAAGAAAGAGAGCAAGCGTTTTCATTATTTATTTTATTGCTAATGAGATATCGTTGACGATAAACTTGCAGTACCTTTTAACATCATTTGGCTCTCTACAGCTTTGCCGTTCAAAATTGCCGGTACAAAATCAAAGTCGAGATAAGCGTTTGATTTATCAGTAATTTCAAAGGTTTTGTTTGATGTGTTTAATAAATACTCTGTTTCCAGTTTAGTTATTTTTCCTTGCTTGTTAATATAGATAATATAAAGAAGGTTATATTTTACATTGTCTTTGGCCAGTTCTTGTGGTATTTTTGATTTCATTGCCAAATACTTATAAATATCAATCATGCTTCCAATTTTAACCGGCAAAATCAATTTATCGCCCTGCTTTAATGAATCAACGAAGAAATTTTGGGTGTTATCAGGAAGGTTAAATTCAATCTTTTTTGAGCTGTAATTATAAATCTGTGCAATTGTGTCGGTTTTATATTTAAAGAATCGCCATCTTCCAAACCGCTCGTTATCTTTATATAAACCAGTTGCGATAAGGTTATCATTATAAAATACCTCGGCAGAACCATTTCTTACATGTGGTTTAGATTTTGATTCTACTGCTTTCTCCAATAAGCCATAGCTATTAAAGCTTTTTCGAACACGTGTAGAATCGTTTTTTTGAGCAAATGCAGAAAAACCGATGAACATTAAAAGAATGAGAGCGAGCGTTTTCATTTATTTAGATTTCGTTCTATAAAGAAAAAGCGTTTTGATGGAATATCAAAACGCTTTTCAAAATATATTTTACTTAAGCTTAAGCATACATTTCTTCACGAAGTTTGGCAACCTCAGCGCTGTTGATGAATTCATCGTAAGTCATTAATTTATCAATTGTACCTTTTGGTGTAATCTCGATAATACGATTGGCAACCGTTTCAGTTAACTGGTGATCTCGTGAAGTAAACAAAATTGTTCCTTTAAAATCTTTCATCCCATTGTTTAGTGCCTCGATAGATTCCAAATCAAGGTGATTGGTTGGCTCATCAAACATTAAAAGATTAGCTTGTTGTAGCATCATTCTCGAGAACATGCAACGCATTTTTTCTCCACCAGAAAGTACCTTTACATTTTTCAAAACCTCTTCGCCCGAGAATAACATTCTGCCTAAAAAGCTACGCACAAATTGCTCATCAGCATCTGTTCCTGAGTATTCACGCAACCAATCAACCAGGTTCTCATCTTTGCCTGCAAAATATTCAGAGTTATCATTCGGAATATCAGCTATGCTAATGGTAACACCCCATTTAAATTCGCCTTTATCGGCAGGAGTTCTACCTGTTAATACATCGTAAAATGCTGCGGTAGCTAAACTATTTTGAGATAATATGGCAATTTTATCGCCCTTATTTACCATGAACGTAACCTTGTCGAATAAAATACCATCATTTCCAGATTTGCCGAGATTTTCTACCTGCAATATCTGGTCGCCAGCTTCTCTACCTGTATTGTTGAAAATAATGGCCGGGTATTTACGGCTCGATGCTTTAATCTCCGTGATGTCGATTTTATCTAAAGCTTTTTTACGTGAAGTTGCCTGCTTTGATTTTGATGCATTTGCACTAAACCTGCGGATAAATTCCTGCAATTCCTTCACTTTATCTTCCATTTTCTTGTTCTGGTCGCTACGTTGTTTTAACGCTAACTGACTAGATTCATACCAGAAGGTGTAATTACCGGTGTAAGTACTCATTTTCGCAAAATCAATATCCACAATGTGTGTACAAACCGCGTCTAAAAAGTGCCTGTCGTGAGAAACCACCAACACGATATTTTGGTAATCAGCCAGGAAATTCTCCAACCAGGCAATTGTTTCAATATCCAAATCGTTGGTAGGCTCATCCAGTAACAAAATATCAGGATTACCAAATAAGGCCTGCGCCAATAATACACGTACTTTTTGTGTATTATCAAGCTCTTTTAACAATTTGGTATGGTTATCTTCGGTAATACCTAAGTTGCTTAACATGGTTGCAGCGTTGCTTTCCATGTTCCAACCATCCATTTCAGCAAAAATATTTTCCAATTCTCCGGCTCTTTCGCCATCCTTTTCGGTAAAATCTTCTTTCATGTAAATGGCATCTTTCTCTTTCATAATGGCATAAAGTTCTTTATGGCCAATCATAACGGTTTCTAATACCGAAAACTCATCAAATTCATAGTGGTTTTGTTTTAAAACCGCCATTCTTTCGCCCGGAGTAAAAGCAACGCTACCAGAGGTTTGGCTAACTTCTCCCGATAGAATTTTCAAGAAAGTAGACTTACCTGCGCCATTAGCACCAATTACGCCATAGCAATTGCCTTGGGTAAATTTAATGTTAACATCTTCAAATAGTGTGCGTTTGCCGTATCGTAACGATAAATTAGAAACTGAAATCATATTAAATAGAAATAAGCCGCAAAGATAGGCAAAAAGGTTGAGGGTAAAAAGATAGATGGTAAAAGGAGTAGGATTAATAATTTTGACTAAAAGCCCAATTGCATTTCCTTTTATCCTTTGGTTTAAACCAACGGTAATGATTGGCAACGTCGATTTATGCTGTGTTAAACAGTTTTTCATTTCAATGCTGTCTGCTTCAGCTGATGGATTTAAAATTTGGAAACGAGCTTTCAGTGTTTTATGGCTCAAACAGTCCCGCTTTCACTATAATCTTTTTCAAACCTATAAGGTTTTCAAAACCTTATAGGTTTAATCAAAAGTATTTTCGTTCAATCAGGTTTATTTAACAAGAGATAATGCTTATAGCAAATTTCAACCTCAAAGTATTACTGTGGCTAAAGCCTATTGGTATTTGTTTTTTATCCGTTGGTTGAAACCAACGGTAATGAATGGCAACGTCGATTTATAACACGTGTTTAAACAGTTTTTCATTTATTGCGGTCTGCTTCAGCTGATGGTAAATCAGTTGGTTTTTTTTAATTTTATAGCTCATGCAATTTTTAATAGACATTTTACAGAAACCTATTGGCAAAATCGAAGTTGAGCATTTAGCTTCATTAGCATCTGATGAAACTTTTTCATGTAAGCAATTAATCGACACCAGTTTGCATCAAGACGAACAAATCGGTTTTAGGGCTGCCTGGATTTTAGAGCGTGTTTATTCAAATCATCAGAAGCAGTTCCTACCTTACGCGGATTATTTTTTAGAGCATCTTCCTAAGCAAAGTAACCATTCGGCATTAAGGCATTATGTTAAAATTTTAGCTTTTATGACCGGGAAAAAAGCATCGGCTGAAATCAAGTTAATGATAGCAGATTATTCAACTGACAGTATTGTTGAAACTGTTTTTGCCTGGTTAATTGATGATAAAATCCCGGTAGCTGTTAAATCTCATTGTTTAAATATTCTGGCAAATTTTACTTGTAAACACCAATGGATAAAGGAAGAACTTATTAGTACGATGTATTTTTTAGTGGATAAGGAAAGTATTGCTTTTTTTGCTAAAGTAAAGCAGATTAGGAAACAGCTTAAAGTTAAAAGTTGAAAGTTGAAAGTTGAAAGTTGAAAGTAAAAAGTTGAAAGTAAAAAGTAAAAAGTTGAAAGTTAAAAGTAAAAATGCGTTATTACAGGAAAGTATTTTTATATCACTTCTTGTGAAATTTGCTTAAAATATTTTTCAATATAGATTTATTCAGCCAAATTTTTTCTTCCATTCTTTTTTTAGAATCGTGTATTGGTGATTTGCTTCGGCTTTTTTCCAAACCGCATAAAAGATTTCTGCTGATTTTGCTTTTTCTTCTGTTCCGGTTCCACGCTCCAGAAGTGCATAATTTTTGGTCGCGTCATACTTTCGGCCACTTTTGTAGTTAGCGTATCGCCGTGCCCTTGTATAACCCATTTGTAAATACTTTCTGGCCATATCCATTCCAACAAAATCATTTGCCTTTAAATAATCTTCAAATAAGCTGAATATTTTGTTGGCACTATCCGTGGCAATTTGTGGATTTTTAAAACGCCAGTAAGCTCCGATTTCTGATTTATAGGGCTCGCAAATTAATACGCCTTGCTCGCCTTTACCTACGCGATAAAGTTCCGGTTCTTTTCGATAATCAATATCAGGTTTCCAACCGTATTTTTTAATGTCAAAATTTAGGTAAGATGGTTTTTGCATCTGCTTTGCTTTAAAATCTTAACCTAAAATAGCGCAATTGGTTTCCAACAACAACACATTTGTTATTGGAAACCATCATTATTGCAATATGAGTATTCGTTAATTAAAGGGCCGCTGCTCCAGCTTCAGCAACTTCATGATCTTGCTCTACGTTTCCGCCAGAAACACCTATTGCACCAACTATACCATCGCCTTGCTTTAACAAAACACCACCGGGAAAAGAGATTAGTCCGCCATTAGAATGTTCAATGTTGTACAGTGGTTGCCCCGGTTGCGATAGTTTACCGATTTCGCCAGAATTCATATCAAAAAAACGAGCAGTTTTTGCCTTTTTGATGGCAATATCTATTGATCCTAACCATGCATTATCCATGCGATGGAAGGCTTTAAGGTTTGCACCTTCATCAATAATTGCAATGTTCATTGGAACGCCAATTTCTTTAGCTTTCATTTTAGCCGCATTTGAAATGCGTTCTGCCTGTTCTAATGTTAAACTCATAATTGTATATTTTATTTATAATTTAAAAATAATCAGTTAAAGAATTAATATCTGGTTTTAAGATGTAGCATCTTTTAAACTTTGCAATTAATGCATTGTATTTTCAAACTTAACCTTAAATCACTAACATAACAGTTCCTTAAAGGTTTATTTTAATCCATTCCGTTTGGAAGTAGCAGGTTTTAAGCTGAGATATTTACGATATTTTTTTATCAATATACAGCTATTTGATTGGAATAGATGGCAAAATCATTAATCTAAACTTTTTCAAACATAATAGGCCTAATTGCATTTATCTTTTAATAAGAAAGATAATATGAATCGATTTAAAGGTAAAGTAGCGTTGGTTACGGGTAGCAGTCAGGGGATTGGTGCAGCCTGTGCGTTAAGATTAGCAAAAGAAGGTTGTGATGTCATTTTAAATGGCCACAAGTTTGATGAAAGGGGCGAAAAATTAATTAAAGAAATTGAAGCATTAGGCCAAAAAGCAACTTTTCTGGTTGCTGATTTAAGCCAGGCTTACGAGGCCAGTCATTTAATAGAAAAGGCTGTTAAGCAATATGGTAAGTTAGATATTTTGGTTAACAATGCAGGTGTAGAAAAGCGTGCTGATTTTTGGGAGGTAACCGAAGATGATTACGACCTTGTAATGGATACGAATTTGAAAGGCGTATTTTTCAGCATCCAGTCTTTTGTTAAACATTGCCGCAAAAATAGTGTAGGTGGTGTAGTGATTAACATGAGTTCGGTACACGAGGAAATCGTTTTTCCACATTTTGCAGCGTATTGTGCCAGTAAAGGCGGGCTAAAAATGTTAACCAGAAATTTAGCAACAGAGCTTGCTCCATTTAACATCAGGATAAATAATGTGGCACCGGGAGCGGTTTCTACACCAATTAATAAAGATTTACTTAATAATAAAGAACAATTAGAACGAGTTACCCAAAACATTCCAATGCGTAGAATGGGTACAGTAGAAGATGTTGCAGGTGTGGTTGCTTTTTTAGCTTCTGATGATGCTGCTTACGTAACCGGCTCTACTTATTTTGTAGATGGTGGACTTACTTATCACTACGAAGAGCAGTAATTATTTGTAACATTCTTAATTTGTTTATCATTATAATTTTAATAAGTTGTTTTTTGCGTATTAATTACTGAAAATCAAATTGTTATCGGTTTGTTAGGCTAATTCATCTGGCTTGATGTTTATGCTGCTTTTGTCTTATCTTTATCCGTTAAATAATTTATAAAAGAATGGATCAAAAGGATTTAGCGAGCGAGCAATTCTTATCGGGTGGAGGTGAAATGGGTGCACTCATTCGGTCAATGGATTGGTCAAAAAATCCGTTAGGCCCGATTGAAAATTGGCCGCAAAGCTTGCGTACTTCAGTAAGTCTTTGTCTTTCTTCTACTTTTCCAATTCTTATTGCATGGGGGCCAGAAACGATCCAAATTTATAATGACGCCTACCGCCCTATCTGTGGTGCAATGCATCCGCAATCTATGGGCATGAATTTCCGTATTTGCTGGGAATCGGCGCTTGAGGTTGTTGGAGATAAATTTACCCGCGGCCAGCAAGGTGAAGGCACGTATATAAAAGATCAGCAAATGTTCTTATATCGTTATGGCTATCTTGAAGAGGCATTTATGACTTTTTCTTTTGCGCCAATACGCGATGAATCGGGCAATGTTGGTGGGATTTTTCATCCCATAACAGAAACTACAGATAAAATGCTAAGCGCCAGAAGAACGCAGGTGCTCCGTGATGTGGCAACACTAATTGCTAAAGCAAAAAGTGTAGAAGAAATTGGCAGGCTGGTTAGCGAGAAACACCATGAATTTACAGCTGATTTACCCTTTTTACTTTTTTATTCTGTTGATGCTGATGGTGAAACAGCAAGGCTGATAAGTAGTGCCGGATTGGCGAATGCATCGGCACTTGAAAATAATAATATAAAAGTTAATGTTGATGCAAAGGGCATTTGGCCGTTATCATCTGATATTAATTTACCTGTAGTGCTCGAAAATTTAAATGAAAGATTCGGAGATTTTACTTGCGAACCTTACCCCGAAGCACCTCATTCAGCTGTAATTTTGCCCGTATTTATTTCCGGGAAAGATAAGCCTGCAGCTTTTGTTATTGCAGGTGTAAGTTCTAGGCGGGCAATGGATGAAGAGTATTTGGGCTTTTATACCATGCTTGGCAATACCTTCAGCACTGCAGTATCAAACGTGTACACATACGAGCAAGAACAAAAAAGAGCCGAAGCATTAGCGGCAATCGATAAATCAAAAACTGCCTTTTTTAGCAATGTTAGTCACGAATTCCGTACACCTTTAACACTGATGCTCGGACCATTAGAAGATTTGCTGGCACATCCGATTACAGCTGATGAACAGGTTAAAGAAACACTGAATGCTACACATCGCAATGCGATGAGGCTTTTGAAACTCGTTAACAATCTGCTAGATTTTAGCAGGGTAGAAGCCGGACGTATAAAAGCCGCTTACCAGCCTATTGATATTGTTGCCTTAACTACTGATTTAGCGAGTAGTTTTCGCTCCATTATCGAAAAAGCCGATATGTACCTTGTGGTAGAAAGTGGTAATGAACCTATAAAAGCCTACGTTGATTTGCAGATGTGGGAAAAAATTGTGCTCAATTTGCTTTCAAATGCATTTAAATATACACTTGAAGGGGGAATTACCTTAAAACTCAAATCTGATGGCGCAAAGCTAATTTTGAGCATTGAGGATACAGGTGTTGGTATTCCGGAATCAGAACTTCCACACATGTTTGAGCGCTTTCATCGTGTAGAAAATTCTGCAGGAAGAACGCATGAAGGTACCGGTATTGGGCTATCTCTAGTGAGCGAATTGGTAGGGCTTCACGGAGGCTCAATTTCTGTGGAGAGTACTTTAGGTAAGGGCTCTGTATTTACTTTGAATATCCCATTGGGTTATGCCCATTTGCCGGCAGAGCAAGTAAAGGAAAAGAATTACCAGGCAAGCAACATCGGGCTTCGTGAATCGTTTTTACAGGAAGCTTCCGGGCTAGTAGATGCAGATACAAAATCTACTGAAACCCAACATGTAGATACGGAACTAAAAGTGAACACTGCAGATGCTAAAGTTCTTATTGTTGATGATAACGCAGATATGCGTGATTATTTGCAACGTCTTCTAGCACAGGAATATGCTATTTATACTGCAACCAATGGCGCTGATGCTTTGGAACAGTTAAAACACATTACTCCGGATTTAATATTAAGCGATATTATGATGCCGGTATTGGATGGCAAAGGCTTATTAAAGAAACTGAGAGAAAAGGAAGAAAAACATTGGATTCCACTGATTTTTCTATCTGCAAGGGCTGGTCAGGAGGCTAGAATTGATGGTTTGGAAGCAGGCGCTGATGATTATTTGGTTAAGCCATTTTCTGGTCAGGAGTTATTAAGCAAAGTTAGGGCGCAAATTAAAATACATCGGGTACGCTTACATAATGAGCAACGTATGCGAGATTTTATTGCGGTTGCAACCCACGAGCTGAAAACCCCTTTAACAGCGCTTTCCGGTTATGCACAAATTATTGGCATGAAATCAGTTAAATTAAACGAGCCAGCACTCGTTCATGCAGCTGAACGGGCAAGGTATCAGGTAACTAAAATGGCTAAACTGGTTGATGACTTACTTGACGTAAGTAAACTTGATGAAGGTATGTTAAGGTTAAATCCTGAATCGTTTGACATGACAGCGCTGATTAAAGAAACCATTGGCGATGTACAATCTACTTCACCAGAACATGAGTTTAGTTTTGAGCACAGAGAAAGCCATCATGTTATTGCCGACAGGGAAAAAATTGCTCAGGTATTAACAAACCTTTTCGTAAATGCAGTAAAGTATGCCCCTCGCTCACCTAAAATTGAAGTATCTGTTACACATAAAGATGGTAAAATTGTAACCAGTGTTCGCGATTTTGGCGTAGGAATTAAGAAAGAAGAAATGCCGCATGTATTCAGGCGTTTTTATCGCACCGATAGTGCCCATAAAGGCTTTAGAGGATTTGGTGTTGGACTATATCTTTGCGCAGAAATCATCAGCCGCCATGGCGGGGAAATTGGTGTAGATAGTGAAGTATCAAAAGGCTCCGTATTTCACTTTAGCCTTCCTAAATAAAATTTTATTTCCCAATATCCTTCTGCTGGCTTTGTGAAAATCGAAGAGAAGGATATTGGAATAGGTTTTAGGAAATTATTTTTAGTTGCTTTGAAGTTGTGCATTAACTCTTTTTATCAAATCAGATAAATCGAAAGGTTTTGCAATAAAATCATCCGCTCTGCTGCGCAACTTCATTTTTCCAATCTCTGCATTAGCTGTTAATAAAATTACCGGTAGGTTTTTCATCGTCCGGTCTAACTTTATTTCTTCGCAAATATTAATGCCGTGGCCATCTGGTAGCACCACATCAATCAGGCATAAGTCGGGTTTTGTTTCCCTAATAGCTGTTTTAAAACTTACCGTATTGGTGTAGCCGTTTACATCATGGCCCTCAGATTTCAAAGTTTCGCTGATTACCTCCAAGATGTCTTCATTATCTTCGAGTACATATATAGTTTTCTTCATTTAAAATTAATATTTCATGATAACATCTTCGAGGCAGTTTTGTTCAGTTTTGACTTAGAAATAAGTCAGAACCGAACCAATTTAGCCTTTGTCGGGTTAAACTCTTCCGTAACGCTCCGCTTCCAATGCCAAAGCTTTACTAATTGATTCGTTTAAGGCGTTTTGTTGTAAACGCCAGTCCCAATTTCCAGTTCCTGTTCCGGGTACATTCATACGGGCTTTTTCATCGAGCGCTAAAATATCCTGAATAGGCAAAATCGCCAGTTTGGCAACAGAACTATAACACAACCTAATCATCACCTGATTTATATTGCTTTCAGATACTTTAATTCCAGTATAATCAGATATTCGGTTGTGCATATTTTCATCAGCCTCTTTATCAAACCAGCCTTTAACCGTGTTATTGTCGTGCGTACCAGAATACACAATGGTATTTGACGAACTAAAATTATGGGGTGCGTGTGGAGATGATGGAAGTTGTTCGCTAAAGGCAAATTGTAAAACCTTCATACCCGGTAAATTAAAATCATCCATAAGTGCTTCCACCTCTGGTGCGCTTTCCCCTAAATCTTCTGCAATAAAAGGAAGTTCGCCAAGTTCTTTTTCTAATATTTCGAAAAAGGCAGTCCCCGGACCTTTAACCCATTCGCCACTAGTTGCATCTTTTGAGCCAGCCGGAACCTGCCAATAGGCTGCAAAAGCTCTAAAATGATCTAATCTTAATAGGTCGTAAAGTTTTAGGTTTTGTTTCAGGCGGTTTACCCACCATTGGTAGTTGTCTTTTTTTAATGCTGCCCAATCAAATATCGGCATGCCCCAAAGTTGCCCCGAAGCATTAAAATAATCAGGTGGAACGCCTGCCATCTGCAATTTGTTCAAATCATTATCCAACAAAAAATGTTGCGGGTTTGTCCATACCTCAACCGAATCTTCATCAACATAAAAAGGTAAATCTCCAATAATGTGTATGCCCTTTTCGTTTGCGTAAGATTTTAGCTCCAGCCATTGCTTGTAAAAGATAAATTGCTGCCAACAGATTTCCTCTATTTCTTTTGCATAATCTTTTTTAAATTTTGTTAAAGCTGCTTTGTCTTTAAACTTATAATCATGCTCCCAGTTAATCCATTCTTGTCCTTGCTGGTGATTCTTAATTGCCGCATATAATGCATAGTCGGGCAACCAATGATGTTCTTCCTTCAAAAAAGTTTTAAATTCAATTTTCAAATCGCTGTTTGCCGCCTTATCAAATGCCTTAAAAGCTTTTTTTAGCAAAGCTGATTTCGTTTTTTCTGAACCATCAAAATCAACATCACCTGCTCTGGATATCTTCGCTGCCTCCAAATCTTCCTTGCTTAATAATCCTGCTTCACCAAGCATACTAGGGTTTATTAGCAACACATTACCCGCCATTGCCGATGCACTGGAATAAGGCGAATTTCCGTTTGCAGACTTAGTTGGATTTAAAGGTAAAATTTGCCAGTAGCATTGTTTAGCCTTCTGCAGGAAATCAACAAAATCGCGGGCGGAGCTGCCCATATCACCGATACCAAAATCCGTATTCAGCGAGCTGATGTGTAACAATACACCGGCTGCTCTTGCCGGTTGTCTATCAACCAAATTAAGCATCGCCAACGGCAATTTCTTAAATAATTGCGCAGCTAAAATGCCTTCATTTAAAATATCTTTGTGGCCATCTGTGCCATTTAATAAATCTGTCCAGCCAAGTGGTGCACCAGCGGGTAAAATGATTTGTGTATCGCTCCAATCGAAATCTTCTGCCTTAAATTCTGAAGTTTCAGCTAGTTTCGCGAGGCCTAATGGTACTGCAGTTATTATCCAGTTATTTTTCCATTTGCGGGCAAAAGCAAAAAGCTGTGCAGCATATTTTCCGGTAGTTTTTAAGGGGATGTAATCGCCCTGGCTAAATACCTTCGGATACTTTTTCCTGATGTTTAATAAGCGTGAGGAAAGTCCGATTTTTGCTTTTCCGGTTGCTCTTTCTGCCCATAGTGATGCTATTGGCATTGTTTCGTTTATCGATTCGAATACTGAAATTCTGCTTTCATAATCTACAGGGCGGCGATTATCCGGATCGACCAGTGATAAATCCCAGCATTCGCTGCCCTGGTAAAAATCGGGAACACCTGGAGCGGTGCATTTGATTAAAAGCTGCGCTAAACTGTTCAGAATGGCATAATCCTGAATCTCTTTAATAAATGCTCTGATTTTGCTGTAGATTGTATTTTCAGGGTCGAGCATTGCTTTGCTTAATGCTTGCAAAGCTTGTTCGTATTCTTCATCAGGCGAAGCCCAGTCTGATCTCTTTTTTGCCTCGCGAACTGCTTTTTCTAAAAATGCATCCATTCTTGAAGCGAAAGTTTCAGCTTCAAAATCTTCATAAGGTAAAGCGCCAACAAGCGTTTGAATTAATAAGTAAAGGTCGTTTGGGTGGACAGTGGTTAAGGTTGGGAAGCTTTTTTTATCTTGCTCCATGACTGTTTTTAAATCCATTACAAAAGCAGACCAGGCTTTCGGAACATCGCTAAGCACATTCAATCTTGCTCTGAAATCTTCCCCTCTTTTTGTATCGTGAGTTGTGCTTGCGCTTTGGCTATGCGGCCATGTTTTCAGCCGCTGCTGCATTAGTTTATGAAAAGCGGCAACGTCTGTACCGAAATGAAGGGGAGAATCTCCAACTTCATTATGTCCGGTGAAACGATTGTAAGTAAACATCAAGGTATCTTCAACACCTTTAGCCATTAGCGGGCCACTAAATTGCATGCAGCGCTGATAAAATGCGCTAAGATGCTGGTTAATCTTTTTATCTGAAGTTGATGGTCGGGTAATAAATACTTCGTTAAGGATATCGGCAGCATTTGCATGTTCTTTAGTCGCTTTCAAACCTGCTATTAATGATTTCAATTGCTCAAGGTTTTCACCTTCCATCGGAAAATCATAAGCATAATAGCGATATACAGGCATTGCAATCAGCATTTCTGCTATAGCGGCTTTAAATGCATCGCGGTCAAATGATAAACCTTCATCAAGGTTTAAATCGTAAAATAGTTTACAAAGGTTTTCCAGTTCACCCTGCATGCTTTTTGTTAAAATTGCCCTCTTCTTTTCCTCCATTAACACTTCTGGTACATGCTGCTTTCCGGTAAATTTTGCATAAGTATCATCAAGGGTTTTCTCTGCATCGCGATTGGTAAATAAATTATTTAACTGCGCCAGAAATTCATAGCCTGTTGTGCCGGCCACAGGCCAGGTTTCTGGTAATTCTTCGCCTAACTCCAGGATTTTTTCTACAACGATATAGGCATCTTTGCCAACCTCTGTACGCAATCTTTTCAGGTAAGCTTCTACATCAAAAAGCCCATCAATGTGGTCAATCCTTAGTCCTTGAAATACGCATTGTTTGCAAAGCGCAAGAATGTAGCGATGGTAATGCTCAAAAACATCCGGATGCTGAATATTGAGACAGATTAAACTGTTTACGGTAAAAAATCGTCTGTAATTAATGCGTTCATTGGTTTCCTGCCAGTTACAAAGCCGATAATGCTGGCTTTCGGCAATCCTTAGAATTGATTCTGCAGAGGTGTTTATCGTTGTCAGGTTTGATTTGGATAAGGCTCTTGCGGTAGCCATGTTCACCGGCCAATAATCATCACCACTTGCGATATAGAAATCTTTATCACGGGTTTTAATTTGTATGGATTTATCTTCGATGGCCTCCTGAAGTGATTTACCTAAAAAAGGCACCATTATTTTGCCATCTCCTGATTTAAAATCAATATCGAAATAGCTTGAATAAATACTTTTCTGACCATTTTTAAGCACATCCATCAGCCAGCTGTTGTTTGGATGAAAGGCCATGTGATTGGGTACAATATCCTGTATCCAATTCATTTTTAGTTTTTTAAGCCTGGCTGATAAATCTAAAAGTTCTTTCTCTGTCCCGATTTCTGGATTGATTTCCAAGGGGCAAATTACATCATAACCATGTGTTGAACCTGGAAAAGCTTTGAAAATAGGGGAGGCGTATATGGTATCGACACCAAGTTTATGTAGGTACGGGAGAATTTCTTCAAAATCTTTAAAAGTAAATTCTTTGTGGAACTGAATACGGTAAGTAGATGCAGGGATGATCATTTATTTTATAAAAATTAATATCGATTGTGCTTGAATAATTTTAGGAATTGTTAGCGCATTAACCATTGGTAATGAACCTCCGTATTGGATGGATGCGGAGTTTAACGCAAGGCTAAAGCCTTGCAGATTGGATAGAAAGCCAAGATCGTGGTTAGCCTCTGAAAAATTTAATATACAGACTGCATGTTGCCCGGCAGTTTCTCTATGAAGTGTTAGCAGGTTTTTATCGGTATAAGCCTTTGCCAGCGTATTTTTACGATTTAAACCTAAGGCAGGGTTTGATTTTTTTAAGGCGATAAGCGCTTTATAATAGTTTAACATCTGCCGGTGTTTTTCTTTTGGCAGGTTTTCCCAATCCAATTTAGAGTTCATAAAGGTTTCCTCAGCGGCTGGGTCGGGCAGTTCTTCCGGATGGTGGAAATCTTTAAACTCTTCTTTTCTGCCTTTTCGAACGGCTTCATTTAGTTCGGGGTTTGTATGGCTAACGAAATACTGAAAGGGTTTTTCGCTCGCCCATTCTTCTCCCATAAATATTAATGGAAGAAAAGGAGCACAAAAGACTGCTCCGGCCAATACCTTAGCTAAGTCAAAACCAATTAACTGGCTGCTTCTCTCTCCAAGCATGCGGTTGCCTACCTGGTCGTGGTTTTGAGAAAATATGATAAATTGCTCTCCAGGATTATCATTTGGAACGCCAAATTTTTTCTTGCGGTGAGGAGAATAGGCGCCCGTATACACATAAGCATCGTTGTAGGCTTTTGCTAAATCTTCGATACCATTAAAATCTGAATAATAACCAATTGGCTTTTGCCCGGCGGCAACCCTTAGTGCATGGTGAAATTCATCAACCCATTGCCCATGCATGCCATAACCATCTTTTTCTACCGGATTAATGAAGCGCTTATCGTTAAGGTCGAGTTCGGCGAGCAGGTAATGTGCTTTTCCAGATTGTGCGGAAAACCGTGCTACGTGTTCACTAATGGTGGCCAGAATGTGTTTCGGACCGAAATCTTTGATGGCATGTACCGCATCCAGCCGCAAGGCATCAATGTGGAAATCGCGAAACCACATTAATACGTTCTCTATAAAAAAATCTCTTACTCCATCACTCCATGCATCATCGAAATTTACTGCAGAACCCCAGGGCGTTTTGTATTTATCTGTAAAATAAAAGCCAAAGTTAGGTGCATGATTTCCTTCCGGGCCGAAATGGTTATACACCACATCCAAAATCACGGCAATTCCTTTTGCGTGACAGGCATCAACCAATTGTTTTAAACCATCGGGGCCGCCATAACTGTTTTGAACTGCGAAAGGAAATACGCCATCATAACCCCAATTTCGTTCTCCGGAGAACTGTGCCAGGGGCATCAGTTCAATTGCGGTTACGCCCAAATCAACTAAATGATCTAATTTATCTTCCAGACCTTTAAAATCGCCGCTGGTGCTAAAAGTGCCAACATGCAATTCATAAATAATGTAGTCTGTTAAAGGTATTCCTTTCCAGTTTAGATGCTGCCATTTGTAGGTTTGCTGGTTATATGCTTTTGATTTTCCTTGAACGCCATCCGGTTGAAAAAGAGATGCCGGGTCGGGGAAAATTTCAGATTCTTTAGTTTCATTGCCAAAAAGTTCTATCATATAATCATCTCCTTCCGTAACTGCGTTTGTGGAAAGCGTCCAATAACCCAAATCCTTTTCTTCCAGTGGCAAGGTAAGGCTTTTGGATGGAACCTTAAGGTTAACTGCTTCTGCTTTAGGCGCCCAAACCCAAAGCCCGGCAACGCCGTCTTTAAAATTCAGACCAATTGTTCTTTGATTAATGTTTATTTGCATGGTATCTTCTCTGAAACAACAAGCTTTTAGGAATAAAGGTTTACAAAAAATAGGTCTATTGGAAAATAATGACACAGCAGGCCTTTGTTTGTAAAGATTTGCGCAATAATGAAATGCGGCATCCACTGAAAACAATTGTCCCTTATCATTTTACTTTTATGATTTAATACCTGAACAAATCATCTTAAAAAAGGTTCTGATAATGAAAGGTAGCTGAACATAAAAGTTGTGTTGCCTTATGTATTTCTTTTGATGTTATAAAACAGCCTTTACCAGTTTGCACTATGGGTGATGTAATTTCCAATATGATTTCAAATTATTACAGCGGTAGCAGTGGATTGCTATTGCCGGTGCCAAATAAACTGCACTATCCTGAAGCGTTTCAAGACAAACCGAGGATGGCGTATTATGGCGCTCTGTATAATTCGATTGAGGTAAATAGCAGTTTTTATAAAATACCAAGGGCTGTTACTTTGCAAAAATGGGCAACATTGGTTCCCGAAAATTTTGAGTTTAGCTTTAAGCTTTTTAAGGGCATCAGCCATAGTAAAGGTTTAGATTTTGAGCCACAGGTTGTTGCAGATTATATGTCGGCATTGAATGGTGTTGGGGATAAAAAGGGCTGTTTGCTCCTTCAGTTTCCGCCGAGTATTGGGCATCAGCTTGATAAAATACATGCCTTGTTATCGATTGTGCAGGAACATAACCTTGGAAAGCGGTGGAAAGTTGCGGTAGAATTTAGGAACAATGTGCTTTACCAGCCTGAAGTTTACACACTCCTGGCAGAACATGATGCAGGTATGGTTCTCCATGATAAGCAAGCTGCTCCAAGTCCGTTGTTGGATACACATCCAGATTTTGTTTATTTACGTTTCCATGGGCCGGATGGTAACTACCGCAGCAGTTATGATGAAACTATTTTAGCAGAATATGCAAGTTATATCATCGACTGGATGGCTCAGGGCAAAAAGGTATATGCTTATTTTAATAATACGATGGGTTCGGCGCTCGAAAACCTGCAATGCCTGCGCAGTCTGGTAAAATCAGAAGGTTAAACCCGGATTATTGTAAAAGGGAAAACGACTTTAAAACTTCTTCTTTATAATTGATAAAGTTAATTTTTGTGAAGGTGTAAGCAGGATTTAACTGCTGTATGAAAGTTTCTGTCTGGCTGTAAATGCTATCCAAGTCTTCGGGTTTAAAGAGCATTAAATTTATCTCCATTTGGTTGTATTGATAAATGTCTTTCACCTTATCTCCAAGCAATAGCTTTAATCCTTCCAAGATTTCTTTCATAGCAAAGTTTCTTAGATAACCTTTCCCTATATTAATAGTTCGCAAATTTTTACACTTATTAAGAATAAAAATTTAGTTTAAACATTGGGTGGTTTAAGGCTAAAATTTAAAAAGGAAAAGTGCTGCAGGTTGTGAATTAGGGAAAACTAAAGTGCAGGCTTCAGGTTATTTATAGGCAGGAGATAAGCGTCCGTAAATGCAATTTGATTTCAACAGGCAGTAGGCTTTGCTCACTGCCTGTTTTTTTTGGTAAATCCACAATGTGTAAATATGGAAAAATTATTTTTTAAAGATTGGCAGAGTTTGGCAAACATTGCGCTTTGTGCTTTTATAGGTTATATCACACTTTTTATTTTCATCCGCATTTCCGGTAAACGAACGCTTGCTAAACTTAATGCATTTGATTTTGTAGTGACGGTTACTTTGGGTTCTACCTTATCTTCGATGATATTAGCCAAAGTTACGATAGCGGAGGGTTTGGTTGCTTTGCTCATTATTATTTTACTGCAATATGCGCTTGCCTGGACAGCCAGAAAATCTGCGGCAGCTGAAGCGATTATTAATTCTTCTCCAACCCTTCTTTTTTACAACGGGCAATTTATAAGGGATGCGATGGACAAGGAGGTGATTACAGAAGAGGAGGTTTATGCCGAAATCCGGAAGTACAGGCTCTACCGTATGGAAGACGTGCAGGCTGTTGTTATGGAGCTTAACGGAACTTTTACGGTTGTTAAAAAATCATTACCCAGTACGCACACGAGTTTAGATGATTTAAATACGGAAGATTTAGGCTAATGTTTTACGCTTGATTCTGAAGTATGGATAAAGTCTGTTGGTCGGCTTCGCCATTAAAATACTTATCCAACACCTGTTGACAAAGTGGATTTGCCTCTTCCAGCTGTGCAAACAAGGACATGCAGGAGCGGAGTTTAAGGTTATCGGGGTTTCCAAAAATATCGAGGGCAGATTTATCCTTAATGTTCAGGGTAATTTTAGTTATCTCCAAAAGGTTTTCGCCGAGTACGGGATGCTGGAGAAAAGCCTGTGCTTCTGCCAAATCGTTGAGCCCGTAGAACTGTGCAGTTTCGCTTTTACCCAAACCTTTTAACTGCGGGAAAATGTACCACATCCAATGGCTTTCTTTTCTACCGTTTTTGAGTTCGTCTACCGCCCTCATATATGTTTCGTTTTGGGCAACCAAGTACCTGCTTAAACCTTCGCTATTCATTATCTTAGTGGCAAAAGTACAAATAAATCGCCTTTTGCTACGTTGAGGAAAGTGCTAATTTACTGCGTATTTGTACGTAATAAATTGCATCCGGTTAATTAGCAATCGAACAAAAAGGGGATAAGCATTGGCCTAGATTTCTTAATCACAGCACCAATAGGAATATCGTAATTGTTACTGAATTTATTCAATATATTTATCACCCAATTAACCAGATACACGCCCTCATGTTCAGTAACCCGCAAACCGGGACACGCATTATCGTCTTTAAAAGTCGCACCATCGTTGTCAATAGAATAGCTCCTGATAAAAAACAATTTAGAATTTATATAGACGGTGCCTATAAAGGTATTTTAGAACTTACCGAGGAGGGCTGGACCCATACCCCGGGTTATATTTTGCCTATGGGTGTGTTTACCCTGCTCACCAAAAGAATGGGTATAGGCGAATGGACTGAGGGACAGGGCTCCTCAACAAATGACGCTGGTGCTGAAGAGCCTGAGTTTTAGTAATATGCTATCTGCAACTTGTTGTCTTCTACCCAAATGTAGGTGGTTTTGCTGGCCAGGTAATTGTGTATCGGGTATTTAGTGCCCAGTTTTGATAAAGATTCTATCAGCTGTGCTTTCAAAAGCTTTAACCTGTTTTTACGATACATCCGTTTTTCACGAAGATTAAATATTTCCACTTCATTAATTTGTTCTTCCAGTTGCTGGTCGATATCGTGTACTTCGCTGAGCAGCGATATATAATCGTTAAACTGTTCCTGTATGGTTAATGTACTCATCTATTTTTCTGCTTCTTCGATAATTATATAACCCCCTTCGCAATGAATAAGCACATCGCTACCGTCACGCTTATCTTTTACCATTACTTTGGTGTTAATTTTACAAAGTTTGCCAACTAATACATCCTGTATTTCTCCCCATTCTGCACTTAAATCTTCCAATATTTTTTCGGCCCTTTCGCGTTCCATTGCTGCGATTAAATGGGCATCGGCCTCTTCTGCACTAATATAATCCTTATCTTTTAAATCGGGAAGGGTAGCTGAATCGAGTACTTTTTTAGCTTCTTCTACCTGGATTGATTTGTTTTCGAAATCATCAAATATTTCCTGCATTGTTTTGTCCATAATCATGAAACCATATCTATTCCTATATGTTTTCAAAATTGCAGATATGTGGATAAAAGTTTTGACATGTTAGGTGGATGAGAGAGAAATAAACCTTTTGAGAATTTTTATTTTTAAAACAATCTCGAATTAACGGCTGTTTTACATACAATCTATCAAAATAAAAATATGGAAAATCAAGAAAAAACCGTTGAAGTCTTAAATGACTTAATTGAAATTAATAATGACCGTGCTGATGGCTTTGATAAAGCTGCTAAAGATATCAGTGAGGAGAACATAGATTTGAAAGCAACATTTGAGCAGTTATCTTCTCAAAGCCGTAAAAACGTAACTGAGCTTGCAGGTTTAGTGGGCAGACATGGTGATAACCCGGATACCGGCAATACCATTTTAGGTAGTTTACACCGTGCCTGGATTGACATTAAATCGAGCTTTGGTGGTGATGACCGCACCAGTATTTTAGAGGAATGTGAAAGAGGTGAGGATGCTATTAAAAAAGCTTACAGAGATGCTTTACAGGAAAATGAACTGGGTGAAGAAGTTAGAAATCTTTTACTGGATCAGCAGCAAGGTATCAATGCCAGCCATGATACCATTAAGGCATTAAGAGATGCTCATAAAGCATTATAGTTAATACACATCTTACAGTAAAAAAGGGGTTCATTTATGAGCCCCTTTTTCTGATCTATGGCCATAAATTGTGTGTGAAAACATTCTAGGCCATTGATGGTTATATAGCGCAAGCCCATGGAAAAACTCATTAATATTTTAAAAAGTACTTTAAAGGATTATCCCATTATCGACATTGTACAAAGTGGCGGAAGAACGCTCGATATTATTGTATCGACGAAGGAAGATGCCAAATCTATCCGCAATATGGCTGAACTGATACATGAGGATAGCGAAATTAAGATAAAAGACATTCAGATTAATTTTGTGGATAAATATGGAACCCGCTTCGAACGCTAACCGAACCAACCAGAGCAGCCCAGGTAAAATGATGGTGCTGGATTATTTATTTGAAGACCAATCCGGATTAAAGGCCTACCAGCTGATTCGCCAGGTGAGCGGAGCGGTGTGGCTGGTGCTTGATGATGACGAGTTGCTAGCTACGCTGGATAAAACAGACGGCCGTTGGGTGGCTGTTGGCGATTCGAGCCTGGATGTTTCGAGATTGAACCATATTGGTTCTTTTATTGATAAACAGCATTTTAATTTTTTGCCGGGCAAAATTAAAAGCCACTGGGCCGACTGGGTTCAGGAAGTGATTATGGAAAATGACAGTTCATACCTGGTTATCTGCCGGGCAAATACTGATTTCTTTCGGTTTAAAAGTGTTTTCAGTGCTTTTATTGGTCAGCTGGTAGAGGATGAATGGGAAATTACCTTTAAGGTTTATAATTCCGATTTTACGGATGAATTTATGGTTCGTGTTTATTAAGGCATTTGGCAGATTTGTTTCAATACTTTAAGCCATATTTCATGTTTTTTTACTGGCTTGCCTGCTGCGGCAGGCCTGCATGCGATTAAAAAATGAAACTATTTTTAAGCGATGCTGTTCTTGTTTATATCTATTTACCTATTTAAAACCTAATTGATATGCATACGAACAGTATAAATTACAGCAATTTAGAAACGCTTTCCACTTCAGACTACCGCCTTGCCAATGATGGCGCAGACATTACGGGCTGGCCGGTACAGAATGAAGCAGGTGCGGTTATTGGAAAAGTGAATGACCTGCTTTTCGACCCTGCTAACAATGCCATCCGTTACATTATTGTGGAACTGGATTTGGCATTGCTTAACGAAGAAAAAATGGTGCTTATCCCTATTGGTGTAGCCGACCTGGCTGATGATTCGAAAACCATTATTGTGCCTGATTTCCATTTAGACCAGTATGCTGCCATGCCAAGGTATATTATGGATGAGGTGAGTTATGAAATGGAAGATGAAATCAGAAGGGTTATTGGCAGCCCGGCCGCTTTACGGATGGAGGATGAAATTGTAGAAATTGATCGTGAAAATTTTTACAGACACCATCATTTTGACCGTGGGAACCTGGTGCGTGAAACCCAATCGAGACTATAACCGCTAGGTGTAGATTTTAAATTCTCTATCAGATTTTACAACCGGAATGATGGCTTTAACAAAGGCTATTGTTCCGGTTTTTTTCTGGCTGGTTTTTTTTAAAATCCTCTTTTAATTTTGTGGTAAATGTTTATATTGAGCCATGCGTGAATTTTCTGACAGCCGCCAGGTGAAGGTTGTTTCGAGCTTTACTGAACTGGCTGAAAGCCCTTTTGAGGGACAGCAAAATGCTGTTTGCTGGGCCAGGCAGCCGGAAGGGGATTTTGAAGCGCTTGTGCATCAATTACAACTTAAAGATGATGTTACGGAAGTGTCTGCTGAAGATTTATTAAAGTTAAATTTATCGGCAGCGGGTAGTGCGGCGAGGAACACAATTTTAAATGACCTGAAATGCCTAAAAGATTTTGGTGCTCAGCCCACGCTTAATCTGCTTAAAGCTTATCCGCGGGATGATACCTTCGATTTTATTTCTACAGATGTTTATTCTTTCCATGTTGACCGATCGCCCGTAGCTGCGGATACTTTTTTATGCACCTATTACGGGGCTGCCAGTGATATTATTGCCAATGAAGATGTGGAGCAAAAGGTGCTCTTGCCTGAAATCCGACAAAAATTAGCCGAAATATATGATGGTGATGAAGGGGATTTTGAAGATTTTTTATCGGATTATTTTTTTGATTTACATTACCAGCCCAAAGCGGGTGGCGCAATTGTTAACCTTGGTGTAGGGCATTTGTGGAAACTGGCGGTAGATTATCCCGGGCAGGCTGTATTGCCTTGCGTACACCGGGCACCGCTCGAAAAAGCCAATGAATTGAGGTTGTTGTTGATATGTTGAGCTTTATAAAATCATTAAGATTTATTGTTTTTGTTGCAAACTCCTTTGAACCTTTAAGCATAAAGTATTGTGGATATGATAAAAAACCCGGGGATGTGGGGCGGGTTTTCTATTAACAGGACAACTAACTTTTTAGATAAAGACGAATCAAATTTTTCTGATTAGCTCAATACTGATGCCCGAATAATCTGCAAACTCCTCAATAGTTACATATTGGAATTTATCTTTACCTAATAAATGTTTCAAATTTTTAAGCATCATTTGTGCGTGCCTTAAACTTTTACCTGTTAATAAACTAACATCTTTCGGATAAATGCATACTCTTTTCATGTGTTAAGGTTTGATGCCGAAACAGATTGGAGGTGCCCTTAGTAACTTATTTGAACAAAATATTGAAAAACCAATTTAGTACTATTACAGTACTCTATCTATGCTTTATCCCTACTTGATCTATGCTTCATCTACCTAGCTAGTTAGCTGATGCTTCAAATTACTATCCCTGCCCGAGCGTTTTCTAAAAGAACGATTATTAATTACGACTAAGTTAATGCTTTGATTTAAAGGCTGCAAGCGAATAAAAGAGCTAAAAGCGTATAAAGCGAAACAGACGAAATAGGTGGTTAATTATGATTCTTAACGAAGCAATGGTTGGTTTGCGAATCTGCTTTAGTTAATAGACTGCAATTTTGTAAGCAGATGTAAGAACCATATTATGGCACGTCAGGAAGGAATCATTAAATTAAAAGGACAAATCGGGGATTTAGCCTTTTACAAAACTCAGGATGGATATCAAGCCCGTACAAAAGGCGGTATATCGGCAGATAGAATTGCAAAGGATCCAAGGTTTCAACGCACCAGAGAAAATGGTGCAGAGTTTGGCAGGGCTGCTAAGGCTGGCAAGCTGTTTAGAACTGCTTTCAAAACTTTAACAAGTCAGTTGGCTGATAATAAAATCAGCAATAGATTGGCTAAGCAGATGTTAAAGGTTATACAAGCGGATACCATTAACGAGCGAGGCATGCGTTTGGTACTTGATGCTAAAACAGAACTTTTATCGAGGTTTGAATTCAATATTAACGGAATTATGAGTACTACGGTAAACATGCCGTACACCACAAGCATTGACAGAGCTGCCGGGCTGGCCACAATTAATTTTGCGGCATTTAACGCGAGAGATTTAGTTGTGTCGCCGAGAGGATCTACCCATTTTAAGCTTAGCGCAGCAACTGCGGTTATCAATTTCGAAGATGGAGTTTTTGAATTAAATGTGCAGGACAGTAGTACTTTGCCCGTTAGTGATGTTGCAGTGCCAGCTACTATTTTAAGTTGTAATGTTGCGCCTGCCGCAATTAAACCAATTTTTCTTTTGCTTGGCATTAGCTTTTACCAACGCGTAAATGGGGTTGACTATATTTTAAGCAATGGTGCTTATAATGGTTTAGTAGTTGCCCAAGTTAGCGGCTTGTAATGGAGCTTGTTTTAAACCGAACCTATTACAAAGGTGGTACAAACGGAAAAATAAGTTACAGGGGCGAACATATTTGTGAAACTATTGAATTGCCGTGGCGAAACAATAAGAAAAATATCAGTTATGTACCGGAAGGGCGATATTTGTTGATAAAAAGACAGCATCAAAAACATGGTTTACAGATTGCTTTAAGTATTGTTCCAAACCGTGAAGCAATATTGATCCATCCTGCAAATTTTGCATTAAGAGAGTTGCAAGGTTGTATTGCACCGGTGACTAAATGCACCGGAGAGGGAAAAGGAAACTATAGTAGAGTTGCCTTAGACAGATTGCAAAATCTGGTTTATCCCATTTTGGATGCAGGAGAAAAAGTATACCTGATAATTACTTCGGTGAAATAGAGATGCTGGTGTCACTTATGGCATAGCCCAAAAGTAACCAAAAACCCAAGGCTTCCCGAAATGCTCGGGACAGGTGGATCGGATGGCGGATAAATTCATTAAAGTTCGATTGCGGCAACACAAGCGCCCGGTGTAGAATCGGGAATAACGCGTTGCCTTATAGCTAAGTTATTGAAAGCTGGTTCTGAAACTTTAATGTTTTCTCCTTCCATCATTTCCTATGCCAGAGGGCAGGGTATTGTGGGTTTGTCTATTATTAAATTTTTTAAAAATCAAATCGAAAAATAATGTAACTCCATCTTCGGGGAAGAAGTGGTTACGAGTTGTTAAGAAAAGTGTTGCTATTGCTGGGCGTATAGCGGGCATATTAATGGTTGCGCCATTTAAGTTACCAGGCAAAATTGTTAGTCTGGCTCAATATCTTGCCATGTTTGCAGGCATTGTAAAAGCTACTGAGAATAATGAGCAACAGCGAGACTAAAATGGGTATGTTTGGTGGTGTATCACTAAGTGTACTTGGGCAAATGCCTAGCAATATATTGCAAACGGTTTTACTGGCTGCCTTAGGGGCTTGTGTAAGTTTTTTTGTAAGCAGAATATTGCAGTGGTTAAGTAAGATAAAATAATAGTAGCGCAGCTTTTATATAATTTATGAACGGGTATACAGAAATGTATACCCGTGTTTTTTAAGAAAGATTTTTAATCTTGAGGACTAAAAAAAGAGAATAAAAAAACAAGAAAGATCTAAAATAAAAGATAATATAGCTATTTAGCTTCCTCCTTCAATTTATTGATAATTTGAGGCGATAGTTTCCATGAATAGTCTTTTAAGATCCTTGCATATAATTCTCTCCATTTCGCAGAATCTGAATTCGAAAGTTGAGATTTTTGCGCTTTTAGAATGTTGATGATGTCATAAACACTATGGTAACCTGGGTATTTTGTTTCACATTCCTCGAACTTTGAAATGGCCTCATCAATTTGTCTACTAAATAATAATTTGAATGCATCATTTTCATATTCTTGAGCAAGCTGATACCTATTACCAATCATTTTATTGTTGCCAACTTGTAAAATCAAAGCATTTTCCATGTTTGCATTCTTTATTGTCGTTACTGATATTTGTTTATCCTTTTCCGGACTAACGCGTTTAGAATAAGTGGTATCCAGCTTTATAGCCATTACTTGTGGATATAACCTTGTATCTTTATCGTAAATTTTTGATTTTATAGTTGCTAATGCCTGCATCGCATTTTGAATTGTTGTTTGATTTATTTCAGATGGAAGTGGTAAGAGTGTTGTGACCTCTTTCGATTTGATACCGACTACTTCAATCATCATAGTGCCCTTGACCTTACCTGCCTTAGCAGCAATGCCTATAGATGATAAATCTCCAATATTGATACCTGCTTCATTAGTTGTTAACAGTGTAATTAGTCTAAGACCTACTCCGACTCTATTAAACCCAATAAATTTTTTAGTATCATCAACTTGAGGAAGGGTAGCAAATTTCATGTAATCCATTGTGACTTTATAGCTGGAGTGCTTTGCTGAAATTGTTATAGGTGTATAAGAAATACCACCTTCAGCAGTTACTTTACCAATGCTAACCAATACAGTCTCATTATTTAAGAATTCAAGTATTTCATCTGTACTTAATAACTTAATTTCTTTATTATACATTTGGTTCTGGCTACTCAACTGTATTTTATCATCGTATTCAATTGGATCTACTGGAACAAAATTTCTGAAATTATCATATGTAAGGCCTTTTTCAAAAATCTCTTTGTGTGTTTTACAGCTGAAAAATATTATGGGGAAAAGTACATAAATGATCTTTTTTTGAATTAACAGGTTTATGTAGGCTATTTTAATCTTGCTTATATTTAAATTCTCAATTGGTTTAACATCTACTTTAAGACATAAACTGATGCGTGAAGAAGCATAGCATGATAAATTTTGGTTTGACATGAGCGTTGAGTTTAATTAATTTTTTGTTGCCAGTTTTGAACATAAATATAGCTATACGTTTTGATGGACACTATACTTGAATTTAGGTATTTTTAGATATAATTTACTACTACATATTAGTATTAATATACTGTAACAATCAAATAGATTTCTACCAATTGTATCAAATCTTAAAAAAGTTTTCTTATTTATATTCAATGATATGTTTTGAATATAGAGCATATATGATTATACCTAGAAACTACAATTATATTACTTTAATCTAATGATCTTTAATTACAGTATATTATCATCTAATGAAGCATTTTTGCAATATTACTTTATGTTATAGCCTTAATTTCAGTATATTAGAGTCTTAATCGCCCTCAAATATGAATTTTTTTAAAATATACACCAAGGATAGAGTTATCAAGGCGCCTCTTATTAAAGAAACTAAGACGCCGGAAAAAAAAGATAAGAAAGAATTGCCTTATATAATAAACCTTGCTGTTGCCTTATCAACAATTTTGACTTCACTAGGATTGATATTTACTGTTTGGCAACTTAAACTTAGTAATGAACAATTTTATACTGAAAATAAAGGTGTAGTTAACTTTAAACTTACAGGCAACATTAATATTATAGCCCCTGATGTTAAAAGGAATGTTATGGAATACAGTGCAGAAACATTGGAAATGAAAGGAGATATTGAAAACATAGGGCATACCCCTGTAGAGATTGTTTTTGAGCAATTTATCTTGGAGGACAATAATGGTAAGCTATCATCAGAGGAGAATATTTTGAATAAGATTATACTGAACCCAGCCGAGAAATTGCCAATTTCGTTTCCTAAAATACATCTCTGCCCTAACCATAATGAAACACATAGTGTGCTGTTTTCTGCACTAAAAGAAAGAAACTTGAGAGGTTTTTTCAGAATTAAATATAATAACTTACATGATAAGAAGCGATATTCGGTAATTGATCGAAATTATGATGTGGAATTCGATAACGATAATGGTATTAGTTTAACTTATACAAATTTTAATGATTCTAATAAGTCATCAAATTTTAGCCTATTTAATTAATAGTAATACGTTTACCATCCTTAATAATGGATGGCGTGAATATTAAGAAAGCATTTGGCATAACCGGGCAAATATTAGATTATGGATATCATGCCCATCAAGGCGATAATATTCACCATTTTTTTTCTCCATGAAACCAACGAATTTACTGTTTATCATTACCCTGATTAAATTATCGGAACCTTCGACTTTATTCAAAACGATTAAATCTTTACCAATATTTACTATACGCTGATATCCATTTTTACTTATCATAATTCAAAATTGCTAATTAATTTAGTAATTGCCAAATATAATTTATAACAAAAAAACAATTGTTTATTAAAGCCAATAAATGGTGTTATTCTGATTTAGAGTGTTGAAAACTCACCTTTGTATTACTAATATATTTAGTAATTTTGTTGTGTTTAAGTTTAAGTATTATGATAAGACAATTAGAAATACCAAAGAATAGTGCACTGGAAACATTGGATAATCCGGGAAAAGTTTCTGGCTTTATATCACCTGCTGAAGATTATAAACAGCGTAGATTGCATATCGCACAAAGGATTGTTACCGACCCCACGAATACTTTCTACTTTGAAGCGGATGATGATCATATGCGTTATTATGGCATTATGAAAGGGAGTATAATTGTGGTTGATAAATCGGTGCCAGTAAGCTCAGGGAAATTAATTGTTTGTTGTGTTGATGATGAGTGGCTTACCCGAAAACTGATTATTAAAGGTGAAAATACTTATCTGTGTATTAATGATAGTATGGATGCCTGCATGAATATCACTGGTAAAATGATTACCATATTTGGTGCGGTAACCTGGACTTGCTTACCACATTCTAATACGCATGTTCGCACTAGCAGATTGTAATAATTTCTACGCAAGTTGCCATCGACTATTTGAACCACAATACAATAGCGTACCCGTAGTTGTGTTGAGCAATAATGACGGATGTGTAATTGCCAGGAGTAATGAGGCAAAAGCCTGCGGTATTGCAATGGGCGCACCATTTTTTAAGATACGTGAAGAGATTGCTAAACATAATATAGCTGTTTTTAGCAGTCATTATACTTTGTATGGAGATATCAGTGCAAGGGTTATGACTAATCTAGCAAGATTTACACCTGATGTAGAGGTATACAGTATTGATGAATGTTTCTTAGGGCTGAGTGGTTTTGATAATTTAAGTGCCTATGGCAAAGAAATTAGAGACACTGTGATTAACAATACAGGAATACCAATCAGTATAGGAATTGCACCAACTAAGGTATTGGCAAAGGTTGCTAATAAAACTTCCAAAAAAAATAACGGTGTAATGGTACTTGAAAGTGCAGAACAAATTGCTGCTGCATTGGAGCACTATCCAGTTGAAGATTTATGGGGTGTAGGGAGGCAATTTGCACATAAACTTATTAAGGGCGGTATTGAAACCGCTGCACAATTCAGGGCGTTACCAGTTGATTGGGTACAAGCTCACATGACGATAGTAGGGGTAAGGATGTGGCGTGAGCTTTGGGGTGAAAGTTGTATCCCATTAAAAACCGTTCTTGATCCAAAAAAAGGCATGTGCACCAGCAGGGCATTTGGAAAACTTACAACCGATTATAATCAACTTAAAGAAGCTACATCAAGTTATGCGGCAAGGCTTGCCAGTAAACTGCGTAAGGAAAAGTTATGCGCCACAGTACTTTCTGTAAAATTGCTGACTAATAAATTTGTAGACCAAAAGTTACAAGCTTATCCTAGTATTTCAATACCATTGGAACACCCTATAAATAATACAGTTGATTTAATTAATACCGCACTTTGGGGTTTAAAGAAAATCTATTTACGCGGTTATCAGTATCAAAAGGTAGAAGTAAATGCCACAGGATTAATCCCTGAATCAGAAGTGCAACTGAACATCTTTAATGAATTTAAAGGTGTAAAACACGATAAGGTTTCGAAGGTATTGGATAAGTTGAATATGCATTACGGGGCTGGCACTTTAAGAATGGCTGGCGAAGGATTAAAGCAAAAGTGGACAATGAAACGAGAGTTTCTCAAACCCTGTTACACAACAAACTGGAACGACATAATAAAAGTAAAATAATATGAAAGAACTATTAGCGCTAATCAAAAAATATCTGATAAAGGAGGCTTCTACATTAAACCAAATTTCTGACAAACCAAAAGCCAGGCGAAAAAAGAAGTAAAACCATATAGTGGCATAGCGTGTTATCAATTTAAATAGTAATCATGTGTGCCAGATATACCCTAACTGCTGAGGAAAAAGAAATTCTCAAAACACATCCACATCAAATTCAAGGAGAGTGGACACCAAATTATAATCTAGCCATTACACAGAAAGGATTGGTTATCACAGCTGATGAACCAGATATTATACAGCAAATGAGTTTTGGTATTGTGCCTCACTTTGCCGATAGCTTAAAGTTAACCCGAGATACCTGGAACATTAAAAGTGAAACGGCTATGGAAAGTAAGTTGTGGCGGCCACTTTTAGTTCATCATAAAACATGCTTAGTAATGGCCGATGGTTTCTACGAATGGAAGAAGGATCAAAGAGGAGAACAGCAGCCTTACCGTTTTACCGTTAAGGATAGAAAGTTATTTTGCTTTGCAGGCTTATGGTCTCAATGGGTTGACCCAGAAACAAAAGAGGCATTCCGCACCTATGGCATCTTAACTACAGAAGCTAATCCATTAGTGGCCGAAATACATGTTAAAAAACGCATGCCCGTTATTTTAACTAAAACGGAAGAAGAAATATGGTTAAGTAAAACATTATCGCTTGAAAGCAAAATGAGCGTACTAGATCCTTTTCCTCAAGAACTTATGAAAAGGGTGCAAGTAGGTAAGCGGGTGAATGCTGTATCTACTTTAAAAAAGCCTAACAATGATTCAGATTTATTGTTGCCATTAAATACCGATGATGATGCTTAATTCACAGCCTTCTTCCTATACTTCCTTATAAAATTCACATCAGCTGATTAAAAATCTGTATTAACAGTTAACGAAATGCGCTTCGCTTAACATTTCGAAGATCTGGATTTTCTTTCTTAATAGATTGCAAATATGTTGTAATTTTTGCTGCCAAAGGCACTTAAAGAAAATCACGAAGAGCGGGATTAAAACATCTAGTTGTGCTTTCATTCTTTAGGGTTGTATTTATTATCCTACAGCGCCGTATTGTAAGAATACTTATTGTATATCTTGCGCCACCCCTACTAAATTAAATATGATAATGCTATTGAAATGGTGCAAAATGCATTATAACTATTTGATCCCATGCAGAATAGTGGCTATCGCATCATATATCTCAGTTTGGAAAAATATAATTTTCTTTTAGTAGTGTTAATGGTATTAGTAGTGCTGTGGTACACCGGAATATTAGAATCATCTTTCAGTGAACTTTTCATACGAAATCGTGAATAATATGAGCGTTAAATGGATATACTTAATGTTTCTTTGTTTATTGGTCATAGGACAAGTAGATTCAAATGCACAGGGTTGTGCTATAGATAATTATAACAATTTCAATAGGGTTTTTAATGCGCCAACTGGGGCAGGAGCAAGAACATTTCTACCAGGTAATGGACGTAATTTTGTTAGATGGGAAGGCGTTTGTGGGCCACATACTTATGTAAGTATTACAAGCACTGCTAATGGAACTTGCAGTGTGACTGAATCTGGGGTAACTCGAAATGGGATATATTATCCAACTGTCTCATCTCCATTTACTAGTGCTTGCCCCGTGCCATTAGATGATTACATAATTTATTTAATCATTGTTGTTGGCACAATTTCATATTTTCATTTAAGAAGGTTTCATGGAAAACGATTGAAGATTTAACAGCTTAAATGCCAGTTAGAGCATTAAAATGATTATAACGCCTGTATTAAAGTGCCGGCGTATTTCGGCTAACTCTTTTATTTTATAATAAATTTAAAACAATTGTAACATTACTTGGTTAATATAGCATCATCAACCTATGGTGATTCATACTTTGGTTAGTTTGGTTAAAAAGCCCTCAATTACTTGAAGGCTTTTTTTTATTACTTTCTTTTTCTAATCACAAGTAACCCTAATGCTCCAATTGAAATAAATAGAATAGGAGTGTAGTCGTCTAAGGGACACTGAATATTTGTGAAATCATACAGAAAATTGTCAATACCACAATCCGTATTTATGCAGCAAAGTGTTGTTGGCACTCTGAGAGAGAAGACAGTAAATCGCGGACAAACAGCAGTATTCGTTGTTAGCGTGGAAAAAGGAGACACATCATATTTGAATTTAGAAGTGTTCCCCGCACCGGTGCCAAATCCATTTCTATTGTAGTGTATGATACCAGTAAGGTTCTTACCGCAACCCGTAGTTGGTTGTGCATTAAGCTTAAGTGATGTTAACAAAACAAAACTTAATAAAATTGTATAGATAGGTAGCTGTTTAACGCAGATTTGCATACAACAAGTTACTTATTACAATCCTGCCCTGCGCTATTCACTTTGTTCAACTTATTTAGAAATGCTTTGCTCAAAAAATCTCTAATAAATAAGACTAATTTTTAATGTATAGATTGCAAATCTGTTTTCATTGTTACTTCGAGATACGCTTTGCTCAACATCTCGAAGAGCGAGGTTAGCAGTCAGCAGGGAATATTTTTGAAATCGGTATATTATATATAATTTAGAAAAAAAATAGCTCTCATCTTTATCTCCATATCCTTTTTTTTACGATGGATATTGCATGCAGGTGCCAAAACTTCTATACCATGGAGAAAACCGATAAACCAAAATTTCTAAGCAATGTACCGTTAGGGGAAGACTTGTTTGAAGGGAAGTCCCAGGAAAAGATAGCAACGGTACTTGAAGAAGTACTAGTTGACGACCAGTTCCAGATTGTTGGAATCGATGGCGGTTGGGGTACAGGGAAAAGCAACCTTGTCAGGATGTTGGAAAAACGGATGAAAAATCATGCTTTTTTCCTTTACGATGTCTGGGGGCACCAGGAGGATGATCAGCGCAGATCAATTTTGATAGAATTAACCGATCATCTCTGCGCCGACAGTACAGACTTGGTCGCCGATAAACATAAATGGAAAGAAAAATACAAAAGGCTTTTAGCTAAAGAGAAAGAGGTCACTACAGTAAACAGGCCATCCTTGAGCGTCGGATTTATTCTTTCGCTATTCCTGATTGTTTATGTTCCCTCGGTTACCGCATTTGCGAAAGACATGGAGATAGGTCTATGGAAGTTTTTACTTGTATTATTTCCGCTGATTCTGATCTTACTTATTTTCTTATATAAATGGGTTTGCAGTGCAAAAGGCAATTCCTTAGGTGAATCGGCAAAAAAGGCGCTACAAGAAACTTTTCAGGTTTATAATTGCATATACCAATAAATTTGACCCCCTTTCGCCAATTTTAAATTGACCCCCAGAGTTGTTGCTTGAAAAAAGCAGAAGTTGTTGTACTAAATGGCATTTTAGAATTGATCTTTCAAGTCCTGTTTAA
>NZ_CAKLBO010000011.1:0-144470 GCF_920984695.1 Pedobacter sp. Leaf132 | reverse complement strand
GATGGTGGACTACAATTACCATCGACCACACCAGGCATTAAACTTCAAATCTCCTGTAGATTTATTGCAGGAAATTTGAGGACAAAATTATACTTTTGAATGGTCTGAAAAACAGGGGAGCTTACATGCCCAATTCTAAAATATCCAAGTAGTTCTGTGGAAATCAGACCACTCATCCCATTTCCAACAAATTAACAAAAACAACAATGGACAAAATTTTAAACTTGGGAAAGTATATTTTTCCGCTTTCGTTTTTGCTTTACGTTGGCTTACATCTTGGCAAACCCAACGTTGGAGCATCCTTCGTTCCAGACTATATTCCGTTTCCCTTATTCTGGAACTACTTAACCTCAGTTTGCATCTTACTTTTCATTGTCAGTGCTTTAATTGGGAAATATGACAAGTTATCTTATTCGTTGATGGCATTGTATGTAATTTTAATGGCTATTTTAATTCATTTACCAAGGGCAATGGGATATGAATTAGTACCAGAAAATATGACTGCTAACCTGAGAAAGAAATGGAATTGGAAATGGTTAACTTTTTCCGAAATATAATGATTACAGGCGCATTACTTGCGTTTGCAAAATTTGTAGCCAAAGACAAAAGATTAATCGGTTGACTATTACGAAATCAAATTTGTACCGGCGTTTTATGATTTAGAGCGCTAAAAGAAAAGCTTTACTCCATTTTACCTTTGGTTGGTGTTATAACCAAAAACAAAATAAAATTCTCTTACCCGCCCAACCATAAAAATTGACAAAACATTCGTAAATCCAAAAGAATTTGGGAGATAAAAATGCAGGTAAATAACTGAATTTAAACATCATAAACCCAAAAATCTAATAAATATCAAAATTGGATTTACGAATGTTATTTAGTTAATATAGTCGTGTTTTGTAACTTTAGCTGTTTGCAAAATAATTCATCCCACCGCGAGCAACAAGCTGAATTTTAAAAAAATTATCAATAGAAATTCAAATCTAACCAAGGCTATTGAAATCTATTTTACATTTTTTTTATTCCATGTGAGTTTTATCCGGCAGAAGCCGTAAGCAAAGAACCTGGCAAATTATTAACTAAAACAACCTTCATTATGCCTAAGAAAGTAATCAAACATTCTGTTTTTGTAGTGTTTATATTAATTGCAAATATGAACATGCTTTTTGCCCAAAATGGTAATAAAGAGCAAAATCCTAATACAGCAGATGCATTCTACACTCTGGGCACTAAATATTATGCGGAACAGCAATACGATCTTGCCATTGACAATTACACAAAAGCCATAGTGCTTAGTCCTAAATTTGCCAATGCTTATTTAAACCGTGGTGTTTGTTACAAGAAAAAAGAGCAGTATACGGAGGCATTTGCAGATTACGCAAAAGTTATTCAATTGAACCCGAAAGAACCTGCCGTGTATAAAAACCAAGGTATTATTTATGAAATTCAGAAGAATTATGAATTGGCCGTTACAAATTATACAAAAGCTATAGAATTGGGTGGTAAAGAATACCAAGATTTATACATATATCGGGGTAACATGTATTGCGATTGGGAAAAGCCTGACTTAGCACTTGCCGATTTTCAAACGTCTGTTAAGTTATTCCCTCAAGATGCCACCGGATATAATAATATTGGATATGTGTACAGCATTAAGGAAAACTTTACACAAGCCATCACAAATTACACAAAAGCTTTAGAGCTTGACCCAAAGTATCTTTTGTCTTATATCGGTCGTGCTTATTGTTATGATGCTATTGGCAGCACCAAATTGGCAGACCTCGACCGGAAAAAATATAGCGATTTGGGCGGCAAACTTGCGGCCACAGCAGGAAGCTCAAAACGTTCTATCTATCCAAAGGGAACCTTTGATGCAGCGCTGGCCCAATCAGCATTAAGCCGTGGCTTATCTAAAATTGAAGGTAGAGCCTGCTCAAAAATTGATGGCAGAATATTTACAGCCGCAGGAACTAGAGTCGTTTTATTTCCTGTTACGCCCTATCTGGAAGAATGGTATGAACTAAGAGAGAAGAAAGAGGGTAAAAAATTATCGGTGTACATGTCAAAAGAAGCAAATAAATACGCCATTGAGGCATTTACAGACCGTAATGGAGACTTTGCATTTGATGGATTAAAACCCGGAAAATACTTCATCCAGATGATACATAATTTTAACCAGCTTAAAACCAATAGGGTTTATAACGGTCAGAATACGGCAATGCAAGGCAATACACGGGTAATAACCAACTATTATCAAGATCAGGATTACGTGGTTGAGCGTAGCGAGCGTGTAGAAAGATTTGTAGAAATTAAAAAAGATGGTGAACTTAAAAAAGTTGGCTTATCAAAAGGATTGATTAAAGGTTGTGACTGGTAATTAACGCTCCAATTGAATTATATTCTGTTCATCAAAGTAAATATTAAAATAAAAAGGTTTATTCGCTTTGCATAATCTAAAACCATTTTTTGTGTGGTAATTAACCTAAGAGGAAGCTGCGACAAGAATGCCGAAAATTATTTTAATTCTATACTTTTAACATCATCGTGGATTTAACTATCTTCACCAATAAAAATGGGTAAAATGCAATTATCAGTTCAAGATTCTGACACACTCATAGCATTGTTAAAGTTACGTTTCGATAGAAATACAAACCGACATAAAGATGTGGATTGGAGCAAAGTTGAAGCTAAGCTGAAAAGTAATCCAGAAAAACTTTGGTCGCTAAACGAAATGGAACGTACCGGTGGCGAGCCTGATGTAATTGGATATGATAAAGAAACAAACGAGTATTTATTTTGCGATTGCGCTACTGAAACACCTAAAGGTAGAAGAAGTATTTGTTACGATCGTGAGGCACTAGATAGCAGAAAGGAATTTAAGCCAGAAAACACCGCTATAGATATGGCGAATGAAATGGGTATTGAAATACTTGATGAATCGCAATACAGAGCACTACAAAAGCTTGGAAAATTTGATATGAAAACCTCAAGCTGGATAAAAACCCCAGATAATATCAGAAAATTAGGAGGTGCAATTTTTGCAGACTACAGATATGATACGGTTTTTATTTATCACAATGGTGCATCATCTTATTATGCTGCAAGAGCTTTTCGAGGAATGCTAAAGTTTTAAATTACTTTACTAAAGACTGGCAAATCGATTTTATTAAACCCGGCCCTTCGTAAATAAAACCAGTATATAATTGAACCAGACTTGCTCCGGCATCTAATTTTTCCTGTGCATCTTTTGCCGAGTGTATTCCACCAACACCGATGATAGGAAATGCTTTATTCGATTTTTCAGAAAGATATTTAATAACTTCTGTAGAACGTTCTTTAACAGGTTTGCCGCTTAAACCGCCCATTTCTCCTGATAACGTTTTTTCGGTAGCTAAATTTTCCCGGCTAATGGTGGTATTAGTTGCAATGATACCGGCAATCTTCGTTTCTGCCACAATTTCGATAATATCATCCAACTGAGCATCGGTTAAATCAGGCGCAATTTTTAATAAAATCGGACGAGAAATATTGTTTTTTAGATTGCGCTGCTGTAAAGTATTTAAAATATTTTTAAGTGGTTCCTTTTCTTGCAATTCACGCAAGCCTGGCGTATTGGGCGAGCTAACATTGACTACGAAATAATCTACCACGTCAAATAACCTGTCAAAACATTTTATGTAATCGCTTACCGCATTCTCGTTAGAAGTTGCTTTGTTTTTACCAATGTTTCCACCTACAACAATATCAGGATGTTTATCTTTAAGCATACGCAAGCGTTCTGCCATAACATCTACACCCTTATTATTGAAACCCATTCTGTTGATTAAAGCCTCATCATTAGGTAAACGAAACATTCTTGGCTTATCATTTCCGGGTTGAGGCATTGGAGTAACTGTACCAACTTCTATAAAGCCAAAACCTAAATTGCTAAGTGGCTCTACATATTCGCCATTTTTATCAAAACCAGCAGCCAAACCCACAGGATTTCTAAATTTTATACCGAAAACCTCTTTCTCCAGTCCTTTTATACTGAAATCGAAACTGCTGCGAATAATGGTTTTTCCTAACGGAAATTTATCATTAAACCATTTTAACCGCTTAACAACGAAATAATGTACGTTTTCTGGGTCAAACTTGAAGAATATTGGTTTAATAAGGCGATACATGCCACGAAGATAAATAAAATATAGAAAAATGGAAAATGGAGTTGTTTAGAGGATGAATGATGGAAAATGGAGCATGAAAGATGGAAGTGTTAATAACTGCACCTATTCTATTAATGATATATAAACCAAAATTTATATTTATTCTTACCTACCATACCATCTGTAATACATCTTCCATTATAGCTCTGCCATCACACATCCCCACCATCCATCTTCCCTCCTACATCATCTGCCTTACATCTTTATTAGTAAGCTGCTGTAAATTGCTCCTGATGATGTGCATTGTTTTCTAATTCATCAGCCAAAACGATTGATAAATCTTCAACAGATAAAATTGAACGCCCTTCTTCATTAAATACCGGTGATGTTTTTCCTAAACGATATTTACCGGTGCGACCGATGGTGATGCCTGGGTGCATTTCGATTGCCGGACTAAAAAATAACCAATCTAATTCTTTCTCTTGTTTTAAAATATTAAAATAATCTCTCACTGCTGATGCTCCAGGATAAATTTCTGCGGGGAATTGCGGTCCATCAACTAGTTGTTTTCCATCAATTTGCAAAGTACCTGCACCTCCAATAAAAATGTAACGTTTTACACCCGATGCTTTAACTGCTTTGTGAATGGCCTGGGCTCCAGCAAGGGTTTCGTTATAAAGATTTGGATTAGTCCAGCCGGGGTTAAAAGCGCTAACAATGGCGTCGGCTCCGTTTAAAGCTTCAACCAATTTTTCTGTATCCAAAATATCAACTGCAAGTTTGGTTACTTTATCATCATTGCTTTCGATTTTTTCTGTATTGCGGGCAATTGCAATTACTTCGTTTCCACGAGAAACCAACTCATTTAAAAGGGCTTTACCTACAAAGCCAGATGCGCCTATTAATGCTACTTTCATGTTCTTAATTTTTATTTATTGAATTTAAATTTGATTTAATTATTGTAATAAATTTTATTACAGTTTTATTTAAAATTTTTTATTTGAATTTTGATGCGAAATCTGCCAGGCTTTGTTTAGATAAATTATCTACCAAAGCATTTTCTGCATCGCTGTAAAGTGTATTTAAGTGTTGATTAATTTGTTTACCAATTGGACATTTTGGGTTTGGTTCGTTTTTACTTTGTCCCAAAATATTCTGATTTCTGAGAGATTTATAAACATCGCCGAGATTAATATCGCTTGCACTTTTCGCTAAAAAAGAGCCCCCACCTTTCCCCTCTTTACTGTCAACAAAGCCATGTTTACGCAAGTTCATAATTTCTTTACGTACCAAAACCGGATTAATATTAATGCTTCCAGCCAAATAATCAGAACTTACCACTGCCCCATTTGCATCATCGAGCAAAGTAAGTATGTGTAAGGAAATTGGAAAACGGCTGCTTATCATTCTGTAATTATTTTTATTACAGTACAAATGTAAAGATTTATTTAATATTTCAAAGAAATGTAAACCGAATTTTATTTTTTCGTTATTAAGCTAAAATGGTACATCATTAATTTAATGACGCACCTTTTTTTTATTTATGGTTTAAAACCTATTCTACCAAGCCGTTGATTTGTGCGTATTGCAAAAGCATAATGGTTTTTCCGTCTTTAATTGCTCCGGTTTTTATCATATCCAAAGCTTTACTGAAGGGTAATTCTAAAACCTCAATATTTTCTTGTTCTTCGTGATGACCGCCACCTTCACTTACTTTCATATCTTTTGAATATTCTGCTACAAAAAAGTATAAAATTTCTGTAACCGAACCCGGCGACATATAGGCTTCAAACACCTTTTTCACATCCTTTATTTTATAGCCGGTTTCTTCTTCTGTTTCGCGTTTTATGGCTGTTTCAGGATTATCTTTATCCACTAATCCTGCACATGTTTCGATTAACATTCCATCGTTGTTGCCATTTATATATGTTGGCAAGCGGAATTGGCGGGTTAGAATTACAGTTCCATTTTCCTTATTGTAAAGCAAAATGGTTGCTCCATTGCCCCTGTCGTAAGCTTCTCGGTTTTGCGTTTGCACGGTACCATCTTTTTTATGGTATTCGAAGGTAATTTTATTTAAGGTGTACCAATTATCTGATAGAATTTCTGTGCTTAAAATTTTAATATTTTCGTTGCTCATGCGTTTGGGCTTTAAAACCAAATGTATTAATTTTTTAACCGTTGACTGAAGTCAACGGCAATGAAATGCAATGTGAAATTAACTAATGCTCATTTATATTTTTTTTAGATAAATTTTAAGATTAGTCTAATACAAAGATTTCTCCCCTTCGGTGGAAATGATGGTAGATTATGCGGATTGAATGTTTCCTCGCCGTCTTGTTTCAACAGACCGGATTTAGATAGATGCAGCAAGCAACCGTTAATACAAGGAACTAATTTGATTTATAAACCTGATAGCAGCGAAAATCCTTTTTGATGCAGATCTTCGACAAGATCAGACTGACATGAACAAAAAGATTGCAGCGAATAGCAGGAAGATACTTTAAAAAAATGATCTGCCACTGCTTTACAAGAAATCAAAAGAGTTAAACATTTGTCTATTTCGCTTTCCAAAAGAAATTAGCTTTTAAAATTCGTACTTTTGCAGCCGAAATGATTTCAATAAATAATTTAACATTCCTAATTGGCTCCAGAGCCTTATACGAAGAAGCAAATTGGCACATTAAACCTGGTGATAGAGCTGGTTTAATTGGTGCTAACGGAACCGGAAAATCGACACTTTTAAAGATTATTGTTGGCGAATATGCCCCAACTTCCGGAACGGTTTCTATGTCTAAAGACCTGAAAATAGGGTATTTAAACCAGGATTTACTTTCTTATGAATCGCATCATTCAATTTTGCATGTAGCTATGGAAGCTTTTGAGCGCCAAAACCAACTACATGATGAAATTGAAGAGTTGCTGAAGAAAATTGAGAGCGATTATAGCGAAGAGGTTTTAAATAAATTGAGCGATAAACAGCAGGAATTTGAAGCTTTGGATGGTTACAATATCGAATACAGAGCAAACGAAATTTTGGCCGGTTTGGGTTTTAGCACTGCAGACCAACATCGTCCGCTAAATACCTTTTCGGGAGGCTGGCGTATGCGTGTAATGCTTGCGAAAATTTTACTACAAACGCCTGATATTTTGTTGCTGGATGAGCCGACCAACCACATGGATTTACCTTCCATCAAATGGCTGGAAAACTATTTGGCAAGCTTTGAAGGTGCAATTGTAATTGTATCTCACGATAGATATTTCTTAGATAAAATTGTAAACCGTACGGTAGAATCGCGTAAAGGAAAATTAACAGTTTACGCTGGTAATTATAGCTTTTATGTAGAGGAAAAAGCTTTGCGTGGCGAAATTCAAAAGGGAGAATTTAAAAATCAGCAGGCCAAAATTAAGCAGGAAGAACGTTTAATTGAGCGTTTTAAGGCAAAAGCTTCGAAAGCAAAAATGGCGCAATCGCGTATGAAAGCTTTGGATAAAATGGAGCGTATTGATGATGTGGATGATGATAACCCAACGGTAAATTTCAGCTTTAAATTTACTAAACCTTCCGGCCGACATGTTGTGCGTATTGAGCATGCAACGAAGCATTACCCAAATGTTCATATTTTGGAAGATGCTGAAGCTGTGATTGAAAAAGGCGATAAAATTGCCTTGATTGGTGCAAACGGTAAAGGTAAATCTACGTTATTGAGGATGATTGCCGGAACGGAGAAATTTGATGGTTTCTGCGAAACTGGTCATAATGTTACCACAACTTTTTTTGCTCAGCACCAGTTGGAATCTTTACATCTTGAAAATGCAATTTTGGAAGAATTACAGGCCTTTGCGCCTAAACATTCGGATACGGAATTGCGTAGCATTTTAGGCTGTTTCTTATTTACCGGCGATGATGTTTTTAAGAAAATTAAGGTTTTATCCGGTGGAGAAAAATCGCGTGTGGCTTTGGCTAAATCTTTAACCACAGATTCTAATTTCTTAATTCTGGATGAGCCAACCAATCACCTTGACATTCAATCGGTAAATATTTTGATTCAGGCTTTACAGCAATTTGAAGGTACTTTTATCGCGGTTTCACACGATAGGTATTTCCTTGATAATGTTGCTAATAAGATCTGGTTTATCGAAAATGAGCAAATCAAACAATATCCAGGAACTTATGCAGAATACGAAGAATGGAATAGTAAAAGGATAATTCCGGCTTCAAAACCAATTCCGGTAAAAATGCCAGAAAAAGTTATGGAAGCTCCGAAAACGATAACTCCAAACGCAGCAAATCAATTAAAAAAATTAAATGACGAATTGAAAAAAGTGGAAGCTTTAATCGCAGAACAAGAAACAGCTGTGAAAAATATTGAAGCTGAACTTGCTGATGAAAATGTTTATGGCAAGGCCGATAAATTAGCCGAAACCAATAAAAGATACCTTGCTTCCAAACAAGATTTAGATAATAGCCAGGCTAAATGGGAAACCTTAGCCGGAGAAATTATGGAACTGGAAGGTTAACAAATTACGTCATTGCGAAGCCGATTTTTCATCGGTTATGGCAATCTTATAAATAGAAGCCGGAGAATTTTTCTGCGGCTTTTTTGTTGCCATGGAAACAGGTTACTAGCTTCGTTTGAGCCACAGATTAACAGATTTATTGGATAATAAGTTTTTGTCTTCTGCCACGGAAAGCTCGAAGGCACAGACCTATAGCCCAAAAACTTCCGTGTAAATCCGTGTTTCAGTGGCAATATTTTTTTGTCTTTTTTCTTTTTGCCAAGGAAATACAGAAGGCTCGGAGCTATAGCCCAAAAACTTCCGTGTAAATCCGTGTTTCGTGGCAATCTTTTTATCCTTTTTCTTTTTGCCACGGAAATACAGAAGGCACGGAGCTATCACCCAAATACTTCCGGGTAAATCCGTGTTTCCGTGGCAATTTTTTTATCTTTTTTCTTTTTGCCACGGAAATACAGAAGGCTCGGAGCTATAGCCCAAAAACTTCCGTGTAAATCCGTATTTCAGTGGCAATATTTTTTTGTCTTTTTTCTTTTTGCCACGGAAATACAGAAGGCACTGAGCTATAGCCAAAAAACTTCCGTGTAAATCCGTGTTTCAGTGGCAAACTTTTTATCTTTTTTTTTGCCACGGAAATACAGAAGGCACTGAGCTATAGCCCAAAAACTTCCATGTAAATCCATGCTTCCGTGGCAATATTTTTATCCTTTTTCTTTTTGCCACGGAAATACAGAAGGCTCGGAGCTATAACCTAATACTTCCGTGTAAATCCGTGTTTCAGTGGCAATCTTTTTTTGTCTTTCCCGACTCCATATCAAATCTTTTAAAATTGATTTATACTATGTACTTTTAGTTATGCAAAAACTAATCGCAGCACTTTTACTTTTCGTTTCTACCCTATCTTTTGCCCAAACAGAAAGCACATTTACCAACGATAATAAAATTTACCTGCCAAACATTAAAACAGTTTTATGTTATAATAGCAGTAAAGAACAGTCTATACCCATCATTCTTTTAAATTCTACTGAAACCATTTCTTTTAGCTTTGATGATTTATTAGGTGGCACCAAAAACTATTGGTACAGTATAGAACATTGCACATCAGATTGGCAAACATCCAAAATTTCTACACTCGATTATCTCGATGGCTTTAATGAAGACCGAATATTTAATTACAAATACTCATCAAACACCACCCGAAAATACACGCACTATGAATTAAGTTTTCCGAACAATCAGGTCAAACCTAAAATTAGCGGAAACTATATTTTAAGGGTTTTTGAGGATAATGATAAAAAGAAACCTGTAATCTCTCAAAGGTTTTATGTACTAGAAAATGTAATCGCCATCGCTGCAGAAATTACCAATCCTTTGCAGGTAGCCGATAGAAACTTGAAACAAAAGATAAATTTTACGTTAAATCACAACATTTCAATCGCAAATCCTTATCAGGATATAAAAACAATTGTGATGCAAAATTTTAATTATAATACTTTACAGATTAATAAAAGCCCATCTTTTGTGAGGCCAAATCAGCTTGTTTTTAATGATATTAATACAAATGATTTTTGGGCTGATAACGAATTTAGGAAGTTTGATACCAGAAGCTTACGTTATAAAGCGGGCAATGTTAAAGATATTTTTAGAGATAATGAATCGGTTAGCGTAATACTTTTTCAGGATGCTCCAAGAAATAAAGAAGCCTTTGCAAATCAACTGGATGAAAATGGTAATTTCTACATCAGAAATACCGATGGTAGGGATGATAAAACGGAGGCTGAGTACTTGAGCGTACTTTTCACTTTAAATGCGCAAGCCCCATCTACCGCCGGAGATGCTTATGTTATCGGGCGTTTTAATAATTATACTTTATCTAAAGAAAATAAATTACTTTATGATGAAGGCCGAAAACAGTTTTACACTAACATATTACTAAAACAAGGACTTTACGATTACGAATATGCCTGGCTGGATAAAGCTACAAATACTGTAGAAACAAGATCATTCGAATGTTCATTTTTTCAAACCGAAAACACCTACCAGATTTTTGTTTATTACAGAAAACCGGGCGCCAGATGGGATACCTTAATAGGATTTACAAACTTATCTAACCGAATTACCGATAAGAGATAATTCAAAAACTACCTTATTTGTTACAAGATTTTTCTTCCTTTTAAAACATACTTCCTAAATTAGTAATACGATTTAGCGCAACTTAAGAAACATAAATCCCCACTAACCAACAATCATGTCTAAAAAAATAATTGCCATTGCCTTTTTATGCTTACCGCTAAGTTTTATTCAAGCTCAAACCAAATCATATACTCAAAATATAGAAGGAACATCGCTTCAATTTGATATGTTGGCTATCCCTGCCGGAACTTTTGATATGGGAAATAATGCAGGTGCTGCCGATGAAAAACCTGTGCACACAGTAAAACTTGATGCTTTTTGGATGGGAAAACATGAGGTTACCTGGAATATTTTCGAGCCATTTTTATATCGCGATTACGAATTAAAAGCCAGCAACGGGAAAATACCTGCAAATGTTGATGCAGTAACCCGACCCACCAAACCGTATTTAGATATGACCTTTGGTATGGGTAAAGAAAATCAGCCTGCTATTGCAATGACGCAATATAACGCTATACAATTTTGCAAATGGCTATACGCTCGTACAGGTGTATTTTATCGTTTACCAACCGAAGCCGAATGGGAGTATGCTTGCAGAGCAGGAAGTAAAACCAAATATGCCTTTGGAGATGATGAATCTAAATTAATGGAATACGGCTGGTATAAAGATAACAGCGAAAATAAAACGCATCCGGTAGGAAAAAAAAAACCAAATGCATGGGGTTTGCATGATATGCATGGTAATGTTGCCGAATGGACTTATGACCAATATCTGGAAAATTTTTATTCTCTTGCTAAAGATAAAGTTTCAGAAAATCCGGTTGCTAAACCAGAAAAGCTTTACCCAAACAGTGTACGTGGCGGCTCTTACGATGAAAGCGCCGACAAGCTGACCTCTTCAGTTAGATTAGCTTCAAGCCCTTCGTGGAAACAATTAGACCCACAAATTCCAAAAAGCAATTGGTGGTTTCCAGAAGCACCATTTGTTGGATTAAGATTGGTTAGACCAGTTACGCCTCCATCAAAGGAAGAAATTGATGCCTATTACAACAAAAAACCTATTGCAGATTATTAACCTAAACCAAATAAAACCACATGAAAAAATCTATTTCCTTACAAGAACGCCGTGAATTTTTAAAGGCATCGGCTTTACTTGCCGGAAGTGCAATGCTGAGTTCATTCCCGCTGGCTGGTGCTTATGCATCGGGTTCAGATACCATAAAAATTGCATTAATTGGTTGTGGTGATCGTGGTACGGGAGCTGCCTTTCAAGCTTTAAGCACAAAATACAACATTAAATTGGTTGCCATGGCCGATGCTTTTCAAGATAGAATTGATAAAAGCTATGAAGCCCTTTCGAGCAAATTTGCGGCTAAAATGGATGTTCCGAAAGAACGCCAGTTTGTAGGCTTTGATGCGTATAAACAAGCAATTCCACTGGCAGATGTGGTTCTATTAGTAACACCTCCAGGATTTAGGCCCATTCATTTTGAGGAAGCAGTTAAGCAAAACAAGCAAATTTTTATGGAGAAACCAGTTGCGGTTGATGCACCTGGAATAAGAAAAGTTTTGGCTGCCGCAGAAGAAGCGAAGAAGAAAAAATTAAACGTTGTGGTTGGATTACAGAGAAGATATCAAACCAATTATCGCGAAGCCATGAAACGCATTAATGATGGTGCAATTGGCGATATCATGTCGGGCCAGGTGTATTGGAACAGTGGCGGCGTTTGGGTTAACCCACGGAAAGCGGGCCAAACCGAAATGGAATATCAAATGAGAAACTGGTATTATTTTAACTGGTTATGCGGCGATCATATTGTAGAACAACACGTTCATAACCTTGATATTGCAAATTGGATAAAAAATGCACATCCTGTATCTGTACAGGGAACGGGCAGCCGGGCATGGAGAACCGGTAAAGATTATGGAGAAATTTATGATAACCATTCTATAGAACTAACCTACGCCGATGGTGCTGTAATTCACAGTCAATGCCGCCATTTTGAAGGTATTAGCAACCGTGTTGATGAATCTTTTATGGGTACGAAAGGTAAAATTTACTTATCAGGAAGTAACCAGGCCATAATGAAAGACTATAGCGGAAAAGAATTGTATAACCACAATACAAAAGGGAATGCAAACCCCTACCAAACCGAGCACGATGAACTTTTTGAAGCAATTTCAAAAGGCGAATATAAATTCAATAATGTTGAATATGCGGCAACCAGTACGTTTACTTCTATTATTGGTCGCTATGCAACTTATTCTGGCGAAACCATAAAATGGGATGAAGCATTAGCTGCAAATAATAGTTTAATGCCAGATAAATTTGCCTGGGATGCAATGCCAAAAGTATTGCCAGATGCAAATGGATTGTATCCATACGCAATGCCAGGAAAAACAAAAGTTCTGTAAATGCGATTGTTGCTGCTATTGCTTAATTTAATTTTGGTCAATCTTTTTTTTACAAAAAAAGAACTAAATAAATATGAATTAAATGGAATAGCGCAAGGCACAGACTATAGCATAATTTATTACGCAACAGATAGTTTAGTAAAGAAAAGCGATATTGATAGTTTATTGAATGTTATAGATTTATCAATGTCGCTTTATAAAAGCAATTCACTTATTTCAAAATTTAATTCGGGCAATGGCCCAATAAAAACGGATAAATTTATTGCAGATGTTTTGCAAAAAAGTATTGAAATAAACACCGATACAAAGGGCGCTTTTGATATTACCGTTGCACCATTGGTACAGGCATGGGGTTTTGGTCCGGCAGAGGAAAGACAAGAACCAGATGAGGCCGCAATTAAAGGTCTTCTGCATTGTGTAGGCATGAAAAACATCAGGCTAAAAAATGGAATGCTGAGTAAAACTAAACCTTGTGTTAAAATAGATTTAAACGGAATTGCTCAGGGATATAGCGTAGATTTAATTGCAGAATATCTGGAAGCGAATGGCATAACAAAATATATTGCAGAATTGGGCGGCGAGATTAGAGTTTCGGGACCAAAACCAGATGGTAACAACATCAAAATCGGCGTTGAAGGTCCGGATGCAAACGGAATACCCGTAATCAGGCACATTGTAGCCATAAATTCCGGGGCGATTACAACATCTGGCAATCATAGAAAATTTCACCAGTCGGGTTCTAAAAAAATCTCGCACCTTATAAATCCAAAAACCGGCTATCCATTAAATAATGAAATGATAAGTGTTACCGTTTATGCAAATGATGCCATTACAGCCGATGGTTACGACAATAGTTTAATGGCCATGCATATTAATGATGCTTTAAATTTCGTAGAAAAACACAAAAATATAGAAGCATACTTCGTTTATAAAAATACAGATGGTAAAATTACCGACACGCTTTCTACAGGCTTCAGGAAATTAATTTACATCGAAAATCAATCTAAAAACCAAACAGATGAAAAGAAGTGAATTTATTAAAAGCACTTTGCTCACAGCGGGTGCATTAACTACCGGAGGCACAATTACAAGTGCGTTTGCGTCTAACTCCAATCACAATTCTTTGGCCGATAAAACTTTCAATCTCGACTATGCACCGCACCAGGGCATGTTTCAAAATCATGCAGGCAAAAGTTTTTTAGATCAGATTCAATATATGTATGATAAAGGTTTCCGATCGATTGAAGACAATAGCTTTTTAGGCCGGAGCGTAGATGAACAGGAAAAAATTGGTAATCTCTTATCCAAACTTGGCATGAGAATGGGCGTTTTTGTTGTAGATGGCGGCGATAACTGGAAAACATCTTTAACAACAGGCAAAAAAGAATTCAAAGATAAGTTTATAGAAACCTGTAAAAAATCTGTTGAGGCCGCAAAGCGATGTAATGCGAAATGGCTAACAGTTGTACCAGGTTTTTACGAGCGTAATTTGCCATACGGTAATCAGTTTGCCAATGTAATTGATGCCATGCGTGCGGGTGCAGAAATTTTTGAGCCTCATGGCTTAATAATGGTTTTAGAAACCTTAAGTGATACGCCTGAACTTTTCCTTCAAAAAACAAATGAAACCTATGCGGTTTGTAAGGCGGTAAAAAGTCCATCGTGTAAAATTTTATACGATATTTACCACATGCAACGCACTGAAGGCGACTTAATTAAAACGATAGATAGATGTTGGGATGAAATTGCTTACATCCAGATTGGAGATAATCCGGGTAGAAAAGAACCAACTACCGGTGAAATCAACTATAAAAACATTTTCAAACACCTACACAGCAAAGGCTACAAAGGTGTTATGGGCATGGAGCATGGAAATTCAAAACCAGATAAAGCTGGCGAGCTAGAGGTAATCAAAGCTTATCGCGAAGTTGATAATTTTTTAGCTTGATAATAGATATAGCAGTTTTAAGGTTAACCATTTAAGAAATGTAAGTTTGAATAAGTTTACATTTCTTAAATGGTTATTCTTGCAAGGTTTATGCCTTTAAAACCCAAACAGAAACACTTTTACCATTGCAATGGAATTCGGCAAATCCATTTTCATCAATCATAATTTCGCCTTCTCTTTTGCCTAAAGCATCTACAAATGCTTTGCCAGCAAACTTTTGCCCAACTTCCATTTGTTTAAAACCTTCTTCGCCATTACTCATTAAAACAGCTAAGCCGCTATTTCCGTGTTCATCATCGCCTTCTCTTGTCCAGCCGATGCAATTTCCATGATCTAAATATTCTCTTTGCAAGCCATAAGCATGGCTGGCACGCAATTTACTCATCATTTCAACTTCCGGAATAATCGCTAAGTCTATATGTGTGTCTTCCCCTTCTGGGTTTTTATCGTCGTAAATGCCACCGTAAACATCCGGAAAAAACAGACAAGGAATGCCTTGCTCTCTAAGTAAAATTATAGAATAAGCAAGCGGTCTGAACCAAAATTCTACATAAGATTCTAAGGCTTGCAAAGGTTGCGAATCATGATTATCAACAAAAGTAACCGCTAAAGCCGGGTTAATCTGAACCAAAGTATTATCTAAAATGGTTCGCATATCAAACTCACTTTCTTCCTTACTTGCCGTATAAAAATTTTGGTGTAAAAGCGAATCAAAAATCTGTGTTCTGCCTCCTGTGGTGTCAATATATTCCAATTGACCTTCAATATCAGAAACGTTCCAATCCTCTGCAACAACAAAAAATTGGCGGTTAAACTTTTGATTTAAATGATCCAGCCACTCGATAATAAAATCCGGATTGATGTGTTTTACGGCATCAAGTCTAAAACCATCAACTTTTGTCGTTTCCACATACCATTCGCCCCAATATTTTAATTCATCAATCACCGCCTGGTTCCTATAATCAATGTCGTTGTACATTAAATAATCATAGTTACCGAGTTCAGTAGATGGCACTTTTTCAAAGCCTTCTCCTAAATGATTTTGAATGGAATAAATAGCCGTTTCTTTTATGTCTTCTGCCCAATCTACACCGCTAAAACATAAATGGTCCCAAATAAATTCAGAGTATTTGCCTTGTCGGCCTGGAAAAGTAAATTTTGTCCAGGCTTCAATTTCAAAAACATCACTTGTAAATTCTTCTCTATTATCTGGGTTTACAGTTCTAACCTTCACTTTTTCAAGCTCGTCGCCACCTGCCTTATGGTTAAAAACAATATCTGCTACAACGCTAATTTCATTTTCGTGTAAAGCATCAATAGCTTTTAAATATTCTTCTTTATTACCGTATTTGGTATTTACACCACCCTTTTGGTCAAATTCCCCTAAATCAAACAAATCATAAACTGCATAACCTACATCGTAGGCTGCATTATTCGATTTGTAAGCCGGCGGCATCCAAACCATAGTAACACCAATTTCTTTTAAGTGCGTAGCCTCGTTGGCAACTTTGGTCCACAAATTTTGTTCTTCGTTATAATACCAATGGAAAAATTGGATGATTGTTTGATTTTGCATTAATTCGCTTTTTTTTTATGCTAAGATAACAGGATAGCACATCAATTGTTTTTCAAATTATTATCACAAAATTCATTTGTTTTTTTTGGAAATGTAAGCCACCAAATCATCGGCAATTGCAGCCCCGCTTTCGCTAATAGCCGCTCCCGAAGAAACCTGTGCAACAAGCAAGCACACCTTAAAAATGTAAATTCTGTGCTTAAATCGGGATTGCGGGCTATTCCGCTCAATCTGGTTTATTTAACTCAAGTTTTTCGTCCTTTTGATGGGTTTAAACCACGCCCTGCCACTCCTAAATTTAAGAAAGGAGTTGGAAGGAAGTTATCTTATCCGTCACTCCCACAATGGCCAGAATCCTAAAGCACAACAACTTAAATCATACTACATATCAGTATGCCCATTAAAGCCAAGTGTGACCGTACGAGAGCGAAACTAATTTTAAAAATGGCGAATTAAATTACTTTTCAAATGTTTAAAGCCATTATAGCGCATTTTTATTAATTTCGCCCAATTATGAGTTTGAAAAAGAAATTTGCGAAAGAGAGTTTTACAATAATGAATGAATTGGTGTTGCCAAACGATACCAATACATTAAACAATTTAATGGGCGGACGTTTGCTGCATTGGATGGATATTGCAGCAGCAATTTCTGCTCAAAAGCACTGTAACCGCATTGTTGTAACGGCTTCTGTAGATAATGTTTCTTTTAAGCACCCAATAAAACTGGGCGACGTAATTACTATTGAAGCCAAAGTTACAAGGGCATTTAACACCTCGGTTGAGGTACGTTTAGATGTTTGGGCAGAAAATATTCCGAGTGGTGCACGCCAGAAAAGCAACGAAGCATATTATACTTTTGTAGCGGTTGACCAAAGTGCCCGCACCATTCCTGTACCTGAGCTTTTACCCGAAACTGAAGAAGAAATTGCACTTTTTGATGGCGCATTAAGACGCAGGCAGTTACGCCTCGTTTTAGGTGGAAAAATGAACCCTGATGATGCAAGTGAATTGAAAGCTTTATTTTTCAAATCGTAAATTTTACATAAATTTTCTTTCTTGTTAGGCTGATTGTCTTATTTTAGCAAACCATCATTCGCTAAAAATATGACAACATACACCATACTTATTATTTTAAGCGGATTAGTTATTTTTTCTTATCTGTTTGATTTAGTGGCTAGTAAAACCAAAATTCCTTCGGTTTTACTTTTGCTTTTACTCGGAATCGGGCTCCGTTTTTTAGTTGATTACCTTAAAATTCACACCTTCAATTTTCTCTCGGTTTTGCCAACTTTAGGTACTGTTGGACTAATTTTAATTGTATTTGAAGGTTCTTTAGAACTTAAATATGATAGAGAGAAGAATAAAATTATCAAGAGTGCATTTCTTTCTGCACTAACCATTTTGCTTGGCACAACAACCATAATCACACTAATTATTTATCAAATTTCGCATCGAGATTTATATTCATGCATTGCAAATGCAATTCCATTTAGCGTAATCAGTTCTGCAATCGCCATACCATCGGCCGCTGCCCTTGGTAAACATGATAGAGAATTTGTAATCTATGAATCTTCTTTTTCGGATATTTTAGGCATCATCATCTTTAATTTTGCCATTAGCAATCAATCTATTACGCCTTCGGCATTTATCGGCTTAGGTTTAAGCACCTTTCTTATCATATTGCTTTCGGCAATTGCCTGCGTGGTTCTATTGTATATAATGGGTAAACTTTATCACCACATAAAATTTTTCCTAATTATTTCGATACTTATACTGGTATATGCCATCGGACAATCGTACCATCTTTCTTCTTTGGTACTGATTTTAAGTACAGGTTTGTTTTTAAATAATGCTGATGCAATTCAAAATGCCTGGTTTAGAAGTGTTTTTTTGTATAAAAATTTAACCGCAGATTTATCTCAGCTCTACCAACTCTCTGCAGAAAGTGCGTTTATTTTAAGAACATTCTTCTTCGTAATTTTTGGATTTACAATGAACATACACGAACTGAACAACTTACCTATTATCACTAATGGATTATTTATCCTTTTAGCCATTTACTTAATCAGATTGTTCTTTTTAAAGGTATTTAAGGATGGAAATATCACGCCAATCTTATACATCGCACCACGCGGATTGATAAGCATATTGCTGTATTTTAACTTACCAACATCATTAAAAATGCCGGAAGTTGGTACTTCCTTCCTATTTTTAGTAGTTTTAGGAACCAGTATTTTTATGACTTTTGGCTTAATGCTTAGCAAAAGAAAAGCAGCAGAAACTGCTGCTTAAAACTAACTGCCCATTTCCAGAATTTTATCAAATTCTTCGGCTTTTAAGGGCATTACAGATAATCGGCCCTGACGAACCAAAGAAATATCTTTAAGGCTTTCTTCGGCTTTTATTTGCTCCAGAGAAACCGGATTTTTTAAGGACTCTATAGGTACTAAATCAACTACAACCCAGTTTTTATCTTCAGTTGTTGGGTCTTGATAAGATTCTTTAACAACTTTTGCTACACCAACAACATTTTTGCCTTCGTTGCTATGATAAAAAAGAACCAAATCGCCTTCTTTCATATCTCTTAAATTATTTCGGGCCTGGTAGTTTCTTACACCATCCCAAAATGTTCTTCCATCTTCATTAAATTTCTCCCAGCTGTATTTAAATGGCTCTGATTTTACTAACCAATGTTGTGCTTTAGACATGTTTTAATTGTTTGTGCAAAAATAATAATCTAAAACGAACCAACGTACATTCTTGCTTTTAAATAAAGTTTCTTTCCTTTGAACAGATAAAAACAAAACATAAAATGATGTGTTACTAGCGTTGTGTTGCTTCTAACAATTATTTAAAATCCCTATTTCTATTTAACGTAATCTCCATAAAATTCATCAGACAAAACTGATATTGCATTGAGATTAAAATTGTAATTTTATGTATGAATAAGTCTCAGACATTTTTACTTCTATTGATGCTTTCAGCAAGCGCACAAACGTTTTCTCAAACCGTTCAGCCTGATTCAATTAAAAAAATAGCAGCTACTGATGCTGAAAAATTTAAAATTAGTGATGAAAACCTGAAGAAATTTAAGGCAGAACGTAGCAAAGCTAGTTCAGATATCTTTAAACCTATATCAAGTTCTGCAAATAACGTTTCATTACTTAATGATTCTGTATATGTTATGGCTTATAAGCAAGCTGCCCACAAAAACACTAAGAATGCAATCAAATCGAGCAAGAAACATTCTGCTATAGGAACTGTTGGCTATGTAGCCGGTGGACTTGGTCTTGTGGCTTTAATATTTTTGGGATTAAATCAGATTTAATAACATAAAAAAGGGCTTCAAAATAGATTGAAACCCTTTTATTGCTATTTAAAAATATTATTTTTTGCTATCTAAAGCATTCTCAATTCTATCAGATAAATCTTGTAAATGATATTTGCTTAAACCTGTAGCAGTATTTGCACCCGTTTTAATCATAGCATCAAGTGCTCTTAATTCGCCTTTTACAACAGACGATACATCACTTTGTGATGCAGATAAACCGCCTTGAGTGCTACCGCCTCTACCTACTAAAATTGCATTAGTTGCTGTTGTAGCTGGAGTTGCTGGTTTAATAATCGAAATTAATTTATCTACATACATTTTCTGCAGATTTCTTCTGTAAACATCAATTGCCTGGTTAGATTTTAATTCTGTAAAAATAGAACCATTTAAATCGGTAAATAAATCGGTTATTTTATAGGCAGATGCGCCATCCAGAGCTTCAGCAGAAATAAGCTTAGTTAAGGTGCTTGTGCCTAATAACCTATTGATGGTTGTATTTTGCAATCTTCCAACTACTTCCAATCCATCTTCAGAGATGTTATCTAAAATTGGCTTATTCAATAACCATGTTGGTGTTTTAAACAATTGCGTATCTAAAAATGTCATTGCCTCTTTTTGTGTTGCGGCAGGTGTACGCTCATAAACAGCGCCTTCTTGTTCTACAGTTTTTGGATTTTCGTAAACACCACCAATGTTTTTAGCCACATGACCCATATAACGACCGAATTGAGTTGTTAACTGACCGTACATGTTCGAAAGGTTGTCATAACCATCAGCAGGCTCTTTAGTCCATTCAGGAAGGCTATTTAAAATTACTTTTAGATTTTTGATACCATAAGTACTTGCTTTCATCGCATTGTCTGATAAATCTTCATTTTGCGAATGCGGATCATCAGGATTTGTTTCAGTTCCAAACCATAATCTGCGGTTTTTAGCAGATTCGATAACCATTTTATTTAGAATTGGAACTTCTTGCTGAGCATTTTTAGTTTCCGGGAAGTATTTATAACCCCACTCAATTGCCCATTTATCATAATCGCCGATGCGAGGATATAATCCTTTTGGCGAAATTTTATCTTCTGGTTGCGCTACATAGTTAAAGCGGGCATAATCCATTATCGATGGTGTGTGACCGTTAGCTTCAACCCATTTTTTATCTCTCAATAATTCTGTTGGAACGGTTGAGCTTGAACCATAATTGTGACGTAAACCTAATGTATGACCAACCTCGTGAGAAGAAACAAAACGAATTAAATCGCCCATTAATTCATCGCTAAAAGTCATTTTGCGAGCTCTTGAATCAACCGCAGCAGTTTGAATCATATACCAGTCGTGTACCAATTTTTGAACATTATGAAACCAGTTAATGTGGCTTTCCATAATTTCTCCACTGCGTGGATCAGAAATACTTGGTCCGCTTGCATTGGCGATTTCTGATGGTTTGTAAACAATAGCAGAGTTACGGGCATCATCAATACTCCAGGTAGAATCTTGTTTAAAGGTTGGTGCCTCTTTACCCATTACGGCATTTTTAAAACCGGCTTTTTCAAAAGCTTTAGCCCAATCGTTAACACCCGCAATTAAATATGGCACCCATTTTTTTGGTGTTGCAGGGTCGATATAGAAAATAATTGGTTTAATTGGCTCGACTAATTCGCCACGTTTATATTTAGCTAAATCTTGTGGTTTTGGTTCTAATCTCCATCTTTTAATTAATTCTATTTCTTTTACACCCTGTGGATTCAAATCAAAATCTGTATAACCTACTGCAAAATAACCAACACGAGGATCGAAATAACGAGCCTTCATAGGTACTTTAGGTAAAATAACCAGCGAAGTGTTTAACTCAACAGTTGATGAACCTGCAGAAGCTGTACTACCCATTGAAGGCGCAGCACCACCACCAAAAGGATTTGCAGCTGCTGTTAAGCTATAGGTTTTAACCGTGCTGATTTCTACGTTAGTTGGGAAACTCCTTAAATTTAGAATATAACTTCTGTCGGCTTGTTGAGCGCCTAACCTAAATCTGGTTTTTGATAAAGGAGAACTGAAATAGAAAATATCATTATCGCTGTTTAAATAATCGGTAATATCAATTACACTTCCTTTTTTATCTGGTGTGTAAGCAGCAATATTAAAGGATGCTGCAATTGCCTGGATATTTGAATTTTTTAACGACTGGTACATTGAAGTTGTACTATCCGGGCCATAAGTTCTATAGCTTACTTTACGCATAAAAATGCGGTTGCTTGGCCCTTTTTCGAAACGGATAACCGCACTTCCAATCTGGTCGCCGGCGTAACCTTGTACCGCTCTCACTTCTGCACCCGATTTTGAAATTCTGCTAACCACTAAAATATCTCTCCCTAAAGTAGTATCAGCAATTTCAAAAAAGAATTTATCTTCGATTTTGTGCGTGGTAATCATGCCTTTACGGGTAGAGGCTTTTGAAGTAATTACCTGATCGTATGGTTTTGGCTGGGCTTTTACGCCCGAACCTAAGGCAGCTCCAGGAGCTCTTCTGGTAGAATCGCTTGTTGCAGCACCAGCGCCTTGCCTTACCTGCGCCGAAGCAAAGGTAACGGCAGAAACAGCAAACAATATGCTGAGTAAATTTTTCTTCATAACAAATTAGTTGATTTTACCGTAAATATAGCTTAGAACCTATACTAGACAATATTTTCGGTAATAACTTTTAAGTTACAAAGGCATTAATTATTATTTTTTTTTACCTTGATTGATATCTATGCAGAAAACGTGGGATTTTCTATTATTCCGATAACATTTCCGAATGGATCGAAGATACTACCAACCCAAATTGGCCCGCCAACGTTATTGGGTGCCTCATGAACGTCGATATTTAATTCAGCATAACGTTCAAAAGCTTTTTTAATATCAGTAACACCCCAATAAGTTATAGAATGATTGCCATCACTAAAACCAGCATCAACCGGATGCAAGCCCAACTCAAAACCACCTACATTATAGCCTACGTAAAAAGGCTCATCAAAATATGGTTCAATTTCGAAAACCTTTTTATACCATTCTTTTGCAGCTTCTAAATCGCTTACAGAATAAACTATTGTTCTTAATCCTTGTAACATTTTTTGATTGATTAGTTAGGTGATTGATTGGTTAGTTGGTTGTCGAAAGTTTGACAATTGTAATTGGTTTTTGGAAATAATTATTTGATTTTTTGGTTATTGCAATTTGGTAATTGTTTTTTGGCAATTGCACTTTGGTAATTGTTTTTTGGTTATTGCAATTTGGTAATTGTTTTTTGGTAATTATATAACTTAATGTACAATTTTAAAAACCAGTTCTTTTAAAAGTTCACCATCGTTAACATTTCCCGAACTATCTAAACCTTTACTTTTCAAATCATATTCTCTAAGCAAACCAATAATCTGAAAAACTTTTCCGGTATTATAATTACGTGCTGCCATCTCGTAATCTTTAATAAAATAAGGTGAAACACCCAAAGCAGAGGCTGCATCAGCTTTATTTGGTACGTAATGATATTTTAAAAGTTTTGTGAAATAGCCACCCAGATTAGCCATCACCATTACGATTGGATTTGCTTTTGGGTTACTTGCAAAATAATTTATGATTTTATTACACTTTAAAATATCGCGGATAGCCAATGCTTTTTGTAATTCAAAAACATTATATTCTTTACTAATACCGATGTTTTTTTGCACCAAATCGGCATTGATGGTTACCCCTTTTGGCACATTTAGCATTAATTTTTCAATCTCGTTGGCAATTTTTGATAAATCAGTTCCTAAATATTCTGCCATCAAGGCCGATGCCTGTTGATCTATTTTATAACCTTTTTCTTTAATAAAATCTTCAATCCATGGAACCAGTTTATAATCTCTAACTAAATCTGATTGAAAAATTAAACCGCTTTTATTTATGGCTTTATAAACCTTTTTTCTTTTATCAAAATTGGCATATTTATAAGCTAAAACTAAAATGGTACTTGGTAAAGGTTTTTCAAAATAATTTAAAACGAATTCGCCTTCTTTACTGCCAGCATCTTCCTTTCCCCACTTTAAATCTTGTGCCTCTTTAACAATTACAACCTGGTAATCAGACATCATTGGATAACGTTTTGCAGCACCTAAAACGGTTGCCATATCTGTATCTTTTCCGTATAATACAGTTTGATTGAAACCTTTTTCGGCCTCGCTCAATAATTTATCTTCGATGTAATCTGTTATTTGGTCGATGTAAAAAGCTTCTTCTCCATGCAACAAATACACAGGTTTAAATTTTCTGGCTTTTATATCTTTAATAATTTCGGAAGCAGTCATTGCTGTAAAATTACAATTTAGCTTTTACGATTTAGATAAATGTTTATAAACAATATTAACTTTGGCTCTTGTTGCTTAATTGTTCAATAGTTTGATTGATGATTGTTTAATTGTTTGATTGATGATTGCCAAATTGTTTAATTGTTTGATTATCTAAACTAAATGTTTAATCCTACCCCGCTTAACCTTCCGCCATATCCATTTAAAATTACCCAAAAAGATGGTGTGGTTTTTATTTTTGATGAGTTAAGAAAAAAGCATTTGGTTTTAACGCCTGAAGAATGGGTTAGGCAACATTTTATTCAGGATTTAATCCTTAACAAGAAATTCCCGAAAACATTAATTCAAATTGAAGGCGGCCTGATGTTAAACCAACTGCAAAAGCGTAGTGATATTTTGATTTATAACACTGCCGGAGAAAAGTTAATGCTTATTGAATGCAAAGCACCGAAAGTGAAAATTACTGAAGCTGTATTTGAGCAAGCATCGAGGTATAATTCCATACATCAAGCTAAATGGATTGTACTTACAAACGGCTTGCAACACGTATTTGCCAAGATGGATTTAATTAAAGCAAGCTTTGTTTTTACACCAGAAATGCCTGATTATCTGGATTTATAATAGAAGAAATTTTAAACCGTCATTTCGAGCTTAGCCGGGAAATCTTTAAAACTTATAATCGATTGAAGTTTACAAACTCTTTAAAGTAAATTCATTTGGCAAACTGAAGATTATAGTAGAAGATGTTAAAACCTTTACTGTCATCCTGAGGCACGAAGGATCCGTTTCCTAGGAGGCAGATCCTTCGTACCTCAGGATGACAAAGCCTTACAAATTATACTCTGGCTTCCAAACTTGTTTATTGCCAGAATAAATAGCCTCATTACACATGGCTACACATATAGCTGCCTGAGTACCGGTTTTCACATTTGATGCTGGTAGTTTGCCAGAAATAACTGATTCATAAAACTCATCAAGCGCATAAGTTGTTCCGTCTTTAGTTGGTGTATCCAAAATCGGGATTCCACCATCTTTATTTACCACGATTTTTGTTGCTCCGGTAACGCCATCAACAATACCTAATTCTTTTTTAGTTTGTTGTTCCGGATAAAAAATCCCGGTATCGGTAAGCAATGATACAGAACCTTTGGTGCCTTTAATTTTGAAGAGATAACCATCATGAGCATTACCACAAGTAGCACCGAAATTGCCAATCATACCTGCCTTTTCATACCTAAGCATGGTTTGAATATTATCGTAAGTTTCTCTACCATCTTTAAAAACGTCAATTCCGCCTGTTCCGGTAATTACATCAGGCTGTGTTTCAAAAGCCCAATTGATAAAATCTATTTGATGGGAAAGTAACTCGGCTGCTAAGCCACCAGAATATTCTTTGTACATACGCCAGTTAATCTGCCTTTCTAGTTTCGGGTCGTTAACTTTTCTACGCCAGTTTCCATTTCTATCCCAACGGCAATCTACCTGAGAAACTTCGCCCAAATAACCACTTCTTATCATATCTTTTACCTTAAAATATAGTGGCGAATAACGATACTGGTAGCCCACCTGATAAACTTGTTTTGGATGTTTTAAAACCAAACTCCGCAACTCCAAGGCCTGTGCGATGTTGTAAGTCATGGTTTTTTCTACATAAATATGTTTACCGGCCAAAACTGCATCTTTGGCGATGTGAAAATGCTCACTTAAAGGCGTTGCGATAAATACTGCATCTATATTTTTATCGTCTAAAATCTGCTTATAGTTTTTAATGGCTTTAGCCGATGCTGGTACGTATTTCTTGGTTTCATCTAACCTAAAATCTAAAACATCGCAATAAGCAACGATATTAAACTTTGCTGGCATCGATTTAATTACAGACAAAACACCCTTGCCCCTATCACCGCAGCCAATCATTGCAATATTGATTATTTTTTCGCGGTTTAAACTGAGCTTTGCAACTGCAGCATCGGCCACAAGTAAACCTGAACTGAACAAAGCTGATTTTTTAATAAACGAACGGCGGTGCATAATAGAAAAATAATCTGTTTTTAGTTGATAGCTAATTGTAAATATAAGTTTTTGGAGCGCAACGATTTGTAATTCTTGATTTTTTAATCGTCCGTCATTGCGAGGCACGAAGCAATCTATCATATATTCTCAGAGATTGCTTAGTGCCTCGCAATGACGTAATGTTGAGCAGGGCTTTAGCAAAAAAAGCGTTAATTGTAAACCCGATAGCAGCGAAAATCTTTTTAAATAAGCGCTAACCTTTAATATACCTTCATTCTGAGGAACGAAGAATCTCTTTGATAGTTGTAGATTCTTCGTTCATCAAAATGACAGAAGTTATTTAAAAAATTGCAGCGAATAGCGGGACTGTAGTCTGCCATGAAGCGGCTGACATTCATTTTCAAAAAAAAATACTAAAAACAGACCTATTTATCGAATCGGGTTTTAAAACACTCGATAAACTCAGATTACCAATTCGCCAAAGTTATGCTACTTTAAGGTTTTAATTTTGATGGTTCTAAAATCTACTTTGTTACCATGATCTTGAAGTAAAATATGTCCTTTAGCGGCCTGTCCAAAGTTTTCCCAATCTTTATACTTACTTATGGCAACCAATTTTTTAAATTCTTCTGAACCACGAACATATTCTAAAACTTTAACCCCATTTAAATAATGCTCTACTTTATTGTTAGGATAAACCACTAATCGAGCATTATTCCAACTGCCTATCGGGCGAAGATAACGTGGCTCTTTTTTAGCGGTAATTAAATCGTAAAGTGAGGCCAAAGTACGATTACCATCTCTGCCAAGTTTAGCATCCGGATGCAAAACATCATCTAAAACCTGATATTCCAGACCAATTGCCGAACCTGCGCTTTTCTCATTTAAGGTTACAAAATATTTAACCCCGCTATTTGCGCCGGGCGTAAGCTTAAATTCGAAAGACATATCAAATGCAGAAAATTCTTCTTTTGTTACAATATCGCCACCGTTTGTAGATTCTGCACCACCAGATGGCTCGACACTAATTACGCCATCAGCAATTTTCCAGCCCTTTGCCGGAAATGTAGTTTTGTGTGCGGCAACCCAACCGTTGCTCGTTTTACCATCAAAAAGCAATTTATAGCCTTCAGATTTTTCGTATTGTGATAAAGCATTTGGCGTTAAATTAACGGTGTAAATCCCTTTTAGGAATGCTTTTGGCTTTAAATTTTCGGTTTGAATATTGATGTTTTTGAAATAAACCTTTTTGCCATCGTTGCTCAATTCATTTCCAATTCCATGTACCTGCAAACCTATAAAGCCAGATTTATCCAAAGTATCGATTACGTAAGCCACAGGTTTTCCATTAACCCAGGTTTTAAGTTCGTTACCAATGTTTTCTATGCGGTAATGATTAAAGTCATTCCTTTTGTAAAGTGGTTTTGCATCCGGATTTAACTCTAAAGGATAAAGCCATAGCCTACGTGCTTCATCGTAAATACCGCCCGTCCATGCTCTTGGCGCAGGGTCTATTTCCATTTGCCTACCATAAACCAAACCTTTTCCGTTGTTTCCTTCTGGCTTTATATGGCTACGGGTTTGAATGCCCGAATTTGTAGTTTCTCCTTCAAGCTTAACATCAAGCTCGAGAATAAAATCGCCGTATTCTTGTTCGGTAATCAGAAAAGAATTTGGCGTTCCTTTTGTCATGGTGCCAACAATTGCACCTTCTTCTACTTTGTAAGGCGCTGCACCCGCAACGGCTTTCCAACCATTTAAAGTTTTACCATCAAAAAGCGGCTTTGATTTTTGTGCAAAGGCTGATAAACTAATTAATGAAAGGGTTAAAATGCTATATTTTTTTATGTTGAACATTTTTCTAGTGTTTTCGTCATTGAGAGGCACGAAGCAATCCATTAAAGAGATTGCTTCGTGACCCGCAATGACGATGTTTTATATATTAATATTTAAAAACTTTTCCGTTAGCAATTACTTCTTGTTTGCCTTCATCAAAAACTGCTTTTGCGCCTGTACGAACCGCTGCATTAGTCATGATGTTTGCAATTGAATGTGAATAACCAGCTTCTACAGGTGCATTTGGTGTTTTACGACTACGTACGCATTCCATCCAATTTCTCATGTGACCGGAAGTTAGTGCGTCGCCACCCATATTTGCGCCAGTTGCGGCTTTTATTTCCGATTTACTTAAATCTAATTCTGGCAAAAGATTGGCTTTCATACCCATCGCGGCAGCTTCTCTTTCTCTTAAACCACCTTTTGGAGATATTTTATTGGTGATTAAATTTAATTCACCACCGTTAGAATAGTAAACTTCGCCAGTATCGCCAACGCTATTTTGCATTCTCGATGTGAAGGTAACCTGAAATCCATCTTCTGAATTTGGCTGACCGTAATCAAAAACGGCTACCATCGAATCCCAGTTTCTACGTCCATCTTTCCAGGTGTAAATTCCGCCGTTTGCAACCACACTTCTTGGGTGTTTTAAATTGGTAAACCAATGTACGGTATCAATTTGGTGCGACATCCATTGTCCTGGCATACCAGAAGAATATGGCCAAAACAATCTATATTCTAAATATTTCCGAGGGTCGAATGCTTCATTCGGACGATTTAACAAAAACCTTTTCCAATCTATATCTTCTTCCTTTAATTTGGCCACTAATTCCGGCCTGCGCCAACGGCCAGGTTGATTCACATTCCAAACTAAGTCCACGGCAGTAATCGGTCCAAACTTTCCCTCCTGAATAAATTTAGCAGCGTTTGCATAGTTTTCTCCACTTCTACGCTGAGAACCAATCTGAACAATTCTATCTGTAGCTTTAACAGCTTTGAGTGCGGCTTTTGCATCGTCCATTGTTTCGGCAAAAGGTTTTTCTACGTAAGCATCGCAATTGGCTTTAACGGCTTCGATGGTATGTAAAGCATGTTGAAAATCGGCTGTGCTAATAATTACAGCATCTAAATCTTTGGTTGCATAAAGCTCGTCGTTATTTCTGCAAGCCTTTATATCATGTCCGAGTTTTTCTTTTAAATGTGCAATACCTAAATCTCTACGGTAATTCCATAAATCTGAAAGCCCAACAATATCAAAGTTTAATTCTTTGTTGTGATTCAAAAAACAAGGTAACAGCGTATCTTTAAAACGGTCAGAAAAACCGACTACGCCTACTCGAACACGGTCGTTTGCACCAATAATTCTGCCATAGCTTTTTGCGCTCATGCCCATTGTGCCGGCGTAAGTCGCCGCAGCAAATACAGCCGATTGCTTTATAAATTTTCTTCTGGAGTTTTCCATTTGAGGATTTTGGGTTTAGAATCTGATTAGAAAGTGCTCATAACATTAAACGTTTTAGCATCGTTCAATGTTACCAAAATATGATTTTTAGTTGATAGATTTAATAGGTTTTGGTAACATTTTAGAAACGGTGACACATGGGAAAGACTAGAAAACCTACACTTGTGAGGCTTAAAAGAACCTCACCCTCTGAAAGGTAGAAATTATTGAAACTTTAGTGCATTACTCTCCTTGAAGAGAGGGAAACGAAGGCTTGTGGTTTAAACCCTGATTTATAGAACGGAACAAAAACCCCTCTCTTAAAGGAGAGGGAATGTAGCAAGTTGCCTGACCAAAAACATTAATAGGGTGAGGTTATTGAGAGGGCTGTAAAAACCTCACCCTTTGAAAGGTAGAAATTATTGAAACTTTAGTGCATCCCTCTCCTTGAAGAGAGGGAAACGGAGGCTTGTGGTTTAAACCCTGATTTATAGAACGGAACAAAAATCCCTCTCTTCAAGGAGAGGGAATGTAGCAATTTGCCTGACCAAAAACATTAATAGGGTGAGTTTATTAAGAAGGCTTTAAAAACCTCACCCTTTGAAAGGTAGAAATTATTGAAACTTTAGTGCATCCCTCTCCTTGAAGAGAGGGAAACGAAGGCTTGTGGTTTAAACCCTGATTTATAGAACGGAACAAAAAATACCGCTAACTCAAATCCCTCTCTTCAAGGAGAGGGAGCGCAGCAATTTGCCTAACCACAAGCGTTGATAAGGTGAGGTTAAAAAATAATCCATAAAATCTATCCTAAAATTGTTAAGCTTTCTTCAATAATCTGAATTTTAGCTTCAGCATCTGCTTTTTTATTGCGTTCATTCTCAATAATTTCTGGCTTAGCATTTTGAACAAAACGTTCATTGCTCAATTTTGCATCAACTGATTTTAAGAAACCTTGCAGATAAACTAAATCAGCATTTAAACGGATACGTTCTGCAACGACATCAATATTTTGGGTTAGTGGAATAAAAAATTCATCCTTCCCAGCCATAAACGCCGTTGCACCAGCAACTTTATCGTTTACAATTTCAGCTTCAGAAACATTAGCCAATTTGAAAACAATGTTTAACCATCTTTCGTAATCGATATCAGAGTTTACTTTCAAACTTAATGGCAACGCCTCTTTTGGCGAAATTTGTTTCTGGTTACGTACATTTCTAATTTCTGCCACAACAGTTTTAATAACTTCAGCATCTTTTAGCAATTTATCATCAATTGCACCACCTTTAGGGTATTCTGCTACGATACAGCAATCCATTTCACCTCGCTCTGCAAACAAATCATCATGCCATAATTCTTCCGTTAAGAAAGGCATATTCGGGTGTAATAATTTTATAATTTGCTCAAAAAAGCCAATCGTAGCTTTATAACTTTCTGCATCAATTGGTTGCTGATATGCCGGCTTAACCATTTCTAAATACCAGGCACAGAAATCATCCCAAACCAATTTATAAGTAGTCATTAATGCCTCAGATAAACGATATTGCTTAAAGTTGGCTTCAATTTCTACCAAAGCTTCGTTAAAACGGCTCTCGAACCAAGAAATCGCTTGTTTATTTGGGTTTTCTAATTTTTCATCAACTTCCCAACCTTTAACCAAACGGAAAGCATTCCAAATTTTCGAAGCAAAATTACGCCCTTGTTCGCAGTAACTTTCATCGAACATTAAATCATTTCCTGCCGGAGATGACATCAACATACCAACGCGAACAGCATCTGCACCATATTTCTCAATTAATCCAATCGGGTCAGGAGAATTACCTAACGATTTAGACATTTTACGACCTAATTTATCGCGAACAATACCGGTTAAATAAACATTTGTAAATGGTTTTTTACCCATAAACTCATGCCCGGCCATAATCATACGTGCCACCCAGAAAAACATAATTTCTGGTGCGGTAACCAAATCATTTGTTGGATAGTAATAATTTATATCCTTATTATTTGGGTCTTTAAATCCATCGAAAACCGAAATTGGCCACAACCACGATGAAAACCAGGTATCCATAACATCTTCATCTTGCTTAACAAATGGCTCTAACTGATGTTTAAAGCCAGCTTTTTCAGTTTCCGAAGAGTTTTCATCCAAGTGTTTTTTCTTCCAGAATTCTTCTAATGCCTCATCTTTAGTTTTCGCAACAACCCAGTTTCCTTTATCATCGTACCAAGCCGGAATTTGCTGTCCCCACCAAAGCTGGCGAGAAATGTTCCAATCGCGAACATTTTCCATCCAATGGCGGTAAGTATTTTCAAATTTATTCGGAATCAGGTTTACATCGCCATTCAAAACATCATCTAAAGCCGGTTGCGCCAATTCTTTCATCTTTACAAACCATTGCATAGAAAGTTTTGGTTCAATAGCTGCATCAGTACGTTCTGAGAAACCAACCTGCGATTTATAGTCTTCAACTTTTTCTAAATGACCAGCCTCATCCAACAATTTAGCAATCTTTTTACGGGCAACAAATCTATCTTCACCCACTAAAATAACAGCCAACTCATTTAAGGTTCCATCATCATTTAAAATATCTGTAACCGGCAAATTATGTTTAACGCCTAATTCATAATCGTTCAAATCATGCGCTGGCGTAACTTTTAAACATCCTGTACCGAACTCAATATCAACATATTCATCCTCAATAACCGGAATTTCATGGTTAACAAGCGGCACAAAAACCTTTTTACCTTTCAAGTGCGTAAAACGTTCATCATTCGGATTAATACAAATTGCAGCATCAGCCATAATTGTCTCCGGACGAGTAGTTGCAACAGTTAGAAAGGTAGAAGGTTCTGGGTTTAAGGCTGAGGGTTGACCATCCGTCGCCGTATGCCTTTCGCTTTTTACCTCATACCTGATGTAATACAATTTCTGATTTACTTCTTTACGGATAACTTCCTCATCAGAAACCGCTGTTTTACCAGCCGGGTCCCAGTTTACCATACGGATACCACGATAAATCCAGCCTTTTTTGTACAAATGGATAAACGAATCGATTACCGCTTCCGATAAATCTTCCTCCATTGTAAAACGCGTACGGTCCCAATCGCAACTCGCACCCAATTTCTTCAATTGCTCTAAAATAATACCGCCGTATTTTTCCTTCCATTCCCAGGCATATTTCAAAAATTCTTCACGAGAAAGGTCTTTCTTATTGATGCCTTGCTCCTTCAACATCGCTACAACTTTCGCTTCAGTAGCAATCGAGGCATGGTCAGTACCAGGTACCCAGCAAGCATTTTTGCCCTGCATACGAGCTTTTCGAATCAAAACATCCTGAATAGTATTGTTCAGCATGTGCCCCATGTGCAGCACTCCGGTAACATTTGGCGGTGGAATTACAATAGTGTAAGGCTCACGCTCATCAGGTTCTGAGTGAAAAAACTTTTTCGATAGCCAATAGCTATACCATTTATCTTCTGTTTCTGCAGGATTGTACTTGGTGGAAATGCTCATGAAAAATTATTCAATATCAATTTGAGCTGCAAAAATACGTTTTTAAGGGCAAAATTTAAAGTGCAAATCATTTGAAAAGCAAGTCCAGTATTCCATTTTAACGTTAGTCCTGCTTTCATTCAAATCTTTTTGCGATTGGAAGTTTAAGCCTTTAGAATACCTGCAACAAAAAGTATTTCCACTCAATCAGGTTTACTTAACTAAAACCAGTACTCAAAACTCAAGCAATACCTTTCCACCGCCCAAATCTTGATACCTAATACTAAATACTTGATACGAACTAAATACTAATTCATTACCTTTGAAACCATGAATTCTTACCTGATAAAAGCCGCCACGATTGTAAATGAAGGGCAAAAAATAGTTGCCGATGTATTAATTAAAGACGGATTTATAGCAAAAATCGGTCAAAATCTTTCTGCACCAAATGTGCAGGAAATTAACGCCGAAGGACAATTTCTTTTACCAGGAATGATTGATGATCAAGTTCACTTTCGTGAACCAGGTTTAACCCATAAAGCTGATATTTTTACCGAAAGTATGGCAGCCGTTGCCGGTGGAATTACCTCTTTTATGGAGATGCCAAACACCGTTCCGAATACATTAACGCAAGATTTACTTGCAGATAAATATGCAATTGCCGCAGAAACCTCATTAGCTAATTACTCATTTTATATGGGTGCAAGCAATGATAATATTGAAGAAGTTTTAAAAACCGACCCCAAAAATGTGTGCGGAATTAAAGTTTTTATGGGTTCATCAACCGGAAATATGCTGGTTGACAATGAGAAAACTTTAGAAAACATTTTCAGTAAAGCACCAATTTTGGTTGCCACACATTGCGAAGATGAAGCAACTATTCGCCATAACCTTGCCGAATTTAAAGCAAAGTATGGTGATGATTTAACAATTGATATGCATCCTCTAATTAGAAGTGCAGAGGCTTGTTATAAATCATCATCTTTAGCTGTAGAATTAGCTAAACAACACCAAACCCGATTACATATTCTGCATATTTCTACAGCAAAAGAAATTGCCCTTTTTGATAATACCATTCCGCTAAAAGATAAAAAAATTACCGCCGAAGCTTGTGTTCATCACCTTTGGTTTAATGATAAAAATTATGTTGCAAAAGGGAATTTTATCAAATGGAATCCTGCAGTAAAAACAGAGGCCGACCAAAATGGAATTTTAGCTGGCGTTTTAAATGATAATATTGATGTTATCGCAACCGACCATGCGCCTCATACTTTAGAAGAAAAAAACCAGGCTTATGCACAAGCGCCATCCGGCGGACCATTAGTTCAACATGCTTTACCTGCATTACTGGAAATGCATTTGCAAGGAAAAATTTCCTTAGAAAAAATTGCAGAAAAAACAGCACACAACCTGGCCATTTGCTTTAATATTGAAAAGCGTGGATTTATTCGTGAAGGTTATTGGGCCGATTTGGTTCTGGTAGATTTAAAGGATTCATGGAAAGTAACTAAACTTAACAATTTCTATAAATGTGGCTGGAGCCCTTTTGATGGCGATACCTTCCAGGCAAGTGTAACGCATACTTTTGTATCGGGTAATTTAGCTTACCAGAAGGGTAAATTTACTACAGACCAAATTGGCAAACGTTTAACTTTTGAACGTTAGAATTGTTATATTTGGTTATTAAGTATTGTAAAAATGGAAACTTTAATCGCACATCCAAAAAATGAAGAACAGGCTACTGCATTAAAAGCGGTAATGAAAGTTTTAAAGATTGATTATGAAAGCGAAGACCGCCCGTACAATCCGGAATTTGTAGAAAAAGTTATTAAGGGTGTAAATTCAAGGAAATCTGGTAAACCTGGTAAAATAATTGACGCAAAAGCTATGTGGAAATAATTTTTTAATAACCCCTTAATTTACTGCATCCCAATTAAAATGAATATTGGTATGCAAGTAGAATTACACGAACAGGCAATTGTCGATTATGAGTTTTGGAGAAAATCGGGCAACAAATCAATTCAAAAAAAAATTGAACAATTAATTCTTGCCATTCAAGAGAATCCCTTCAATGGTATAGGCAAACCAGAACAATTGAAATACGGTTTAGCAGGTTTATGGTCTAGAAGAATCAATGAAGAACACAGAATAATTTATGATATTGTAGATAATATCTTACATATTTATTCGCTAAAAGGTCACTACAAATAATTAATGATAAATCGTTCCCTGCTCCTTAAAACTTTTATCTTAATAGGCTTTTCAATTACTATCTTCCTTTTCGGCTTCTTCCCCAACCTTATCCTTAAATATTACTCATCTGGTATTTATCCGTACATTTCATCAATTTTAAGATTCATTTCCTCAATATTTCCATTTACTATTGGCGATATTGTTTATGCGCTATTAATCGGTTTTGTACTTTACAAGATTTTCAGATTTTACAAAAAACGTAAATCATTAAAAAAAGCACACAGAATTACTGTACCATTAGAAGTTTTAAATTTCTTCCTAATCCTATACATCGTTTTTAAAATTGCCTGGGGTTTAAATTACAGTCGCCCAAGTATTATCGAGGAGTTAGGCATTGGAGATGAAAAATATACGGTAAAAGAACTGGTAATGTTGGGTAATTACTTTGTTTTAAAAGCCAATGATTTAAAATTGCAACAAAAGAAAATATCAAATTACTCTATTAAGCAATTAGAAAATAGCTCTGCAATTGCTTATCAAATAATGGAAAAGAAGAATTCATTATTTAGGTATTCAAACCCTTGTTTAAAAGCTGTTTTAAACCCATGGATTGTAAGCAAAGCTGGCATAGAAGGTTATTATACACCCTTAACCGGAGAAGCTAATATGAATACAAATCTTCCGGATTTTGTGAAACCTTACGTTTCATGCCACGAAATTGCTCATCAGTTAGGTATTGCTTATGAAGATGAAGCCAATCTTTTAGGATACTTAACGGCGAGTAACAGTCCGGATTTGAACTATCAATACTCAGCTAATTATGAAATGCTGAGGTATATTTTGTTCGAAATAAGAATAAAATCTCCGGAAGATTACAAAATACTTTACGATAAATTATCAACCGGTGTTTTAGCAGATTTTAAAACTGAAAAAGAATTCTGGCGTAAATATAACGGTGAAATGTTTGGCTACATGGATACTGCCTTTGATAGTTTTTTAAAATTAAACAATCAGAAAAAAGGTATAAACAGCTATCAGGATATTGTAATTTGGCTTTGGAATATCCATAAGAATAAGTTGAAAGTTTAGACAGCCAAACTTATAACTTACAACTTTTAACCTATAACTATTACCCGTGTATCGCCTCTTTTGTTCCGAAACTTTGAATTAATTCTCCTTCAAAATCTAACCATTCCTTCCAGCGTTTATCTACATCAACATCAGTACTGTACTTTCTGGCAAAATTTAAGAAAGTGGTATAATGCGTTGCTTCCGAAATCATTAGCTCATGATAAAATTTGGCTAATTCTTCGTCTTTAATGTTTTGTGAAAGTACACGAAAACGTTCGCAACTTCTGGCTTCAATCATTGCAGCAAACAATAATCTATCAATAAAGGCCTGATTTCTGCTACCGTCTTTTTTACTGAATTTTACCAAACGTCCTACGTAATCATCCTTGCGCTCACGAGTTAGTGTATAACCACGTTGTTTTATAATTTCAATTACCATCTGAAAATGTTGCATTTCTTCAATAGCAATGGCCGTTAATTCATCAACTAAATCCTGATGTTCCGAATTTTGAGTAATTAAGGTTATGGCGTTAGATGCTGCCTTTTGTTCGCACCAGGCATGGTCTGATAGGATTTCTTCTAAATTTGATTCAGCTATATTTGCCCAACGTGGGTCTGTTAATAATTTTAATCCTAACATGTGGTTTTTAATTCGAAAGGCAAAATTAAGAATATTTAACATACGTTTGGCATCTCCCGCAGATTTAGAAGATGGCCGCAGAGTTTGGATCTCAATCTGCGAAAATCAAAATTATCTGCAGGAGCTAAAAAAAAGACCTTATTTTGCAGAAATATTAGATTATGACTGCAAAAAAACTACTCATTATTGGATTTGTTTGGCCAGAGCCAACTTCATCAGCCGCTGGCACGAGAATGATTCAATTGGTAGATTTATTTTTGAATAATGGCTATGAAATTACCTTTGCTTCAGCCGCTTCAAAAAGTGATTTTAGTTATGATTTTAGTGGAAAAAGTGTTTTTGAGCAGGAAATAAAATTAAACGATGAAAGTTTCAACTCATTTTTGAAAGAATTAATGCCGGATGTTGTACTATTCGATCGTTTTATGGTAGAGGAGCAATACGGATGGCGAGTACAACAAGAATGCCCAAATGCATTAAGAATTTTAGACACCGAGGATTTACATTTTTTTAGAAGCGCCAGACAAATCAGCAATAAAAAAAACGGTGCCTTAAATTTACATAATGACGTTGCCAAAAGAGAAATCGCATCGATTTTACGTTGTGATTTATCGCTGATAATTTCAGAGATTGAGATGAGGATTCTTCATGAGCAGTTTAAAATTGATTTTTCTCTGCTATATTATTTGCCGTTTATCGAGCAAAAAATTACACAAGAAACCATTCAGAATTGGATTCCATTTGAAAATAGAGCTGATTTTATTTTTATTGGAAACTTTTTACATGAGCCTAATTGGAATACCGTTCAGGTTTTAAAAACCAAAGTTTGGCCTGTTTTAAGGAAAGAATTACCTGATGCAACTATGAATATTTACGGTTCTTACGCATCGCAGAAGGTTTTACAACTAAACAATAAAAGCGAGAAATTTTTAATAAAAGGCAGAGCAGAAAATGCTCAGCAAACCATTGCTAAACATAAAATTTTACTGGCACCAATACAATTTGGAGCTGGAGTAAAAGGAAAATTTATTGATGCGATGCAAGTTGGAACGCCATCTGTAACAACAACGATTGGCGCCGAAGCCATGAAAGGCTCGTTAAACTGGAGTGGTGTTATTGATGACGATTTAGATATTTTAATTGAGAAGACAGTTGAATTATATCAAGATAAAGGCAAATGGTTTAGCGCTCAACAAAATGGTGTAAAGATTATTAATGAACGATATGCTATAGAAGAAACAGCAAATAATTTCATGATTATTATAGAAAATTTTGACTTAGCAAAACACCGCCAAAACAACTTTATCGGTCAAATCTTAAATCACCATACAAATCAATCTACAAAATACATGTCTTTATGGATTGAAGAGAAAAATAAAAGCTAAATACAAATTACACAGCTTTCTTCAGACTAGTTTAATTGATTTTTCTTAAGAAATGCAACTAAACTATGTTTTTAAACCTGATGGAAACGGCAGCTCCCGATTTTTCATCGGGACTACAGTGTACAGCAGGGCTGCATTAACCGAAAAGTGATGTACCCTGCTTTTCGAAAATGTAAAATTTAAGCTTTAAACAAATGCCGAAAAGCCAGTAATTGCCCGCCCAACGATTAATGTATTGATTTCTTTTGTGCCTTCATAAGAATAAATGGCTTCAGCATCGGCCACGAATCGAGCCACGTTATATTCCAGTAAAATCCCGTTTCCGCCCATTACCTCGCGGGCTTTACTCACCACATCTCGTGTGCGTAACGAGCAAAAAACCTTCGCCAATGATGCATGTTCATCTTTTAACAACCCCTGGTCTTGCAATTGCGACAACCTAAAACACAGCGTTTGCATAGCGGTTAAATTCGAAAGCATTTCTACTAAATGATTCTGGATTAATTGAAAGGATGCAATAGGTTTTCCGAATTGTTTTCTGGTTCTGGTGTAATCCAAGGCGTTTTCGTAAGCGCCGCGAGCGCAACCTACCGCTTGCCAAGCAACTCCTGCCCTTGTCATTTGCAAAACTTTTGCCGTATCCTTAAACGAATTTGCGTTTTGAAGTCTGTCACTTTCCTCTATCTCACAATTTGTTAAGGTTATAATTCCGTTCTGAACAATCCTCAAGGCCATTTTATCTTGCATCTTTTCTACTGCAAAACCTGGATTATCTTTTTTAACAATAAAGCCTTTTACTTCATTACTATCCTCATCGCGGGCCCAAATAATTAAAATATCGGCAAAGGTTGCATTACCAATCCATTTTTTCTGTCCATTTAAAATCCATTTTCCGTTAATTTGTTTACAAGTTGTAGTCAAGCCACCTGCCGCCGCAGAACCAACTTCAGGTTCGGTTAACCCAAAGGCGCCAATTATTTTAAATTTTTGCATCAAGGGTAACCATTGTTGCTTTTGTTCTTCAGACCCGCATAAATATATAGAACCCATTGCCAAGCCACTTTGCACGCCAAAAAATGTAGAAATTGATGTATCGATTCTGGCCATTTCCATTGCCAGAATGCCTTCCATTAAGTTTGATTTTCCTGGGCAACCATATCCTTTATAGGTTAAACCACAAATATTAAGTTCGGCTAGTTTAGGGATAATTTCAAAAGGAAATTCTGCTCTGTTCCAATAATGATTTACGATTGGCTTAACTTCCTTTTCCAAAAAAGCCCGAACTTTTAATTGCAATTCGCGATCTTCTTCTTTCAAAGTTTCATCACCTAACTGATAAAAATCGCCATCAATTGGAGGCAATTCTTTCTTTTTTCCAGAGCCGCCCATCATTTTCATCATGCCGGCAATTTGCTTATCATCAAGGCTAGAAATCGTTTCAACCATTTGCGGTAAGTTTACCTTTTTCGAAAGTGCATCTAACTTCGCAAAATCTACATGTTTAAAAAGATTGTAAGCGTTTTTTATGGATGAGAATATATTAGCCATAATTATTCGTTTTGAGAATAACAAACAAGAGTCGATTTTGTTGCAAAGTGCGCTTAAGTGCGCTTTCCGGAGGATTTAACTATTTTTTTTGAAAATTAAGATATAAGCGTATTTTTACGCCCTAATTGAATTTTACGCTCCAAAATACATCCTTAATGCTCAAAAAATTATTCTGCAAACATAGCTACAAAAGATCTACCGATAAATTATTAAAAATAGGACACAGTAAACACGGACCGCTAATATTGGCAGTTTTTGTTTGCGATAAATGTGGTAAAAAGGTTAAAAGACTACCTTAAATCGAACAAATTATCAACCCCTAAAAGTTTTCTGGAAGTAAACCCTTCGCCAAAAGTAGCACCAATACTTTTACCGAATTCTCTTGAGCGGCCAATAACCGTTTCAAAAAATTCTGGTGAAGAAATATAGGTTTGCAAACCATCAACATCAGGATTATAAAATTGAGTTTTAAAAGCTTTTATAGACTCGATTTTTTTATCCATGTGCTCCGAAATATCAACAATGATATCTGGTTTCAAATATCTGTCTTGGATGTATTGCAGTAGTAATCTTGGCCGATGAGCGGCTTGTTTTTGTCCCTCAAGTTCTGTTTCGATTTTTGGTAAACCAGATAAAAATACAGAATCATATACCAAATCGCCGGCTCTGCCATGGTCGGGATGGCGGTCTTCTAATGCATTACTTAAAATAATTTCTGGTTGATATTTTCTTATCGCCTTAATAACCTCTAAACGATGAAATTCATCATTTTGAAAAAAGCCATCACGCAGCCTTAAATTTTCGCGTACATGTAAACCTAATATTTTTGCAGAATCTGCAGCTTCTTCATCACGAGTTTCGGCTGTACCTCTTGTACCTAGTTCGCCTCTGGTTAAATCTACAATTCCAACTTTTTTACCGAGTGCAATGTGCTTTAAAATCGTTCCCGAACAGCAAAGTTCTGCATCATCAGGATGAACAGCTATAACTAAAATATCTAACTTCATTATTATTTTGCATCCAGCAGGCGCTGAATTTTTTTCTTGATTTTTGAACTTAAGGGTTTTGTAAAGGGGAAAAAATAATCTTCTACTTCGCCTTTTTTATTGATAAGATATTTATGAAAATTCCACCTCGGTGTAGATGAAAGTTTGGCATTGTGCTTTTTGTCACTCAAAAACTGATACAACGGATGGGCATGTGCTCCACGTACCATTATTTTATCAAACACAGGAAATTTTACACCGTGGTTTATTTCGCAAAAGCTACTAATGTCACTACCGGTTAAAGGCTCCTGCTTGCCAAAATCATTAGTAGGAAAACCTAAAATTTCAAAATCCTGATTTCCTATTTCATCTTTTAGTTTTTGCAATTCTCCAAGTTGGGGTGTAAAACCACACTCTGAGGCTGTATTTACAATTAGCAAAACTTTGTTTCGGAAAGCTGAGAGCGGTTGCTCCTCGCCTGTTATCTTCTTCACTTTAAATGAATAGATATTAGGAGTATTTTCTTTCATTCTTTAATTATTGATAGAACCCTGAAGCCCTAATGATAGATTCAATGTCTCTATCTTCGTTTATGTTGTACTCGCTTTTTAAATTATGGCCAACAACGCGGGCAATAACCTGGTAAGAAAACGCTGCGAAACCACCTTTTGTTTGCTTCACAATATCGTATGTTGTACGGCCCACTTCTCTATCAATAAGTTTTGTTAAAATTTTTCCTTGCGTAATCGTTAAATCTTTTATTTCACGATTAAACATATCCTTAATTTCCTTATCACACTGCTTAACTAAATCTTTTTGGCGCTTTTTCTCTGTTGTTGTAACTAAATCCCGCTCCAACTGCTCGTATCTGCGTTTTGCAAACAAGGCGTAAGGCATTACCTTTAAAACGTTGTAGCGCAAACGGTTATACGCAGCTTGTTCTGCCGGCGATTTAAAAATATGAGGAGCTGTAATGGTAACATCATAAAGCTGCATCCATGGTATCATTACGCCATTATCATTTGTAGAGGCTACACGAATGGTATCTAGCTTACCCAATTTAGGGAAAACGGGCTCTGTATTTTCTTGTGCTTTCAAACTTGCACTGAAAATCATGACAAAAAATAGAATGATTAGCCCTTTAAATTTCATAAATTTATACCTTAACAAAGTTAGGGGTTATTTCATATATTAGGAGTTTTATAAAACTAATATAGGTTTTATTGAATAATAAGACGCAATATTTTACGCAAAAAATACAAATGAAAACAGAGTTAGTGATTGATTTAGAGGCCGAGAAGAAAGAAATATTAAAAAGATACCGGGCATTGCTCCGTGCAAGCAAATCCACATTACAAAAAGGAGATAAAAAAGAAATCAGAAAAGCATTTGATATGGCCTTGGAAAGCCATAAAGATATGCGAAGAAAATCTGGTGAACCATATATTTATCATCCAATTGCGGTTGCTCAAATTGCTGCAGAAGAAATTGGATTAGGTACAACATCTATAGTTTGCGCTTTATTGCACGATGTTGTTGAAGATACCGATATTACGCTTGAGGATATTGAACGCGAATTTGGCAAAAAAACAGCAAAAATTATTGATGGATTAACCAAAATATCTGGCGTATTTGATACAAATAGTTCTTTACAGGCAGAGAATTTCCGTAAAATGTTATTAACCCTTGCCGATGATGTTAGGGTAATTTTAATCAAGTTAGCCGATAGGCTTCATAATATGCGTACGATGGATTTTATGCCTCGCCATAAGCAGCTAAAAATCGCATCAGAAACCATTTATTTGTACGCTCCATTAGCGCATCGTTTAGGTTTATATGCCATAAAATCAGAACTCGAAGATTTATCAATGAAATATCTGGAGCCTGAAACTTACAAATTCATCGCAAAAAAATTAAACGAGAAAAAAGCAGAACGCAATTTATTTATCAAAAAGTTTGTAGAACCAATTGATGAAATCGTTTCTGAACAGGGTTTGCTTGCAAATGTTTACGGTCGCCCAAAATCCATTCATTCCATTTGGAATAAAATGAAGAAGAAAAATATTCCTTTTGAGGAGGTTTATGATCTTTTTGCCATCAGGATTATTTTGGATAGCCCTTATGAAAACGAAAAAGCAGATTGCTGGAAAGCCTATTCTATTGTTACAGATTTATACCGCCCAAACCCCGATCGTTTGCGTGATTGGGTATCTTCTCCGAAAGGAAATGGATATGAATCTTTACACACAACGGTAATGGGTCCACGCGGGCAATGGGTTGAGGTGCAGATACGTACACAACGAATGAACGAAATTGCTGAAAAAGGTTTTGCAGCACATTGGAAATATAAAGAATCGAGCAATGATAATGGCTTAGACCAATGGATTCAAAAAGTTCGTGAAATGCTAAATAACCCTGAAGCAAATGCTTTAGATTTTCTTGATGATTTTAAAATGAATTTATTCTCTGATGAGATATTCATTTTTACACCAAAAGGAGCTTTGATTCAATTGCCATTAGGTGCAACCGCACTCGATTTTGCCTTCGAAATCCATACTGATGTTGGAGCGACCTGTATTGGTGCAAAAGTGAATCATAAATTGGTACCGATTTCTTACAAACTTCAAAATGGAGATCAGGTAGAAATCATTACTTCGAGCAAACAAGCTCCAAAAGAAGATTGGCTAAACGTTGTGGTTACAGCGAAAGCGAAATCGAAAATAAAATCATCACTAAAAGAAGAAAAAAGAAAGATTGCCGAAACCGGAAAAGAAATTTTAGAGCGTAAGTTAAAGTCATTAAAAATTACATACAACACTGATAATTTAAACAAAATCAGTTATTTCTTTAAACTTTCTTCAACGCAAGAATTATTTATACAGGTTGCATTAGGAAAAATCGAACTTAAGGATATTAAAGAATATCTGGTAAGTGAAAAAGAAATTGAAACCCGTGGACCTGAGCGACCTGAAAATTTAAGTGTTGATGCCATAAAAGGCAAAATGAAAGGAACAGAATCAGACATTTTGCTTATTGGTGAAGACATGCAAAAGATAGATTACACGCTTGCTGCATGTTGTAACCCGATTCCTGGCGATGATGTTTTTGGTTTTATTACGGTTAGTGAGGGCATCAAAATACACCGTACAAACTGCCCTAATGCTGCCCAGTTAATGTCTAATTATGGCTATAGAATTGTTAAAGCCAAGTGGAATAAGCAAAAAGAATTAACTTTCTTAACTGGTTTACGCATTATGGGTATTGATGATGTTGGCTTAATTAATAACATTACAAAGGTAATCTCAAACGATTTTAAAGTTAATATGCGTTCGATTACTGTTGATACAAATGAGGGAATTTTTGATGGCTCGATAATGATTTTCGTGAATGATACTGAACATTTGGAGCAGTTAATAAAAAATTTAATGGAAGTACGCGGCGTAACAGGTGTTACCAGGTTTGATGCTTAGTCAGCCGGGAGTCAGGCGTTTGAGGGCACAGGTTTTAATTATTGTCTTAAAACTTGTAAATCCAAAGATTAATATCTACAGACTTCTGTCTCCAAAAGCCAGACTTATTACAACATTTCAACAATCAAAAGGTACAACAATCCAACAATTTAACTACCTTTGAACGGAGTTTAAAAACTATGTCAGAACAAAAAACAAATGAGCTGGTTCGTAAAATTTTTGAAGCTTATTTAGAGAACAAAAATCTACGAAAAACACCTGAACGTTTCGCAATATTAGAAGAAATCTACTCGCGAAATGACCATTTTGATGTTGAAACCCTGTACATTCACATGAAAAATCAAAAGTATCGTGTTAGCCGTGCAACGGTTTACAATACTTTAGAATTGTTAGTTTCATGTGATTTGGTTACCAAACATCAGTTTGGCAAAAACATGGCACAATTTGAAAAATCTTATGGCTATCGCCAGCACGATCATGTTATTTGCATCGAGTGTGGCAAAGTGGTCGAGTTTTGCGATCCGCGTATTCACCAGATTCAAACCATGGTTGGCGATCTTTTAAAATTCGATGTTAAACACCACTCATTAAACCTTTATGGCTTTTGCTCAGATTGTAGCATGGCTAATAAAGTAAATCAGCACGCTGCTACAGCTGCTAAAATTGAAGCAAATTAAATCAATCCAAAAAAATAAAACCAGCTTAATTTTTTAATAATGACGCAAGTAGATGTACTTCTCGGCCTGCAATGGGGTGATGAAGGAAAGGGAAAAATCGTTGACGTTCTTAGTCCGAAATATGATCTTATTGCCCGTTTTCAGGGCGGCCCAAATGCCGGACATACTTTGGAGTTCGATGGTAAAAAATTTGTTTTAAATACTATTCCATCAGGTATTTTTAACGATGATACCATGAATCTTATCGGTAACGGAGTGGTTATCGATCCAATTATTTTAAAAAGAGAGCTAGATAACCTGAAAAAAGCTGGTCATGATCCAGTTGCCGATGGCAAACTAGTTATTGCCCGTAAAGCTCATTTAATTTTACCTACACACCAGTTGTTAGATGCGGCAAATGAGGCTCGCATGGGTAAAAACAAAATCGGCTCTACTTTAAAAGGAATTGGCCCTACTTATATGGATAAAACAGGCCGTAACGGTTTACGCGTAGGCGATACCACACTTCCTGATTTTAAAGAACGTTATAAAAAACTGGTAGAAAAACACACCGAAATTCTTTCTCATTACGAATTCGAATATGAATTAGCAGAAAAAGAAGCAGCGTTTTTTGAGGCTATAGAATTTTTAAAATCTATACCACATGTAGATAGCGAGCATTTCGTAAACGGTTATCTAAAAGAAGGTAAAGCGGTTTTGGCTGAAGGTGCACAAGGCACTTTATTAGATGTTGATTTTGGTTCATACCCTTTCGTAACATCAAGTAACACAACAACTGCAGGTGCTTGTACCGGTTTAGGCATTGCCCCAAACAAAGTTGGTGCTGTTTATGGCATTTTTAAAGCCTACTGCACACGCGTAGGCGGCGGCCCGTTCCCAACCGAATTAGACAACGAAATAGGAGAAAACTTACGTGCTTTGGGTCATGAGTTTGGCGCAACAACTGGCCGTGCCCGTCGTTGCGGATGGATTGACTTACCTGCTTTAAAATATGCCATCATGTTAAACGGTGTAACCGAATTAATTATGATGAAAGCTGATGTGTTGGATACTTTTGACACCATTTATGCTTGTACACATTACGAATATAATGGCGAAACAATTGATTATATGCCTTACGACATTATTTCTATCGAGCCAAAACCAGTGCTAAAAGCTATTGATGGCTGGGCAACCGATGTTACTAAAATTACTTCTGTTGATGAAATTCCAGCTAAATTAAACGATTACATCGCATTCTTAGAAAAAGAATTAGAAGTGCCAATCAAATTTTTATCAGTTGGTCCGGATAGAGCACAAACATTAGAGTTATAATTTCTATTGTCCAACAGTCTGAAAGGCTCGTCATTTCGGGCGAAGCCGAGAAATCTTTATAATTAATTTAAAGATTTATTCACTTCAGTCTAAATGAAGATTTAATCAAAAAACATTTCAAAGCAATCCAAATTTGGGTTGCTTTTTTTATTTGAAAAGCAATGCAATTAAATCTATTTACGTCCAGTCCCGCCAATGTTTCAAGTTACGGTTTTAGGTTCTGCAAAAATTAAAGATTCTGCTTCCGTAAGCTTTCCACTTATGTCGGGTTTAGTTACCTTTGCCACTGCTTGAAAAACCAAAAAAACAACACAGATTTTAAACAAAAGGCATTGCATTGGGCAAACCAATTCGATGTTTGTTGTCTTTTAGATTCAAATCAGTATAAAGACCAATATTCTGCTTATGAATTCATCATTGCTGCTGGTGTACACGATGAACTAAAAACTAGTGCTGGTACAGCTTTTAATAAACTTAAAACCTTTTACGAAAACCATAAAACCTGGTTATTAGGTTTTTTGAGTTACGATTTAAAAAATGAATTAGAAGATTTGCAATCTGCCAATTCTGATAAGTTAGGCTTTCCTGATTTGTACTTTTTTGTACCCAGATTCTTAATTGCTTTTAAAAATGGTATTGCAGAAGTCTTGTTGGGCGATGATTCCATCATTGATGAAATAAATTGTTATACAGTTAAAAAACCAACTACATTAACGAATCTTAAAATCAATCAAAAACTTTCAAAAGCTCAATACATCAATAAGGTTAATGGATTAAAAAACCACATCCTCCGTGGCGATATCTACGAAGTAAATTTTTGCCAGGAATTTTTTGCAGAACATGCAATCATAAACCCGGCAGAAACCTTTGAAACACTTAATAAACTATCTCCTACGCCTTTTGCAGGGTATTTTAAAATTTATAATAAATATATATTATCGGCTACGCCTGAGCGTTTTTTATGTAAAAGAGGCCCAACATTGGTATCACAACCAATTAAAGGTACAGCAAAAAGAAGCATTGATTTTGAAGAAGATGAGCAAATCAAAAAGACCCTGCAAAATGATATAAAAGAACAAGCAGAAAATGTAATGATAGTTGATCTGGTTCGCCATGATCTTACAAAATCTGCCCTTAAAGGCTCCGTTAAAGTTGATGAATTATTTGGAATATATACCTTTCCACAAGTTCATCAAATGATTTCGACAATAAGTTGTAAGCTTAATCCAGAAATGCATTTTGTTGATGCGATAAAAAATGCTTTCCCTATGGGCTCTATGACGGGTGCGCCAAAAGTTAAGGCTATGAAATTAATTGAAGAATTTGAAGTTTCGAAACGAGGAGTTTATTCGGGTTCATTTGGTTGCATTACGCCTAATGGAGATTTCGATTTCAATGTGGTTATCCGCAGTATCCTTTATAATCAAGAAAACAAATATTTATCATTTCAGGTTGGTGGAGCAATAACTTTTCAATCAGAAGCAGAGAAAGAATATGATGAATGTCTGCTTAAAGCCAGCGCAATTCTTAAGGTATTAGGAAATTAAGACTTTAATCGTTGATAAACCTTTATTAATTACGTCAATTGCGAGGCAAGAAGCAATAACGATTGGCTTAAAGTTTCCTACAACAAAAAAAGGTTGAAAGCATTATACTTTCAACCTTAAACTTTTTACTTTCAACTTTCCACTATTTCTTATAATACTGTTGTGCTTCTGGCAAATATTTTTGAATTTGAGCAATACGTGTTGCATCGCTTGGGTGCGTACTTAAAAATTCAGCTGGTTTTTGAGCTCCTGCAGAAGCCGCCGACATTCTATTCCAGAATGCAGTTGCATTTTGAGGATTATAACCTGCCATCGCCATAAAAATTAAGCCTAATCTATCCGCTTCTAATTCTTGGTTTCTACTAAATTTCAGCATCGCTACTTGTCCGCCGATACCGTAACCAGCATTAAATACTGATTGTACTTGTGGATTTTTAGACAATGCTGCACCAGCTATTGAACCTAAACCTTGCGCAACCATTTCGTTAGACATACGTTCTGCCGAATGACCAGCAATTGCGTGTGCAATTTCGTGTCCCATTACAGTAGCCAAACCTGCATCATCCTGTGTTACTGGTAAAATACCTGTGTAAACCACAATTTTTCCACCTGGCATACACCATGCATTTTTCTCATTATTCTGAACAACGTTAACTTCCCATTGATAATCTGCAATTAAATTACCATAGTTATTACTGTTCATATATGATTTTACTGCACTGATAAGTTTTGCCCCAACAGTTTTAACCCTTAAAGCTTGTGCATTTGATGCTGGTAAAACTGTACTTTTATTTTCATTTAAGAATGTACTATAAGCTTGAAAAGCCATAGGTAAAACCTGATCATTACTCACTAAATCGAATCTGCTTCGCCCAGTTAATGGAACTGTAGAGCAAGAATTAAACAATAAAGCAGCAGCTACACCAGCTGTTAAAAATAACTTTTTCATAATGCGTTTTTAAAGGTTTGGTAAATTACCCTATGTGAAACATAAAGTTTACCAATAAGTTTTTAGTGAATGTGTTTTTGTTAATTAATTTGTCTTTTTCCTAAACAAATACACTTTAGATTCTTTGCCTTTCAGCAATCTTTCGAGATTTTTTTGGTGGGTTACCAGTATCAAAATACATACTGCCATGCCGTAAAGCACTTCAGATTTTATAGAAACCTGAAAAAGAAATACAACACTTAACGGAAATGTAAAGCCAGCACAAATAGAACTTAGCGAAACATATTTTGTTAATAATAGCACAACCACGAAAACCAGAACACAAAGCATAGATGCGTGGAAGTTAACTGCCAAAATCATTCCAAAAAGTGTTGCGACTCCCTTACCGCCTCTAAAACCTGCAAAAATTGGAAACAAATGCCCCATTACTGCAGTTACACCTAAGGCAAGTTGGTAATTAACAAAAACTACAGAATTTTGCGGACCGGTAACAGACATACCGATAAGATAAGCGAGATTAGTTGCAGTGTAGCCTTTAGCAATATCAATAATCATTACGGCGATACCTGCCTTTTTGCCTAGAACGCGGAAAGTATTGGTTGCGCCAGCGTTTCCACTGCCATATTCTCTAACATCAACCCCATAAAAAGCCTGACCTAACCATACAGCCGTTGGAATAGACCCAAAAAGGTATGCAAAAAGCAGTGCAGTGAGAGAATATACCGTGACCATAGCCTACAATGATACAAAAAATAAGCTTTTCATTATATATCGAATTATAGATTAATATGCTTTCAAGCTCATATCTAAGCTTTTAACTGAATGTGTTAAAGCGCCCATAGAGATAAAATCTACGCCACATGCCGCATATTCTTCAACATTCTCTTCCGTAATGCCTCCAGATGCTTCGGTTATGAACCTGCCATCAACTAATTTTACAGCTTTAGAAAGATTTTCAAAATTGAAATTATCAAGCATGATCCTATCTGCCCCGCCAGCATCAAGTACTTGATTTAATTCCTCAATATTCCTCACTTCAATTTCAATTTGAAGAGATTTATTTTTTTCTTTAAGATATTTTCTTGCAGAATTAATTGCATTGCTAATACCACCGGCATAATCTACATGATTATCTTTTATCAAAATCATATCATATAAGCCTATTCTGTGGTTAACGCCACCGCCTATTCTTACTGCCCATTTTTCAAGATAGCGCAAACCAGGTGTTGTTTTTCTGGTATCTAAAAGCTTTGTTTTTGTGTTACTTAATTTAGAAACTATTCTGTTGGTTTTAGTTGCTATACCACTCATTCTTTGCATGCAATTTAATACCAATCTCTCTGCAATAAGAATTGAATGAGTGCTGCCATAAACCGTTAAAGCAATGTCACCAACTTTAACAACGTCACCATCGTTCAGCAAAACCTCAACTTTTAAAGTTGCATCAACTTCTTCAAAAATTAATAGCGCAAGTTCAATTCCGGCTAAAATACCGTCTTCCTTAATAATTAATTTAGCTTTACCTTGTGTACTCGCCGGGATTGTAGATAGTGCTGTATGGTCGCCATCGCCAACATCTTCTGCAAGGGCATTTTTAATGAATTGTGATAGAAGTTCTTTATCCAAAATAATGGTTTTTACACCTCAAAAATAACAATAATTTGTGATTAGACAATTTAACCTTAAGAATGATTAGACTTAATCTTTGGCCGGTTCTATTCTCAATTCGGTGATGAGAAAAGCATTATTAAATTTTTTCATCGTTATAGAAACTCTAAAGGTTTCTTTTGACGTGATAAGTGATATTACACCAAACCTATAATTCTGGCTGTTATTTATCCGGTGGAAAATACTCGTTTTTGTTGGCTGGTGTTTGCTGAAAAAATCTTTAAGAATTTGTTCACCCTGTGCTTTAGAGTATACATCTTCTTCATCAATAATAATCAACTCTATAGTCGGCGCAAAATTTTTCGAAATTTCTTTGGAGTTTCCTGATCTGAAATATGAGGATAAATCATCTATAATATCAGCTTGAAGCCCAATTGAACTATATATTGGCGATAAGGCAACTAAGAATAAAAATAAGCTTCGGATCATTTTTGTACTATATACCGACCCTATAGCTAAAATTATGCCATTAGCATATCAAAAAAAGGATTTCTTAATTTGTATAAGCTTCAATAAAGCTATATTTGCTTTGTAAAGATTTTATAAAACACCAGTTGTATTAAAATGTTTTAAAATAAGCTTTATAATATTGCCGCTACCGCATAGCCTTTATTCATAATCATAACGAAATCTATGCTTAAAAAACTTAAAACGAATGAAAAATAAAAAACTTGCTCTCCTTATTCTTGATGGATGGGGCTACGGAAAACACGACAATTCTGATGCTGCCTACGCTGCTAACACTCCATTTTTCGATTCATTGATTCAAAAATATCCAAACTCTAAATTAGAAGCATCTGGAGAAGCAGTTGGTTTACCAGCCGGACAAATGGGTAACTCGGAAGTTGGACACATGAATTTGGGCGCCGGAAGAGTAGTTTATCAGGAACTTGGAAGAATAAATAAAGCAATTGCCGACAGAGAATTACATAGCAATCCAATTTTAGTTAATGCTTTTGAATACGCAAAAGCCAATAACAAAGCAGTACATTTTATTGGTTTAGTTTCTAACGGAGGTGTACATGCGCACATTGAGCACCTAAAGGCATTATGCGATGCCGCTAATGAAGCAAACGTACAAAATAGTTATGTGCATGCCTTTTTAGATGGCAGAGATACCGACCCAAACTCTGGTTTAGGTTTCATTACAGATTTAGAAAATCATATCCAAAATTCATCAACAAAACTGGCTACTTTAATAGGCCGTTATTATGCAATGGATAGAGATAATCGTTGGGAACGCGTTAAAGAAGCATACGATGTAATGGTTAATGGTGTAGGTGAAAAATCTCAGGATGCATTAGCCAGTATAAGAAAATCTTACAGCGAAGGTGTAACAGACGAATTTATAAAGCCAGTGGTTTTAACACAAGCTAATGGAGCGCCTATTGCAACCATTAAAAATGATGATGTTGTAATTTGCTTCAATTTTAGAACAGATAGAGGTAGAGAAATTACATCAGCATTAACGCAAAAAGATTTTCCAGAACAGCAAATGCATAAATTACCGTTGTATTATGTTACAATGACAACTTATGATGAAAGTTTTGAGCGTGTAAATGTTGTTTTTACAAAGGATGATTTAACTCATACTATCGGACAGGTTTTAGCAGAACAAGGCAAAAACCAAATCAGAATTGCCGAAACAGAGAAATACCCTCATGTAACTTTCTTCTTTTCTGGAGGAAGAGAAACAGAATTTGCAAATGAGAAACGTATTTTGGTGCCTTCGCCAAAAGTTGCAACTTACGATTTACAGCCAGAAATGAGTGCTGCTGGAATTACAGATGCCATAACAAAAGAAATGGAAACAGGTTGGGCAGATTTTATTTGCTTAAACTTTGCCAATCCGGATATGGTTGGGCATACTGGTGTTTTCGAAGCCGTGATAAAAGCTGTGGAAACTGCTGATAAATGTGCAGAAACTGTTGTGAATAAAGGTTTGGAAAATGGATATTCATTTATCTTGCTTGCAGACCATGGCAATTCTGAATTTATGGTTAATAAGGACGGTTCACCTAATACGGCCCATACAACCAACCTAGTTCCATGCATTTTAATTGATAGCGATTATCATCAAATTGCAGATGGCAAATTAGGAGATATTGCGCCAACTGTTTTAAAAATATTAGGCCTAAACATCCCTGAAGAAATGACAGGCAACGTTTTAGTATAATGAACAAGAAATTAATATTTTTCGTATTTGCATTGGGTTTGCTTTCTTGCAATCAGGAAAAGCAAATAAAGGCAAATACAGATTTGTTATATTTTGATATTAAAGGATATTTTCAAAAAGAAAGTTTAAGACTACAGAAATTAAATCCAAAAATTTTAAAAGAAGTAAATATTAATGGTTCTGCCGAAACTAAAAAGCTAACCATTAAAGACTGGGAAAAAGAATTTTCCATTTTTGCGAATGCGGATATAAATAAAGCATCGTGGAGAGGAAGTTTTAAAGTTCAGAAAAATGATGAGGAGGTAACCTACACATCCTCAAACAAAAGAATACCAATTAAGAAGGTAGCTGTAAAATATTTTGGAGATGAGGTTAAGAAAGTTGAAATCATTATTTCGAACAAAAATATCCTCTACACTTCTGGTGATAGCCTTATTTATTATCCGGACAGTTTATATCTTGTTAAGAAACATCAAAAAATTAAACTTCTTAAGGCCAAAAAGTATCAGATAAAAGAAATATTTTAGACAAAAAAGGGCGAAATGTATTAAACATTTCGCCCTTTTTTATGATTTTCAAACATTACTTTAAGCTTGCAATTTGCGCTTTATCATAAGTAATCCAATCAATTATATCTTTTCTTAATGGCTGCAAGGTTAAAACCTTTTGAAAATCAGCTATCGAATTATTAAACAAAGCAACGCAAGCTTGTTTTTCTAAGTTTTTCTTCGCTTTAAAAGATTTGAAGATTGCATAATCTTTATAAGCTAAACCCCTGTTTTGAAGCATTTGGGTATCCTCTTCCCCACTCAACTCGCTTGCTTTAGTAAAATCTTTAATTGCGGCCAAGTAAAAATTTTCTCTCAATGAATTTAAAGATTGCTTAGGGTCGTTTGCAACATTTAAGCGTGCTTTACCTCTATAGTAGTATGCCGAAACTTCGGTTGGTTTTAAAACAATTAAATTGCTGTAAGTTGTTATCGAATTTTCATAATCACCGCTTTGGTAATATGAATAACCCAGCATCTTTTGTACATTAACATTATTTGGGTCTTTAGCGCCTGCTTTTTCTAATTGTGTAACTGCTGTTTTATAGTCACCTTTTAGCATTGCATCCATTATTTTTTTATCAATGCTACTTTGTGCGTAACTACTTGTTGATGAGATAATAATTAACCCTAAAATGGTATGTTTAATAAAGTTCATGTACTAATAATAAGTTTACAAATCTAAAATTTCAACAGAAACATTAGAGAAATATTCACGCAATATAAATCAATTCTTAGAAAATTAAGCGCTTTAATTTTTTTACATTGACTAAAACACTTAAACAATAGCATTAACGTAAGAATTTACTTTATATGATATTTGGCGAATAATTTATAATTCTCTGCCTTTTTATCATAACCTAATACCAATTTAGGCCTAACATTAAATTAAATGAACTTTGGCACAGGAGTTGAATTTAATGTATATAGATTAAACACACGCAAATCACCAACGACTTAACTGCCAGTTTGTCGTTATAAAGAACAACAATGAGTAAACACGATATATTTGATTTTAATACAGCAATGCCGATTATTAATGAGGATACCGAATTTTTCCCGCTGATGTCTCAGCAGGATGAGGAAGATATGAATAACGAGGAAACGCCTGAAGTTTTAGCGATATTACCATTACGTAATACTGTTTTATTTCCTGGCGTTGTTATTCCTATCACGGTTGGAAGAGATAAATCAATAAAATTGATTAAAGAAGCTTACAAAGGCAATAAAATAATTGGTGTTGTTTCTCAAAAAGATGTTTCGATTGAAGATCCAACGTTTGAGCAACTTAATACAGTTGGTACCGTAGCGCACATCATTAAATTACTTCAAATGCCTGATGGAAATACTACGGTTATCATTCAGGGTAAACAACGTTTCAGTTTAATTGCTGAGGTTCAGAATGAGCCATATATAACGGCAACAATTAAAAAGTTTGAAGAACAAAAACACAAAGCTGATAAAGAGTTTAAGGCATTAATTGCATCAATAAGAGAAATGTCGGCTCAAATTATTCAGCTTTCTCCAAATATTCCTACTGAAGCCAGCATTGCACTTAAAAATATAGAAAGCACTTCATTTTTGATAAACTTTATATCATCAAACATGAATGCCGAAATGGCTGATAAGCAAAAAATCCTTGAAATGGATAATTTGCTAAATAGAGCGCAAAAAGTGATGGAGCTTTTGATGGTGGAGTTGCAAATGCTTGAATTGAGAAATCAAATTCAGTCAAAAGTTCGTACGGATTTAGATAAGCAACAAAGAGATTATTTTTTAAATCAGCAGTTAAAAACCATTCAGGAAGAATTAGGTGGAAGTTCTGCAGATATCGAATTTGATGCTTTACAAGAAAGAGCTAAAAAGAAAAAATGGTCTAAACAAGTGGATACCCATTTTGATAAAGAGCTTGATAAACTTGGTAGAATGAATCCTGCTGCGCCAGATTATTCGGTACAGTTGAATTATTTGGAATTATTGCTTGATTTACCTTGGAGCGAATTAACTAAAGATAACTTTGATTTAAAGCGAGCCCAGCGGATTTTAGATAAAGACCACTTTGGCCTTGAAAAAGTTAAACAACGCATAATAGAATATCTGGCAGTTTTAAAACTGAAAAGAGATATGAAAGCGCCAATCCTTTGTTTGGTTGGCCCTCCGGGAGTTGGTAAAACATCTTTAGGAAAATCAATTGCCAAAGCCTTAGGACGTAATTATGTTCGTATGGCACTTGGTGGTATCAGAGATGAAGCCGAAGTTCGCGGACATAGAAAAACTTATATTGGTGCAATGCCAGGTAGAATTATTTCATCAATTAAAAAAGCTGGCGCCGATAATCCTGTTTTTGTTTTAGATGAAATTGATAAAGTTGGAACTGATCACAGAGGCGATCCTTCATCAGCTTTGCTTGAAGTTTTAGATCCTGAACAAAACAACGCTTTCTATGATCATTACGTAGAAGTAGATTACGATTTATCTAACGTTTTATTCATTGCAACCGCAAATTCATTAAGCACTATTCAACCGGCTTTGCTCGATCGTATGGAAATTATCGAAGTAAATGGCTACACAATTGAAGAGAAAATAGAAATCGCAAAGAAATTTTTATTACCAAAACAAAAAGAAAATCATGGTTTAAAACTTAAAGATATTGTACTTAAACCAAATTTGATTGAGAAAGTAATTGAAGATTATACAAGAGAAAGCGGTGTGCGTGGTTTAGAGAAAAAAATTGGTTCGTTGGTACGCGGTGTGGCAACTAAGCTGGCTATGGAAGAAGAATACAATATTACCTTAACCAATGACGATGTAGAGCGGATTTTAGGAGCGCCAATCTACGATAAGGATTTATACGAAGGTAATGAGGTTGCAGGTGTTGTTACCGGTTTAGCCTGGACAAGCGTTGGTGGAGATATTTTATTCATCGAATCGAGCTTAAGTCCTGGTAAAGGGAAACTTACTTTAACGGGTAATTTAGGTGATGTAATGAAAGAATCTGCTGTTATTGCCTTGGCGTATTTAAGAGCACATGCAAGTGAGTTTGGTATAGATTACACTTTATTTGATAATTGGGATGTTCACGTACACGTTCCGGCTGGTGCAACGCCAAAAGATGGCCCATCGGCAGGTGTAACCATGCTAACAGCATTAACATCGGCCTTTACGCAGCGAAAAGTAAAACAACATTTAGCAATGACTGGTGAGATTACATTACGTGGTAAAGTTTTGCCTGTTGGAGGAATTAAAGAAAAAATTCTTGCGGCCAAAAGAGCAAACATTAAAGAAATTATTTTATGCAAAAGCAACAGAAAGGATATTTTAGAGATTAAAGAAAGTTACATCAAAGACCTTAAGTTTCATTATGTAACTGAAATGAGTGAGGTAATTGAACTTGCTTTATTAAAAAATAAAGTTAAAAAACCACTGGATTTAAGCATAAAAACAACTGCAATTGTTAATTAATATTCAATAATTTACAATAATTGAATTGTGTAGATAATTTATTCAATTACATTAAATACTTTTATAGTCCCGATAATTATCGGGACTTTTTTTATGAAATCATTTTTACTATCTACAATTGCAGTATTACTTTATTGCTCGGCAAGTGCGCAAAGCTTTAAAAACGAGTTTGGCTTTAAAACTGAAAACGATGCTTACCTCGCAACTTTAAATGATAGATATTATACCAATGGCCTATTTATTTACTACAGGCGAGCATTAAACCCAGCTAATTTAACTGAAAACATAGAAAAGAAAACCTATGAAATTTCGGTTGGGCAAAAGATATATACACCTTATTGGGGAATGGTTGCTAACAAAGAAGACCAAGATAGACCTTTCGCAGGATACTTATATGCCGGCGCTTCATATTCAGTTTTTTATAAGAAAGAAAGTTTAATTAAAACTTCTGTTGAAATAGGAACAGTAGGAAAAAATTCGCTTGCTCAAGGCGCTCAAGAATTCCTTCATAAAACGGTTGGCTTTTATACACCTGCCGGATGGGATTACCAAATCAGAAATGAATTAGCGCTCAACCTATCTGCGAGCTACAGCAAATTGCTTATCCGCTCCAACGATAATGTGGTAGATTTAAGTGGAAACGGATATGCAAATTTAGGAACAACATTCAGCGGCCTGGGTGCTTCAGCAGTTTTTAGAACTGGTAGACTGAATCAGTTATTTAATTCTGCCTACCATAATGCAGTAATTGGAGAAGCTAAAACCAAGAGATTAAATAATTCGGAGTTTTTCTTCTATTTAAAACCGCAATTAAATGTGGTAGCTTATGATGCTACAATACAAGGCAGCTTGTTTAAGAATAATAGTCCGGTAACATTTGGTATTAAACCTGTAGTTTTTGAACAGCAATTTGGTGTTAATTACAGCTCACAGAGATTTACGATTGATTTTAATGTGATTTTTAAGACCAAAGAAGTTAAAAGTGCTGCGAAAGCTCAAAATTATGGAGGTTTGAGCTTGTATTATAGATTTGGAAAGTAATAGAAAAGGGATTTCCTTTAAAAGTCCATCCCCTATACCTTTTAATTGGTCAATTTTACCGAATTTGTGGCAACATATTGATCAAAATAAGCCATAACTTTGGCTTTTTTACTTGCATCATCAATAAAATAATATATTGGTCGAAATCCATCTTCCGATGCACCAATAAACCTCGCTCTTTCTTCTGTTCGAGAATTAAGCCAATCAGAAATATTCAAAAATACTTTCTTACTAAAGGTTTGTTCTTTTAACAATTTCATGTCGCCGCCTGTCGAAGTGTAGTAAACCTTTGCAAACGAGTTTGCATTTAAATTTTGTAGATCTATGTCGTCTAAATTTCCGGTTGGTAATCCAAAAGTATTTTTCATTGCATATCTCTGTCCTTCCATACTTATCTTCTGCCTATCGCCACCTCTCGAAACTGCCTGATAAATAACATCAAATTTTGCTCCTATATTAACACCAATCAAAACATGAGTTCCATATTTTTTAATTAGGTTTTCCGCATCAAGCGAATTTAAATCTTGCTTAAATTGATTAGTTATAAAGTTATTTACCGATTTATCATAATAGAACCTAAAGTTTTTTCTAATCATATAATTGGAATAATAGCCATAAACAAAATTTACATTTGCTGTGGTCGAAGCGGGAAAAGCTTCATTTACTGTGTTTCCAAAAATCTTTAAGCCCTTTGTTTCGGTATAATAATTTGAGAATTGTTCAGATAAATCTACTGCATCTTTAGCAATTAAAGTTTTCCAAGAAAATTTTGTACCCCTACTCAAGCTGACGGTATGCATTGGAGATGCATCAAAACGAGGTATATCAACTACGTTCGCCCTAATAGAAGTTTCACTATCGAAATTCTCGGTAACATCGTAGCCATAACCTAAATAATTGTAGGTAGCTGATGGTTGATACAATAATTTAGGCTCAACTGTAGAGCCTGTTATTGTTAAGGGTATGTCTGGAGATAGCTTTTCTACAGGAGTAATGATTTCTTCAACATCCTTTTTACAAGAAATAAGCGCAGCCGATACGGCTAAGGCAAATAGCAATTTTTTCATATTTTTCATTTGTGTGTGTGAACAATATTAATCATTTAACTTAAGACTTAGTTAAATGATTAAGAGTTTGATTAAAATTTTTAATGAAATGAAAAATATGATTGTGGTTTAGATTAGTTGATTAGAAATCTGGCTTAAATCTGTTTTTTTTCTTTTCAGAATTTGCAGCTTTATTCTTTAGCCTCTTCTCAATAACACCTTTTGGAATTTTCGTTGGCTTTCGCTTCTTCTCAACCAAAAGCGATTTCCTTATCAAATCAATTAATTTGAAAATTGTTTTTTCCTTGTTCATCAATTGACTCCTATCCTCTTGCGATACAATATGCAGCAAACCTTCTGCATCAATACGATTTGAGAGTTTATCTGACAACAATAGTTTTTCTTCATCAGATAAAAAATCTGCAGAGCTAATATTAAATATCAATTCTACTTTGCTCGAAACTTTATTTACATTTTGCCCACCTTTGCCGCCGCTTCTTGATGTTTTAAAAGATACACTTTTAAGGATTTGGGCTTTGTCTGGAATCATAAATTTTCAAATATTTAAAAAATAAAAAGGTTTTAAAGAAGACAAACCTACATTTTTATCGTTGCCATACAAAACATACTATTTTGTTTTTTGGCAGATAAATTATAACTTCAAGGCTTCATTCCTAAAAATTCGAGTATCACATCATGAACCAACAAACCTTTGTTGAAAAACTAGGCTATTTCTTGCGAACCATCCTATTCGTAATTATTTGCACCGTATTTATTTTCCTTCTTTTATGGACATTTTGCTACTCCCTTCACGTATTTTATTTGTTCCTGGCAACCTTAATTTTTGCAATTTTTTCATATTTCCGCAAAAAAAATAGAAAATTTATAACCATAACATTATTATCTGGCATTGCTTTATTTGTAATTTCAACGCCTTATAACTTACGCCAGTATAATAACCATGCAGCTGCTTTTCAAGATCAAATTAACCGCGGCTATCATTTACAATTTAAAGAAAAATGCGCCATTTACGGTACTTTATTAATTGTAATTACCGGAGACATAATTCCATTTCCAGAAGCCAGCATCCAAAATTTTTACTTGCTGTTTCCAAAAGATAGTAAAACCAGAATTTTTTATGATGATGATTTTCTGCAAGCGCCAGATATTCAAAAAATGATGCATCTAAAAGGAAAAAATAGTGTGGCCTGGAATAAATGGGGTGAACGTTTTAATGGTAATTTTAGATTTGCAGCCGCATTTGACCCATGCACTTTAGAGATTACAGATGAAGGAGACCACAAAAAAGCCACATTGGTTACCTATTTTAATTATCGCAAAAACTACACAACACACAATGCAAACCATGTTTTAAATGGCTTATTTGCATTTAGAATTGATGAAGGATTATTTTGGTATTTAGAGCATGAAGGCTGGTTACATCCATACAATTCAGTTTGGATTGCTAAAATAAAAAAATAAAAAAATGCGAACTTTTAAGTTCGCATTTTTGTTTTCCAAGCTAATTATTCATTATTGTGCGCCTATTTTATTTACATTTGCAGCACAATGAAAAAGAATATTGTTGTAGCTATTGATGGCTATTCATCTTGCGGAAAAAGTACGCTCGCAAAAGCACTTGCCAAAAAATTAGGCTTTATTTATGTAGATAGCGGAGCAATGTACCGGGCGGTTACCTTATATTTTTTACGAAACAATATTGATATAAGCAATGATGAAAAAGTTACAGATGCGTTACAACATATCGAATTGAATTTTCATTCCAGAGATTACCAATCTCACATTACTTTAAATGGCGAGGAAGTTTCTGATGAAATCCGTTTAATGCCTGTTTCTGAAAATGTTAGTGAAGTTTCTGCTCATAAAGTTGTACGCCACGAAATGGTAAAGCAGCAACAAAGAATGGGCAAATCGAAAAACATTGTAATGGATGGCCGTGATATCGGAACCACGGTTTTTCCGAACGCACCGGTAAAGTTTTTTATGACTGCCGACCCAAAAATCAGGGCAGAAAGAAGGTATAAAGAACTAGAAAGCAAGGGCAATAATTCCACTACTTTAGAAGAGGTTTTTGAAAATCTTGCCCACAGAGACTATGCTGATACAACCCGCAAAGAAAGTCCGTTGGTTAGAGCTGATGATGCTATTATTTTAGATAATACCAATTTAACTCAAGATGAACAATTGGCTTTCGCCTTAGAAAAAGTTGAGCTTCATTTAAATTAAACTATATAATTCATTTTCTTAGCCTACTGAATTAATTTAATTTCATATTTTTAGCAAAACCCTAAAATGCTAATCATGAAATTAAAATTTCTTTCTTTAATTGCCTTATTTATTTGCTTTTCAAACTTTAAATCTCAAGCTCAAAAAGGCTGGATTAATCTTTTTAATGGGAAAGATCTAAAAGACTGGACTGTGAAGATAGCCAAGCATGATTTGAATGATAATTATGGAAATACTTTCCGCGTTGAGGATGGTTTAATGAAAGTGAAATATGATGGCTATACCGATTTCAACCAGCAATATGGACATATTTATTATAAAAAGCCTTTTTCATATTATTTGCTAAGCGTTACTTACCGTTTTGTTGGCGAACAAGCCAAAGGCGGTGAAGGTTGGGCTTTAAGAAATAGTGGAGCAATGCTTCATTGTCAGGCGCCAGAAACCATATTAAAAGATCAGGATTTCCCTATATCAATTGAAGGGCAAATTCTTGGTGGCGATGGCGAGCATGAAAGACATACCAGTAATGTTTGCACCCCAGGAACACAAATCAATTTTCAAGGCAAATTATTTACACAACACTGCCTTGATTCTAAATCAAAAACTTATCATGGCGACCAATGGGTTACCGCACAATTTTTAGTTCTTGGCGATTCTGTAATTAAACACATCATTGATAACGAAGTAGTTCTGGAATATACAAAACCTCAAATTGGTGGTGGCAGTGTTTCAAATTTCGACCCTAAAGTAAAAACTGATGGTACACCACTTACTTCTGGTTACATTTCTTTGCAAAGCGAAAGCCATCCAATCGAGTTTAAAACAGTAAAACTTTTCGATTTACAATCTTATTCAAACAATAAAGAAAAGCTTGATAAAATTTTGAAGAAAATACTCAATCAAAAATAATCACCTAATCTCTGTTCAGATCCTTTAAAAAAACTAAGTTATCAAATGAATAGGAAAAAGTTTGTTAGCAGTTTTGAAAGCGATCACGATAACTAAAATTGTTATACAGGGAGCAACTCGTGATGGTGAGATATTTTGCTAAATATTATAATTTCTGAGTTTTAACCTGAGGTTTGTTACCTTTGGCACATTAAATGTGCATAAAGCATTTTAAACTGTGCAAGCATTTTCAGGCTTTGCCAAATCAAACAAATAACATAATGACTAAATTTTTATTTACTTTTTTTGCCCTCGCTCTATTAAATATACAACTTCAGGCACAAGAAATGTACCGCGTAAAAGCTGATAGATTGAATGTTAGAGCAACAGCAGAATCATCGAGTAAAGTTATTGGTTATGTAAAACAAGGCGAAACTGTACCTGTGTTGGATGCAACAAATGCTAAATTTTATAAAGTAAAAATTAAAAGTGGCGAAGGTTACGTGAGTAAAGATTTTTTGGAGAAGATTGCTTCACAAACTGCGGCTCCACAAAATAATGCAAGGCCAGATACTACTCAAGCAAATAGCCAAACGACGACAAAAACAGAAGATATTTATCGGGTAACAACAGATAATCTTCGTGTTAGAGATAAAGCTGACCCTAAAAGTAAGGTTATAGGTTATTTACCAGAAAATGAGAACGTTGCTGTAATAGATTCTACAAACAATAGTTACTTTAAAATAAAAGTAACAAACGGCGAAGGTTATGTAAGTAAAGAGTTTTTAGTTAGAGTATCGCCAGTTAAAAAGGCAGAAGCTCCGGTTGTAGCCGCCTCTGTTCCGAAGATTACTAAAGATTACTCAAACATAATCTTAATGGTTGTTAGCGCAGTTATACTGATTGCCATACTGTTTTTTATCTTTAAATATGCAAAAGGAAATGGTGTATTTATTTCGATTGTAACATTAGTCGTTTTGGTTATGGGCTACTTCTGCTACATTACGTTTTTAAAAGAAAAAACCATTTCTGGCCAGTTTGCAACTACAGAGGATGTTCAATACCAATCATTCGATTTTAAAAGCAAAGATTTGGTAACTGTTACCGATGTTTTTACAGGCTCCTCTTTTAGTTCAAAATACATTATTGAAGGTGATATGATAAAGTTATATGACCAGCAGAATACTATTATGTTATTGATTAGAGATGAAAATACTTTAATTGGTGAAGGGTTTACGAGAGGTGTTTTTACCAAGAAATAATCAGAAACTTCCTTATTAAAGGCTTAGCTTTAAAATTTTTTATCGTTAACGGCTGCCATAGTGATTAAAGTGCTTTTTGATACAGACTTATTCCGCCCAATCGCGTCATTTCAAATATTTAGATAGAATAACGACGAAGCTAATGATAGTAATCTTTTAAATAGAATTAAGCTTCTCTATCAGGAACTTAGAAACCTCGTTAAAATAGCGTTTACGGCCATAACCCATAACCCATTGTATGCCTTGAGTTGCATTAGTAATGAAAACCTCTTCTGCTTCATTCAAAATTTCCGGACTGATTTGCGCTTCAATTAGCTCCATATCATTCATTTTCGCAATTTCCATGATAGCGCTTCTCATTACACCGCCCACACAACCTTCGGTTAAAGCTGGCGTGTAAATTTGCTTGTTGTAAACTACAAATACGTTTGCGCTAATACTTTCGCATAAAAAGCCATTCTGGTTTAAAATCATTGCTTCATCTAGTCGGTTTTGGCTTTTGAAAATACCTGCCATAACATAAAGCAATGCATTTGAGGTTTTGAAGTTTGATAAACGATTAATTGGCTTGGTCATTTCATCAAACACATCGATAATTAAACCTTTCGCATTTAATTCGTACAGGTTTGTTTTTAAAGGAATACCTTCTAAAATGTAACCAGCCTTATTTATTTCGGGCGTGTAAACACCAGCACCAGTTCTGTAAACCGATAACCTAAACCTAACATTACCATTCCATTTATTACGCTTGCAAAGCTCAGCAGTTTTCTGTTTGATGAAATAATCATCCATCAAGGCATATCCATCCATTTTAAGTGCTTTCATACCTGCTACAAGCCTATCGGCATGCAACTCTGCAAACTGAAGTTTATTGTTTATCATCCGCATACTTTCGAATAAGCCATCGCCGAATTTAAAACCTCGGTTAGATGCGGTTAGAACAGGTAATTCTGCTAACTGAAATTCATCATTAAATAGTATGTATTGCTGAACCATATTTTAAGATGCCGCGATATAATTTTCCCATTTGTTTAATGCTGCTTTAAAATCGGCAGGCAATGGCGATTCAAAAAACATATATTCTTTTGTTGTAGGATGAATAAAACCTAAACTTTGCGCATGCAGCGCCTGGCGGGGCAATAACTCGAAACAGTTATCTACAAATTGTTTGTATTTATTAAAGGTTGTTCCTTTCAAAATTTTATCGCCTCCATACATGGTATCGTTAAATAACGGATGACCAATGTGTTGCATGTGGGCTCTTATTTGATGTGTACGGCCGGTTTCTAATTCGCAACTGATTAATGTTACATAACCTAAACGTTTTAAAACCTTGTAGTGTGTTACAGACCATTTGCCTTTCTCTTCATCATCGTAAATATCCATAACCCGCCTGTCTTTTACACTTCTGCCAATGTAACCATTAACCGTGCCATCATGCTCAATATCGCCCCAAACCAAAGCAATATATTTTCTGGTGATGCTGTGATCAAAAAACTGGCGTGCTAAATGAGTTATCGATTTTTCATTTTTACTAATTAACAACAAGCCGCTGGTATCTTTATCTATTCTATGCACCAAGCCTGGGCGGCCATCGTTGCCCGGTAATTGTGGAAGTTGCTCAAAATGAAATGCCAAAGCATTAACGAGCGTACCTGTATAATTATTAAAGCCAGGGTGAACAACCATTCCAGCAACTTTATTTACCACAAGCAAATCGCTGTCTTCATAAATAATATCAAGTGGAATATCCTCCGGATAAACTTCAGTATCGCGTGGCGGATGAGGCAAAACAACAGAAATTTCATCCAAAGGTTTAACCTTGTAGCTTGGTTTAATCTGCTTTTTATTCACTAAAACATTACCGGCATCAATTGCATTTTGAATACGATTGCGAGAAGCATTTTCTACACGAACCATTAAAAATTTATCTATTCGCAACAGCGACTGCCCTTTGTCGACAATAATTTTTAAGTGTTCATATAATTCTTGTTCTTCTGATTCTTGCAAGTCGGCAATATTTTCCATTAGGCAAAAATATGTTTTTTAAGTGGATAAAATTTGAATTAAGAATCACAGAAAAAACAAAGAAATATGTTAGCGGGGTATGTTTAGCTTATTTATGCTTCTATTCGCATTACGTTTATGTTAAATATTTTGATTATTAGCATTTTAACCTAAATGAATCGTATCTTCGCATATAAATTATATAACAGCTCCATGAAACAAACGCTCCATTTTCATTTAGGTGTGCAAATATTACCCCAACACCTTAATCTAAAAAAATGCTCTTTATTCAATTTTATTTGAGAGGTAGCACATTTTTAAGATGCTGATGCAGAATTAAATAAATACGCATTAAGTTTATATTAACAAATCAAAAACAATTTGCCAAGAATTAATGTTTGGCTTATTATTTGCTCTCAACTATTAGTAAAACAAAAATCCTATGAAAAATTTTACCCAAAATGTAAAGATTGTTCTAAATTTCTTTCCTTATCTAGTAAGAAAGATATATTTTAAGTAATCACCCGGCTAAAAGAACAAAAGAAACACTTGCCATTAGCAGGTGTTTTTTATTTTTACACGTGTTTGAAAAAATATACAGTCCAGTAGAGCAAATAAAGCTTGCTCCGTTTAACAACCTTTATGTTAAACGAGATGATTTAATCGATCCTTTTATTTCTGGTAATAAATGGCGCAAGTTAAAGTACATACTTCAAAGCGCTGAAAAAGAAGCTAAAAATCATTTAGTAACCTTTGGCGGGGCTTATTCCAATCATCTTTTAGCAACCGCTGCTGTAGCAGCAAAAGCCAGCCTAACTTCTACAGCATTTGTTCGTGGTGAACGTGTTGAAAATGAAATGCTTCTACTTTGTACCCTATTCGGGATGAATTTAATTTTTATCGATAGAGAAGCTTACAAAGACAAAAAATCTTTATTTAAAAAACATTTCGGCGATGATAAAAACGCCTATTTTATTGATGAAGGAGGTGCGTCTTTGCAGGCCACTTTAGGTTGTGCAGAAATTATCGACGAATTATTAGAACCCTATACACACATTTTTTGCGCCGCCGGAACCGGAACTACCTCAGCAGGTCTATTAAAAGGCATTTTAAATCATAAACTTAAAACTAAACTAAACATTATACCTGTTTTAAAGGGTGGAGATTTTATAAAGAACGAAGTTTCTAAATATGTTTCGAACACCGAAAATTTAGTATTGCATACAGATTATCATTTCGGTGGTTACGCAAAAACAACCCCAGAACTTATCAGCTTTATAAAGAAATTTACCTCGAGCACCGGTTTATTAATTGACCCGGTTTATACCGCTAAAATGTTTTATGCAGTTATTGATTTGCAGAAAAATAATTACTTCACACACAACGACAAAATACTTACCATACATTCTGGGGGCCTAATGGGGATTTTCGGAATGAAAGATAAATTTACTATCTCATCAACTATTAAATAAGCTCATATTTAACAATAATCAATTGAGCAATAAATGTTTAAATAAAAAAAGCCCATTGACACAATGGGCTTAAAGTTCGCGAGGAGATTGTCGTTTTATAACCTGGGTTAAAAAAGGGAGCAATCATCTTCAGCATGTATTCAATAAACACAACCAAGGGCTTAAGCGAAATAAAATCGACCTTTAATTAAAAATGAAGTTTTATTCAAGACAATCGGCTAGCATTTAATGGAGCAGCAGACATAAAGCCAGCTGTTTGCAAAATTCTTATTTCAAATATATTGCTTTGGGTATTGATTTACAAATGCTTTTTATATTAAGTTTTTAAATCAACATCTTTATTTATAATATCATTTTCAAAAAACTGAGCTAATTCATCAATGGCTTTCAATGAGTTAAAATCATTTGTTTTAAATGGTTTGGCCAGGTGCGCTTTAACCTGCTTATATTTTGCAGATTTAGTTTTATCTTCAACACTGTTAAATGCCGTAACCAGCACAACAAATATTTGATCATAGAAAGGATTTTTTTCTAATTCATCAAGTATTTCCCAACCGCTTAAACCGGGCATGCTTATATCAAGAAAAATCAGGAAATTAATTTCTGCTGATGCCTGAGCATTTATATAATTTAAGGCAGATTGCCCATCGGGAAAATAATCTGTATCCCAAACCGGTCGGCAATCTTCAATCATTATTTTATGAATAAACAAAACCAGTTTATCATCATCTATAACTATTGCCCTTTTACGTTTCATAAAACTTTTAAGTAAAATTTTTTCGGTCTGATTTTATATCAACATAAATGTTTTATTGATATCCTAACGAAGATAAAATCAATTTATCAAATTTTTGTAACCATTCTATTCATTTTTATTCGGAAAGAATTTTAAAACCTCCAGAACATAAGTGTACCGGTAACTTAGGCACTGACCGTTTAGCTGCATTTTTATTCCAAGCATCTAGTTATGGAAATGGTTTGGCAACAGATGATTTGTATATTTTATATACCAATGCTGCTGTACGAAAAGGCTTTATGAATAGAGCAAGCAGAACAAGTGCTTAAAATTCGGCAAATGTGATAACGAAATATAATAACACTAAAATTTTTGAGGAAGGTGTTAAAGTGATTCGTTTATCAGAAGTTTATTTAATTCGTGCTGAGGCGAGGGCTAAACAAACAGGAAAAGATGCATTAGCTGCAGCAAATTTGGATGTAATTTCAAAGCATGCTGATGCATCTGTGGCAACAACAACTGCTACCCGTGCAGCTTTGCAAAGCCTAATTTTAGTAGAAAACCGTAAAGAATTTGCTTTTGAAGGTCATCGTTTGTTCGACTTAATCCGTAATAGATTAGGTTTTACTAAATATCGTACCGGAGGTACTACCATTCCTATTCCTGCAAATTCAAACAAAACAATTTTGCCAATTCCATTGGCAGAAACCGAATATAGAGCAGAATGATGGTTATAAATAGATTTTCATTAACCCGATAATGCCTAAAATGGATTTTTTCATTAATATGTAAAGAGCCATTATTTTTATAAAGATGCTTCATTAGCATAAAAAGCTAAATTGCCATCATCCTACTCTTAGCATTTCAATACAAATGTTTCTGCTTACACATACTTTCAAAACCCAATTAAGTTCTCATCTAATAATGATAGATAAAATAGATTTAATATGTTCTCTAAATGAAAACACTAAAACTGTTCAACCTTTTGCTCATTTGTCTCAATTTTGTTCATTATGCCCAAAAGTTTCCATAACTAATTAACTTTAGCCTAATCGCTTTTGAAATCTACCTTCAATTGCAACATAAACCCTGCTAACCAAAGTATTTTGCCAAAAGGCATTTAATATTCACCTACCTATGAAAAACATTATTTTATTTTTTTTTCTGCTAAGTAGCCATAGTTTGCTTGCTCAAAAACCCTTTGTAGATTTATCAGGTTTTAAGAAAAATGGCGCAATTGCTACCGTAAATCAAAAAATAATAACTTTAAGCTGGCCAGCAGGCGAAAAAGGTGTAGGAAGAATACAATTAGATTTGGATGAAAAAAATCCGTTATTCAAAAGTATCCAGTTAGGAAAAGGCAATAAATTTAAAGAGATTATTGCGGGATTAGACCCGGCATTTGTACTTACAATTGGTAAACGTACACTTAGCCCATCAAGCGGTGGTTGGGATGTATTTTTCGATAGAGTACCTCGAAAACCTTATAAATCTTATGCGGTTGATATTGCGAAGAAAAGTGCAAAAATATCAACAAACGGACAACATACAATCGTTACCATAGCCGGTGCAAATGCAGATAGATTTAAGGGCAATATAGAAATTACCTTATATAATGGCAGTCCGTTATTTAATGTGGCAGCAGTTTTATCTACAGAAACAGATTCTACGGCAATTCTTTATGATGCAGGTTTAGTTAATAAAAAAGCTTTATGGAAATCAATGGCATGGGCTGATATCGATGATAAAATGCAATCGAGCAAACCAACCGCTAGCGATACCAGCCGAAATTTAGAAGTTAAATACAGAACCATAATTGGAGAAAGCACAGGCGGAAGTTTGGCTTTATTTCCTGCACCGCACCAATATTTTTATCCTTTGGATGAAGCATTCAATCTGAAATTCACTTGGTACGGCAAAAATTTTCATAATTTAATACCAGAATTTGGAATGGGTATAAGGCAAGATCCATTAGGCGATAAAAGATATGTACCTTGGTTTAATGCGCCACCAAAAACCGAACAACGCCTTAATTTTTTCTGCTTGATAGATACTGATGATGCGACAAAAACGCTTGATGAAGTAAAACTATTTACACATGGTGATAAATTTAAACCGGTTAAGGGCTACAAAACTTTGGCTACTCATTTTCATAATGAGTTTATTAGCGATGTGGCACTATCTGGTAAGGAAATTCCTGAAAAGCCTGAATTTGTAGATGTGCTTAAAAAACACGGTTTAGATATTGTAAAGCTTGCAGAGTTTCATGGACCGGGCCATCCTAAAGGACCTGAAATTGAAAGAATAAAGGAGCTAAAATCTCTTTTTGAACAAACTAAACGACTCTCTGATTCAACCTTTCTGTTGTTACCCGGAGAAGAAGCCAATAACTTTTATGGTGGCCATTGGCTTGCATTTTTCCCCAAACCGGTTTATTGGATTATGTCGCGGAAAGCTGAAGAACCTTTTCTTACAGATGTAGCCGGGCTTGGGAAAGTTTATCGTGTTGCGAATAAAGAAGAAATGCTTAAATTATTGGAGCTGGAAAATGGCTTAGCCTGGACTGCTCATGCACGTACGAAAGCATCAACAGGTTATCCTGATAATTATAAAGAAGAAGCATTTTTTAAATCAGACACCTATTTAGGAGCAGCCTGGAAAGCAATTCCTGCAGATTTATCAATTGCTACATTAAGCCAGCGTGTTTTAAAATTATACGATGATATGGCCAACTGGGGCTTAAAAAAACATGTATTATCAGAAGCGGATATTTTTACAATTACACATCAGAATGAAATGTATGCGCACTTAAATGTTAATTATCTGGAAATGGACAAGCTACCAAATTACGAGCAAGGTTGGCAACCCGTTTTAGATGCACTTAGAAAAGGGAAATTTTTTGTATCTACCGGAGAAGTTGTGATTCCAAATTTTAGCATCAATAATAAAAAATCAGGCGAAGCCTTAAAATTAGATGATGCGGGTAATGCATTAATTAAGCTGAAACTGGATTGGACTTTCCCGATGAATTATGCAGAAATTGTTTCGGGTGATGGAAAAGAAATATATCGGGAACGCTTTAATTTGAATGATACGAGCGCTTTTGGTCAGAAAGATTATAGCTGGAAAGTTAATTTAAAAGGCAGAAAATGGGTAAGATTAGAGGCTTGGGACATAGCAGCCAATGGTGCTTTTACGCAAATGATTTGGCTGGAGTAATTTCCAGCCAAATCATTTCTTTTTTTAGTTCAGCCCGATTTTAATCAAATTGAAAGAATAAGGTTTTAAGCGCACATTTAGGCCTTTACCTTTCATATTGTAAATACTTTTTTGCGGACTAACCGCTAAAGGATTTTCAAAAGAATTCAATTGATTTAAATTATCATCGCTCATCGTTTCTATTGAATATTTTGATTTTAGTTTGGCCTTTCCGAGCAGAGTAAAATCAATATGCTGCTCTTCCGCAGCATTATTTGCAATTTTTATTATTAATTCTTTTTTGGTTTTATCCAATACCGATGATGCATATAATCCATTTTGCCCGGTAATATTTTTTCCATTTAAAGTTATAGCTATTACATCGGTACCTTTATTTGTAGAAAATAGCTTTTGTATATAATAATCTGGTGTTCCGTACGATTTTAAATTATCAACCCAAATCATGTCAGGCGCCCATTGCCATGCATCTACATGAGCAAAAAGTGGTGCATACGATGCCATTTGAACAACATCGGCGTTACGCTCTAAACCTGTCATGAGCGATGCAGAAGCCAACGCACTTTGCCAGTTATTCTTTTCCTTACCAGTTAAATTTTTATCAGCATGTACAGCATATTCCCCTACAAAAACTTTGGTATCATTTCTTGGGTAATTATCATACCGACCGGCGTTTTTTAGAAACCACTCTGCCGAACGATAGTAGTGCTCATCGATAAAATCTGCCTTTTCATTTCTTAAATAATTATCGAGCAGGTTAAAACGATCGCCTTCTGGGTCGGTGCCAGAGCTATAAATTAATTTGATGTTTGGATACTTTGCCTTAATTGCAGCCTTAAACAAAGCCACACGCTCCATATACTGCGGACCCCAATTCTCATTTCCCACGCCTAACATCTTTAAATTAAAAGGTTTTGCGTGCCCTAATTCAATTCTTTTTTTACCCCAAACAGTAGAAGCATCGCCATTGGCAAACTCAATTAAATCCAAAGCATCCTGAATGTAAGGCTGCAATTCATCGAGCGCAACCACTTCGCCAGAATTAAACTGGCAAGCCATACCACAATTTAAAATCGGTAATGCATCCGAGCCTATATCTTCTGCCAATTGAAAATACTCAAAAAAACCTAAGCCAAAGCTTTGGTAATAATCTGGCGCAGGGCGATGAGCAAATTCATTGTTCCACCGGTTTACAATCATTTTTCTACCTTCGATTGGTCCGATTGTATTTTTCCATTGATACCGATTAGCTAAATCGGTGCCTTCTACAATGCATCCACCAGGAAAACGGATAAAGCCAGGCTTCATATCTGCTAACAACTGAACCATATCAGCCCTTAAACCTTGAGGCCGGTTTTTCCAGGTATCTCCAGGAAATAATGAAATCATATCTAAATCGATATGGCCATTGCCTTTAAATACTATAGAAAATTTGGCTTTTGCACTACTTTCTGTCGCAACAAAACTTAGCGATTGTTTATGCCATCCATCACCAATATTATCGGGTTTAAAATTACCCTGAGCGATAATTTTATTATTTTCATCCTTAAGCTGTAAAACCATGGTAACGCCAACTTTTGCCTGGCGATACATTACAGAAAAATTATAACTCAAATCTTTTTTTACACCAATTCCTTTAAAACCTTCATTTACAAGTTCAAAATCGGTAGTGTTTTTGTGCACTTGCAAATACCTTGGGTTTGCCTGATTTACTTCTTTGCGGTTAACAACCAAAACTTCGCCTTCTTGCGGCTTATCTCTAACGATAGACCAACCCATTAATGGCTTCGCAAATTCGAAAGACCTGTTCTTAATTAATTCTGCATAAATGCCACCATCAGCCCCAAAATTAATATCCTCAAAAAAAACACCCCACATATTTGGCTGCACTTTGGCAATGCTTTTATTCGTCTCCAAGTTTATGATATGATTATTTTGAGCATGGACAAATGATACTGCAAAAAACTTAATCGCAATAACACTGCAAAACCAATACTTTAAATTTGAATGGATTGTCATTAGAAATATTTTTTTTTATAGATAAGTCTTTAATTTCCAGATGTTAATATGGAAACCGGGAACCAAACACTCATTTCGCCTAAACCTCTGTTTGCCCAGGCATAATAAGGAATTAACTTTAAAGCAACGTCTTTATTATTTTCAGTTGAAGATTTTGAATGCGCTTTACCTTCTAATTGTACAACACCGTTTAATAGTTCAGGATGATATGCATATTTAAATTTTTGGGTTTCAAGAATTTCTAAGGCACTTATTTTAGCTAAATTATCGGCAGCTTCAGCGCAATATGTTATTGGCCCGCGTTGAAAACTCAATTTATTCATGTCTTCTTTCAGAATATCATTTGCTATAACATTTTTTACCTCCATTGGAAGAACATATTCAATTTTATCGCCAGGCTGCCAAGTTCTTTCGATAGTAACATAACCATCAATGAGCTTATATTTTACTGCTTTTCCGTTTAGTTTGATGCTAAATTTACCTTGATTTTTTTGCTGAAATTTGTATAAATCAGAAGGTATAGCTTCGTTATTGGCCCATCCCGGTAAGCGGAATTTTAATGCAAAATTTGTAGCTACAGTAGGTTCAATATCAAAGTTTAAATTTCCATCCCATGGGTAATTATTTTTTTGAGTGATACTAACCGCCTTATTGCCAATATTTAAATTGGTAGAGCTTGCAACAAATAAATTAATGTAAACCTGATTTTGAGTTTGTGCATAAATATAACCACTTAATGAGGGTAAAAAACGCGACATATTAGTTGGGCAGCACGAGCATTCAAACCAACCAGAACGACCAGGCTCTACATCTTTATGCTTAGGTCCATCAAAAATTTGCATTGCATTTGTATAAAAAAATGTTTTACCATCCAAGCCCACGCCCGATAACAGAGCGTTATACATTACCTTCTCCATCACATCAATATACTTAGAGTTTCCATGTAGTAAAAACATGCGCTGGTTCCAGTATACATTGCCAATGGCGGCACAAGTTTCGTTGTAGGCAGTAGCATTTGGAAGTTCGTAATTATCTCCAAAGCGTTCTCCATCTGGTACGGCACCAATACCACCGTTAACATACATTTTTTTGCTGCACATGTTATCCCAAATTTTATCTATTGCGGCTACATACATTTTATCACCTGTTAAGGCAGCCACATCCGCAACGCCTGCATATAAATACATGGCCCTAACTGCATGGCCTACTGCTTCTGCCTGCTGTGTTATTGGTAAATGATCTTGCCAGTAAGCACCGTTTTTCCATGGGTTTGAATCTTTGGCATCGTACTTTTTAATGCCCCTTTGGTTGATAAAGAATTTGGCCAGGTTTAAATATTTTTCGTTTGATGTTATACGATATAAGCGCACCAAAGCCATTTCTATAATTTCATGTCCGGGTGCTACTGCCAGTTTACCTTCTCCAAAAGTATTAACCAACAAATCGGCATTTTTTATTGCAATATCTAATAAATTACGTTTTCCGGTTGCTTGGTAATGCGCAACAGCTGATTCTATTAAATGCCCTGAATTATACAACTCATGACTCATATTTCCTTCATTTACCCAGCGTTGTTTACCAGACCACGATGGTGGATTAGCCGGATTAATTGTTCTAGCTGTATACAAATAGCCATCAGGTTCTTGAGCATTTGCTATAACCACAACTAATGAATCGATGTACCTTTCTAATTTTTTATCAGGATATACAGCCAGCGAGTAAGAAGCGCCTTCTATAGTTTTGTAGATATCCGTATCATCAAAAACAAAAGTTGTACAAAACTTACCGGTTTTGGAGGCGGCCATTTCAAAATTTTTTATTCTTCCGGTGTTTTCACATCGGGCAAAAGATGTTGGTATGGTTACTAATTTATTTGTTTCGATACGGGGCAGCCAAAACTTATCAAGCAATTTTACCTTCGTAAATTCTATTGGTTTTATAGTATAATCTTGTAGGTTTTGCGCATGCGATAAGTTCGCAATCAATACCAAAAAAATAAAAATCCTTTTCATCTTTTGTTCTTAAATCATCGTGTAAAGTGGAGCGCAAAAATTTATTTAAGATAAAAAACTTCTTCCAGAGGGAAAGAAAGCGGCTCATAAGTTGCACTGGTTTCCATTATATCGCTCATATAAGCCCACCATTTTTGCATAACAGGTTGTGCTGGCAAGGCTTTTAGTAATACTGAATTGTGAATTTTCAGTACTGCAAACAGCTCAGCATTATCTCTATCTAAAAAGATTGAATAATCAGATACGCCCGTTTCTTTTAATAAAGCAGACAATTCCGGCCAGATAGCGTCGTGTCGTTTTCGATACTCCTCTTCAAAACCTTTTATTAATTTCATTTTAAAGGCAATCCGCTCCATTTGCTATTTTTTAAGGGAATTAAGAATTGGCGTTTCTATCGCCGTGATTGTTGCAGCCTTATCATTTAGTAATTCTAAAACCTGAATGCTGTTATCACCCGTTTTCAACCATTCTTTAGGAACATAAATAGTTTGTTGCGGACCAATTGACCAATATTTTCCCAAATTATGTCCGTTAATCCAAACCACACCTTTACCCCAATTTTGCATATCCAAATAAGTATCTCCGGTTTTTGAAAGTTTAAAAGACCCTGTGCTAAATGTTGGTCCGAAGTTAGATGTATTGGTCGATTGCTTTTTGGCAAAACCTTCTACATTACTGAAAGGCAAACTAAACATTTTCCAATTTTCTATTACAGCGCCATTAAATGAAACATTTTCGGTTATGCCTTTTTTGTTTTCTAATAAATACTTACCAAAATTAATCCGCCCCATATTTTCTACAAAAATATCCAACTGTAGCTTTCCGCTTGGCAAATCAAGGCTTAGGCTATCCTGATTTAACCTCCTATCTAAAATACCAACCTGTTTACCATTGATAAAGATGATTGCATAATCTCTCAATTTATTGATTTTAAGTGAACCTTTTTTACCCCCAGTTATTTGCGTACGGTAAAGCATGTAGCCATAATCTTGCTTTAAATCTTCAAACGTTAGCGGCTTAGCATTTTCTACACCGGTAGTAAGGTTATTAAACACGTAATATTTTTTATCAAGCTGAAAAGGTTTAATAGAAATTGCCAACTTAGCCGCCGGAATGGCCGGAAGTTTAACATCTTTAGGCAAGTGTTTTTGAATTACTGCCCTAAACTGTTTAAATTTTTCTGTTGCATTACCGGCTTCATTTAACGGTGCATCATAATCGTAACTACTTATTTGAGGCTCATAAGGCGAGGTATCTTTATAATTTGCGCCATTCATAAATCCTCTCGTTGTTCCTCCATGAAACATGTACATATTTATAGAAATGCCTGCTTTTAATACAGAATCTAATTTGCCCGTATATTGCTCAGCCGGAACCGTGTGGTGCGGGGTACCCCACCAATCGAACCAGGCTGGATACCATTCAGCTATAAAATACGGACCAACGCCATTGTGGTATTTGTTAATTGCAGCTTTTACCCTATCAGGATTGTCCTGACCATTAATTGCAGGTAGCAAACCGTTTAAATGACCGCCCACAATATCAACCTCAGGATCGCAAGTGTATAATAAACCATCAAAACCAGCTTCTATAAACATCTTTCTATTGATGGCTAAATATTCCTTATCTGCCGCGAAAGAACCATATTCATTTTCTACCTGAACCATTAAAATATTACCACCATGATTTACTTGTAATTGGGCAAGTTGTTTTCCAACAGCGTTGATGTATTTTTTGTATTCATTTAAATATTCTTGCTGCTTACTTCTAACCACAAGCGATTTTTCGTTTTGCAACCAGTAAGGGTAGCCACCAAACTCCCATTCGGCACAAACGTAAGGGCTTGGCCTTAAGATAACCCATAAGCCTTCTTCCTGGGCAATTTTTACAAAAGCAGCAATATCGTTGTTACCTGAAAAATCAAACTTGCCCTTTTGTGGTTCGTGTAAATTCCAGAAAACGTAAGTACCAATGGTATTTAAGCCCATCGCCTTCGCCATTTTCATTCTATCTCTCCAGGCTTCTTTTGGCACCCTCGGATAATGGATTTCTCCGGAAATGATTTGGAAAGGTTTATCATCCAATAGAAAATTATTATCGCTTAATTTAAAGCTGTGCTGAGCATTTTGAGCATAAACTGATGCTGAAATACACAAAACCACAAGCAAGAAAATGTATTTTTTTAATGTGTTCATAAATAGATTTTTTGGCAAAAGAATTTTAGCATTGCAATTTTATGCAACGTAAAGCAACCTTTGCCGGTGTAATATTTTATTTAAAGATGTTAAGATCCCACTTGTCTAGCCAGCTGATCTCCATTTTTTGGTTATTAAACTTAATTGGCAACCATAGATAGCGGCCATCAATAGCATTTTTTGGTGCCCACTTATCAGCCATAAAAATAAACTGCCCTTTTTTTCCGGGTGCAGGTAACACGTATGTGCTTTGGCCACCATAGGTGATGTTGGCGTTTTCACCTATGCAGGGATTACCCATGTATTCCCACGGACCCCAAATAGAATTTGATTTGAACCACCTTGCAGGATTTGGATCCCAGCCTGTACAACCGGAACCAACCATATAATAAGTTCCATCCTTTTTAAAAAGCGCAGGAGCTTCAGTTTGATGCCCTACATAAATCCTTATAAATTTTCCGGTATGGCTTAAGTAATCATCACTTAACTCTGCCAAATGAAGTGTGAAATTTTCTTCAGATGAAAAAATATGATAGGCTTTACCATCATCATCAACAAAAACAGTCATATCTCTAGCCATTTGTCCGCCAGGTAAATCGCGACAGAAAAAACCATCACTTTTATTGGCTGGCTTTGTACAGTTTACCTGATCGGCCAATGATGTTCCTTCATGATAAAAAGGCAAAATACCCGGATTTGGACGATAGCTTTTAACGAATGTATATGGCCCGGTTGCTTTGTCGGCAACAGCAAGCCCGGTGCGGGCAGCTTCGTAACCTTTACCTAGCAACTCCAGGTGAAACCACATTACAAATTTCTTTGTTTTCTTATTGTAAACAACTTTTGGTCGCTCCAGAATACAACCTTTTGCAATGTCGCTTTTTAAATCATCAGAAACCCGAAGCGCTATACCTTCATCTTTCCAATTATATAAGTCTTTTGATGAATAGCAATGTACACCAACCTGTGCAGTATTTCCTTTTTCGCCTGCTACTTTATGTTCTCCAAACCAATAATAAACACCTTTACTTTCCACTATACCTCCGCCATGGGCATTAATATGAACACCCTTATCATCTTTCCATAATTGGCCAGGATAAAAAGCATTTTGCTTTTTCTGAGCAAATACCACATTGGATGAAAAAGCAATAATTAGCCAAAGGAAACAGGAGGTTTTAATTTTAAGCATGATTTTTTATTTCGGGTTGAAAAGGCAAGTTAGTGAATAAAAAATATCGGGAAGACAAAAAAGCGTCTCCCCGATTAACTAACCACAATAAATTAGTATCCAGGATTTTGTGTTAGCACAGCATCCTTATTTAGTTGAATTTCGCCTAACGGAATTGGTAATAAAAGTGCTTTTGAAGTTAAGCCTGTAATTGGTTTTGATTTATCGCCAGAATTTAATCTTAATGCTCTTTCTACCAAAGTTCCGGTTCTCATCAAAGTCATCCTTCTGTTTTCTTCACCAATTAATTCTCTCGCACGCTCATCTAAAATAAAATCTTTAGTCATTTGCGCAGCTGTAACCTGGTCGGCATTTGCTCTTGTTCTTAGCACATTAATTGTATTTGCCGCTTCTGCTGTTTTACCTTGTGCAACCTGAGCTTCAGCTAATAATAAATAGGTTTCTCCTAAACGCATTAAAATAAAATCTTTAATCATAGCGAAACCGAATGTATCATTTGGATCAAAAGCGCCCCATTTGGTTGTACTTGGGCAGATATTTATCAAAGTATCTGGTCCTGTAAAAGGTACTTGCTTACCAAATCTGGCTGCATAAGTTGGACTTGGATCATTGTAATAATACTTTCTGCGGATGTTGTACTGAGAATTACGAATATCATTTCCTTTGTATAAACCATACAATACCCAGTTACTTAAACGTAACCTACCAATAGATCTTCCACCCAATGAATCGGCTAAGGCCATACCTGCAATGTTGTAATATGCAGCACCCCATACCCTTCTTTGTTGTGGCGAATTTGTTATCCCGCCAACAACTGAATTTGGATTTTCTTGCTCCAACACCCAGATAGATTCGGTGTTTCCTTGCGAACGGCGTTGGTTGCCATATTGAAACATATCCGAATAATAATCGCCAGGTAAACTGGTTTTTGCACCAAATCTGTTTTTAATTAAACTAAATTTTCCGCTCGAAATAATGGCTTGAGCTTGTGCTTCGGCCAAGTCAGGCTTATTCATACGAAGATATACTTCTGCCAGAAGTTGCATAGCCATAAACTTATTTGCTCTGCCATACATTTTACCTTTAGTATTAGTTTTAACCGCTTCAATATCGGGTAAATTGGCAACTGCATAAAGTAAATCACTAACGATAAAATTATTTACATCAGCAATCGGTGCCCTAACAAAGTCAATCTTCGGACCTGTTAATGCTTTAGTAATTAAAGGAACACCACCATATAATGTTGCTAAATTATTGTAAGCATAAGCTCTGAAAAATTTAGCTTCGGCACTAACCTGTGCTTTACCTCTGGCGCTTAAACTTGTTGTTGAAGGATTTTCTACCCCATCTACAATCGTATTTGTTAAGTTAACCAAGATGTAATACCTGTTCCAGGTACGGGCAGAACCACCATCAGTTGCGGCTAGGGTTTCGTAATTGTAATAAGGTATTTCTACACCTTGCTGGTTATTTGTTGCGTTTGCAACATCAGTACCAACTTGCCAAACACTCGGCCACCCTTGTTGGTCAGACCACGAGAATATGGTACTGGTATGATTATAAAGCCCAACTAAAGAAGCTTCAAATCCAAGTGAATCTGTAACTGTTAAAGGGGTGTAAGAAGAGAAAGGTTTTTCATCCAAAAAGGCCTTTTTGCAAGATGAAAATGCGAAAAGCATAGTCACTGCGGCTGCTATAATTGTTATATTCTTTTTCATGATAAATAAATTAACGTAATGAAACATTTAAACCGAATACAAATGTTCTGGTTAAAGGATAATTATTGGTCCAATCGCCAGATCCTCTTGAAGAGTAATTGTTCTCCGGATCCCATCCAATCCAATTTGTAAAAGTGTGCAGGTTACGACCGCTCGCATATACTGTTAATCCGCCTAAATGTAATTTATCAAGCATAGATTGACCGAAAACATAACTTAAAGTGACGTCTTTTATACGCGTATAACTTGCATCTGAAGCGTATCCATAACCTAAAGTGTTGTTATAAGATAAAGCCGGGCGGGTTTGACTCATGTTTTCCGGTGTCCAGTATCCGATTTCTGCAGGTGTATTTCTTCTACCCGTTTCATCACCATAAGTTAAATCCTGATTGTTCTTTGTCATTCCTTGAGCGGTTTGGATGAAAACACTTAGATTAATGTTTTTATAGTGAAAAGTATTTGTTAAACCACCAGTCCATTTTGGAGCAGCTTGACCTAAAATTTTTCTATCATCTCCAGTGATTTTTCCATCGCCGTTTAAATCGCTAAATTTTAAGCTACCAGGCCTTGCGGTTGGATCTTGTTTAGAAACATCTTCACCTGTTTGCCAAACGCCAGTCATTTCATAATCGTAAACAACACTAATTGGTTTACCAATAAACCATCTGTTACCTATATCATCTTTACCATCGCCATATAAATCGGTAATTTTATTTTTGTTTGTTGCAAATACAACCATGGTTTCCCATCTAAAATCTTTACCGGCAAAGTTTTGTGTGTTTAACGTTATCTCTAAACCTTTGTTGGTGGTTTTACCTATATTTTCGAGTACGTTAGAGTAACCAGTAATAATTGGTAAACTTCTGCTTAACAGCAATCCACTGGTTTTATTTTCGTAAGCTTCAATACTACCGTTAATTCTGTTGTTTAAAATTCCAAAATCTAAACCAATATTAGCAGTTTTAGTCGTTTCCCATTGTAAAGATGAGTTACCCAAGTTGGCTGGAAAAACGCCAATTGTACTGATTCCGTTAAATGGCGAGCGACCAGTATTATCTGTTGTGATAGTACGATAAACACTAACCGCTTCATTACCAGTTTTACCGTAAGATAAACGTAGTTTTAAGTTGTTAAAAAACTTGGCATCTTTCATGAAACCTTCGTTGGTGATGTTCCAGCCGAATGCTGCTGAAGGGAAAACACCATATTTAGTTGTATTAGCACCAAAAACTGATGAACCATCTCTTCTAGCTGTTAAAGTGAATAAATAGCGGCTATCGTAAGAGTAAAATAAACGGCCCATTTGAGAGTTGATACCATATCTATCTCTGTAACTACCACTTGTTTGTGTAGAACCAGCACCGATATTATCTAAACCTAATTCATCATTGATAAAACCTGTTGCACCTGCTGTAGTTTCAAAGTATTTACGCTCCTGAGAACTGTAAAGTGCGGTGATATCAAAGTGATGCTTTTTAATATCCTTTGAATAAGTTAAAATATTTTCGATGGTGTAGCTGTTTGTTGAAGAATTAAAACTTCTGGCCGTGCCATTATTATCATTAGCTAAACGCCCAATGTAACTACCTTCTCTTTTAGGAAAGTAAGTGTAACCAGCATTTAATCTGTATTTTAAACCGGTTAAAGCTCCCGGAAATTTAACTTCGGCGTAGCCGTTACCATTTAAATTTGTTGTTCTGCTGATTTGAGTAGTTGTTAAACCTAATAAAGGATTGGTGTAAAGCTGCTCTGGTTCCATTGGAAATATTTTATATGTTCCGTTTGGATTATAAAGCTGACCATAAGGGCTCATAGCCGTAGCAAACAGTAAGTTTGCTCTGCCACCATCGTAATTATTGCTGGTTAAAAATAATGAAGTACCAACTGTTAAAAAGCTAGTTACATTTACATCAAGGTTAGAACGTAAACCAAGGCGTTTAAAATTATATCCTTTAACAACACCTTTTTGGTCTAAATAATCGCCTGAAATAAAATATTTTACATCCTGAGAACCGCCAGATATACCAACATTATGGTCTTGAATAATTCCTTGTTGCGTAGCCTCTTTTACCCAATCTACTGTAGTGCCTGCATTATATGCTGGTAACTCACCAATATTTGGCACCGGCCTTTGCTGTACCTGACCTGTCTGCTTTAAAAAATCTGCATATTTTTGTGCGTATTCTGCGCCGCTTCTAGGCTCTAATATGTTTGAAATATTTTCGATACCTGCATAACCACTATAACGAATAATTGGCTTGCCACTTGTTCCCCTTTTTGTTGTGATTAAAATAACACCATTTGAACCGTTTGTACCATATATGGCAGTTGCACTCGCATCTTTTAATATCTCTACCGAAGCAATATCATTTGGGTTAATGTCGTTTAATGAGCCACCTGTTTTGCTTAATGGAACACCATCAACAACCACAAATGGGCCTGTACCTGCAGTAATAGAGTTTTGACCTCTGATTAAAGCATTTGGCTGACTTCCCGGAACGGTTGAGGTAGTAGTGACATTTACACCGGCAACAGCACCTTCAATTGATTGTAGAATGTTGGTAACCGGCAATTGAGATAACCTGGATTTAGGTACAGAAACCACCGAACCCGTTACATCAGAACGCTTCTGCGTACCGTAACCAACAACAACAACATCATTTAGCGTTTTATCATCAGCTTCATCAAGCTTTACGTTTAACTGATCATTATTTGCAACAACAATTGTTTTGCTCGTGTAGCCTACGTAGCTATAAGTTAAACTTTCGCCTTTGGCTGCTGCAATTTTATACCTTCCGTTACCATCTGTTATGGCTAATTTAGTGGTATTTACATTTTTTACGGTTACTCCTGGTATTGGTAAGCCTTTGGTATCTTGAATAGTACCGCTTACTTCTGTGATAACGCCTTGAGCGTATAGGTTACTGAAACCTGTATTAGCAATTAAAAATATTGCAAACAGTACCAGTAAACACCTTTTTGGTGATGGTAATTTTTTAAGCATAGTTTTATTTGGTTAGTTAGTTTTTTGATTTATTATCAATTTCAAAAAGAGATGTTTGAAACAAATGGGGCTTTTAGTAAAAGCGGATGAGGTCTTAACTACTTGTCATAAATTATTAATTTGGTTATCACAAATAAGAAGATAAATCGGCTTTATAGTGAGGGGTAGAACGGTAATTAAGCGGGGTAAAATTGGTAATTTTATCCAAAAAAGGGGCTTAAGGGCTATTTTTTAAATTTACAAACGTAAAAACTACGTTTATTTTAAAAAAGCCTGTTAGTCCCCTTCCACATTTATAAATCCAATTATCTTAAGTCCTGGCTATGGTCATTCGGGAAATCTTCTCCCGACCAAATTCGCTGAGCACTCCATTTAGCTGCCGGGTTTGCCCAAAATGGGTCGCTGGCAGGTAATCCTAATGGGAGAAAAATATTTGTACAGATGTAAGGGCTGCCTTGATTATTATAAAAATCGCCTAAATCTGGTTGATTTCCGTATAAACCAATGGTTAACCAACCATTATTATAAGTAGTTGGGCTCACTAAAGTTTTTTTAATTACCGCAGTTAAGGCACAACGCACCTGGGCCGGGCTTAATTGTTTAGGCAAAGCATTTCGAAGCGCCATATCTGCCAAATGATGAAATGCTGCACCACGGTAAATGATAGACCTGCCTGTTGCAGGATAAGTGCCATCAGTATTAATTAAACGCTCTTGTAATATGGCATAACGTTCGTTTCGTTTTCTAATCTTCTCAAACATCGAATTATAATCCTTAACCTTTGCGCCGATTATTTCTGAGATTTTGGCCAGGTAAGGATGAATTACATAGCTATTGTAATAATCAAAGGCATAAGTGCTTCCATCTTTATACATGCCATCGCCTACGTACCATTGCTCCATCTGCTGCAAAGCGTAATCAACTCGCATTGGGTCCCAGCTGTAGCCAAATTTTGCTAAAAAAGCCTCATTCATTGCAGAAAACAGTAACCAGTTAGAAAATACCGGCTTAAACCTTTTCGTAGTTACGATGGATTTCATCATTAAAAGCCTGTGTTTTTCACCTAAATTTTCCCAAAGCCATGGCGCTCTGATAAAAGCTAAAGCAACGTATGATGCATCAACCAACTGCTGGCCGCCGATATCATAATTCATAAAATCTTTAGCGTTTGAATCTAATGAATTTTTTAAGCCTTGTATTGCCCATTCGCGGTATTGCTTTCTTAATGCAACTTCTTTTTCATCGCCGCCTTCTAACTGTAGCCAGGGCGCAACACCACTTAAAACCCTTCCTAAAACCTCTACATATTGAACTTTTATTCTATGTTCTTTATTATCAATATGGATGGATGTAACCTTTGGCATATTAATCTTCAAACTATCTTTAGCCAAATTGTATAAAACAGGTTTTACCATTTTATCCATTTGCTGCAACCAAAATTGCCTGTCGGTTAACGTAGCGGTTTGCTTAATCGTTTTTTTCTTTTGGCTAAAAGCCGATGTTGAAACAGAAAGTATCAGTATAAATATTGATAGTTTAATTGCGGAATATTTCATATTATGGTTAGGTTTTTATTTTTTTAAAAATCTGTAAAATTCGCAGCCGGCCAGTAAAAATGCACCTACACCAAAATTTGAGGTTGAGTTTTGGTCAACAATTTGACCTGGAATGGCTTTCTCGCCAATAGGCTGAACATAACCCACTTTTCCGCTATCTTGCAATGCTGTTTTTGATAAATAATTCCAGCCGTTTAAAGCAGATTCTTTATAAATTTTGTTTTTAAGGTAGCCATTGTTGATGCCCCAAAATAAGCCATAGGTAAAAAATGCAGTACCACTGGTTTCGGGTCCGGGGGCATGTTCAGCATCCAACATACTTCTGGTCCAATAACCTTCTTTTTGCTGGCATTTCACAATAGCATCAGCCATGATTTTATATTTCGTTACAAATTCATCTCTGTTTTTATCATCTTTTGGCAAATCTTTTAATACTTTGGCCAAACCTGCAAATACCCAACCGTCGCCACGTGCCCAAAAATCTTTTTTACCATTAACGCTTTTATGCTTTGGATATACATACTTAGCATCTCTGTAATAAAGCCCTGCTTCTTTATCGTACATAATGCTGTTGGCATAAGCAAAATATTCGTGTAATTTTTCTAAATACTGTTTATTGCCAGTGGTTTTATAGAGTTTTGTCATAACCGGCATAACCATGTATAAACCATCCGCCCACCACCAATAATCGTTATTAGGCGTACTCATCTCAAACTCCATAACTTCTTTAGCCCTGGCAATTTTATATTCTTGCTTATCCAAATGATATAAATCTATATAAGTTTGAAAACAAATTTGCCAATCGCCAAAAAGTACATAATCGTCAGTTTCGCCATATTTGTATTTCCAGGTACTTTTGTCTTTAGATTTTGCACCCATCCATTGATTGTGAACTGCCCAATCTTCAGAATATTTTTGATAAACCTTGTTCTGGGTAAGCGCAACCACTTCCATATTACCGGTATGGTAAGCCGCATTATCCCAAAAGGAACGTACTTGCGGTGGATTATTGCTTTGCCAAAATTGGTTAGCCTTATCAATAATTTTCAGCACCTCGGCTTTAGCCGGAAGTTTTTGAGCATAACTTGTTATTTTAAGTAAAACAAGCAACACAATTAAGAAATACTTTTTCATCTGTTTATTATTTTAAACTGTTTAAAAACATCAGTTTCTTTAATTTTTTATCGGGTTAATCCCTTTGATTGTTGGAATTACTTTTTTTATCGTTCCATCGGCATTGAACTCCATTTTATCGATGCAAACTTCTCTATTGTATCCTGCGGCATCGCCCATCGTAATACCTTTAGGCAAATTAAAACGGTGGTAAATCATATACCATTCATCTTTACCCGGAATTTGAATCACACTGTTATGTCCTGTTCCATAAATACCGAGTTGTGGAGCTTTAGATAAAATCAAATTATCATTGGGGATGGTGATTTCGCCATTTGGAGTGTCAGAATAACCATAACGAACACGGTAATTTTCGCTTCTGGTATCATCTTCAGACCATAAGAAATAATATTTTCCATTACGATAAAAAACCTCTGTACCTTCTCTAAAATCTTTATTTGGGGTAATCACTTTTATCGAATTTGTGTCGATTGAAACCATATCTGAATTTAATGGTGCAACAGCCATATAGCCATTCCCCCAATACAAATAACTTCGGCTTGTTTTAGGGTCAGTAAAAACATCAGGATCAATTTCTTGTCCGCCTTTAATACCTTTTGGTTTCTTAGCAATTAAGGCTTTGCCGCTATCTTTAAAAGGACCATTTGGATTATCTGATACCGCAACACCAATTTTTTGAGCGGCTGTGAAATAGTAAAAATATTTATACTCGCTACCTATTTTTTTCTCAGCTATGGTTGGTGCCCAGGCATTTCTTTTGCCCCAACTCACATCTTTTTCCAAATCTAGAATTGTTCCTTCATCTTTCCAGTTTACTAAATCAGTTGATGAAAAGGTTTTAAAATATTTACCGCTCCAACCTGTAAAACCATCACTGGTTGGGTATAAATAGTATTTTTTAGTTTTGTTTGAATAGATAATTTCAGGGTCGGCATAGTAACCCGATAATACCGGATTGTTGTTTATTTCAGCGCTTGCCTTGTAGGTTTCGGCGGTTTTACCACCAATTGAAAGAGTAATTTCAGTTGAAGCTTCACTAAAATCTATCGGTTTATTTGGTGCAATGCTTATTCCCGGAAGGTTATAGAACTGCAAATCAACAGCTTTTAAGTTTGAACCGTATTTTAATGGAAAGTAAACGGTTTTATCTTTTTCATCAATCACAATGTTATTCCGCTTTATAGAAGATGAACCGGCCGATTCGAGCACGGCTTTAGCACTATACCACTTTGCTAATAAACGTTTCGCTTCAATAGCAGTAATGGGTAAAACTGTACCATGGCGTGGATGAAAATCCATGTTTACGGCTTCATCAATTACTTTGAAACTGTTCAAATCGGTACTTTTTATAAACTGATATTTACCTTTCATGTACACATCATACATTAGGATGTATTCGTTACTATTGTTTAATTTAAAAACGCCGGCACCTTCTACAGCATCTTTAGTTTGCTGCAAATATTTATCTTGAAGCACATAACCTCTGGTTAAACTTGATGAAACAGCCTTTTTTATTCCATTTCCATTTCCTTCAGTTTTGAAAAAAAGATTATATTTTCCATTGCTGTAAATAATATCACCATCTATACACGAGCCATTAGTCGGACTAAAAAATAATTGTTTAGGCTCGCTTTCCAAATCTGTAAAATCCTTATTGGCATAGGCATAATAAATAATATCGGGCTGATTTCCATGTTTCATAGACCAGTATACCATATATTTTTTAGCCTCTGAATCGTAAATTGTTTGGGGCGCCCAAACCCTTTTTAAGCTATCCTGGTTTTTAAATCGGGTTTGAATATTTACAACTTTGGATGTCCAGTTCACTAAATCTGTTGATTTTAAAAGCACCATTGCCCGGTTAGAATCCCAGCCTTTTGCCGATTCCATATCCGTTGCAACCATATAGAATGTTTTTCCATCCTCGCCTCTTAATATATGTGGGTCTCTTACACCACCTGTAGAACTAATTTTTGCCGAAGAAATAATCGGTTGATTATTATTTAGTGCTTTATAGGTATAACCATCTTTACTGATGGCAAAATGTATGGCTTCCTCATTTTTATCATTACCAGTAAAATAAACAAAGAGATAGGCATCTAACTTTTGCTTATCACTCACTTTTTTCTGCGCAAAAATTTGCAATGGAGCAAAAGCCAGCAAAACATACATCCAAAACACTATTTTCATATCAATTTATATTGTTCGATTTTAATTATTAAACTAATTAGGTACAACCCATTTAAGCACTTTTACTTCAGTTGGCTTAATTTCAGCTTTACCTTCTCCATCAACCTGAGTTACATTTTGTACAAATAAATTAAGTATCTGCTTATTCTTCCACAATTCTGTATCGTACGATGGCTCCCAATCTCCCACGCTATATGAAGTCAAATCATTGATTGACCATTTATTGCTTAAAATATCCTGATTAGTTGCAACCGAAACTTTGCTACCTCTTTCCTCATCACGAAATACTACAGCTACGCCATATTTATTTTGTTTTCTCCAGGTGATAATCTGCGGACGCGAAATTGGAATCTTTTTGGTACCGCCGCCTTTAAGTGTAAAATCAGTTTTTCTAAAATTTAAACTATTCACTTTCCAGCCCAATTTATCCATGTACACTATATGATATTGAGGAAGCTCAGCAGGCTTGTTTCTCCAATAACCGGCAATAAATGCATAGCCATGATCATCAGCAAACATTGAGGTTTGGTTAATTAATTCGCTGTTTTGGGGAATTTTAAGCGCATACTCTGCATTCGATTCTGTAATTGGCAGTACATATTTTTCGCCATTACTTTTAATCCAAGTTAAACCACCATCTATAGATTTTGCATAAGCTAAATCGTGGTTACTTGCCACATCCGGACTTTCTCTCCACACCCAGGAGATGTGCAACCCACCCAATTGATCTGTAGCAACCTGCCAGTAAGCATTTCTTTTGCCCTCGCCGTTTATTAATCCATCCTGTACCCGAACCCATGTTTTGCTTTTGATGGAATATCGGTTAATCATCAAATTTCCGTTACCAGAGCCACCATCACGATAGAAAAACATTAAATCGCCGTTGGCGAGCTTATAAAATTCAGGATAACTTACTTTACCTTCTTTATCATTGAGCATTGCCGATTTCTCACTTAATTGGAGTGAGCCCGGTGCTATAGATTTTGCATAATTTAATTGGTTATTGTGTTGCCCCCATGAAATATGCAAATATCCGGAGCCATCAACCGCAATGCTTATAGATTTATGCGCATCCGTTGCATCGCCCTTGTAAGCTGTTTTTTGGCAAATCCAGGTTTTATCTTTTGCAGATCGCTTTGCTAAAACAACAAACTGATTATCATCATAAAAAGCCGAAAATTGTAATTTTTTATAGCTTACAATAGAGTTTTTGCGAAAAATAACTGCATTAACAGAATTTTTAGACCAACCATCTTTCGCTATTACACCAGACTGATAATTTTGTGCAGCACAATTAAATCCAACAAAAAACAAACAGACAATTAGTTTAAAGCCAAAGATTAATTTGAAAAGTATTTGATGATTTATTAACCTACACATATTATTGAGTTTTGCTAACACCTTCTGATGTCATGATTATACGCCTAATGGTTCCGTTAGCATTATAATGCAAATAATCGATACAAACCGACCTTCTATAACTGCCACCTTCGGTATTGATAGCGCCATTATGATAAACAAAATAACTTTTCCCTTTAAAATCGATTATGGATTGATGATTTGTATTTGAATTGCCTGCAATTTCATTAATAATGCCTTTATATTCCCATGGACCGTTGATGTTTTTACTCATCGCATACACTATTTTTTCAGGAAAGCCTGATGCATACGAAAGGTAATACCAGCCTTTTCTTTTGTGTACCCACGGCGCTTCGGTAAAGGCCGGCACACTTACCATTTGAATTGGTCCATCAAACTCAACCATGTTGGCTTTTAATTTTGCGTAGTAGCACTTGGTATTTCCCCAAAAAAGATAAGCCTGACCATCGTCATCAACAATTACTGTCGGATCGATATCATCCCAGCTAATATCTGTAGCCTTTGTCATATCGTTGGTTACTAAAGCTTTGCCTATTGCGTCTTTAAATGGGCCACGTGGGTTATCGGCAACCGCAACACCAATTGCCTTTCCTGGTATTGTAGCGTGTGCAGTAGCTACATACCAGTAAAATTTTCCATTACGTTCAATAACCTGAGATGCCCAGGCATCGCCTTTTGACCAACTAAAATCTTTATAACTCAGGGGCGATTTATGCGCTTTCCAGTTTTTCATATCGGCAGAAGCATAACATAACCATTCATTCATTTCATAATCATTTTTGCTTTTTGGTGCAACATCATGGCCTACGTATAAATAAACAGAATCGCCATAAACCAAAGCTGACGGGTCTGCTGTGTATTTATCTGTAATAATTGGATTTCCTTTAGCCTCCAAAACCTGCTGGGCATTTGCTTTAAAAGCAAACGGAATATTTAAGCCGCTTATTAGTATTACTGTTATTAAATTCTTCATCAATTAAGGTTTTACAGTGATACAATATTATTCAACTACAGCTACAAAACCACCAAAAGGTTTAATAGTTATTTCAGTTGATTTTAATTGTAAATCAGTTTTTTTGAAAGAAAATTCTGAATCACCATCGGTAATTAGAGTGGCTTTATTTTTTCCAAATTGAGAAAGATCAATCGTAACTGTTTTATTTTGTTGCCCGCTGTTTATCCCGGCTAAATACCACTTATTGCCTGCTTTACGAGCCATAATAACATATTTACCAGGGTAACCATCTATAAATTTAATGTCAGTAAAAGATGCCGGGAAATTTTGCAGATGTGTTTTGATAAAATCCGGAACACTTGCAATTCCTTCTGGAGTTTCTGCCAAATGCTGTACACCCGACTGAAAAATTATAGGCAAAGCCAATTCAAAAACGCTGCTTGTTTTCCTATTTATATTCGGGATTTTTGTGAGAGTCATGGGTGTAAAATCCATCGGATCGAAAACATTCCGCGTAAAGGGAATTGTGGTGGCATGGTATGGCGCTTCATTTGCGTTATTTTGGTCGAACGTGATAAATTCCATACCTTTTATAGATTCCATTGTAACCAAATTTGGATAAGTACGCTGCCAACCTCTGGGTAAAGTAGCGCCATGGCAGTTTACGTTTAAACCGTATTTAGCAGCATCCTCAAAAATTTCCAGGTAATATTTAATCATGGATTGCCCATCACCGCCAAAAAAGTCTACCTTAATGCCTTTTATACCCATTTTTTGAAGCATGGCAAATTCTTTTTGCCTGTTAGCTTTTGTAGTGAGCTTGTTTTTCGGTGTATATTTAACGGTATTCCAATCTCCTGCAGAGTTGTACCATAAAATTAAACCTACATTTTTTGATTTAGCATAATCAGAAAGTTGCTGCATTTTCTCGAAGCCAATTTTTGTATCCCAATCCACATCAATTAAGCAATATTCCCATTTCATATCAGCAGCAAAATCTATAAACTTTTTTTGCACATCATAAGTAATGGAATTATCTTTCAAAATTATCCAGCTCCACGATGCTTTTCCTAAAGGATAATCGGCAGGATTGATATTTGGCTTTTGTGGATAGGCTAAATCTGTTCCCAGAGTAGATTCTGTTATTGTTTTTAAACTTCCTATGGTAAGAATTCTCCAGGGCGTAAACCATGGCGAAATAGATTCTGGTTTAACATTACCGCCTGTAAAAGCTTCACGCTCATCAGGAAAACCGATTTCGTAGTTTCCATCCGGAGAGTTTTGCTTTAAACGCGTTGCACAATAATTTCCATCTAAACCGGCTTCAGAAATTAAGACCCAATTATCACGATAGTGAAAAAGTGCCGGATAAACCCAACCTGCAGCACTTGGAGCGGCTTCGCCTACATTAATTTCTTTTTTATAATATTCTTCATAAGATGGATTTGTGCTTTCCCAACCTGTTTTTGCAACACTCATTGGCTGCAACCAGGCTTTAGTTTCAGCGAAGAAATTGTAAGAGGTTTGTTCTGATAAAATACGTTTTACCGCAGCATCTTTATCCGGAAAATGATATCGGAAAGCAATCCCATCGTTTGATACCTGAAAAATGATATCCAGTATTTTACCGGATGCAGTTTTTAAGTGAAAAATCCGTTTTTTAGCCTGATAATGATTGTTTAGTCGCTTTGCGTTTTTGAGCGTATAAGTATCGGATACATTTGTAATATTGGAAACCGATAAAAGCGTTAAATGTGACGAAAAATTTTCATCAGCTCTAACCAATCCCAGAGCAGAAGCTTCTAAAACCTGTTCATTTTTTTTAAAGATGGAATAGTAAGCTTTGCCATTGCTCATTTTAAATTTAACGGTAAGGTTGTTATCAGGACTTGAAACAGCATTGGAATTTTGAGCCTTTAAAATACCATTTGAGAAAAGCAACAGAAAGATTAGCGAAGTAAATTTATAAAACATAGTTTTTGGTTAAGGAAATGGTAATCGAGTATTGAGCTACTGATTTTTCCACCGAAATATTTGGTTAATCGAAGTAGCAAAATTTTAAAAGTATAAACAGGGGGTCAAATCACTTTTTAAGGGGGGTATTTTGGTAAAATGAATATTCGTGGTCTACATTTAATTAAAGGAATTGAGGTTGTAATATTTATGAAAGGTTTTTCTATGTTTCTTTACAAATTCTGAAGGCGTTAAATTAAATAGCTTCTGAAAGTGTGTTCTGAAATATTTTATATCATTAATGCCAACTCTAAATGCCGCTTCGTTAATATTTAAATTGGTATTGATAAGCAGTTCTGCAGCTTTCCTTAATCGTATAAAACGCACAAAACTACTTATAGACTGGCCTGAGGTTGCCCTGATTCGCTTGTAAAGATTAGAATGGCTCATACCTAAAGCTGAGGCTAAAATCTTCACATTAAAATCTTCTTCCATTATATTTTCTTCGATTATGGTGATGCACTTTTGAAGAAAACCTTTGTCTTCTTCAGATACTTTGTGCGCATCAGATTTTAAGGTTATTTCATTATAAAAATAAGATTGTAGATTTTGCCTGTTTTTTATAATTCCGTGAATTTTTGCCGTAAACAATTCCTTATCAAAAGGCTTTGTAATAAAATCATAAGCACCAACTTCAATCCCACTCAAGCGTACCTCATCACTTGGGTCGGCGGTGAGCAATATTACCGGTATGTGGCTTAATTCTGAATCTTCTTTAATGGCTTTGCAAAGCTCTATCCCATTAAGCACATCCATGTTCACATCAGAAATTACAATATCGGGCAATACTTCTTTACAAATTTTTAAGCCTTCAAGCCCGTTTATAGCCTTGTAGATTTTAAATTTATTCTGAAAAATCTGTTTTACATAGTCGATAATTTCCGTATTATCATCCACAACTAAAATGGAGTGTAAATCAGAAATAAGTAACTCTATGTTTTTTTTACTCTCGTTGCTTTCATAAATTTCTGATACTTCATCTTCATCTTGCGCAATAAGTTCGTTAACATATACCAAATGATTATCGGTATAAGCTGGCTCTACATTTTCTGTTGCTACACCAAGCGGCAACTCAATGCGGAAAGTGGTGCCAACATCTTTCAAGGATTCAAATTTTATTTTACCCTTATGCAATTCAACGAAAGTTTTAACCAGATATAATCCAATACCAAAACCAATTTTTAATGATTCTTTAACCGTTGCTTTGTAAAATTTATCAAAAACTTTTTCTCCAATTTCATTTGGTATGCCTGGTCCGCTGTCGCTTATATCAATATTTACTTTAGTATCGTTAGCAGAAATTTTTAACCTTACCGATCCATTCGCCGGTGTAAATTTCATGGCATTAGAAATTAAATTGAACAGGATGATTTCGAGTTTATCACGATCTGCAAAAATATCTATTGAATCATCTTCACAATCGAAAACGTAATTAATGTTATTGTTTTTAGCCATGTAGGCAAAACACAAGAAAATTTCGTGGGCAAATTTGGATAGATTAATTTTGCTCAGCTTTAGCTCCTCATTTTCATTCTCCATCTTTCTAAAAAGCAAAAGCTGATCTACCAAACTGAGTAAACGTTTAGAGTTGCGGTAAACTACAGTTAAGTCGTTTTTTTCATGCCCGGCTTCTTTTGCACTTAAAATATCCTTTATTGGATTTACAATCAGGGTTAATGGCGTTCTAAGTTCGTGGGAGATATTGGTAAAGAAATTAAGCTTCTTTTCGTTCAGTTCTTTCTCACGCTCCATTTTTAAATTGGTTATCTCCACTTCATGCTTAAGGTTTCGTTGTTTATTTCGATAACGCTGAAATACATAAATTACAGCAGAGATTAAGATAAGATAAATGGAATAAGCCCACCACGTTCTGTACCATGGCGGCAAAATCCTGATAATAATTGTTCGTTCGTTATTGGTCCAATTGCCTTCGGTATCGGTACTTTTTATTCTAAGTTTATACTCGCCCTCATTTAGCCTTGAGTAATAAGCCGTTGAGAGTTTGTTTACATAGTTCCAGTTTCTATCCCAGCCCTCCAGATAATAGGCATAAGCAATTTGATCCTGAAAAGAAAACTCGATTGCAGCATAATCTACCGATACCGCCAAATTATATGGAATTGATATCTGTTGAAGATCGACAATTGAGGTGTTTTTATAATTAGGATCTACATCAATCGGGACATTGTTTATCTTAAAATCAGTAAGTACAATTTTCGGCGTTCTACGATTTTGTTGAATTTTATCAGGATAAAAGATGTTAAAACCTTCTATTCCACCAAATAAAAAAGTCCCGTCTTTAGCTTTTAGTGCTGCATTATAATTAAACTGATTGCTCTGCAACCCATCAGATGTATAATAATTTTTAAATTTTTTCGACTTTAAATTATATTGAGAAATACCATTATAGGTGCTGCACCAAAGGTTGTCATTATCATCGGGCAATATATTTAGAACCGAACTGCTCGGTAATCCATCTTGTTGAAAATACCTTTTATACTTTCCAGATTGTGGATTAAAACAAAGCAAACCACCTCCTTCTGTACCTAACCAAAGCATATTATTCGAATCTTGAATAATTGCCCTGATGGCCATGTTAATGTTGTAATATTTATGTTTTTTAGAAAGCCTGTCTATCTTGATAAGCTGCGTGTAATTGCCTGCCCATAGATTTCCCTTACTATCTTCGATGATGCTATGTATGTCTTTTAATCGATTATCAAACAGCTCAAATTTATCTGTTGTTTTATTGTACAGGTATAGCGCACCTCCCCTAGTTGTACCTGCCCAAATGTTTTTCCTTTTATCCTGATAAAGTTTCCAAATATTAATGTCGTCTGTACCTTTTTCCGGATTGAAGCAGGCGTAATGTATAAATTTTGCTGATTTTTTATCAAAACGATCGATGCCCCCGCTAAAGCTACCCACCCAAACATTCTGTTTATCATCGCACAGAATGCTGGTGATAAAATCACTTTTCAACGAAGCATTATCGGCAGTTTTTGTGTAATTAACAAATGTATTTTGCTTTCTATTCCAAACACTTAAGCCGCCGCCATCTGTTCCAATCCAAATATTCTGCGTACTATCTTCGCAAAAAGAAAGTACAAAATTACTAATCAGCGAGTTTTTGTTAGCAGCATCATGTTTAATGGTTTGAAATTGCGCCGTTGTCTGGTCTATAATATTTACGCCGCCTCTAAGTGTGGCAATCCATTTTCTGTTCTGTTTATCCTGTATAACCTGCCCAATTGAATTACTGGTAACAGAGCCTTTTTCACGGCCTTGCAGAAAACTTTTTAGGCTATAATTCTGAGTATTTAAAACCCTAAGACCATTCCCATCTGTAGATACCCAGAGCTTATCATCTTTATCAACCATCAAATTCATGATATTATCTGATGACGGATAATTTTTTACAAGTGTTAGTTTTTTATCAACCTTATTAAATTGATAAAGCCCATGTTCTGAACCTAACCAAAGTAAGCCTCCATTTCCTTCGGTAATGCAGGTTAAATTTTTAATTTTTGCATCAACAACAGTTATGTTTTTAAGATTTGAATTATACCTGCAAAAGCCATAATCCTTTGCATAGAACCAAAGATTTTGAGATTTATCTACAAATAAAGCTTTAATTGCAAAGCGCTTATTTTTCTTTAGGTTGATGTTTTCGGCAAGGGTTTGGCCATTTGTTAAAATAAATAAACCATGCTCATCAGTAGCGATAAAAACATTTAAATTTTTATCAACCACAATGGCATTTACAGAAAACTGAAAATCTTTGAGCTTATTGTTTTCGCTGTACTTTAGGTTATGAAATTTAGAATCTGAATAATCATAATAAGAAACACCTTTTTGTGTGCCAATCCACACCCGGTTATGTTCTCCGTTAAGCGCCGTAATGTGGTTATTAATTAATGAATTTTCTTCACCCCAATTATTCCGAAATATTTTGAAATTATATCCATCGTAACGATTAAGGCCATCATAAGTTCCCATCCATACAAAACCAAATCTATCTTGATAAAGAGAATTTACAATATTGTTTGAAAGCCCATTTTCTACCCCTATATACTTAATAGATAGCGAGTTATTTTGAGCATTACTCTTACTAAGAAAAATAAACAGAAAAAGAAAGATGGAAAAATTCTTTATCATGGCTACTACAAGAGGAGATTTAAGTTTGGCTAAAACTCAAGATACAAAATAAATGTCTTCATGACGTAAATAAATTCCAACAAAAGAAATTCTGTGTTTGCTTAACATCTATCTACCGAGATAGAAAATTAAGTTTCCACCGTTGGTAAGTTGTTTGTGACTGATTTGATGATTCTTTAAAAGCTTGCCATTTAGCATAATCTTTGTAATAAATTGAGCTTTTTCTGCTGCTTTTACAACCGATATTTTTAAATGTTTTCCGCTATTAAAGTTAACATCAACTTTAGAAAATTGAGGTTTAGTTATTTGATAATTGCCAGAAACCGGATCTACCGGATAGAAACCCAATGCGGCAAAAACATACCAGGCAGACATTTGTCCGGCATCATCATTTCCACTTAAGCCTCCCGGACCATCGCTATATTCATCATTCAAAATTTTAGATACCTGAATTTGGGTTTTCCAGGGCGATGCGGTATAGTTATACAGAAAAGGAATCTGATGACCTGGCTCATTTCCATGCCAATATTCCTTTTTAATAAAGATAGAATCCAGTTGATTTTCGAGTTGTTTTGGACCTCCCATTAATTTTGTAAGTCCAGGCATATCATGCGGCACATAAAAAGTATATTGTCTGGGCGTACCTTCGGTAATATAGGGTTCACGCCTATCGGCATTAAATGGCGAATACCAATTGCCATTTGCAAATTTACCTCTAACCATAGCAACAGCAGGGTCAAAAACATTTTTATAATTCTCAGACCTTTTCTTCAGCGCCAAATAATCTTCTGTATGATTTAAATCTTTAGCAATTGTAGATAATGCATAATCATCATAAGCATATTCCAATGTTCTGCTAACCTGCTCTTTTTTATGAAATGCATCCGGAATGCCATCATCCATTGGTATAAATCCATATCTTAAATAGCTATTAATGCCTCTTCTACCTTTACCATCGAGGTATTTTGTAGAATCGGGCATTATAAATGCATTCTGCCGCATTAGTTGATAAGCATCATTAACATTATAATCTCTAATGCCTTTATTGTAAGCCGATGCCAAAAAAGCGGTACTATGGTCGCCAATCATTGCAGCGGTATAACTATTCCAACATGGAAAAATAGGTAACCAGCCACCTTGCTTACCTTTTAAAACAAGAGACTTTGCAAAGGCGTTAGCCAAATCAGGTTTTAACAATTCTACCAAAGGTAACTGCGCCCGATAAATATCCCACATGGAGAAATCATCATAATAATTTCCCTTATCCATTACTGCTCTTTGGTAATTACCAGAAAATACCGGATAGCCACCATCTACATCATTAAATAATCGTGGATGTTGTTGCGCATGGTACATTGCGGTATAAAAAATTCTTTTCCTCTTTTCATCTTTATCAGAAACTGATACTTGCGAAAGCGATTTTTGCCAATCAGCTGTAGTTGCGGATACAACCTTTTCAAAAGAGCTATCGTTTATTTCTTTCGCTAAATTTAATTTGGCAGAAGCAATGCTGGTAAAGGATGTTCCGGAATAGATGAGTATGGTTTCGCCTTTTTCGAGTTTGAATCCCACATAAACACCTAAGTCTTTTTTGTTACTAATGGATTGAGTTTCATAAATTTTATCTTCAGCGAATACACCACTTATAGCAAATTGCTTTTTAATGCTGATGTAGAAATAACCACTAAAACCTGCCGGTTGACCTGTGCCTTGATAAATCCGGTGCACCGGATTTTCTCCTGAGATTTCGCCGCTTGCTTTATTTACTTTGATAGAACCTTTGTTTTTATCGCTGTTTGGCGTGATTAAAATATATACACTATCTGTTTTAAGCGCCGTAATTTTCATCACGCCGCTGCGTAAAGTTGCGCTTAGCTCTACATTGAGATTATAATTAGGCAAATTAACCTTGTAATAAGATGGAGTTGCTACTTCACCGTTATGCGTATAATCTGCTGCATAGCTTAAGGCATTAATTTTCAATTTACCCGAAATTGGCATAATGGTAAAACTTCCATAATCTTGCGTGCAAGAGCCACTAATCCAATGGCTTGCCCTAAAACCATAGATTTTTTTGTTGTTATAATAATATGGAGCAAGGCATTTAACCTCGGTAAGTTGCGTTTGGGGCGTCCATTGGGTCATTGCAAAAGGTGGCGCCACTGCAGGAATGGTATTGGCCAGGCGCTCGGTTTTATCTTCTATATGCTGGCTTGCTGGCGTGGTACTGGCAGATGTACCCGAAAATGGCTGCACATATTTAACCAAATTTTGCTGCTGAGCACTAACAGCAGCGCAACATAAAATACTAAACAACTGACCAACAATGCAATACCAAAAAATATTACCTAATCTAGCTGATGTAGTTTGATGTACCTTTTTACGCATAGTATGATAATTAATCAATTTAAAGCTTTTTAACCGGCAGTTTTATATTATCCGGAAATTTGGAGTTATCAATAGATAATTTAGGTGTATCCTTTACTAGAATTACATTTTCATTAGCGTTTTCTGAAATATTTAACCCATTAATACGAATGGCATCAGCATCATCAAATGCCATTGCCGGTCTAAAATCTGATGATTGATAAGTAAACCTGACATTATTAAAGGTGATATCTTTTGCATGCCTAACATAAAACCCCCATGATGGCAATTCGCCAAACATATTAAATTCCGGGTAGCCCGCTATGTTTTCATCAACATTGTTAAGCTTATCATTTGAAATGAATGCGGTTTCTTTATTAGAACCACCGCCGTAGGTAACGTCAATGTTTTCGAGCGTTACATTTGTGATGTAATGCCCCGGTATGCCGACAATTGATGCTGGCAACAAATTATGAGGGGCAGATTTTGGCAAGGGACCTTCTATCGGATATCCAGCATCTGGTTTTGCATTTGGAATAGTTGCTTTAACATTTGCAATTCGGATATTTTTTACTGTGCTGTAATTATCAGTTTTGTTTCTATGCCCAAGGCGAATAAAAATGGCATTACCTATGTAATTTCCAATAACACCATCTACATCTACCCCATCTATAAAACCCCCATCAACTGCTTCTAAAGCAATAGCCGAACGATATGTATTATAAACAAAGATATTTTTAACCTTAATATTTTTGAAACCGCCATAAGAACCGGTACCAATTTTAAATCCGTTTGCGCTCGATCTTATCTTGCAGTTTTCTACATAAATGTTTTCGCAAATACCAGGCATGCCTTCAGATTTTAAGCAAATGCCGTCATCAGCTGCATCAATTTCGCAGTTTGTAATCTTAACATTTTTTGAGTTTACAATGTCGATACCATCATTGTTCCAATAGGCTGTGCTTTCTATCTTCACACCATCTACAACTACCTCATTGCATCTTACAAAATCCTGAACCCAACCTGCGCTATTTTTTAATGAAACATTTTTAACGCTTACATATTCGCAGTTTATAAAAGTAACAAGTTTTGGCCTGCTTTTCTCTGAGGGCCGTTTTGCAACCCAGGTTTCATCCTTAAATTTACCTTCATGCAATAAGGAGATTAGATTTTTGACCACTTCAGCACCTCTGCCGTTTATTATTCCTTTGCCAGCTATCGAAACATTTTTCTGTCCGTTGGCCGATATTAAGGCTTTGGCAGAGTCGCTTCCATAATGCAAACGATTTGTGCTTCCTAATAACTCTGCATGCTCACTTACAAAAAGGGTTACATTATTTTTCAACTCAATTGCTCCGGTAACAAATTGCCCTTCTGGGATGTAAACCTGCCCGCCAGATTTTGAAGCAGCATTTATTGCTCGTTGTATAGCTTCTGTATTTACATGCGACAGACCTGTTTTTGCACCAAAATCAATAATGTTATAGACCTTATTTTGTGCATTAAGGCATAAAGCGCTCACTAAGAATAAAATGATTATCTGAATTTTTTTCATCAAATTTTATTGATTTATTGATGCGCCGCAGCAATAATTTTGCGATATTTTGTATGTAAAGCGATTGCAGTTTGTACGGGATTACCAACCGTATTTAGTGGATAATCTTTTCGCATGTTAACCCACTTCCATTCCCATTTACTTACCTCATCGTTAAATTGCGCTATATTAATTGGCTTTTTCTGTTGTATAGAATGTTCCATTTTGCCGAAAAATAGTTCCCAACGCGGTTTATAGAAATCGTTTAATAAGCCACTCCATTGCCTGCATGCGTATTCATTTAACGGACTTTTTGCATCGCCCCAAAGTGTAATTAAATCTTTAGCATTCATTTCATATAAAGCCTTTTCTTCAGCGTTATTGCCCCAGGCTCTTGCCTGGTTTACCCACGGACCAAGCATAAAATCTTTACGTGTGGCTAAAAGCTTATCCATATCACTTATCAAATCTAAAAATTTGGCTTTTTCTATTTGATAAGTTTTTAAATCGCCTTTTTTATAAGCCTCTACAAATTTCCTATGAACGGGTAAAGCGTAATTTGCAAGCACTTGTCTGGTTACATCAACAATATCATATTGAAAACCATCACTCGTTTTACAAGCTGATGAAGCTTTTACAAACTCATCCCAGGCTGGTAATAAATCTTTTTCATTATAATTTAAAGTAGTTTTTGCCCATCTGGTTAGCGAATCCAGTGTCGGGCGGGCTTGTATTATAGATTCAGCACCATCTCTAATGTATTTATCTTTTGGCACTGTATAAACGGTTTTTCTTAAAATATCCCATGCTTTAACTGCATTAGCGTTTTCAGTGCCGTACCTGTTTCTAACAAATTTTGGCAACCAGGTGTTAACATTAATCGGGGTAGATTGCCAGGTATTGGCCATCATTAATTCATAAAGTACCGGGTTTTGCTCAATCCCTTCCATACTTAAACCAATACCACTCATTTTTCCGCTTTGCGGATTGTTAAGTGCATCGGCAGGCTCGGTAGCAACCACATCCATGCGACCAAAAAGATTTGTATTGCCGCCAAAATTGTGCAGCATATTCCAAATCCAGGGTTTACCATAAAATCCGTTTGTACGTTTCCAAACGGGTTCTATTTCTGTGGCTAAATCTAAAAGAATCATTTTATCATCTGGCACAGCTTTTAAAAGGGCTTCCGTTTGAGGGTCTTTCCAGAATTTTCTATCGCTGTAAAAAAGCCAGCCTTGCATCACCCAAACGGCTTTAGGATCTGCGGCAGACATGCCCGCATAAACTTTTGCAGTAAGTTTGCTCAAATATTCTGGCTCAGAAGATGGTGGTTCATTTTCATTAAAAGTATCTGCAGAGTACAAATGATCTGTTCCTAACATTTCCGTTTGTTTCAACAAAAATTTCTTACCAATTTCAGCAAACATCGGGTCTTCGGCATCCAAAATATAGGTATCTGCAAAACCGTTAGTCCAGTTTGTGGCTTTCAATTTCGCATTCGGAAATTTATTTTTAAATGCAGCCGGAACGTGACCCGTAAATGCAGGCAATACAGGTTTCATACCTAAAGCCCGTTGGCGGTTTAGTATTTTCTTTTGTAATTCGAAATGGCTTTTCATCCAGCTTACAGGAAGCGGACCACCCCAACCATCAATATTGCCCATCCAAAACCACGAAAAATAAGCAGGGCCTGTAAAAAATCCCTTCAGTTCATCGTCAGAAAAACCCATTTCTTTGTACAATAAATACCAGGTATATTCTTCGCCGGTAATGGCTAAAGGCATGTTAATACCATGTAGGGCCATCCAGTCTATTTCCTTTTCCCATCTTTCCCAGTCCCACCAGCTCATGCTGTAATTAAATGTGCAATAATTTAGGTAATAGCGGTACTCATAAGGCGTTAGTTTCCTAACTTTTTTACCAAGCAAAGGTAGCTTAGCGGGCAATTTTAAATTAGTGCCATTCCATGTAATTTGGCAATGCGCATATTCTGTTAAATAATGATAAAATGCAGATGCAATGGCTACTCCACTACTCCCCCTTAAAACAATTTTATTTTGTTTGCTTTCGATTTCGAAAACGTCTTTACCATTTTCTGAAGCTATGCTTTGTGTAGTAAAATATTGATGGTGTTTTGGCAAAACACGCTCAATAAGCTGATTAGAAGCGGTTAAAAAATCCTGCGACCATGTTTTACAAGAAATGAAGGTGAGCAGAGAAACGGATAATAATATTCTGTATTTCATATTTTTAAAAACCACTTTTTATCGTACAAAAATTTTAATAAGCAAATTTGAATAATGAAAACGCCGAACCATAACGCAGCTTGGTGATAATCATCAGCTAAAAAATTAATAAGGCCACCAAACACGAAACCAGAACTAGATTCGAAATTGAAGAGACCATGAGCGCAAACATAAATTAATATAGAATTTGTACCAATCCAAACAAAAGGCAGGCTCCATTTATAAATAGATTTTACATCGATGGTGTAATAAAATAGTGCAAAAATTAAGATGCTAAAACCCCCAGCATAGAGCACGAAAGAACTTGTCCACATGGTTTTATTAATTGGAAAAACTAAGCTCCAAACTAAACCTAAAATAATACATAAAATTCCGGCAAGTGCCATAAACATTGTTTTTTTTGTAGGATTTACTTTTGGCAAATCAGCCTTTAAAAATGTACCTGCAAAAACGCCCATCATTGCAGAACAAATGGCGGGTATTGTACTAAGCAACCCTTCCGGATCATAAAAAACCCTGTGCAGCTTGCCCGGCAGAAATAATCTATCAACATAAGCTGCGAGGTTGCCTTCGGGTGTTAAAACCCCGCTTCCAAAACCGGGCACAGGTACAAAGATCATTAGCAGGTAATACCCTAACAAAATACCAATGAACCAGTAAATTTGCTTTTTTAGCGAGCTGTTTAAATAAATTAGCGCAGCAAAAAATGTAGAAAGCCCAATTCGCCCTAATACACTTGCAAAACGGGTGTTTTCATATCCGTTAAATTTAAATAAGCCGTTTATAATTACACCAAGTGTGATAAGGATTAAGGTTCGCTTTATTAAGGCGTAATATATTTTTTTAGAATTCTGTTCTTGCGGATTTTGAAGATATTTATGATAAGAAAAAGGCATTGAAACTCCGGATATGAAGATAAAAAGCGGGAAAATCAAATCATAAAAAGTAAATCCATTCCAAACAGAATGGTGCAATTGATTGCTTACACCTATAAAAAACTTTTCGAAAAAAGATAGCGAATTATTGGTGCCAATAGTCCAATCAGTTGCATTACGAACCAGTCCGTTTTTTTTCATAATGGCATCTGCAATGCCATGAAAAATGCCTTCGCCATTTACAATCCAAAACATATCAAAGCCCCTTAAAGCATCTAAAGAAATTAATCTTTTTGGCTTAGCACCTGATTCTGTTTTAGCTGTTTGTTCTGAATTCATTTTATGGTTTTAACGCAGCAAGCTGCCGTTAAAGATTATTTAGTAATTGTAGTATTATAAATTACTTCGCCTTCATCATTAATGGTTTGCACTTTAATTTGATTGTTGGTTACGCTAAATAAGAAAAATCCATATTCAGAGGCGACCATTTCGGCATAAGGAATTAGTTTTACAGCTGTTTTTTCTGAAGCTGCACCCGATATAAAATGGTGAGTTTTCCCGGCAGGCTTAATGTGTTGCAAACTATGCTCATGCCCGGTTAAATAAACATCAACATCATATTTTTTTAATGTAGATTCTAATGATGAACGAACGGCTTTTGTATCGTAACCTTCGGTTCGGCTGCCGCCTGTATATATTGGATGATGACCAACCACAATTTTCCATTTTATGGATGGATCAGCTTCGCTTAGTGTTTTGGCCAACCATTTCTTTTGTGCAGTAGTATCTTGTCCTTTAACATTCGGGCCATATTCTGCGTTGTTGTAAAATTCCTTTATTAATGGATTTGTATCGATAAAGGCAATCAGAACCTGATTATTTACATCACCGTTTATCGGGAATTTCTTTGCGTAATAGCGAGCCGGCATTTTCCATCTACGACTAATTTTTGAATATTCTACCTGTGCATCGGGATTTGATTTATAATCGTGATTTCCTAAAACCACGTACCAATCCCATTGAAGAGAGAAATCTGTGTAAATATCTTCAAAAGATGTTCTAAAAAGCGGATCTTGGGCACTAATCACTCCACTAGGGTAAAAATTATCGCCAGTAGAAATAATGAATTGGGCCTTAACATCTGTAGCGGTTATGCCCATTTGTTTGGCTACTTGTTTCTGATGGTCGGCGCCATTACGTCCCCAATCGCCCATGGCAATAAAATTAAGTGCTGCTGGTTCTTTAGCAATAATTTTAGGATAGGCTGAATTTGCTGGTGCAGATTTTAATAAAACCTGTGCATTTGCAAAAACACACATTAGCGAGAAGGATAATACAAGTAGTGGTTTAATCATAGGTTTAGTTTGGGATGTGATTTATAAAATATAAAAATCATAAAAAAAGTTATTTCCCCAATAAGAATCGGAGAAATAACTTTTAAGAAAAAAGGATTAATTATATCCAGGATTCTGTTTTAGTTTCGGATTTAAAATTAGTGCCGAAGCAGGTATAGGCATTAAACGGTGGTAGGTCTGTGCATCGGTTTTGAAACCCCATGTACCTTCATATTTACCAAAACGAATCATATCATTACGGTGCCAGCATTCCCAAGCCATTTCTCTGCAACGCTCTTTGTACAAATCTTCCAGCGTAACTGATGTCCAGGCTGGCGAAGTGGTACGAACCGCTCTTAATTGATTGACTAATGATAATGCAGTTTGACCTTGAGTAGGCGTAGCTCCGCGAAGAATCGATTCAGCTTTCATTAACAAAATATCTGAATATCTGAATACAGGTACATCATTGTTTTGATTTCTGCTGGATGAAGTACTGTCACAATAGAATTTATTGTTTCTGTATCCCATGTTCCACGCAATTTCATCATTTCCAGCATCAAATGGTCTCGCTGCATCTCTAAGTGTAACTGCTGGCGTAATATCAACCTGGTAAGTAAGTGCAGCAGAACCATCTGCTCCGGTATAAAACTGATCATAACCTTTTTTTGTTGTTGCTACAGTTACTGGTCTGCCATCGTAAAAAGTCTGCAATCCTTTAATCCATTGAGCATTTCTTTTGTCATTCGCATCATTAAAATTAGCGTAGTATTCTGGCAAAGTGCTCATTGGTGCACTAGGTGTAAACTTTAAGCTAAATTTTTGTTGTAAAGAACGAGGTAGCGAGTAACGCGAATAAATCATATTACCACTGCTAAAACCCGGATCGAAAGGAATAGCAAAAATGAATTCTTTAATTTGAGGTCCATTATCGATGAAAAACATTTTTCTGTAATCGCTTTCTAAACCGTAAGGATTACCGGATGCAGTAATAATAGCATCACATGCAGCTACCGCTTCGTTATACTTTGGTGTTCCAATATATACTTCAGCATTTATATACATTTTTGCTAAAATAGCATAAGCCGTGTATTTGTTTGGCCGACCATAAGTTGCAGCACCAGTTGCACTGCTTAAATTTGGTAGCACCTCTTTAAGTTCAGTCTCAATAAAACTGAATACTTGAGCTCTGGTTTTAGTTTCTGGTGGGGTTGTTTCTCCAAAAGTGGTCACCACTGGTATATTTCCCCATAAATCCATCATCATAAAGAAAGCTAAAGCTCTTGTTGCTCTTAATTCTGCTATCGCAGATGTTTTGGCAGGCGATTCAGCAGCATCTTTAAGTAAAAATAAACTTTGATTTGCTTTACTTATCGTTCCCGATAGCCAGCCCCAACCACTACCAACGTGTCCGTTATCTTTAGTCCATGTATGTTTATGATGGTTTTCAAAAACACCACCATCGTACCAGTTACCTCCACGAGCCGGCATAATAGCTTCATCAGTACTTAAAGACTGCATGAAGAAATAGTCCGTACTCCAGTTTTGACGTAGTTGAGTGTAAACCTGTCCAGTTAATTGAATATAATGCTGTTCGGTTTGTGGAAATGTTTCTGGAGTAAGTTGTGTCTCCACTTTCAAATCCAATTTATGGCAGGAAGTTAGTACGCCTAGCGATAAAGCTGTTCCTGCGATGTATTTGATAAGATTTTTCATCTTCTTATTGTTTAATTAAATGACAAGTTTAAACCAAATAAAAATGTTCTGGTTTTAGGATAGAAGTTATTGGTATCTACACCAGGAGCAGTACCACCTTGGTTAATCTCCGGATCGATACCTTTATATCCTGTTATAACAAATAAGTTATTAGCAGTTGTATATAAACGGATAGAATTCACACCTGGAATTAATCCTCTTTTGAAAGTATAACCTAGTGTTGCGTTGTCTAAACGTAAATAGCTGCCGTTTTCTAAAAATCTGCTAGAGTATTTTGGGGCATTAAAATCGGCTGTCGATTCATTTTCTACCTCAACCGGGATATTAGTAAATTGTGCTGTACTCGGGCGGAACAAATCTGCACGGGTTACGTTCATAATTTTTAAACCTAACGTAGCTCTCATAAACACACTTAAATCGAAATTTTTGTAGCGTATATTGTTTGACCAACCTAATAATACTTTTGGCTGCGCATCTCCCAGCACATAATAATCTGTTTTATTAACTGGAGTTGTTGTTAAATTACCTGCTGCATCATAATATTGTGAAACACCATTTGCATTTTTGCCGGCATATTTGAAAGTATAGAATGTTCCAATCGCTTTTCCGGGACTAAGAATTTGTAAAGTAGCACCACTTTGTCCGGCACCATCTGGAGAAACACTTAATCTATCTTCAATATTAAATCTCGGATCGTCCGATAGAGAAATAACCTTGTTTTTGTTATGCGCCAAGTTAAATCCTGTTGTCCAGCTAAAATTATCTGTAAGTACCGGCGTTCCGTTTAACACAAATTCTATACCCTTATTGCTAAGGCTTCCAACGTTTGCAGTGTAAGAACCTGCTGGATATAAGTTGTTATCAACACCAAATGATAAAATTAAATCAGTTGTTTTCTTATCATACAAATCAACTGAACCAGATAAACGGCCATTTAATATACCGAAATCTAAACCGATGTTCGTTGTAGCTGTTTTTTCCCATTTCAAATCCGGGTTTTCATTTTGGATAGCACCGTAAGCACCTTCTCTTGGCGAACCATTATAATAAAACTGCCCAACATTACCATAAATAAGCTTAGTTGTAAGTGGAGCAAATCCTAAAGAGTTACCTGCGATACCATAACTAGCTCTTAATTTTAAAGTTTTAATTAGCCCAACGTTTTTAAAGAAGCCTTCCTGGTCAATATTCCAGGCTGCACCAACAGATGGGAAAATTCCCCATTTTTCGTTGCTACCGAACACGTTAGAACCATCTCTTCTAATCGAACCTTGTAGCAAATATTTGTTTTTATAATTATAATTTACCCTTGCAAAGTCAGAAATCATTAAAATTTCCTGAAAAGTAGTGCCCGGGTTATAATCAACTCTAAAATCAGTTACTGCATAAGGATTTCCTAAACCTAAATTGTTATAACCTACCTGATTAATTGGAAAGTTGGTTGAACTGGTTTGGAAACCATCATTGTTTAATGATTGTTGGTAAGAATAACCAACCACAGCATTAATATCATGGTCGCCAAATTTCTTATTCCAGGTTAAATAGGTTTCGATAATTTTATTTGTGTTTTGATAAGCATTTCTAATTGCCAAACCATCTTTACCGGTTAACGTTACAAAACCAGGATTTGCCGGTGGGTCTGGCGTATTCCTAACATTGTTATATCTTGAGGTATAAACACTGTTGTAAAATGCACCGTAAACGTTTTGGCTATTCTGATATGAAGCCGAAACATCGTAAGAGAAACCCCACGGTAATTTTAAGTTTACTGTTAAATTCCCTAAAATATTTTTGTTTTTTAGATTCTCTTTACCATTATCAATCATCGAAACCGGATTGTAGTAACTACTCTGAATTAAGTTGTCAAAATAAGTTCCGTCTGGATTTTTTACTGGTGATGTAGGTAAATATGTAAGCATCTGCGCCAATACCGTGTTACGGTAAGGAACTAAATTTGCATTAGTTACCGAATTGCTGATGTTTAAACCAATCTTTAATTTATCGTTTAGTGCTTTTTGCTCAATACCAATACGACCGATAAATCTATTTAAATCGCTCGATTTGATAACACCCTCTTGTTTAAAATAGTTTAAACTTGCATTATAAGTTGTTTTTTCTGAACCTCCGCTTAGCGAAATATTATGATTCTGAGATAAAGCATTACTACGCTGTACCTCATCCTGCCAGTTGGTATTTGCACCTTTATCATTTGCAGGCGTTAGTGCATAATTGTTTTTAGCAAGGAATGCTTTTAGTTGGTTGGCATCCATCATTTCATATCGGTTAGAAACATTTTCTACACCAAAATATCCATTGTATGCAATTTGAGTTTGACCGGCCACCCCTCTTTTAGTAGTCACCATAATTACACCGTTAGCCGCTCTGTTACCATAAATTGCAGCAGCAGCAGCATCTTTTAATACATCAATAGATGCAATATCATCAGGCGCCAAGATGGAAATATCTGCACCAACAACACCATCAATAACAAATAACGGAGATTGAGCACCTTCTCTTAAAGTAGAAGCACCACGCAAAATAATTGCTGCATTTCTGTTCGGGTCTCCACTCCGTGTGATGTTTAAACCCGGTACTTTACCTTGCAACATCTGCCCAACATCGCTAATGGCACCTCTGTTTAAATCGTCGCCTTTAACGGTAGAAATAGAACTGGTTAAAGCTTTTCTCGAACTTTTACCATATCCTACAACAACAACATCGTTTAATGATGCGGTCGCATCTACAAGGGTTACCTGGTAAGTTGAAGCATTGGTAACTGTAACTTCTTTAGTTTCGTAACCCATAAAACTAAAGAGGATTTTATCGCCGGTTTTGGCAGTAATTGTAAATGAACCATCAGCACCAGTTGAGGTTGCTTTGTTGGTTCCCTTTACCACAATTGATGCACCTGTAACAGGTTGTTTCGCATTATCAGATAAAGTTCCGGTAATTTTTCGCTCGGTTTGAGCGTAGGCATTGTTGAACGATTGTGCAACAAGCATGAGCAGCAAAAGAATGCAACTGTACTTTAAGCCTGTAATTCTAAATCTCATGATTTTGTAGATTTGGGTTCATAAATTGTTAGTTAAATTTGGTTATTTAAGATTTTTATAATTAGAACTTGATATTTACCGGAAGATATTTGGCAACTAAATCCTGATAGTAAGGTTTTAATTCTTCCCAGCTTTTTTGATTAGGATTTTTTGAATACAAATCATAAGGATTGAATAATCTCACCCATTTAAATAATTCGTGATCCTTTTCGCTCATTAAATGATTGTATGCATTTTCTCTGTGTTGTGCGTAAAAAGAGTGGTAGCGTAACATGTATAATCCAGATTCAGGAATATATGGTTTCATCATGTGGTAAACGTATTCATCGTGCCCCCACGACATGTGTACATTATCCAAACCACAATTTTCTGTATAAACACCTAATTTTGTGTTATACAAAGGATTGTTATAATCGGGATTATTCACAAAAAACTCTGAGTAAACAATTTTATCCGAATAAGCGCAACCCACCGGAAATGTATCGCCAACAACAGCCCATTGAGGTTCTCCGTACAAGCAAAGCACTTTACCCATATCATGTATAAGTCCAACTAAAACCATCCAATCCGGGTGGCCATCATTTCTTATTGCTTCAGATGTTTGCAATAGATGTTGCATTTGATCCAAATCTGTATCCGGGTCAGAATCATCAACCAGTTTATTTAAGAAATCAAATGCACTCCATATCGGCATTTCCTCTTTATCAAACTTTAAATATTGAGCTTTCTTTTGCTGTACAAAATCATAAGTTTGATAAGTGTGGTTTAATCTGTAAAACTCCTTTACACCGTCTTTTTCGGTTTCTTCGTAGTTTCTAAATTGTTCTTCCTTTTTATCTACATTAATGCTTGCCGGGTCTGGATAACGGATTAGAATATCCTCCTCCCATTGATCTAAATTTTTCAAAGGATTTTGATCATCCTTCGAAATTAAATTTTCGTTTCTCATAAGGCTAGAAATGATTTGGTTAAAAATTTCTTTGGTTTTATGATTTAAAGTTGTGTTTTTGAAATCTTAAACTTTTATTTTTCGCCAACTATATTTACGTAAACGATTAAGTAAATTTTAAATGTTATTAATTAAAGCGTTGATAAACAGATAAATAAGTTATATTTTTGAAAAGCTGCAATTGACCTTCGAAACAGACTGCTTAGAGGTGAAAATTTATGCCTGGTGTAAATACATGTTATTATTACGAATATTTTTTACTTTCGTGAGGTAGGATATATTAAGCCAGTTTACGCAAAGCTGATAAGTTATTATTTAATAACGCAAATGCTTTAATTTAGCTAGAAGCCAGAATTAAATCGCGAATTGTATTTTATTCGTATAATTATCATCCAACGCTATCGGGTATCAAATTGCTTAGTTTGATATTGGTAAAAAACAACAAAACAGAATTACTAAAATGTCGGGAGAGGTAAATATCAAAAGGCTTGCGCAGGAGTTGAACATTTCTATTGCAACAGTTTCAAAGGCATTAAATGATAGTTATGAGATAAGCCAGAAGACAAAAAACAGAGTTTGGTCTTTAGCTAAGGAACTTAACTACACACCTAACCCTGCTGCAAGCAACCTAAGAAGCAACAAAACCAAAACTATAGCGGTAATCATCCCAAATATTGCCAACAACTTTTTTTCGCTTGCCATAAAAGGCATCGAAGAAATTGCAAGAAATTATGGCTACCATGTTTTAATTTATCAAACGCATGAAGATGCCGAGATGGAAATGTCTTTCACCAATAGTTTATTAAATGGTAGAGTTGATGGCATTTTAACATCGGTATCGAGCAATAAATACAACAAAGAATTTTATAGCGATTTAATAAAAAAAGTGCCCTTGGTGTTTTTTGATAGGGTTTATGAAACCATTGATGCTTATAAAATTACAACAGACGATTACCAGATATCATTCAATGCCACTCAACATCTTATTGATAAAGGCTGTACCAAAATTGCATATTTATACGGTTTAGAAAAACTTCCTGCCGGGATTGCCCGGTTTACCGGTTATCAGGATTGCCTTAAAGCAAACTCTTTATCGTTTTCTGAAGATTGTGTAATAACGTATACCGAAAAGGAGGAAGACAATATCGAAAACATTAAACAGCTTTTTAAAAAAAATAAACCAGATGCCCTATTTTCTTCCATCGAAGAATTTATTATACCTGCCTATTCTGCCTGCCGCGAGCTTAAATTAAATATTCCAGGTGATATTAAAATCTTAAGCTTCTCAAATCTCAATTCAGCGAAATTGTTAAATCCTTCACTCACTACCATTAGCCAACCTGCATTCGAAATTGGAAACGAAGCCGCCAAATGTTTATTCAAAATTTTAAATAAAAAAGGCATTGGTGACGACCAAAATATAGTGCTGTCTTCAACTTTAATTATACGCGATTCAACAGGATTATAACGCAAAAACCCGAAAACGTTTAAGTAATTAAATAGGCTTACAAACCACTTAACTTTAAGTTTTTTTCAGACTTTTAAAAAAAACCAAATATATTTTCTTTTTATGAATCATCTATCAGGGCTTGATTGTGCTGTATTCTTCATTTACTTTATAATTGTTTCTACCTACGGCTATTGGGTTTACCGTAGTAAAAAGAAGCAACAAACAGATACGAAAGATTATTTTTTAGCAGAAGGTTCACTTACATGGTGGGCAATTGGTGCTTCTATAATTGCTTCAAACATATCAGCCGAACATTTCATTGGCATGTCGGGTTCTGGTTTTGCCATGGGTTTAGCCATTGCCAGTTACGAATGGATGGCTGCAGCCACACTAATCATTGTTGCTGTATATTTCTTACCGATTTATTTAAAGAATAAAATTTATACAATGCCGCAATTCTTATCGGCAAGGTATAATAATACGGTGAGCACTTTAATGGCCGTTTTTTGGCTTTTGGTATATGTTTTTGTAAACCTAACCTCTATATTTTTCTTAGGTGCAATTGCAATAGAAACCATAACGGGCATACCTTTCAGCACCTGCATTATATTTTTGGCAATATTTTCTGCATTAATTACACTCGGCGGCATGAAAGTGATTGGTTATACTGATGTAATTCAAGTAGTTGTATTGGTTATAGGCGGTTTGATAACTTGCTATATGGCGTTAAAACTCGTTGCAGAAAAATTAGATGCACCAACAGTTTTAGGCGCATTACCTTTACTTAAAAGCGAAGCCGCAGACCATTTCCACATGATATTTAACAAAGGTGATAAGTTTTATAACGAATTGCCGGGCATTGCTGTATTGGTTGGCGGACTTTGGATTAATAACTTAAATTATTGGGGCTGTAATCAATACATTGTTCAACGTGCTTTGGGCGCCGATTTAAAAACCGGACGAAGTGGATTAATTTTCGCCGCATTTTTGAAGTTATTGATTCCGGTAATGGTAGTTATACCTGGTATTGCTGCTTTTGTACTTTACCAACGCGGATATTTTCAGGCAGAAATGCTTGATGCCGCTGGAGTTGTTAAACCCGATCATGCTTATCCGGTATTAATGAATTTGCTTCCAACAGGTATCAAAGGGATGGCGTTTGCTGCCCTAACCGCAGCAATAGTGGCTTCTTTGGCAGGTAAATCAAACAGTATTGCAACCATTTTCACACTCGATATCTACAAAAAATACATAAATACCAATGCTTCTGAACGTAAAATGGTTTCTGTAGGCAGATGGTCTGTAGTTATTGCATCTGTTATTGCAATTATTGTTGCACCCGCATTGAGAAGTTTCGACCAGGTTTATCAGTTCATTCAAGAATATGTAGGTTTTATATCTCCCGGCGTGTTTGCAATTTTCTTACTCGGTTTTTTCTGGAAAAGAACAACTTCAAAAGCTGCGCTTTCAGCGGCATTACTAACCATACCATTATCTATTTTACTTAAATTTTTACCTACGCTAACTAGTGGATGGTTTGAGCCTATCCCATTCCTAAACCGGATGTCGTGGGTATTTGTAATCATAATAATTTTAATGGTTTGCATTACGCTATCCGATCCGGAAAGTAAAAACAATAAACAAGGTTTAGAAATCGATAAAAGCATGTTTAAAGTAACACCATCATTTGCTGTATCTGCAGTTATTATTTGTGGTATACTATCAGCATTGTACATCGCATTTTGGTAAGCAATATTTTTTTATCAAACATATAACTAATAACATATAATGAAGTTTAAAGCCGTTCTTATAATTGTCTTTATTTTTGCGATGAGCTTGGTTTCTAAAGCGCAGTATAATATTATCGCTTATGGAGCTAAAGGCGATGGAAAAACAAACGATGCAGCAGCAATCCAAAAAGCAATTAATGCTTGTAACGCTGCAGGTGGCGGACAGGTTTTGGTACCCGCCGGGCATACTTATTTAGCTGGTCCTTTCGATTTAAAATCGTTTGTAGAGTTGCGTGTTGAAGGCGGTGCTAAAATACTGGCTAGCCCTGATGAGCGCATATACACAAAAAGTGCTTTCAGAGATAATAAAGGCGAAGGTACGATTTGGATTGGTGGCGAAAAATTAGAACAAGTAAGTATTACCGGTGCTGGTGTAATAGATGGAAACGGCATCTCGTTTATGGGAGCAGAACTTGAAGATTCTTATGTTTTAAAGCCTTTTAATATTGTAGATCCCCGCCCACATTTATTAACGCTTATTGGTTGCAATAAATTAAATATTGATGGCGTAACCTTTCAAAACTCTGCATATTGGACGGTTCATTTAATAGGTTGTAATGATGTTTCTATCTCAAACATCACACTTTTAAACAGCATTAAAATTAGAAACAGCGATGGAATTGACATCGATCACAGTAAAAATGTAAGGATTACAAACTGTTATATAGAATCTGGCGATGATTGTATTTGCCTTAAAAATCGCCGTGAGTTTGAAGAATATGGCGCTTGCGAAAATATTGTAATCAGCAATTGCACCATGACTTCCAGCTCTTGCGCCATCAAAATTGGCTCAGAAAATATGGATAGAATTAGTAACGTGCTTATTAACAACTGCAATATCAGAAATAGCAACCGCGGTATAGGCATTCAAAATAGAGACGAAGGAACGGTTAGTGATGTAATTTTCTCAAACTTAACTATCGAAGCAAAACTTTTTTCTGATGTGTGGTGGGGCAAATCTGAACCAATCTACATTACAGCTTATCCGCGTGCAACGGCAAACAATAAAGATGCGGGCTGGCGTTTACCAAAAGGCCAAACTAAAGGCTTTGTAGGGGCTGTAAAAAACATCTACTTCAGCAATATTCGTTGTACGGGTGAAGGTGGTGTTTACATCAGTGGAGCATCGCCAGAAAAGATATCGAACATAAATTTTGATCAGGTTAGCGTATTAATGAATAAAACCACAACTCTACCGGGTGGTATATACGACCGCAGACCAAGTAACGTTGAAGGTTTGGTTAAAAGCCCGATTGCAGGATTTTATTTTGAAAACACAGGCAATATCAACTTGCTAAATAGCGAGGTTATCTGGGGGAAAAATAAACCGGATTATGCTGGTAAAGCGGTAGAAAAAAAGAATGTATCGAAATTAAGAATGGTGAATTTTGCCGAAAGCAAGAGTGAATAAGGGATAGCAAGATGAACAAATTATACAAAGCAATTGCAATTTTTATATTTTTCTGCCAAACAACAAATGCTCAGCAATTTAAAAAACCAATAATACCTGGCTATTTTGCCGACCCAACTGTAGTTAAAAGCAATGGTAAATATTTTATTTACGCTACAATAGATCCTTGGGGAGGTGAAGAACTGGCTGTTTTTGAAACCAAAGATTTTATCAATTTCAAAAGACATAAGCTAAACTGGCCAACAAAGGCAATGTGTACAAGCCCAACTTCAAACAATTCGATGGTTTGGGCGCCTTCTGTAGTAAAAGGGAGAGACAATAAATTTTATATGTATGTTTCTGTAGGTAGCGAAGTTTGGGCTGGTATTAGCGAATCGCCTCTTGGGCCATGGAAAAACATGCTTCCAAACAATAAGCCATTAGTATCTGCCAAAGATTTTCCGAACGTACATAATATAGATGCCGATTGTTTTCTGGATGACAACGGGCAAGCCTATTTATATTGGGGCTCGGGCTTTAATTGGATAAATGGAAAATGCATGGCGGTGAAGCTAAAAAAAGACATGCACAGTTTTGATGGTGTGCCGCAAGATGTAACGCCGCCTGGTTATTTCGAAGGCCCACACATGATAAAAAGGAACAACCAGTATATGCTTATGTTTTCTGAAGGCAAGGCCATAGACGAAACTTATCGTGTTGGTTATGCAATAGGTAAAAGTCCTTTCGGACCTTTTGTAAAGGGTAAAAACAGTCCGATATTATCTACAATACCAAATAGTAAAACCATCGGACCAGGACATCACACTGTGTTTACAATAAACAAGCAAGACTATATACTTTATCACCGCATTGTTCCTCAAAAGGAAAAATATGTGTTAAGAGAATTGTGTATTGATAGTTTGATTTACGATAGTGAAGGGAATTTTAAAAAAGTTGTTCCAAGATAAATTTTGTAAAATTCAGGCTAAAAAATTTAGTTGAAGGTAGGTTAATATTAAATACAAATGGCTTATCAATTCTGATAATCTGGTCGGAAAAATCATTTTTTGACTCAAATTTCTTAAAAAAGTTTTCCACAACTGTGAAGTCTAAATGCCAAATTTGTCTATAATCATACTTTAAACAGTTTAAACCTATTTTTTACAGAAAGAGTACAAAAAGTGCCCAAATTTTGATTTTAGGCACATTTACCTAAATTTGGAATATACCAAATCCAAATATATGTATCAATTAACAATACCTGCCGACCAAGTAAATGAAACATTAAGCAAGCACATTTTAGCCGATGGTTTCGATTTAACTTACGATATGGAAAAAAGCCATGGCGCTTATATTTACGATTCGAAATACAACAGAACCTTATTAGATTTTTTTACTTGTTTTGCATCCGTTCCGTTAGGATATAACCATCCTAAAATGGTTAATGATGAAAGCTTTAAGAAAAATTTGTTAAACGCTGCAATCGCTAATCCTTCAAACTCCGATGTTTACACCCAGCAATACGCTCAGTTTGTAGATACATTTTCAAAAGTTGGTATACCTGATTATTTACCACATGCCTTTTTTATTGCAGGTGGTGCGCTAGCTGTAGAAAATGCAATTAAAGTTGCTATGGATTGGAAAGTTCAAAAGAATTTTGAGAAAGGCTATACTGAAGAAAAAGGGTTTAAGGTTTTGCACTTTGAAAAGGCTTTTCATGGTAGAAGTGGTTATACCTTAAGCTTAACCAATACCTTACCAGATAAAACTAAGTGGTTTGCTAAGTTTGATTGGCCAAGAGTAAGCACGCCTCAGGTTAAATTCCCTTTGGAAGGCGAAAATTTAAACCATGCCATACAAACCGAAGAAGCATCAATAGCGCAAATTAAGCAGGCTTTTGCCGACAATAAGGATGATATTTGTGCAATTATAATAGAACCAATTCAAAGTGAAGGTGGTGATAACCATTTGCGTGAAGAATTTTTAATTCAGTTAAAAACCCTCGCAGATGAAAATGATGCTTTTTTAATTTATGATGAAGTACAAACCGGTGTGGGTTTAACTGGCAAGTTTTGGTGCCATCAACATTATAGTGAAGCTGCAAGACCAGATATAGTAGCTTTTGGAAAGAAAATGCAGGTTTGCGGCATCTTGGTTGGCGATAAAGTAAATCAAATCCAAAATAATGTATTTAAAGTACCTAGCCGTATAAATTCTACCTGGGGTGGCAATTTAGTTGATATGGTTCGCTCAACACAGATATTACAAATTGTAGAGGAAGATAAACTTTGTGAAAATGCAACCAAACAAGGTAATTCCTTAAAAAACCAATTAGCAGGTTTAGCCCAAAAATTTGATAAGATGAGTAATGTGCGTGGTAGGGGTTTACTTTGCTCTTTCGATTTCCCAAATAAAGATATGCGTAATGCATTTATTGCCAAAGGAATTGAACAAAATGTGATGTTTTTAGGTTGCGGAGATAAAACCATTCGCTTTCGCCCGGCGCTTTGCATAGAGCAAAAACATATTGACGAGGGATTGACCGTTATGGAAAAAATATTGCCTTTATTGTAGGCATGAATAAAAAAATCTTCTCCTATATCTTAACAATCGGCATTTTAGCATTGGTTGCTTTTATGATTAAAGGTACTTTTAACCAGCCTGGCATAGCCGATATGAAGGCTGGTTTTAAAGAAATTGTAAAATATAGGAATGCTAATAATACAGGTCCGGTGCAACGCATTTATGTTGTAACCGTAAAGGATTCTATTTGGAAAGAAATGGAAGATTATGGAAATTTCATGCCTCACTCTAAATACGGAAACACAAAAGTTTATTTCTTTATGGAAGGCAGAAATATCCCTTCGGCATTGCAGCCGGGTGATGTAAATTTTGATAAAGCATATAACAGTTATTGTATTGGTTTATATGAGAAAAGCGCAATGAGTCAAACTGTATTTAATAAGTACCCGTTTAAGTAGCCTGAAATTTAATTCAGTTTTTTTTACATGCCTGAACGCCTTGTAAGCCGTTGTTTATAAACCTGGTAGTAGCGGCAGCCCCCGATTTTTTCTATCGGGGCTATAGCGAATAACAGGACCGCTGAAAGCTAAGAACTACTGAACGTTCATTTTCAAATTATTGTGCATAATAATTATTTAAAAAACGCTCCATCCTTAAGGCACCCCTCTAAAAGAGTGGAATTACGTATCACTTATTCGAAGCAAACAATGTTTACTTCTAGCCTTTATCTTTACGCCTTTAAGCAGCCAATCTCAATACCCAATACTAAATACTGAATACTAATTTTATAATAACCTAAAAATCAGCAACATTTATTAAAAAAATCTTTTCTATTAATTAAAAAAGTTTTACCTTTGCAGTCCCTAAATAGGGAAAAAAGGAGATAATTAATTAATGGCTAAAAAACAAGTAGCAGAAAAAGAATTAGCAGCTAAAACAGCTGAGCTTCAGGGAGAAGGCGGACGCCTGACTGAAAAAGAAACTATTGAATCAGAAGCTGATTCAGTTTCGATCGAATCGATCAAATCATCATTAGCAACACCAACAGAAGATTTTGATTGGGATGCAGATGAAAAAGTTTTCGGTAATTACAATGATGCAGACCGTAAGAAGTTTGAAGATATGTATGCTGGAACATTTAATCAAATCACTAAAGGTGAAATCATTAGCGGTATTGTTGTTTCAATTAACAACAAAGATGTAGTATTAAACGTTGGTTTTAAATCAGATGGTTTAGTTTCTACTTCAGAATTCCGTGATACACCAGATTTAAAAATCGGCGATTCAGTTGACGTTTTCGTTGAAGCACCAGAAGATGCTAACGGTCAGTTGATCCTTTCTCGTAAAAGAGCTAAAACTCAAAGATCTTGGGAAGCTATTAACGAGGCTCTTGAAAATGATAGAATCATCAACGGTTTCGTTAAGAGCCGTACTAAAGGTGGTTTAATTGTTGATATCATGGGTGTTGAGGCTTTCTTACCAGGTTCTCAAATTGATATTAAACCTATCCGCGATTACGATGTATACGTGGGTAAAACAATGGAATTTAAAGTTGTTAAAATTAACCATGAGTTTAAAAACGTAGTTGTTTCTCATAAAGTGTTAATTGAAGACGATTTAGAATCACAAAAAGTTGAAATCGTTTCTAAATTAGAAAAAGGACAAGTATTAGAAGGTACTGTTAAAAACATTACAGATTTCGGTGTGTTCATCGATTTAGGTGGTGTTGATGGTTTACTTCACATTACTGATATTTCTTGGGGCCGCATAGAGCATCCGAAAGAAGTTTTATCATTAGATGAAAAAATCAACGTTGTTGTTTTAGATTTCGATGATGAGAAAAAACGTATCGCTTTAGGCTTAAAACAATTAACTGCACACCCTTGGGAAAACTTAAACGCTGACATTCAAGTTGGTTCAAAAGTTAAAGGAAAAATCGTAACTGTTGCAGATTACGGTGCTTTCTTAGAAATCATCCCGGGTGTTGAAGGTTTAATCCACGTTTCTGAAATGAGCTGGTCGCAAAACTTAAGAAATCCACAAGAATTCTTAAAAGTTGGTGACGAAATCGAAGCTGAAGTTTTAACTTTAGATAGAGACGAGCGCAAAATGAGCTTAGGTATTAAACAATTATCTAACGACCCATGGCAAGAAGTTGCTGCTAAATTCCCAGTTGGAAGCAAGCACAAAGCAACAGTTAAAAACATGACTAACTTCGGCGTTTTCGTTGAAATTGAAGAAGGAATTGATGGTTTAATCCACATTTCTGACTTATCATGGTCTAAAAAAATCAACCACCCTAACGAATTCACTAAAGTTGGTGATGTATTAGACGTTGTTGTTTTAGAATTAGATGTTGATAACCGTAAGTTAAGCTTAGGTCACAAACAATTAGAAGAAAACCCTTGGGATACTTTCGAAACTATCTTTACTTTAGACTCAGTACACCAAGGAACAGTTGTTAAAGTAACTGATAAAGGTGCTGTTATTGCTTTACCATACGGTGTAGAAGGTTTCGTACCAACTAAACACATGGTTAAAGAAGATGGTACTTCGGTTAAAGCAGAAGAAACTAACGACTTCAAAATCATCGAGTTTAACAAAGAAGCTAAACGCATCGTTGTATCTCACGCTCGTATTTGGGAAGAAGTTAAAGCTGAAGCTGTAGCAGAAGAAAGAAATGCTAAGAAAAAAGAAGCAAAAGCTGCTGTAACTGCTGTTAAGAAAGTTAAAGATTCTGTAGAGAAATCTACATTAGGAGATTTAGACGTATTAGCACAATTGAAATCGCAATTAGAAGGCGAAGAAAGCAAAGCTAAAAAAGGCTAGTTCTTTTTAACTGAATACATAAATCCCGATAGCGAAAGTTATCGGGATTTTTTTTGTGTTATTTTTTTTTTGCCACGGATACACGGAATACAGGGAACTTCACAAGGTCTTCATTGCGAGGAGGCTTTTTAGCCAATAGCTTGCCCCGACACTTCGGGGAAGCAATCTCATTTTACCTCACCCTGTGAAAGTTAACAGTATATATTTTTTAATCGCCATCCCTCTCCTTGAAGAGAGGGAAATAAAGTGAAGTGGGTTTAACCCATTTTGCTTTTCACTGCCCACAAATCCCTCTCTTCAAGTAGAGGGAAAGTACATACCGAGCTCTACTCCTAACTTTAATAGGGTGAGGTTTTATAGAGTCGATTGATTTTTAAGCAAATACCTCACCCTGTGAAAGTTAGAAGTATATATGCTTTTGTAGCTATCCCTCTCCTTAAAGAGAGGGAAATAATGTGAAGTGGGTTTAGCGCATTTTGCTTTTCACAGCCCACAAAATCCCTCTCCTTAAAGAGAGGGAAAGTAGTTGCAGCGTTTCACTACTAACGCTAATAGGGTGAGGTTTTATAGAGTCGATTGATTTTTAAGCAAATACCTCACCCTGTGAAAGCTTGAAGTATTTATGCTATTGTAGAGATCCCTCTCCTTAAAGAGAGGGAAATAATGTGAAGTGGGTTTAACCCATTTTGCTTTTCACAGCCAACAAATCCCTCTCTTCAAGGAGAGGGAAAGTAGTTGCCGAGCTCTACTCCTAACTTTAATAGGGTGAGGTTTTTGAAAACGAAAACAAGCAATAATCGTTCACTCCTGCCCCGCTGTCCTTTCAATCTTTTTGGCGAACTGTCATGCTGAGCTTGTCGAAGCACCTAACCAAAAAGGATTTCCCTCCCATCGGGTTTATGTAACATCATTAATTCGTTCTAGCAAACCATTTCCTATCATCCGCCTATTATTACTACTTTTGAAATGAAATCGACTAATTATGAAAAATCTTTTAATCTTACTTTTAGTAGTAACATTTGGCCTAAAAATTTCTGCCCAGGAAGTAAATATTATTCCACAGCCAGTTAAGCTTGAAGTGAAAACAAAAGAATTACCTTTTACAATAGATACTGCAACAGTTATCTATACAAATGATACTTTAGCTAATTCTTCGATAGCATTTTTTCAAAATTACCTTCATCAGAACTATAATTTTCAACTTAAAACAACTACAATTCCAGATGTAAATCGAACCAATGTGATAAACTTAATAATTGCTGAAAAAACTTCTAATCGAAATGAATATCATCTAACCGTTAGCGACAAATCGACAACTATTAGTTCATTATCAGATACAGCTGTTTTTCAAGGCATTCAAACCCTAATTCAACTTTTGCCAACATCAAAATCGGCTTCACTCCAAATTCCTGCAGTTTCAATTATCGATTACCCTCGTTTCGATTACCGTGGAATGCACCTCGACGTAAGTCGCCATTTTTTTGAAGTAGATTTTGTTAAACAATACATCGATTATTTAGCTTTACATAAAATGAATTATTTCCATTGGCATTTAACTGATGACCATGGCTGGAGAATCGAAATCAAAAAATACCCGAAACTTACTGAAATTGGCGCCTGGCGAAACGGCAGCATAATTGGCTTGTGGCCTGGAAAAGGCAACGCAAATATTAAATATCAGGTTTTACCGACAGAAGTTAAGATAACGCCGAAAGATGCAATTATTAAAACAGACGGCATTAAACATGGCGGTTATTATACCCAAGAGCAAATTAAAGATGTTATCGATTATGCAGCCAAACGTTACATTACCATTATTCCGGAAATTGAAATGCCTGCACATAGCATGGCTTTGCTCGCTGCTCACCCCGAATTAGGAACAGAACCCAACAAAAAATATGCGGTAGCCGAAACCTGGGGTATGATGAATAAATACAATAACGTATTGCAGGCATCTGATACAACCTTTAAATTCTTAGAAAATGTACTTTCAGAAGTAATGGATTTATTTCCATCTCAATACTTGCACATTGGTGGAGATGAAGCCTCAAAAATATGGTGGAAACAATCAACCGTTTCACAGCAGATAATGAAGGCTAACGGACTTAAAAATGAAAGTGAGCTACAAAGCTATTTCATCCAAAGGATAGAAAAATTTGTAAATAGTAAAGGCAAAACCATCATCGGTTGGAATGAAATTTTACAGGGCGGCTTAGCTCCAAATGCTGTTGTTATGAGTTGGCAAGGCGAAAAGGGAGGTATCGAAGCTGCAAAGCAAAACCATAAAGCCATCATGACACCAGAAAACATTATGTATTTTAACCATGCTCAATTTGTTAAAGAAGATAGTTTAACTGCAAGCAAAGTATCGCCATTGGTTGATGTTTACAATTATGAGCCCATTCCAAAAGAATTAACACCAGAGCAAGGAAAAAATATTTGGGGCGGACAAGGCTGTTTATGGAGCGAATACATCACCACTCCTTCCAAAGTTCAATATTTGCTCTTCCCACGATTAGATGCATTAAGCGAAATTTTATGGAGCCCAAAAGATAAAAGGAACTATATCGATTTTCAAAAAAGGCTTAAAACGCAATTTAAACGATATGATTTAATGAACATCACATACTCAAAACGATATCTGGAAAATTAATTTTCAAATTTTGTAATTTTTTGAAATAACACCCTACTAACTGCTCAAATAAATTTAAAATGTTATGGATAGCAGGAATTCAAAATTTGGCTTAGCAGGTTTTTTAATTATAGTAGCCAGTCTTCAAACAACACAGTTTTATGTTAAGTATTTTCTTTTAACAATGGCTGCTATATTTTTAATTAGAGATATTATTCGTTACCAAAAAGAATTTAAAGCCAATCGTTTTAAAAAATAAACAACAGGATGATTGAAAATTCTTTTCTGCAAAAGGTAGAGGAACACAAAGGAATTATTTACAAAATGATAAATCTATACGCCGATGATGATGAAGATCGGAAAGATTTATACCAGGAAATTATATTCCAAAGCTGGAGCGCTTATGCTCGGTTTAAAGGAGATGCTAAATTTTCTACCTGGCTTTACAAAATTAGCTTAAACGTTTCCCTCTCCTTTTTAAGTAAAAAGAAAAAACAAAACCACATAACTACAATTAATCCAGATGATTATCGTTTTGAATCTCCTGAATTACCTGAGCGGGCAGATTGGCTTTATCGCTGCATCAGAAAACTTACAGATGTTGATAGAAGCATAATTATGCTGCATTTAGATGGCTTTGACAATACCGAAATTAGCGAAATGATTGGCTTATCTCGCAACAATACAAATGTTAAACTTCATCGCATCAAACAACAATTGGCTTCACTTTTAACAGGAAAGTAAAATGAATTTAGACCAAGAATGGCAAAACTTAAGTGCCGAGCTAAATACAAAAGCTGAGCAAATAGATATTACTAAATTTACTATCGACAAAGAATCGCACACGCTGATGCAAGATTTATTATTTAAATTAAAATGGAAACTGAGATGGATTCGAATAATTGATATTCCGCTTTTAGTATTCGCATTCATCGTAAAAGGTGATTTAAAATTCCTGCTGATTTTTATATTCCTCACTTATGAAATATCAAGGGCTTTTGGAATGATAAAGTTTAGTAAAATTAAAACAGGAATTGATTATAATGCAAACACAAAAGATGTTCTAATCAATAATTATAATACAATAAAAGAAATTTTAAGAGGCGAAACCGTTTTTGGCTATATATTTTTACCACTTGCTGGTCCTATAGGTTTATTTGCTTATAAATTATTTGTTCACCAATCTTTTAAACAAGTAATTAGCCAACCAAATATTTGGTATCAATTTTTAGCAGTGGCTTTAATTGGAATACCATTTATTTTTATTGCCAGCAAAATGAATGATAGCATTTTCAAAAAGCCGCTAAATGAACTTAAAAACAAAATAGCAGAGCTTTCCTAATCGTAAAATTTACTTTTTAATTCTGGCGTTGGCACCCAGCAACTTTCTTGCTTACCCCACCACTTATAGCGGTTTTTTGCAATAATATCGTAAAACCAATCGCGTATAAATTTTGGGATAATGATAAAACCATAAAGCAGTGGCCAAAGTCCGTTTAGTTTTTTTGCAACCCGCAAAGCGGATGATGATTTAGTGTAAAGCTTACCATTTTCAAGTAATAATGTAGAATTTAAAATTTCTGGATTCACCGCAAATTTAGGTAAAACTGCCCTGGCGTAATTCCCCTGCAAAGCCGTAAACTTAAAATAATTCTTTTTATCATGTTCAATTACAAACTGAACTGATGCATTACATAAACTACAAATTCCATCGAAAAAGATTACCGGTTGCGTTTCCATTATTTTAAAGTTAAACAATTATTGCATAGCCCGAGGTGTTACCATTCAGCTTAACAAAATAATAGAAGAATTGCTTTACATTAAACAATAAATGGACTAATTTTAATTAAAACAAAAGATTGAAAAATGTACATTTCTATAAATAACGAATTGTTTTCAGAGGCTGATGCAAAAATTTCTGTGTCAGATTTATCAGTGCAAAGAGGTTTTGGGATTTTCGATTTTTTGAAAACGATAAACAATCACCCTGTTTTTTTGAATGATTACTTAAATCGTTTTTTTAATTCGGTTAAAGAAATGAATATGTATCCTAATTTTGATAGGAACCAAATCCGGGAAGCTGTTTTTGCCTTAATAAATAAAAATAACATCCCCAATTCGGGCATAAAAATAATATTAACCGGTGGATATGCTGAGGATGGTTATACGATGACAAAACCAAATTTAATTATTATTCAAACGCCATTAAGCATTATTGAAAACCCAACCAAACCAATAAAATTAGTTAGCTATAATCACCAAAGGCAATTACCACAAGTTAAAACTATTGATTATTTACAAGCCATTAGGTTGCAAGGTTTTATAAAAGAAAATAATGCTGATGATTTATTATACCACAATAATGGCTTGGTAAGAGAATGCCCGCGGGCAAATATTTTTATGGTTAACGATACGGAAATTATTACTGCAAAAACAGAAATTTTGGGTGGGATAACCCGAAGTAAAATTTTAAGGATGGGAATTGAAGCCTTTACCGTTATTGAAAAAGATTTTACATTGGATGAGATGTATGCTGCAAAAGAGGTTTTTATAACCAGCTCTACCAAAAATGTATGGCCGGTTTCTTTTATTGATGGGAAGCAAATTGGAGATGGAAACCATCAGATTGCAAAAAGCTTGAACAATAAATTATTGAATCTAATTAATGTCGATGTAAATTCGGAAGTGGTTGCGTAGGCTTTTACTCGCTAATTATATTACAGATTTTGCCAATTAAACCGGATGGAAACGGCAGCCCCGAGTGACCGGACCTGAGCTAAGGGAAACGAGGGCTACAGTGTACAGCCGGAAGAAACATAAACAGAGGCTACAAACCTCGCTTTTCGAAAGAAAATATAACAATTTAGCTATCAAACGATTCAACAATTTCCTCAAGAACTTTTAACTTTCTACTTTTAACTTTCTACTTTTTCTCTATATTTGCCCAATCCTTCTTCAATGCAAAAGAAAACACTTCTTGACGGACAAAAAATTCAGATTACAATTAAGAGGCTTTGCCATCAATTAATTGAAAACCACGACGATTTCTCGAATACCGTTTTAATTGGCATTCAGCCTAGAGGTCCTTTTTTAGCCGACAGGATTCAGGATGAGCTACAAACCATTTTAAAGAAAAAGAAAATTTTAAAGGGAAACCTTGATATTACCTTTTTTAGAGATGATTTTCGTAGAAAAGATGGTTTGGTAACGGCCAACAGCAATTCAATAGATTTTATTATCGAAGGCAAAAAAGTTATTTTAATTGACGACGTACTTTGGACCGGAAGAACAATTAGAGCTGCACTTGATGCTTTATTGGCCTACGGCAGACCCGAAAAGGTTGAATTACTTGTTTTAATTGACAGAAGATTTAGCAGGCATTTACCAATTGAACCCGATTACATTGGATTACAGGTAGATAGCGTAAGCGCACAGCATGTTAAGGTTACCTGGGCAAGCGAAGGTGGAGAAGACAAAGTTATATTATTATCAGATAAGCAATAGCAGAAAATGGCAGCAGACAAACTATCAACCCGACATCTTTTAGGTATTAAAGATATTAACCGGAATGATATCGAATTAATTTTCGAAACTGCAGATAATTTTAAAGAAGTGATAAACAGGCCGATAAAAAAGGTCCCATCGCTTAGGGATATTACTATTGCCAATATTTTCTTCGAAAACTCTACCAGAACAAAACTATCTTTTGAACTTGCCGAAAAAAGGCTTTCTGCCGATGTGGTAAATTTTGCAGCGTCGTCATCATCGGTAAGTAAAGGCGAAACTTTAATAGATACCGTTAACAATATCTTATCGATGAAGGTTGACATGGTGGTAATGCGCCATCCTTATGCAGGCGCTGGTCAGTTTTTGAGCAAACATGTTAAAGCACAAATTGTAAATGCCGGCGATGGCGCACATGAACACCCAACGCAAGCGTTATTAGATGCTTTTTCAATTCGTGAGAAACTTGGTGATGTTGCCGGAAAAAAAGTAGTTATTGTTGGCGATATTTTACATTCGAGAGTTGCAATTTCTAACATATTGTGTTTACAGCGTTTAGGTGCAGAAGTTATGGTTTGTGGCCCAACTACGCTTATACCAAAACACATTCATCAACTTGGCGTTCAGGTAGAACACAACCTTATTAAAGCTTTAAACTGGTGCGATGTGGCAAATATGCTGCGCATTCAGTTAGAGCGTCAGGATATTAAATACTTTCCATCGCTTAGAGAATATGCCATGATGTATGGCTTAAATAAACAGATTTTAGATAATCTAAACAAAGAAATTATCGTTATGCATCCAGGTCCTATTAATCGCGGCGTGGAAATTACCAGCGATGTTGCCGACAGCAAGCAATCTATCATTTTAGATCAGGTAGAGAACGGAGTTGCTGTTAGAATGGCTGTATTGTACTTGCTGGCTAGCCAAGGTTAATCTTTTGTTTTATTAATATTAGTTATCGAACTGTTAACTAACTACCAAATGCAACAATCAAAGCATTTAACTGATTGGCAAGAAGCATCTTTTTGCACATTTCAATTTTCTTCATAACAATTCGAAAATCCATTCGTTAAACTTGTGTTATTAACAGTTGTTAATTACTTCTGTTGATAAGCATAGATAGTATTTATAATTTAGTACCGACCCAATTTGAAACCGATGCAACTATTACAATAGAGCAGTTATATGCTGTTAATAGATTTGTAAAGTTCATTACCATTGAGAAAAGATATACACTAATGAAAAAAAAATACCTACTGGTTCCGCTTTTAATGGCAGGAAGTTTTAGCAGTTATGCGCAGGTAAGCGCTGTGCAAAACCTCAACAAAAACTATCAAACAGGTTTAGAACTATTATATAATGAGAAATACACCGCCGCATCGCAGCAATTTAAGCTGGTAGAGCAAGTACGTGTAAAGCCTTCATCTCAATCTGAAAGTAATGCTGAATTAACCTTACTAAAAGAAAATGCTAAATTTTATGCAGCTGTTTGTGCATTAGAACTAACCAATAGCGATGCAGAGAGTTTATTTCAATCTTTTATTCGTGATTACCCGCTAAATCCAAACACTAAACTCGCTTATTTCTATGTTGGAAAAACTTATTTCAACCAAAAAAATTACGAAAAAGCATTAGAGTGGTTTGAAAAAACCGATCCTTCTACCCTTTCGGCCAAGCAAAGAAACGAATATCAGTTTAAGCAAGGTTATGCTTATTTTCAACTAAAAGATTACGAAAAGGCAGAGCCACTTTTCGAAAAAGTAAAAAAAGAAGAAGGTGAATTTCAGGAAAGCGCAACCTATTACTTTGCTTACATAAACTACCTGAACAAAGAATACAAAACGGCGCTTGCCAATTTCGAAAAACTTAAAGGTTCTCCAACTTATGAGGCGAGTTATCCGTATTACATAACATCTATGTATTACCTGGATGAACGCTATGATGATGTAATTAGCTATGCAATACCTGCTATGCAAAAAACTAAACAACAGTTTGAACCTGAAATGTTAAGTTTGGTTGCGGCATCGTACTTTGCAAAATCTGAGTTTAAAAATGCAGAGAAATATTTTGCTGATTTTTATTCAAAAGATAAAAATGAAACTAAAAATAACCTTTTCATCTACCAATACGGCTATTCATTATTCCAGAATAAGAAGTACAAAGAATCTGTTGCCGTTTTAGAGAAATTAAACAGCGATGATGTTTACCTACAAAATGGTATGCATACTTTGGGCAAGGCTTTTATTCAATTAAATAACAAAGAAAAAGCGCAAAGTGCATTTTTTAGAGCTTCGCGTTTAGATTTTGACAAAATTATTCAGGAAGAATCATGGTTAAATTACGCAAAGCTTAGCTACGAATTAAACTTTCATCAACAAGCTCTGGAGGCTACACAAGGCTTTTTAAAGCAATTTCCAAAATCAAGAAAAATTAATGAAGCCAAAACATTATTAGGTGAGGTTTTATTAACAACAAAAAACTACCAGGCCGCAGTTGATATTTTAGAGCCTATTCCTGATAAAAATTTAGAAGCAAAAGAAGCTTATCAAAAAGTAACATACTTCCGTGGATTAGAATTTTATAACGAAAGAGCTTTCCCTAATGCATTATCAATGTTTTTGCGCTCAGAAAAATTCCCAGAGGATAATGAGATTAACGCTCTAAACACATACTGGAAAGCTGAATCGATGTATGAACTACGTAAATTTGGCGAGGCAGTTTCTACTTTCGAGAAGTTTTTGAAAATGCCTGATGCTGACAAAACAGGCGTTTACAATTTTGCAAACTATGCATTAGCTTATGCTGCATTTGAAGATGAAAAATACAGCAAATCTGCCACTTATTTTGAACGTTTTTTAGCTGGTAACGATAAAGACCAAAAAACAATTGATGATGCAACGATTCGTTTAGCCGATTCATATTTCGTGAATAAAAGCTATGGCGATGCAATGAACAACTACAATAAAATCATCAGCAGAAAAACCAGTGCAGAAGATTATGCACTTTTTCAAAAAGGTATGATTCAAGGTTTGGAAAATCAGTACGATACCAAAATTGCAACCATGCAGGCTTTATTAAAGCAATTTCCTAATTCTAATTATGCAGATGATGCTGGCTTCGAAACCGCTTACACATATTTTAATAAAGGCGATTTTGATAAATCTAAATCGGATTTGGTAGAATTGGTTGCAAAATATCCACGCAGCAGCTATGTGCCAAAAGCATTGGTAACCATTGGTTTGGTTCAATATAATCAAGATCAGGATGATGCGGCTTTAGAATCTTTCAAAAAAGTAATTCGCGATTATCCAAGTGCTGATGAAGCTAAGCAAGCAATGGAATCTATCAAAAATATTTATGTAGATAAAGGCGATGCAAATGGATTTATTTCTTATGCAGGCACAACTCCATTAGGAAATTACTCAAATAGCGAACAAGATAATATTGTTTTCGCGGCAGCAAATAACTTGTATTTAAAAGGCGATGCTAATGGTGCTTTTCAAGCAATTAATGCCTATTTCGATAAATTCCCGAAACCAATCCATGATAAGGAAGGGAAATTTATCAGAGCAGAATCTTTAGTAAAAATGGGCAGACCTGAAGATGCTATTAAGGATTATGAATTTATTTTAAATGACTGGACAAGCGACTATACAGAGAGATCGTTATTAAGTATTTCTAAGTTGTATCTGGATCAGAAAAAATACAATGAGGCAATCGTTTACTTAAAAAGATTAGAAACTACAACAGATTATAAAGCGCATTATTCTTACGCAATTAACAATTTATTAAAAGCTTACACCGCTTTAAATGCGCCTGATGATATGCTTAAATATGCGCAGTTAACCAAAGAATCTGAAAAAGCATCTGAAGAAGAAAAAAATAGCTCAGGTTTATTTGCTGGTAAAGCTTATTTATTAAAAGGCGATACCACTACAGCCGTTAAAGAATTTAAAAATGTTGTGGCAAGTACCAAAACCATCGCGGCAGCAGAAGCAAAATACAACCTTGCATTTTTAGAATATACAAAAGGTGATTATAAAACTTCGAGCAAAACATGTTTCGATTTGATAAACAATATGGCTTCTTATGACTATTGGGTTGCCAAAGCTTTCATTCTTTTATCAGATAATTACGTTGCATTAAAAGATAATTTACAGGCAAAAAGTACGCTATTGAGTATCATCGATAATTACGATAATAAAAACGATGATATCATTCCAACAGCAAAGCAAAAATTAGAAAAAATAACTCCGAAGAAATAAAATTATGAAGTCGATTAAATATATATACAGCTCACTATTTTTTCTTTCTGCGGGATTAATGACAGTTCAGGCCCAGGAAAAAAAGCAAGAAGAGAAAGCAACGGTTAGCGAAGAAATTGAAGTTGTTCGCCCGTACAAGCCGATTTTGGCTGAAGCCGTAAAATTAAGACGTAGCCCAAATTTGGATGATGTAAAAACATATAAAGCCAGATTAAATTACAGTGTTACCGATAGAAAATTAGAAATCAATAGTGACATACAAAAGCTTCAGGCACAAGCTTTAGTTGATGAAAAACAAACCGAATTAATAAATAATTACGTTAAAGGCGGTTTTGGTTCGCTTTCTACTTTATTAGGTGAAGTGTACATTAACAATGGCAGAGATGAAGCCCTTCAACTTGGTGGATATTTTAAGCATTTTAGTCAGGAAGGAAAATTAAATAAGCAAAATAGCAGCTCGCAACAATTAAGCCTTTTCGGCAGAAGTATTTTAGAAGAAAATACCGTTAGCGGACGAGTAAATTTAGAACGCAATGGCGTATATTTTTATGGTATAGATGATACTCGCCCATTTTTAAATCCAAACCCCGAAAAACAAGCTTTTACGCTTATTGAAGCTGAAGGCGAACTGGTGAAGAACTATAAAGAATCTGAAACAGATTTCAGCTACGCTTTAAAAGCTAATGCATATTTGTTAAATGATAGATTAGAGGCTCAGGAAAGTTATATTACTTTAAACGGATATCTGAATAAAAGAATTAGTTCTTTAAATTTAGGTTTAGCCGCTGCAACAGAGTTTGGCAACACAAAAGATATTTCTACAAATATCGGTAATAACATATTCCGCTTAAATCCTTACATCCGTTTGCAAGTTAAAGGTGCAAAAGTAACTGCCGGTGTTAATTTAGTGCAGGAATTTGGTACAAATAGCCGCTCAAGAATTTTCCCGGCGGTAACAGCAGATTTTACTTTAATTCCAGATTATTTACAGGTTTTTGGAGAAGTTAAAGGCGATGTAAACCGCAATTCGCTAAAAAGTTTTTCTGATGAAAATCCATGGTTAAATACGAATGTGAATATTAAAAATACAGTAGAAAAATTAAGCCTAAGTGCGGGTGTAAAAGGCACAGGCGGACCTGGATTTGGTTATAAAGCCCGTTTCTACATTAAACAATTAGAAGATATGCCTTTGTTCGTTAATAACTTTGGTGAGTTTAATAAATTTGATGTGATTTATGATTTCGGAACGGCCAAAATTACCGGCTTAGAAGGTGAAATTTCTGTTCAAGTGAGTGATGCACTAAAGTGGACAGGTAAATTAAATGTTGATGATTACAAACCTGCCCAGGAAACTTACAGTTGGTTTAAACCAGGTTTAAAAGTAAGCTCAAACTTAGTTTATAATTACAATAAAAAATTAAGTTTTAATGCAGGTGTTGTAATTCAGGATGATGTAAAAGCAAAAATAAATATTCAACAACCGGTTGCTCCGGCAGCATATTTAATGCCAAACCCATCTATCGAATCTATTGTTACAGTTAAGGGTTTTGTAGATTTAGGCATTGGTGCAGATTACCGCATTAACAAAAAATTTGCAGTTTTTGCAAAAGCTAACAACTTGCTAAATACTAACTACAGCAGATATTTATATTATCAGGTAAACGGTTTTAATATTTTTGGAGGCTTAAGCTATTCTTTCTAATGCATTAATTATATTATGCTGATTTAGAATAAAACGCTAATTTTACCCGAATGGACATCTTATTATACCTTTCAGAACTCCTCAGGCAACAAAACTCAATCGGCATAACCGGTTTAGGTACTTTCTATAAAAAGAAATTTGCTGGCAGATACGATAAGGAAAAACAATCTTTTCTTCCTCCGGGATACACTTTAGAGTTTAATAAAGAAGTAAAAGATGAAGCGCTACTTGTTAATTATATTGCAGAGAAAAGAAATATATCAAAGGATAGTGCGGCATATTACGTTTCAAAATTTGTAGAAGAAACGAATACGAAATTAGAGGAAGAACATGAAGCTGAACTTGAAAATATTGGAAGATTATATTTTACGGAACATGAAGGTTTAAGTTTTGAACCTTCAGAAAATGTGGTATTGGGTTCTGAATATTTTGGATTGCCAAAAGTTAAAGAAACTCAACCATCTGAAGATAATATTTTAAAGAATGATCAAGTTTCTATTGAAAATTTAGAAACTGAAGTTGAAGATATAAATGAGGATGATAAGGTATATGATGAAATCGCAGAAGCGCCAACGCATCATAAAGAGGAAATAAAAACTGTACATCCATCACCAGAAATTGAAAATATTGAGCTTGATGAAGTTAAGGACGATTTAAAAAATACTTTATCACATAGTAAAAGCATTGAAGAAGTTGAAGTTCCTGAATTTATAAAAGAGCAACACGAAGAGCATCCTAATCGTTTTGGACATCAGCCAGAATCTGAAGTGCCTAAAACCTTTATAAATTTAGAAGAACCAGAAACGATAGCTGATGAAGAACATATAATCGAAGCGCCTGAATTTATTAAAGAACAGCATGCAGAGCATCCGAATCGCTTTGGCCACGACCCAATGATTGAAAATGTTATTGCTGAAGAAGAAAAATCTATATGGCCAAGTATATGGATTGGATTAATTGTTTTAGTAATTGCAGTAGGGATTATTTACTTTGCTAAGCCAGAATGGTTTGGTTCACAAAAAGGTGCAATTGCAGATTCAACTGCAGTTAAACCCGATACAACTGAAAAAATTATTGCTGTAGACAGTAGCCAATTAAAACAAGATTCTGTAGCAAAAACTGACAGTATTTTAAAAGCAAATCAGGTTGAAAATTTAATTGATTCTGCAAAAAAAACGCAGACTATTGGAATTAAACCTCCATCGGCAGTAAAAAAGGAAATAACAACTGTTGTTAATAATTCGGCAAGTGCAACATTTGATGTAATTGCGGCTTCTTTCCAATCAGAAAGTAAGGCGAAGCTTTTTATAAAACAAATGGAGCGATATGGCTTAAATGCTAAAATTGCCAATTTACCCGGGAAGTTAAAAAAGGTGAGCATTGCATCATTTAAAACTGAAGCAGAAGCACGTACTCAAAGACCTTTACTTGCGAAAAAAATAAAAATTAAAGAACTAGACATAATTCAAGTAAACAACACACCATAAAATGATAACTTTATTAATTCAGGATACCACACAAGCATTACAAGACACAGCAAACGCGGTTAACCAGGCTTTAACACAACCCGCTGAAGAGCTACACTTTATTGATTTATTGTTTAAAGGCGGATGGGTAATGATTCCATTGGCATTTTTAGCTTTTTTGGCTTTGGTTATATTTGTTGAGCGTTATTTAACTATTAAAAAAGCAACTAAAGATGAATCAAATTTAATGGTTCAAATCAGACAATACATTCAATCTGGTAATTTAGATGGTGCGATGGCTTTGTTAAGAAATAACAATTCTCCCCTATCTCGTATGTTACAAAAAGGATTAAGGAGAATTGGTCGCCCGATAAAAGATATTGAAGGTGCTATTGAAAATGTTGGAAAACTTGAGGTTTCTAAACTTGAAAAAAACATCAGCATTTTAGGTATTGTTGCAGGTATTGCACCAATGCTTGGTTTCGTAGGTACAATTGTTGGGGTAATTACAATTTTTCACCAGGTATCTATTAAGGGAGCAATTGAAATTGGAACAATTTCTGGTGGTTTATATACAAAGATGATTACTTCGGCTACCGGATTAATTATTGGTATTATCGCTTATGTATTATACCACATCTTAAATATTATGGTTGAAAAAATTATCCTTAAAATGGAAACTGATGCCATCGATTTTATTGATTTATTAGAAGAACCAGGTAAATAATGAATTTAAGAAAAAGAACAAGAGGCTCGGTAGAAGTTCATACATCGGCATTAAACGATATTATGTTTTTCCTGATGCTGTTTTTTCTACTGGCATCGGCTGTAGTAAATCCGCAGGTTGTTAAATTATTACTTCCACAATCTTCTAGCGGACAACAATCTACAGCTAAGAAAGCTGTAACGGTAAGCATAGACGAAAAGTTTAATTATTTCGTTGATAAAAAAGCTGTGCCTGCTGAAGGTTTGCAAGCATCTATCGAGGCTTACCAAAAGGCTGCACCAGATATGACTATCATTTTATATGTAGCTAAAAACGTTCCGGCAGAAAATATAATGGTTGCTTATGATGTAGCCAATAAATTGCGATTAAAGCTTGTATTAGCGGTAGAGCCTAAAAAATAATGAATACCACAGAAGAAAATAATTATCCAAAAGCCATTGCCATTTCTACAGGAATTATGGCTGTTTTGCTTGCAATTAGCTTTTTAATTGTGATAAATTCTTTTGAACCGCCTGAAGAATTTGGGATGGGTGGCATGGTTGTAAATTATGGTACTGCAGCCGAAGGCATGGGCGATGATTACACGAGTATCGAAGAGCCTTCTGCCGACCCGAACGCTAATAATAAAGCACCGGATAAGGTTGTGCCCGAAGAAAAAGTGACAGAGAATACAGCTGTTGAAACCGGCGATAAGGAAATTCAGACGCAAAATACCGAAGATGCCATTAGTGTAAATACTAAGCCTACTAAAACAGCTGCCAAAACACCAACTACTGCAACAGAAGAAAAGCCTAGTAAACCAACAATAAACCAGAATGCATTGTATAAAGGCAAGAAAAGCACTGGCCAGGGCGGCGGCGATGGTACAGGTAGCACACCTGGTAATCAAGGTTCTGTTAATGGAGATCCATTAGCAAATAATTATGGCGAAGGAGGCTCAGGTTTTGGCAATACACCAATACCTTTAAGGCGTTTTTCCAATTTGGTTACACCGAAAGACGATGGTCAAACCAGAGGAAAAATCGTTATAAGAATTAGTTTCAATAAATCTGGTAACATTACGAGTGCCAGGCAAGAATTAAAAGGCTCTACAATTACTGATACCGAATTAGTTAATAAATGTATACAGGCAATTATGAGTTCTAGTTTAAGCAAATCTGATATTGGAAATGAAAGTCAAACTGGTGTAGTTGTATTTAACTTCAAAGTAAATTAAAATATCAATTTAAACTAAAGTAGCTGATGGTCTGTTATCTCAGAGCATTTTTAAATTATAATATTTAATTCCATGGTCTGTGTCTCACAGACCATTTTTCATATATAATCTTTAAACAATTACATGTATCTCTAATAACATTTATAAATTATAATATTTAATCCATGGTCTGTGTCTCACAGACCATTTTTCATATATAATCTTTAAACAATTACATGTATCTCTAATAACATTTATAAATTATAATATTTAATTCATGGTCTGTGTCTCACAGACCATTTTTCATATATAATCTTTTCATAATAAAATTAGTCAGCCTATATTTGATGTTAATTATGAACTACCAGCAAACGCTTGATTTTTTATACAGCAAACTCCCGATGTTTACCAGAGTTGGTGCATCAGCATTTAAAAAAGATTTAACAAACACGCTGGTATTGTGTGAAGCTATTGGCAATCCTCAACGTAAGTTTAAAAGCCTGCACATTGCAGGTACAAATGGCAAAGGCTCAACATCACACATGTTAGCTTCAATTTTACAAGCGCAAGGTTACAAAACCGGACTTTATACCTCTCCTCACCTAAAAGATTTTCGTGAACGCATTCGCATCAACGGAAAAATGATGGGCAAAGCAGATGTAAAAAATTTTGTTCAACATAATAAAAAGTTAATAGAGGAAGTTGAACCCTCATTTTTTGAAGTTACAGTAGCAATGGCTTTTGAATATTTTGCTAAACATGAAGTAGATATTGCAGTTATAGAAGTTGGTTTAGGCGGGCGATTAGATTCTACAAACATTATCACACCAGAAATTTCTGTAATTACAAACATCAGCCTCGACCATACCAATATGCTTGGTAACACGCTAACCGAAATAGCTGGCGAAAAAGCAGGTATTATTAAAAAAGGTATCCCTGTAGTTATTGGTGAATCTCAATTAGAATCTGAACCTGTTTTTATCCGCAAAGCGAAAGATGAAAATGCTCCAATACATTTTGCTGACCAAACCCTTCAAACAGAAAATATTGAAATTAAAAACAACAAGCTTTCTTTAAATATTTTAAACCAAAACAAAATCAAATACAAAAATTTACAATGCGATTTGACTGGTCTTTATCAACCCAAAAATATTTTGGCTGTTGTTAAAACTATCGAAGTTTTAAATGAAAATACTAACTTCAATATAGATGATGAAGCGCTTTACGATGGACTGAAAAATGTTAAAAAATTCACCCAATTGCAAGGAAGGTGGCAAACTTTACGCAAAAATCCTTTAGTAATTTGCGATACAGGGCACAACGAAGCCGGCATAACTGAAGTTATCAAAAATATCGATAATACGCCGTACCAAAAACTCCATATTGTTTTCGGCATGGTTAAAGATAAAGACATAACAAAGGTTTTATCGCTTATGCCATGTAATGCCACCTATTATTTTTGCAAACCTGATATAGAAAGAGGTTTAGATTCAGTAGAACTTAAACAGCAAGCTTATACTTTTAATTTGATTGGAAATGGCTACAATTCAGTTATCGAGGCTAAAAATGCAGCCATTTCAGCAGCAAAAGAGAATGATTTGGTATTTATAGGTGGCAGCACGTTTGTAGTTGCCGAAGCGATATAAAAACTTTACAAAAACTTCAAAAGCGCTTCATATTAAAATACTTACTTTTAGCCTTTAAACTAATATATAATGAAGAAAATTTCGTGTTTATTTCTTTCCCTATCGTTACTCTCTCAAACTTTTGCATCCGCCCAAACAAAAAAAACGCCAGCCAGTGCAGCCAAAGCCTATCCAGCTGAAGTTGCAAGACCAAAATTAGTTGTTGGTTTAGTGGTTGATCAGATGCGTTGGGATTATCTTTACCGATTTTACAACAGGTACTCAAACGGTGGTTTTAAAAGATTAATAAATGAAGGTTTTTCTGTAGAAAACACATTAATCCCGTATACACCAACTTATACAGCGGTTGGCCATACAACAATTTACACGGGTTCAGTTCCGGCGGTTCATGGTATTATTGGCAACGATTGGTACGATGCTGAAACGAAGAAAAATGTTTATTGCACTGAAGATTCTACCGTTGTAACCGTTGGGAGCACGCCATCTTCAGAAGGTAATATGTCGCCAAAAAACATGCTTACCACAACCATTACGGATGAATTACGCTTGGCTACAAATTTCAAAGGAAAGGTTATTGGCATCTCACTAAAAGATAGAGGTTCTATTCTGCCGGCTGGTCATGCAGCTAACGCAGCTTATTGGTACCAAGGCAGCACAGGCAACTGGATTACGAGTAGTTATTATATGAAAGAAGTTCCGATGTGGATTGCTGATTACAATAAAATGAAGCTTGCAAATAAATTTTATGCTAAAAATTGGGAAACATTATATCCAATCAACACCTATACAAGCAGCACAGCTGATGAAAAAAATTACGAAGGTAAAAACAGTACCTTCACTCACCTTTTAACTCAAAATATTGATAAAAATTTTGATGCGATAAGAAGTACACCATACGGTAACACCATTACCTTGGATTTAGCTAAACTTGCAATTTTATCAGAAGATTTAGGACAAGACAATGTTACAGATTTCCTGGCAGTTAGTTGTTCATCAACAGATTACATTGGCCATGCTTACGGACCAAATTCGGTAGAACTTGAAGATACCTATTTACGTTTAGATAAAGATTTTGAGGATTTCTTTAATTATTTGGATAAAAAAGTAGGTAAAGGAAACTATACTATATTTTTAAGTGCAGACCATGCTGTTGCTCACGTACCAGGTTTTATGAAAGAAAATAAACTTCCGGCGGGCATTGTAAGTGATAGAGATATTGTGTTCAAATTAAATGCATTCTTAAACGAAAAATTTAAAGTAAATAATGTGGTTCTAAAATCAATGAACAACCAAATTCATTTTGACCACGATAAAACAGACAATTTAAACATCAGTTTTGATGTAATTAAGGCAGCTTCTATAGAATTTTTGAAAAGATTAGATGGCTTTGCAAACGTAGTTGATGTATCTAGAGTTTCTTTGGCCACAATCCCAGAAGTACAGAAAAGAATGATTACCAACGGCTATAATGCCCGCCGAAGCGGAGATTTATATTACATTTTAAATCCTAATTGGTTTAACGGAAGCAGTACCGGTACTACTCACGGAAACTGGAATCCTTATGATGCACATATTCCATTAGTATTTATGGGTTGGGGTATTAAGCCCGGTGCAACCAATAAAACTCATTATATGACAGATATTGCGCCAACACTGGCAGCGCTATTGCACATTCAAATGCCAAATGGTACGGTTGGAGAACCAATAACAGAAATCACAAACAAATAAAATTGAGCCACCATACTAGGTGGCTTTTTTATTTATAATGAGTATCAATTCTATTAATAAAATAACCACGTAATAAGTAATTCTTACATTTGCATACACCAGATATAATTTGAGAGATTGAGTTCTTCTCTAAACACTGCAATATGCAACAAGTAGAAATATATAAGCCTAAAAATAAAATCCGATTCGTAACAGCTGCCTCACTTTTTGATGGTCATGATGCAACCATAAACATCATGCGTAGAATTCTACAATCGTCAGGTGCAGAAGTTATTCATTTAGGACATAATCGGTCTGTAGATGAGGTGGTAAACTGTGCCATCCAGGAAGATGTTCAGGGAATCGCCATGACTTCTTATCAAGGCGGTCATATTGAGTACTTTAAATACATGTTCGATTTACTTCAGGAACGCGGTTCAGGGCATATCAAAATATTTGCAGGTGGCGGTGGCGTAATCCTTCCTTCAGAAATAGAAGAACTGGAGGCTTACGGTATTTCTAAAATTTATTCTCCTGATGATGGCAGAAGAATGGGTTTACAGGGAATGATTAATGATATGTTGCAAAAAACCGATTTTGTAACTAAAACAGAAATTAAAGATGAACTGGCTGATATTCAGAATAAAGATATCAAAGCAATTGCTGGTGCAATTACTGTAGCTGAAAACGACCCCGTTGCCGCTCAGAACTTTGTTGATGAACTTAAAAAACTATCTAACAACAATAACGCTCCAATTTTAGGAATCACGGGTACCGGTGGAGCAGGTAAATCATCTTTAGTTGACGAATTAGTACGAAGATTTTTAATTGAGGTAAAAGATAAAACCTTAGCTATAATTTCGGTAGATCCTTCAAAAAGGAAAACTGGCGGGGCATTATTAGGTGATAGAATTCGCATGAATGCGATAAATAACCCAAGGGTTTATATGCGTTCATTAGCAACGAGACAGGCAAATTTGGCGCTCTCTAAAAATGTTCAGGAAAGCATTGATATTTGCAAAGCCGCTGGTTACGATTTGATTATCGTTGAAACATCAGGCATCGGCCAATCAGACACCGAAATAACCGAACATTGTGATGTTTCACTTTACGTAATGACTCCCGAATTTGGTGCTGCCACGCAATTGGAGAAAATCGATATGCTTGATTTTGCAGATTTGGTTGCAATTAATAAGTTCGATAAACGTGGAGCATTGGATGCACTACGTGATGTACGTAAACAATATAAACGCAACCATAATATTTTCGACGCAAAGGATGAGGAAATTCCTGTATTTGGAACAATGGCATCGCAATTTAACGATCCTGGAATGAACAATTTATTTGTCGCCTTAATGGAGGAAATAAAAGTTAAAACAGGAACCGATTTCCATGCGAAAATGGAGCTTACTTCAGAACAATCTGAAAAAATTTATATCATTCCACCCGATAGAATTCGGTATCTGGCAGAAATTGCAGAATCCAGCCAAACCTACAACGAATGGGTTGATAAGCAAACTAAAATTGCAAGGAAAATGTATCAGTTAAAAGGTGTTATAGATTTAGCTGAAGAAAATAAAAGCCTTGCAATTGGGACTGGCTTAGCTGAAGCTTACACATTCTTTGAAGAGCAATTAGATGGTGAATGTAAAAGATTACTTCGCCAATGGCCAGAAACTAAACGAAGCTATAAAGAAGAATTCTTTATCTACAAAGTACGGGATAAAGAAATTAAGCAACCGCTTTATTACGAATCGCTATCGAAACTGAATATTCCTAAAGTTTCGCTACCACGATATGAAGATTGGGGAGATATACTTAAATGGTTACTTACAGAGAATCTTCCCGGAGAATTTCCTTATGCTGCCGGAGTGTTTCCTCTAAAAAGAGATGGAGAAGACCCAACCAGGATGTTTGCGGGTGAAGGTGGTCCAGAACGAACAAACAAAAGATTTCACTATGTCTCCTTAGGTCAACCAGCGCATAGACTGTCAACAGCCTTTGATTCAGTTACATTATATGGTGAAGATCCGCACATCCGTCCGGATATTTATGGTAAAATTGGAAATTCAGGTGTAAGTATTGCCACGCTAGATGATGCTAAAAAACTTTATTCGGGTTTCGATTTATGCGCTCCATCTACTTCTGTATCGATGACGATAAATGGTCCCGCTCCAATATTATTGGGTTTTTTCATGAATGCAGCCATTGATCAGCAATGTGAAAAGTACATTATCGAAAATGGTTTAGAAGATGAAATTGATAAAAAAATCACTTCTATTTATCAATCTAAAAAAATTGTTAGACCAACTTATAATGGTAAACTTCCCGAAGGCAATAGTGGTTTAGGTTTAATGCTTTTAGGCGTTACCGGCGACCAGGTTTTACCTGCAGATGTTTACTCAAAAATCAGAGCTTATGCCATAAGTTCAGTAAGAGGCACCGTTCAAGCTGATATTTTGAAGGAAGACCAGGCACAAAATACCTGCATTTTCTCAACAGAATTTGCGCTGAGAATGATGGGTGATATTCAGAAATACTTTATCGATGAAAAGGTAAGAAATTTCTATTCGGTCTCAATTTCAGGTTACCATATTGCCGAAGCTGGTGCGAATCCAATTTCTCAGTTGGCCTTTACCCTTAGTAATGGATTTACATTTGTAGAGTATTATTTAAGCAGAGGCATGCATATTGATGATTTTGCACCGAACCTTTCCTTCTTTTTCTCAAATGGAATCGATCCTGAATACGCAGTTATCGGTCGTGTAGCAAGGAGAATTTGGGCTAAAGCAATCAAAAATAAATACAAAGGAAACGACCGTTCTCAAAAGTTGAAATATCACATTCAAACTTCTGGCCGCTCATTACATGCCCAGGAAATAGACTTTAACGATATCCGTACAACTTTGCAGGCATTATACGCTATATATGATAACTGTAATTCCCTACATACAAATGCTTACGATGAAGCCATTACCACGCCTACTGAGGAATCTGTACGCCGGGCGATGGCCATTCAGCTCATTATTAATAGAGAGTTAGGATTAGCCAAAAATGAAAATCCACTGCAAGGAGCTTTTATCATAGAAGAATTAACAGATTTAGTTGAAGATGCAGTTCTGGCCGAATTCAAAAGAATTAACGACCGTGGAGGCGTTTTAGGCGCAATGGAAACTATGTACCAGCGAGGTAAAATTCAGGAAGAAAGCTTGTACTATGAAACGTTAAAACATTCAGGAGAATATCCCATTGTTGGTGTTAATACATTCCTGAATAAAAATGGCTCTCCAACAATTGTTCCTGGCGAGGTAATCCGAGCTACAGAAGAGGAAAAACAATACCAGATTGAAACCCTTAAATCTTTCCAAAAGAGAAACGAAGAAAGTTCAGATGCTATCCTTAAACAACTGCAGAAAGCAGCAATAGCCGGCGAAAATATATTTGAACACCTTATGGAAGTTTGCAAAATTTGCTCACTCGGGCAAATTAGTAACGCTCTCTACGAAGTAGGCGGACAATACAGAAGAAATATGTAGAACAAAAAGGCCACGATTAAATCGTGGCCTTTGTTATCTCTCAAGTGTTTACCCAGCTATCCAGCTAAACTTATAATCAATAGTCGGGTTTTTCATGCGCTCTGCAACGCGTAAAAGCCTTCCAGGTAAATTCATAATGTAGTCGCGGGCTTTCTCACCGGCCTCGTCTAAATCACGCATACCTTCAACATTCCAATCAACAATTAATTGCTGCATAATTTCAACATAATCAACAGCAGTATAAACACCTAATCTCTGTGCTGCATCTGTAAAATGTCCAAAAGTTTGACCAATTTTCAAACCTACTTCACGAAGAAAGTGTGCAGGCATTACAATCTTCTTACGCATCATATCTTCAAAAGCTATCATTGCCTCATTAGGGTCAACTTCAAAAATTCGATTCATAAAATCTTTATACGCCTTAGCATGACGAGCTTCATCAGAAGCAATTACACCACACATTTTTGATAGTAAGGTATCACCATCTTTCTTCGCTAAAGATGCAACTCTTCTATGTGAAATATTTGTTGCCAATTCCTGGAAACTGGTGTAAATAAAATTTCTGTAGGGGTCATGTCCCGTTCCAATGTCGAAACCATCAGCAATAAGATATTGGGTCGAAATTTCCATCTGGCGCATATCAACCCTTCCAGAAAGATATAAGTATTTGTTTAACAAATCACCATGTCTGTTCTCCTCAGCAGTCCAATGTCTAACCCACTTCATCCAACCACCTTCTTCATCACGACTGTGTCCATCAACCATTGCCAACCAAGATTCATAAGTAGGTAAAGCTTCCTCGGTAATAGTATCGCCGATTAAAACAGCAACTAAATCGTATGAAAGATCCTTCGCATTCTCACGTAAGTTTCTTACATCTTGATAAAAAGTCTCGCTTGTAGAATCAGGTAAGAAATCAGATGGTTGCCAATTTGTATCAATCGGCTTTAAATAACTTCCCATAGATTCCAGCATATATTTTTCAATATGCGTCATTACTTCCCTTCTCTTATCTGCAAAAAAACTCATTATTTATCTTATATATTGTATCCGCAAAGATAACCAAATATTATGGAAACCTTATAATATTAACACAATTGAGACTAATGAGTTTTAAATATTACTTAAATCAAAATTTAATATATCGAATTAAAATTTTCTAGCACTTTAGCCGTCATAAAGCAAATCCAAATAAGTGTATAACGCTATAATGTTTTGAAAACGAAAGCTGGTTTTTCATCGGTCCATCCAGCCCTGCTGTTGTTCCAATCTTTTTGATGATTGGCAGCAGAAGTTTTGAAAAAGCTTGTGCACTCAAAAAGGATTTCCACGCCATCAGGTTTAGCTGGCCTGGTCAGCTGCTTCGTTGAACAGTTTCAACGCCAATACCAGATTAACAAATTCTTCGACATTGAAACCTTAGCTGTTCTCAGACGCCTTAGATGGTAAAATCGTTTGGGTTTATGTACACAATTCCTGCTAATCCTATTGCAGCAATGAATATAAAGCATCACTCATTTCCATAGGCAACCAGTGCTCTTCACTATCATACTAAGATGCCCTCAGATGCCTTAGATGATAAGAACCATTTGTATTTATCTGCGCAATTCCTACCAATCTGCGGGCGTTATTCCGGCTCTTTTAGTTACAGTGAACTTTCAACTTTGAACTTTCAACTTTGAACTTTGAACTTTAGACTCACAAGTCCCATCGTTGTGCAAAAAAGCTTATAAACAAAGAAAGCCTTGCAACAATTGTTACAAGGCTCTTCTTTTAAGATTTGGCACCGACCTA